>NZ_QEOB01000016.1:0-250127 GCF_003096875.1 Paraburkholderia unamae
ATCGAACGGCTTCACGGAACCGGCCGCCGCGTCGACGCTCAGCGCGCCGGACACGAGCGCCGTGCGGTACAGGTCTTCGATCGCGAAGAGGTTGTTGAGCGCAAGCGCGGCGGAAGCCTGCGTGCCGTTGAGCAGCGCGAGCCCTTCCTTCGCTTGCAGCGCGAGCGGCTTGAGGCCGACGAGCCGCAGCCCTTCTTGCGCGCTCATGCGCTCGCCCTTCGCGAACACGTCGCCCACGCCGAGCAACACACACGACATATGCGCGAGCGGCGCGAGGTCGCCCGAAGCGCCCACCGAGCCCTTCACCGGAATCACCGGCAACACGTCGGCGTTAAAGAGCGTGATGAGCGTGTCCATCACCTCACGGCGAATGCCCGAGTGGCCGCGACCGAGGCTGGAGAGCTTCAACGCCATCAGGAGGCGCACGACCGGACGTTCCATCGGTTCGCCCACGCCCACGGCGTGCGAGAGCACGAGATTGCGCTGGAGCAGTTCGAGCTGGTCACGCGGAATATGCGTGCTGGCCAGACGCCCGAAGCCCGTATTGATGCCGTAGGCGGGTTCGCCCTTCGCCGTGATCTCGGCAACGGCGCGCGCGCCTGCGTCGATAGCGGCAAAGCTGGCCGGATCGAGTTCGAGCTTCACGCCGCCGTTTTCGGTGGAACGCGCGATCTGGCGCAGTTGGGGCAGGGTCAGATGGCCGGGGGTCAGTTTGATGATCATCGCAGTGTCAAAGTTGTCTGGACAAGGTGGAGTCAGATTACCGAAGCGAGCTTGTCTATACAAGTTCAATCTGCTCCACGTATACCCTCACCATCGCTTCCTGACGCCTGAATTACGCCGTCTTTCGTTTACGGCACAGTGAAATCCCCAGGTGATAACACCGATTGCCCGACTTTTCGACACATCGATAATTGTATAGACAACTTGCCGGACCGGACTCCGCTGCACGACCGGCCACAGGCGTCCTCTATTCCTATCGGAGACTTCATGAAGAAACTTGCCTTGTGTGTCGCCCTCGCCCTTGCCGCCGGTGGCGCGTATGCGAAAGACTGGACCACCATCCGTTTCGGCACCGACGCGAGCTATGCGCCGTTCGAGTCGAAGGCGCCCGACGGCAAGCTGGTCGGCTTCGACATCGACCTGGGCAACGAGATCTGCAAGCGGCTGAACGCGAAGTGCGTATGGGTCGAGCAGGACTTCGACGGCATGATTCCGGGCCTCAAGGCCAAGAAGTTCGACGGCGCGCTCTCCGCGCTCACGATCACCCCGCAGCGCGAGCAGCAGATCGCCTTCTCCGCGAAACTCTTCAACACGCCCACGCGTCTCGTCGCGAAGAAGGGCTCGCCGTTGCAGCCGACCATCGCGTCGCTGCAAGGCAAGACGGTTGGCGTCGAGCAGGGCTCGATTCAGGAGACCTACGCAAAAGAGAACTGGGCGCCCAAGGGCATCAACGTGATTCCCTACCAGAACCAGGACCAGGTGTATCTGGACCTCCAGTCGGGCCGCCTCGACGCCGCGCTGCAAGACGAAGTGCAGGCCAATCTGGGCTTCCTGAAAACGCCGCGCGGCGCGGGCTTCGCGTTCGCCGGCCAGGAGATTCCCACGGGCGCGGCCGCCATCGGCCTGCGCAAGGAAGACGCGGACCTCAAGGCGAAGATCGACAAGACGATCGCCGACATGATCCAGGACGGCACGTACAAGAAGATCGAGTCGAAGTATTTCGACTTCGACGTGTACGGCGGTTGAGCCGCGGTCTTTCCCTGCATCGATAGAGGACTTCCTGCCATGTTATTTCAAGGCTTCGGCCCGCTGCTGCTCGCGGGCACGTGGGAAACCATCAAGCTCGCGCTGCTCTCGCTCGCCGCGGCGTTTGTGCTGGGGCTCGCGGGCGCGGCCGCGAAGCTCTCGCCCAACCGCGTGCTCGCGCGCGTGGGCACCGCTTACACCACGCTCATTCGCGCGGTGCCCGACCTCGTGCTCATGCTGCTGCTGTTCTACAGCATCCAGATCTGGCTCAACGACGCAACCGACATGCTGGGCATGGACCAGATCGACATCGACCCGTTCGTGGCCGGCGTCATCACGCTCGGCTTCATTTACGGCGCGTACTTCACCGAAACGTTTCGCGGCGCATTTCTCGCGGTGCCGCGCGGGCAGATCGAAGCCGGTTTCGCGTATGGCATGAGCTCCATGCGTGTGTTCACGCGCATCCTGTTCCCGCAGATGATGCGCTTCGCCCTGCCAGGCATCGGCAATAACTGGCAGGTGCTCGTGAAAGCCACGGCGCTCGTGTCGATCATCGGTCTCGCCGACGTGGTGAAGGCCGCGCAGGACGCGGGCAAGGCCACCCAGGGGTTCTTCTTTTTCACGCTCGTGACCGGCGCGATCTATCTCGCCATCACCACGGTTTCCAATCTGGCATTGCACCGACTCGAAAAGCGCTATTCGACCGGTGTGCGGAGGGCAGCGCTGTGATCGAACTGATTCGTCAATACTGGCCGAACTATCTGTACAGCGACGGCTTCAATTCGAGCGGCCTCGTCATCACGCTCTGGCTGCTGGTCGTTTCGATCGTCGCGGGCTTCCTGCTTGCCGTGCCGCTCGCCATTGCGCGCGCGTCGCGCAATCCGTGGATCTCGCGACCGGTCTGGGTCTATACGTATGTGTTTCGCGGCACGCCGCTCTATGTGCAACTGCTGCTCTGCTATACCGGCATCTACAGCCTGCACTTCGTGCATTCGAACGCGGTGCTGGGCGACTTCTTTCGCAGCGCCATGAATTGCACGCTGCTGGCGTTCGCGCTGAACGAGTGCGCCTACGCCACCGAGATTCTCGCGGGCGCGATTCGCGAGACTTCGTACGGCGAGATCGAGGCGGCCCAGGCCTATGGCATGTCGAAGACCAAGGTCTACACGCGCATCATCCTGCCCTCCGCATTGCGGCGCGCCCTGCCCTCGTACAGCAACGAAGTGATCCTCATGCTGCACGCCACGACGCTCGCGTTCACGGCCACCGTGCCCGACATCCTGAAGGTCGCGCGCGACGCGAACTCCGCCACTTACATGACGTTCCAGGCGTATGGCATTGCGGCGGCGCTCTACGCGTCGATCGTATTCGGCCTGATCTGGGCGTTCCGCCGCATGGAAACCCGCATGCTGGCTTACCTCAAGCCGCAAGGCCACTGAATTGCACGCAGTCCTGATGGAGTGTATCGAGAATGTACAAGCTGATTGTCGACGACCTGCACAAGAAGTTCGGCGAGAACGAAGTTTTGAAGGGCGTATCGCTCAAGGCAAAGGCTGGCGACGTGATCAGCCTGATTGGCTCGAGCGGCTCGGGAAAGAGCACGTTCCTGCGCTGCATTAACTTCCTCGAATCGCCCTGCTCGGGGCGCATCACGCTCAACGGCGAGGAAATCCGCACGAGCGCCGATCGCGGCGGCGCGCTGCGCGTGAGCGACCCGAAGCAGTTGCAGTCCATGCGCACGCGCCTTTCGATGGTCTTTCAGCATTTCAATCTCTGGGCGCACATGACCGTGCTCGAGAACATCGTCGAAGCGCCCGTGAGCGTGCTCGGCTTGAGCCGCAGCGAGGCCGAAGCGCGCGCGCGCAAGTACCTCGACAAGGTGGGGCTCGCGACCGGTGTCGAACACAAGTATCCGTCGCACCTCTCCGGCGGCCAGCAGCAGCGCGTGGCGATTGCCCGCGCGCTCGCCATGGAGCCCGAAGTGATGCTGTTCGACGAGCCCACGTCCGCGCTCGACCCCGAACTCGTGGGCGAAGTGCTCAAGGTCATGCAGAAGCTCGCGGAAGAAGGCCGCACGATGATCGTCGTCACGCATGAAATGGGCTTCGCGCGCAACGTGTCGAATCACGTGGTATTTCTGCACAAGGGGAAGATCGAGGAGCAAGGCGATCCGAGGGAAGTGCTCAACGCGCCGCGCAGCGAGCGGCTTCAGCAATTCCTGGCAGGACGATTGAAGTAGGACGCCCGGCAAGATTACCCCGCATGTGCCGGCGAAACATCGCTAAACGTTTGCGATTGCGGCGTATGGTCGCAATTGCATGCGCGCCGGTGAGATCGGTATTGTCGCAGCGGATTTCTGAAATATCCTCGCGCTACGGTCACTATTGAGCCGGGCTTTCAGTGCGCTGTTTCGCCACTGAGCCCGGACCCGAAAGGTACAACGTGCGCGAGAATCTACCCGTTACCCAACAAGAATACGAAATAGCGGCGGACGCCACGCTCCTGTCCATGACGGACACGGCGGGCAAGATCATCTACGCCAACGCCGCATTCAACAAGGCGTGCGGATTCTCCATCGACGAACTGCTCGGGCAGCCGCACAACCTGGTGCGTCACCCCGATATGCCGCCGCAAGCGTTTGCGGATTTGTGGGCCACGCTCAAGGCCGGTTTATCGTGGACCGCACTGGTCAAGAACCGCCGCAAGAATGGCGATCACTACTGGGTCCGCGCCAACGCGACGCCCGTGTTTCGCGACGGACGGCTGGCGGGCTACCTCTCGGTGCGCACCCAACCCGGCCGCGAGGAAGTCGCCGCCACGGAAAAACTCTACCGCGACTTTCGCGAGAACCAGGCGGGCAGCCGCGCGTTCCACCAGGGACTCGTGGTGCGCAACGGCGCCTTCGCGTGGATGTCGCTCTTGCAGTTCATGCCGCTCAGGTGGCGCATTCGTTCCGCCATGCTGGCCTCGTTCGCGCTCATCGCCGCAAGCGGCCTGCTGTTCGGCTTGCGCGGCGCGATGATCGAAGGCTTCGCCGGCACGGTCGCGGCCGTCTCCCTGGTCGCGGCGATCTGGCTCGAAGCGCAGATCGCCCGGCCGCTCTCGCGCGTGCTCGCGCAGTCGCTGGCCGTCGCGTCGGGCCAGTCGGCCGGCAACGCCCACGTGAATCGCGCGGACGAGATCGGCATGCTCCAGCGCGCCGTGTGTCAGGCGGGCCTGAACCTGCGCTCGCTCGCCGACGACGTGAGCGAGCAGCTTGGCGGCCTGCGCGACGCCAGCGCCGACATCGCCACGCGCAACAAGGAAGTGTCGCGGCGCAGCGAAGAAGCCGCCGCGAGCCTGGAGCAAACCGCGGCGTCGATGGAGCAGATGACGGCGACGGTCAAGAACAACGCCGGGACGGCCGCGCTCGCCAGTGAGCTTGCGGGCTCGACCCGCCACGCGGCGGCGGCGGGCAGCGAAGTCGTCGGCCAGGTCGTCGCGACGATGGGCGAAATCGCGGGGGCGAGCAAGCGCATCAGCGAGATCATCGGCATCATCGACGGCATCGCGTTCCAGACCAACATTCTCGCGCTCAATGCGGCCGTGGAGGCCGCGCGCGCCGGCCACCAGGGGCGGGGCTTCGCCGTGGTGGCCGCTGAAGTGCGCACGCTCGCGCAGCGCAGCGCCAACGCCGCCAAGGAAATCGCCACGCTCATCAACGACAGCGTGCGCAAGACGACGGCGGGCAGCGACCTCGCCAGCAAGGCCGGCGACGCGATGAAGGACATCATGGGCCAGGTCACGCGCGCGGCCGACCTGATCCACGAAATCAGCCTCGCGACGAAGGAGCAGTCGGAGGGCATCGGCCAGGTGAATCTCGCCATCGCGCACCTCGACCAGGTGACGCAGCAGAACGCCCGCATGGTGCACGAGTCCGCCGCCGCAGCCGGGGCGCTCGGCGCGCGCACGCAGCGGCTGGAGGACGCGGTGGCCGTATTCGAGGGCAGCGGCACGTTGCCTCGACCAGTGGCGCGGCCCGTTTGAGCGACACGGCCGACGCTGCGGGCGCGCGCTGCGCGGCAGGGCGTAAACTACCGGCATACCGCTCACTTCAGCCGAACGTATGCCCGCTCGCGCCGCCCGACATGCACAACACGCCCCGCCGGCCGCCCGGCCGCCGGGGAAAGCCGATACCGAACCCTTGCAGGACCCGGCCCTGCTGCGCCGCCTGCTGCGCGCGAAAGACCGCATGGACGCCGCCTCGCACGAAGCCTGGCCCGTCAAGCGTCTCGCCGAGGTGAGCGGCGTTTCCGAGGCGCATTTCGCGCGCTCCTTCAAGCGCGCCTTCGGCCTGCCGCCGCATCGCTACCTGCTCACGCGGCGAATCGAGCAGGCCACCACGCTGCTGCGCGACACCGACCTGAGCATCACCGAAATCGCCTTCGCCACGGGCTGGGAGAGTCTCGGCACGTTCGGCCGCACGTTTCGCGACGTGACCGGCCTGAGCCCGAGCGCCGCGCGCAGCGCCGCCCAGGCGTCCCTGCCCGAGCTGGACCGCGTGCCCGCCTGCGTGCTGAAGGCCGCGCAACGCCCCGACCTCACCACAGCAGTTTTGGAGAAGCGCCGCCGCGCGGGCAACGCTACAGTGCGTCCATCTATCAAGGAGGTGACATGAACCAGGGAATCAATGTGGTGGGCCTGTATGTGGACGACCAGGACGAAGCGCTCAAGTTTTACGTCGACAAACTCGGATTCCGCGTGCATACCGACGTGCGCAACGGCGCGTACCGCTGGCTCACGGTGCAGCACCCGGAGCAGCCTTCGTTTCAGCTCGGGCTCTTTCTGCCGGGGCCGCCCGTTCACGACGAGGCCACCGCGCAAACCCTGCGCGCCATGGTGGCCAAAGGCGCCATGCCGCCCCTCGTTCTTGCCGTGGCCGACTGCCGCGCGAGCTACGAGCGCTACAAGGCGCTTGGCGTGGAGTTCACGCAGGAGCCCGTGGACCGCTACGGCAGCGTGGACGCCGGTTTTCGCGATCCGGCCGGCAACGGCTGGAAGATGATTCAGGCGCCGAAAAGCGCGTAACGCACCAGCCCTGGCCGTGAGCGCCCACCGGCGCTCATTGTGGTACTCACGGGCCCTCACCAATGCCGCCCCGCGCCGACCGAGAACCCGTAATAGCCGCGCGTGTTGGTCGAAGCCGATCCCTTGATCACCCACTTGCCCGTGCCCGACATGCGCGAGACACCCAGCGCGAGCGCGGCCTGGCCGTCGTAGGTCGAGCCCGCGAGCGCGGTCATGCCCCGGCCTTGCTGCGTGGCCTGCGGCAGTCCGGCCATCGCCATGGCGGCCGCCGTGCCCGCGCTCGCATCGCGCCGCACGCTGGCGATGCGGCGGTCCGTATAGCCATATGAATTCTGCAATGCCGAATTCACCTGCTGGTCCGTGTAGGCATTCGCTTGCGAGAGCGTGTCGCCAATGCTCTGCTGATGCAGCGAGACCGTGTCGTTCACCGTGCCGATCTGCTGCGCGAGCGCGTAGAGTTGAGCGCCGTTGATCGCATCCACGCTACCCGACGCAATTTCGCCGTCAGCGACACCCGTGACCGTGCGTGCGCCTTGCGTGCCGCTCACGTCCACCGTGCTGCCCGCCGTGTTCGCGCCAACCGTGATCGCCCCCGTGGAGGCATCCTGTTGCACGAGGCCCGGCTCGCCCTTGCCGATCTGCGTGCTGATGTTGTTGACGGTGCTCTCGATGGTCGTGACGCGCCCGTCGATATTCTCGATCGCGCCGCCCACCGATTGATACGTATTGCCGCCCACCCGGTATGTGGGCGCAAAGAGCGTGCCGTCGTTCTTCACGTACGAGCCGCCGCCCAGCGCGTTGGCGACGGATTCGCTCACGCCGTGCAACTGGCTGCCGTTGATCGCCTGGAGGCTGGCCGCCGAAACAAGGCCGTCCGCCACGCCCGAGAGTTGCCGCGCGTCGCCGCCGCTCGCCGAAAAGTCCACCCGCGTCCCGCCGGTGTCCTTGCCCACCGTGATCGGTGCGCCGGCATCCGACTGTTGCACGAGCCCGAGCGTGCCATACGTGATGTTCTTCGTGAGGTTGGCGATCTCCGTCGTGTTCGTGGTTGTCCGCGCATCGACGTTTTCTATCGCATCCGTCACGTTGTGATAGGTTGCGTTGTTGACGCGAATGGTCGGCGCGGTAACCGCGCCATTGCTGTCCACGCCGGAGCCGCCGCCAATGGCGTTCGCCACCGATTCGCTCGCGCCATACAACTGGCTGCCGTTGATCGCGTCGGTGCTGTCACGGGTCACGCGGCCGTCGCGCACGTTCGCCAAACGGACCGGCCCGGTTCGCCCCGCGCCGAGCGTCACCGAGTCGTGCTCCGGCGTGTCGTACAACACGGCGTCCTGCCCGGTCTTCTTCAGGTGGTCGATGTCCAGGCGGTTTTCGTCCACCTGCTCGCGCGTGCGGTTCAACTGCGCGACGTTCACGGCGTCGGTTGCCGCCGTGCCCGCCGCAACGCCCGTAATCTGACGGCTGCCCGCCTGGCCTGCGGCGTCGACACTGCCAATGTTCAGTTCTCCGATGGAGTTCTGACCATGCAACTGCCCGGTTCCGTCGACATAGCCGGTCATCGCGCCACGCGTGGCGCTCGCATGGTCGCCGAGCGCCACGCTGTTCTGCGCGGCCTGCGCATACGAGCCCAGCGCGACGCCGTTTTGTGCCGCGGATGCCGCGCGGCCTATCGCTACGGCGTCGTCTTTCGTGGCGTCCGCATCGGCGCCGAGCGCGACCGAGCGCTGCCCCGTTGCGCGCGCATGCGTGCCGATGGCGGTGCCCCAATCGCCCGAGGCGGCGCTTTCACCGAGCGCGATGCTGCCCGTACCCGAGGCCGATGCGCCCGAGCCCACCGCCGTCGCCCAGTAGCCGCTGGCAACGGCGCCGCGGCCAAGCGCGACCGCGTCGGCCGAACCGGCGAGCGCCTGCGAGCCGAGCGCAACGGAGCCCGCGCCCTGCGCCAGCGAGCGTTCGCCCGCGGCGACGCTGTTCTCTCCCGCTGCCGTGGCGTCGTCCTGCTGACCGTTGCCGCGCGCCTTGAAGTAGCGCGTGCCGCTCGTGTCGATCTGGTTCACGGTGTCGCCGAGCGTCGTCACCTGATTGGCAGTGGCCTGCAACTGCGCCACGTTCACCGCGTCGGTGGCCTTTGAGCCTGCGGCTACGCCGGTGATCTGCCGGTAAAGGCCACTCGACTCGTCGCCCACGCTCAGCGCGCCGGAGGTCGATCGCGTGGCCGCCACGGCGGTCTGGTCCGCGCCGCCCGCGCCCGGCTGCACGTAGCCCGCGACGCCCGCGCCGCGCGAAGCCTGGGAGCCCGCCCCGAGCGCCACGCCGCCTTTCACGGCGCTCGTTGCGCGCGAACCCACTGCGGTCGCCTCGGCGACATTGACGGCGACCTGCGCGCCCGAGCCGATGGCGACGCCATATGACGCGCCCGTGCCCACCTGCGCGGCGGCGCGCTCGCTGTCGGCAATGCCGGTTGCGGGCGTCATGCCGCCGCCCACGGCCACCGAATACGCGGCCCCTTCAGCAACACCGGCGTTCGCGCCGAGCGCGGTGCCGTATTTCGACCGGGCTTCCACTTTCGCGCCGTAGCCGAGCGCGCTCGATTTCACCGAAGCCGACGACGAGGCCGCGCCGAGCGCGAGCGCGCCGCTTTGCGCGGCGCTCGCCTGGTAGCCCGCGGCGACCGAGACATCGGCATCGGCAGTCGCGTTCGCGCCACGGCCAAGCGCAATGCTGTTCGCGGCGGCCGCATTCGAACCATTGCCGATCGCCATGGCGTTGTCGGCGGTCGCCGTGCTCTTGCCGCCAAACGCGATGGAGGCCGTATTCATCGCGCGCGCCTCGCTGCCGATCGCCAGCGCATAGTCCTTGTTCGCCACGCTCGTGGGACCGAGCGCGACCGCGTAGTTGTCGTAAGTCTTCGCGTCATAGCCGAGCGAGAGCGACTTGATCCCGTAAGCCAGCGCCGATTCGCCAAGCGCAACCGACTGGTCTCCGGCGGCCTGCGTGAAAGCGCCGAGCGCGAGCGCACCCACGGCGTTGGCCTTCGCGGACTGCCCGATCGCGATCGAGCGATCCCTGAGCGCCTGGCTAAACGCGCCGAGCGCAATCGCACTGTCACCCGTCGCCGTAGTCTTGCAGCCGATCGCGATCGGCGAATTGGTGCCGCTCGCATAGGTCGAACCCGTGCCCGACACGCACGTCGTCGTGCTGGAGTCCGAACCGTCTATGGCAATGCCCGTTTGCGTCGCGACGGTGCCGCCGCCCGCGGCAAAGCCGTTGGCCGCGTGCGCGGCGTCCAACGCGCCTACGCTCGACAGCACGAGCGCCGCGAGCACGACCGCGCCTTGCTTCGTTGCGCCTTTCCCCCTGCCCCTCGCGGTTTCCGCAGCGGCAACCCAGGTGCCGGTGATCGCGTTCCAGACGTTGCGGTAGATCTTGTTCATGGCCTCGACTCCCAATCGTGTCCTGATTGAGGTCCATTATCGAAACCGCAGGGGCAGCCTTAAATCACCGGGGCGGGCAAACCGCTGTAGTGCGCGCACTACACAGGCAAGAGCCAGGCAACCAGGCGAGAGCCGGCCAGGCGTCGCGATTCGCGTGGCGACGCTATGATCGGACCGCGTGCGGAGCGCGTCAGTCATGGGCTCCGGTATCGCACCGTAGGGGTCCCACGACAAGCGGGCGTCCGGCCGACGCGGGCAAGCGCGCGGCGGCGCCCGGGGAGCGAGCCGATGCGCCGTATCATCATTGCCGACGAACAAGCCGTCACCCGGCATGCCGTTCGCTTACTGCTGGAAAAGGAAGGATTCGAAGTCCTGCTCGAAAGCGGTGACGGTCTCGACACGCTGCGCGCCGCGCACGAACTGCACCCCGACCTGATCGTGGCCGGGCTCGGGCTTGCGCGGCTGGGCGGTCTGGAAGTCGTGCGGCGGCTGCACCAGCGCGAACCCGACCTCAAGACGCTCGTGCTGGCGTCGCAAGATAGCGAACATTTCGTTGGACTATGCATCGAGGCGGGCGCCTCGGGATTCGTGAGCAAGCGCGGCGACCTGGGCGAGTTGACGCTTGCCGTGCGCAGCCTGCTCCAGAACCGCGCCTTCTTTCCGGCGCGCGCACCGGCTGCGGGCCCGGCCAACGCCGGTGATCTTGCGGAAGCCGACCGCTTGCGCAGCCTCTCCGCGCGCGAAATGAGCGTGCTCTACTACCTCGCGAGCGGCTACACCAACCGCGCGATCGCCGACGAACTGCTGCTAAGCGACCGCACGGTCAGCACCTACAAGCTGCGGCTCTTTCGCAAGCTCAAGCTCGACAACATGATGGAACTGGCCGAGCTGGCATGGCGCAACAACATCCTGGGGCCCGGGCACGTCGCGGGCGGCGAGCCGCCCAAGCCGTGGAAAACCGATGCCCAGGGGCGCGAGCTGCTGCGCACGATACTCGACGCCATACCCACCGGCATTTCCATCAACGATGTCGAAAGCCGCCTGCTCTTTGCCAACCAGTTCCTGCTCGGCCGTTTCGAACGCCGGCTCGACGACGTGATCGGCAAGCGCCTGAGCGAGCTGAACGTGTTGAGCGCCGACGAGGCGGTGACGCTCGAAGACGTGTTCATCGACGCCGTGAGACAGGCAACTTCGTTTTCGCGCGAAGTGGTGCTGACCTACAAGGGCGAGTCGCTGGCCGGGCTGGTTTGGGGCGCGCCGATACGCAACCGGCAAGGTCTGACCGTGGCGATGATCTGCGGCGTGCAGAACATGGCCGAGCAGGAGCAGGCCTTTCTTTCGTTGCGCGAAGCGAAGGAACGCGCGCAGAGCGCAAGCCGGGCGCGCAGCCGCCTGCTGGTCGAGGCCGTGGAGGCGTTGCGCCGGGAACTGGCCGGTCTCGAAGTCGCCTCGACGGTGACGGCAACGGTCACGACAACGCTCGCGAACGGAAACGGCGCCGACACCGCCGCGCAAGCGATCGCCGCCATCGAAGCGCGGCTCGACAATATCCAGGCGCTGATCGAGGCCGACGCGGCCAATGCCGGCATCGCGCCGGTACGTTGCGACATTGCGCAGATCACCGGGGAGGCGCTGCGCGCGGCGGCCCGCACCCACCCGCAAGCGCTGTTCACATTCGACGCGCCTGCGGGCGGCCCGCTCGACGTGTGGATCGACAAGCAGCGGTATCAGTTGCTCGTGCGCGGCCTCCTCGCGCGCGCAAGCGATGCCGTCCACCACGCGCCGCTCGATATTGCCCTGCGCACGCGCGCCCAGAGCCGGGCGTTGGTCGAGATCGAGCTGGAGATGCGCGACACGCCGCGCGCCGGGTCAGGCGGCGCGGCGACGCGACGCCCGCCGCCACAAGCGCCCGCGCTGCTAGTGGACGCGGCGCTCGCCGCGAGTCTCGGCGCGGAACTCATCGCGAGCGGTGCCGACGACACGCTCAGCGTGCTGCTTCGCCTGACGGTCGCGAAGGCCGCGCCCTCGGGCGCGCCTTCGTGAACGGCCATACCGGCGGCCGTCGAGCAAACGTCATTTTGTATGACATATCAACCAATGGACGGCTGGTCGAGCGACGCGAACGGCGCGTGGCCGTCCATCCAGTCGTACTGGCTTGTCGGCGTCGCCCATGCCCAGTTGGATGACGAACGCGTTGCAGTGCCAAGGCTTGCGCGGTCCGCGCCGCTGCCCGGTTCGGTGCCCGTCTCGTGGCTTTCCGTGGTGATGTCGTTCATTTCGTCTCGCTCCAGATAGAAATTGACTCCGCACGCGGTTGCCGGCGATTTACGCGGCGCGTGCGGCAGGCTATTCAATGTGAGCGAACGATACGGGAATTGCGCGCCGCGCATTTTGCTTCAAATGCCATTCTTTTATGCGTTGGCGCCACAGCGCGTGAGCCAGCCCGCCGTGGCGAAACGGCGCGGCGTTCCACACGGCATTTCGATGACAATTCAATGACTGAGCGCGCACCTGGAAGCCATGTGCGGAAAGTCACGCGGGGCACGCCGGTTCACGCGGCATGCCGCAACGAGGCAATCAGGGCGTGGCGTCCCAGCCGTGGGATGCGAGCACCTTGTCGAGCAGGAAGCGCAGCGCCAGGCGTTCCGCGTCATTGAGGCTCTGATAAAGGTCGCTATCGCGCTTGTCGAGCGTCGGGCCGATCTTCTTGAAGATCTTCCGCCCTTCGGCGCTGAGCGAAATGATCACGCTGCGCCCGTCCTTGTCGTTGCCTGCGCGCGTGAGAATCGCCTTCGCGAGCATGGCCTCGACCGTGCGGCTCGCCTGGCTTTTGTCGAGATTCGCGCGGCGCGAAATGTCCATGACCGTTTGCGGCCCGAACGTGCCGATCGCCGCGATAATGCTCGCCTCGGGATACGGCACGCCGAGCTTTTCGCGCGAGAGCTCGCTGCTCATGCGATCGGCAATCTTGGTCAATGCCTTCAGCCGGTAAGTCAACGAGGCGTCTGCGCCTGGCTCATTCGTACTCGCCATAGTCCCCACTCAAAGAAAATGTAACCGGAACGTCGCCAAATAAACCCAACTATGGTGCACTGAGCCGGGTCGCGAGGTCAACTGCCGGGTGTCGGGCGCGCCGCGCGCAGTGCGCGCAAATTTCCTGTTCGCTTTCACATTGGCCGCTTATACTGCACGCGTTCAACGCGTGAACATGGCCATGAGCAAACGAATGACTGTCCGGCGTTCGCCGGTGCACGGAAGAGGCGTCTATGCATTGCGCCCGCTGCGGGCCGGTGAACGCATCTTCGAATACAAAGGCAAGATCATGAGCTGGCGCAACGCCGCGCGGCGTTACCGCACGCGCGAAGACGACGCGCATACGTTCCTCTTCGGCCTTTCGGACGGGCGCGTGATCGACGGCGGCCAGGGCGGCAACTGGGCGCGCTGGCTCAATCACGCGTGCCAGGCGAACTGCGAGACGGTCGAGATCGACGGTCACGTGTTCATCGACGCGTGCCGCGACATTCTGCCGGGCGAGGAGCTGTTCATCGACTACGCGCTCGAATTGCCCGACGACGCGGACGAGGAAACCCAGCGCGACTATGTTTGCCGCTGCGGCTCGCCGGCATGCCGCGGCACGATGCTCGCGGGCGTCGTGGCCGCCGCGCTGAACGATGTAGGCGAAATTGCGGTTGAATGTGCAATCGAAAGCGCGCTTGACGACGCGATTGACGACACCATAAGCACCACGAATCCCGCGCCCCTCCCCGCCATCGGCCCCGGCGCGGCCGCCCCCCTCATCGCTATCTAGACGGTGCTTCCGCGGCCTTCGAAATCGCCGCGGCGGCATGCGTCTGCGCGTCGAGCAGCGCGCGCAGCGTGACCTGATCCGCGCCACCCGCTGCCGCCGTGGAGGCAAAGCGCCGCGCGCGCGGCTCGTGATCGTGAATCGTGGCGCGCACGAGCGGGTAGATCTGCGTGTCCCAGCGCCGCCCGTTGAATACGCCGTAATGCCCCACGCCCGTCTGCACGTGGTGGGTCTTCATGTAAGGACGCAGCCCCGAGCATAGCGCCTGTGCGGCCACCGTCTGCCCTACCGCGCAAATATCGTCCTTTTCGCCTTCGATCGTGAGCAGCGCCGTGCGGCGGATCGCGTGCGGCTCGACGAGCCGTTCGCCCACCTTGAGCTTGCCGAGCGGCAGCGCGTACTCCTGAAACACCGAGCGCACCGTTTCCAGATAGAACTCCGCCGTGAGATCGGTGGTGGCGAAATACTCGCGGTAGAACGCGCGGATCGAATCGGCTTTGGCGGGGTCGCCCTTCGCGCGCTCGCGGCGCATATCGGAAAACGACGCAAGATGGCGCTGGAGATTCATCTGCATGAACGCGCCCAGTTGCACGAACCCCGGATACACGCGCCGGTGCGCGCCCGCGAAGCCGCCCGGCACGGCGCTGATGAGATTGCGCTCGAACCACTCGATCGGCTTGCTGTTGGCCAGCGCGTTCACGGCCGTGGGATTCACGCGGCAATCGATCGGGCCGGCCATGAGCGTCATGCTCGCCGGCTGGGCCGGATCGTTGTCGGCGGCCATGAGCGAAACGGCCGCGAGCGAGGCGACCGTGGGCTGGCAGATCGCCATGAGGTGCGAGTCGGGGCCCACCGCGCGGATAAACGCCATGACGTGCTCGACATATTCGTCGAAGCCGAAGCGCCCCGCCATCAGCGGCACGTCGCGCGGATTGTGCCAGTCGGTGATGTAGACGTCGTGATCGGCGAGCATCGTGCGCACGGTGCCGCGCAGGAGCGTCGCGAAGTGCCCCGACATGGGCGCGACGAGCAGCACGCGCGGCTGCGGCGCCGCCGTGTCCTTGCGAAAGCGCAGGAGCGTGGCGAACGGCGTGCGCTTCACCACTTCCTCCGTCACGCGTACGCTCGCGCCGTTCACCTGCACGGCGTCGATGCCGAATGGCGGGCGCGCGTGCGTGAGGCCCGCCATCTCGATCAGTTCCCAGCCCGCGTCGATGGTGCGCGCGTCGAGACCGGCCGCGAGCGCGGGCCACGCGGCGAGGGTGTTGCGTGCGAGCGTGGCCGTGGCGCGCCAGGGTAGCGTCAGGTCAGCCATCGCCTGGTAGGCCGAATAGGCAAGCAGGTTCATGGGCGCGGGCTCTCGAATGGTGTGAACGCTCAAGAGGCAATACATATGCCAGCACATCGGCAAACGGCGGCTTGCGGCTCATTTCACTGGCACGGTGTTTGCACCCTTCGATTGCACGTCTTGCCGGTGGCCCGCGCGCGCGATGCCGTGTGCGCAGGCGCGCGGCGCGCCGGGCACGGGCGCGCTCGCCTCGCGGGCCCGTGCTTCCCCGTGCTTCGTTACGCCCGCGCATGCCGCAAAACAGTGCGCCGCCACGGCGTTCGTGGTGCAGCGCGCCCGTGCGGCGTGCGCGCCGCCGTCACGCGCGAAGACGCGAAGACACCATGGCGCGATGCCGCGACGACGAACGCACGCGCCGCCCTGAATCTCACGCACCGGAGATGCCGCATGAGTCAGACGAATACGAGCATGCCCACGACCTTGGCGATCAGCAGCCGCAACTATTCGTCGTGGTCCATGCGCGGCTGGTTGCTCGCGAAACTCGCGGGACTCGAATTCGAAACGCTCGCCGTCCCCATCGACGACGCCGCGGCGCGCGCCGAACTGCTGCTGCTCTCGCCCTCGATCCTCGTGCCCTGCCTGCGGCACGACGGCATCGAGATCTGGGACACGCTCGCGATCTGCGAATACCTCAACGAGATCCGCCCGCAGGCGCGGCTGCTCCCCGCGCAGCGCAACGCGCGCGCGCACTGCCGCTCCGTCTGCGGGGAAATGCACTCGGGCTTCAGCGCCCTGCGCTCCGCGCTGCCGATGAACCTGCGCGGCCACTTTCCGAGCTTTCGCATCTGGTCGCGCGCGCAGGACGACATCGAGCGCATTCTCACGATCTGGCGCGATTGCCTCGCGCGCTACGGCGGCCCCTGGCTGTTCGGCGAGATCGGCGCGGCCGACGCGATGTATGCACCCGTCGTCACGCGCTTTCTGACCTACGAGGTGCCGCTCGACGCCGATATCGGCGAGTACTGCATGCGCGTGCTCAAGCAACCCTATGTGGCCGAATGGATCGCGGCCGCGCAATCGGAAACCGAGGATATCGACGAGCTCGACATGGAATTTTGAGCGAGCCCGCCGGCGCCACGGTTCGTTAGAACCGGTGCCGCATGCCGATCGCGACCACCGTCTGCTGATCGGTGGAGGAAGGCGACTGGCCGCTGATGTCGGCGCCGAGGCCCGAGCCGTCCGCGCCGATGTGCTGGTAGCTCGCTTGCGCGTACACGTCGGTGCGCTTCGACAGGAAGTAGTCGGCCTGCACAGAAACCTCGTGCCAGCGCGGATGATGCTCGCCGCCCTCCGTCGAAAGCGCGCCCTGCGTGAAGGTGTATTCGCCGGTCACGGTGAATTGCGGCGTGAAGTCATAGCTCGCGTTCACTTCGTAGTTGCTGAAGCTCGCGCCCTGGCCGTTTTGCGTGAGCCCAAGGCTGTTCGCGCCGTTGATGGTGTCGAGGCCGCCGAGTTGCGTGCGGGTCCAGACGAAGCCCACGCGCGCGTGGCGCATGAGGTAGTTCACGCCCGCGCCATAGGTGCGCTGCTGGCTGGCGACGAAGGTACGGTCGGTGAGCGTGAGCGCGCCGTTCGTGTTGGCGCTGCCGCCGTTGTTCGCTTGCAGATAGCCCGCGCCGAACAGGAGCGAGCCGAAGTCGTACGAAGCGCCGAAGCTGTAAAGGCGGTTGTCGTCGAAGCCGCCCGCTTCGTTGGAGAAGCCATACAGCGCGCCGAATTTCACGCCGCCGTAGTTCGCGCTCGCGTACTTCACCGCGTTGTTCACGCGAAACGAATTGTTGAGGTTGTCGTTGTCGTACGGGTGCGCCGCGAGATTGTTGCCGCCCGGATGACGGCCCGTGAAGCTGAGCGGCGCGAGATAGTCCACCACGGAGTCGTACTGGCGGCCCAACGTGAGCGCGCCGTAGCGTGCGTTGTCGAGGCCCGCGTAGGCCTGGTAGCCGAACAGGCGGCCGCCCTGGCGCATCGAGCCGTTGGTCACGCTAAAGCCGCTCTCCAGCCGGAACACGGCGTGCGTGCCGCCGCCCAGGTCCTCGCTGCCGGTCACGCCCCAGTGGCTACCCGTCACGTTGCCGCTGCCCGCGGCCCACAAGCTATGGCCGCCCGCATTGCTGTTGTACGAGAGGCCGGCGTCGATCACGCCGTAGAGCGTCACGCTGTTTTGCGCGTGGGCGCCGCAAGCATAGATCGCGGTAAAGGCGGCGGCGATGAGGGTCTTTTTCATTGTTGTCCTTCGAGTTTTCATTGGGCGAGCGCCGCGCAGCGCACGACCCGGCCCCGCATGCGCGCATGCGGGGCCGGTGTGCTGAAGCGGCGGATTGAACGGGCTGGCTGGGCCGTGCTAGAGACGGCTGGCGATGCCCTGCTGACCGGCGAGACCGTCGATCAGAACCTGAAGCTGTCCGCGCGAGCATGGCTCGATGCGCGCGCGGACGCTGAACACTTCGGCGAGGCTATCGGCCGTGACCACGTCGGCCGGCGCGCCGAAGCGTGCGATGCGTCCCTGATGCAGCAGCATCGCGCGGTCGCAGCCGCGCACGGCGGCGTTGATGTCGTGCAGCACGACGACGGTGACGATCGCGCGCTCGCGCGTCACCTCGCGCACCACCTGCATCACCTGAAACTGGTGATTGAGGTCGAGCGCCGAGCACGGCTCGTCGAGCAGCAGCACCTGCGGATCGCGCACCAGCGCCTGGGCGATGCCCACGAGCTGACGCTGGCCGCCCGAAAGCGCGTCGAGCGAGCGGGCAGCGAGCGCGCCAATGCCGAGGCGCTCCAGCACCGCGTGGGCCTGTGCGATCTGCGTGGACGACGCGCCACGTTGCAGCACGGGCTCGCGCCCCGCGCGCGCCGCCACCACCACCGACTCCAGCACGCCGAGCCGCACGCCCGCGGGCAACGCCTGCGGCAGATACACCACGCTGTGCGAGCGCGCACCCGCGACCGACAGCTTGAGCGGCGCGCCATCGAGCGTGAGTGAACCGCCGCTCGGCGCGCTCAAGCCCGCCAGCGTGCGCAGCAAGGTGGATTTGCCGCTGCCGTTCGGCCCGAGCAGCGCCGTGATCTCGCCGCGCGCGAGCGGCCCGGCGCTCAACTCGCGCAACACCTCGCGCTTGCCGTAGCGCACCGAAAGCGCATGAATCGCGAGCCCCTTCATTGCGCGGCCCCCTGCGAGCGCACGACGATGCCGAGAAACAGCGGAATGCCCACGAGCGCCGTGACGATGCCGACGGGAATCAGCACGCCCGGCACGAGCAGCTTCGAGGCGATCGAAGCGAGCGAGAGCATCAGCGCGCCGAGCAGGAGACTGCCCGGCAGATAGAAGCGATGATCCTCGCCGAACAGCGTGCGCGCGATATGCGGCGCGATCAGGCCGACAAAGCCGATGGTCCCCACGAACGACACCGCCAGCGCCGAGAGCGCGGACACGCGCAACAGCGTGCCCAGGCGCAGCCGGCGCACGTCGATGCCGAAGCTCGCCGCGCGCTCCTCGCCCAGGCGCAGCGCGGTGAGCGTCCACGCGTTGCGCATCGAGAACGGCATGGCGAGCGCCAGCGCCGCGCCAAGCACGCCGATCTTCGGCCAGTCGGCGCGGGCGAGCGAGCCGAGCGTCCAGAACACGAGCCCTTGCAGCGCGTCGGCGGAGGCGATGAACTGCATCAGTTCGACAAGCGCATGAAACGAGAACACGAGCGCGATGCCCATCAGCACCACGCCGGAGGTGCTCATGCCGCGCCAGCGCGCGACGAAATCGAGCAGCAACGCCGAGGCAAAGGCGAACACGAACGCGTTGGCGGACACGATCCACGTTTGCGCGACGCCGGGAATCGCCACGTCGAGCACGATGGCAAGCGATGCGCCAAAGGCAGCAGCCGCCGACACGCCCAGCGTATAGGGGCTCGCGAGCGGATTGTTGAGGATGGTCTGCATCTCCGCGCCCGAAAGGCCGAGCGAGGCGCCCACCGCGAGCGCCATCACGGCATAAGGCAGGCGGATCTGCCAGACGATCACGCTGTTGGCCGGATCGGCGCCGGCGGGCAGGAAGATCGTGCGCAGCAACGTGGCGACGGGCAGGCCAGAGGGGCCGGAACTCAGATCGAACAGCAGCGACGCGACGATCAGCACCGCCACGCCCGCGAGACACAGCGCGCGGCGGCGCGTGAGGCGCGCGTAGGCGCGCATCTGCGCATGGGCGTCGCTTGCGGCGTCCACGGGCTGTGCGGCGTCGGCGGCCTCGGCGGTGAAACGCACGCTGCTCATCGCGCGGCCTGTTGCGCCTGCGGCAACGGTGCGTCGACCCATTCCGTGCCCGTATCGGGAATCGCGAGGAAACGCTGGTACAACGCGTGTTCCGTTGCGTGCACATCGAGCGTGCGGAACTGCTGCGGATAGAACCACTTCGCGAACGCCTCGATCGCGACGATGTTGTACGGCGAGTCGTAATAGTTGTGCGAAATGCCGTGCACGCGGCCGTCGTGAATCGCCTTGATCGCGTCAAAGCCGGGGCGCGCGGCCAGTTGCGCGAGGCTCGCTTCGGCGTCGTGCGCGCTCGTGAGCGCGCCCACGCGCAGCGAGGCGAGACCCGGCTTCGTGCGGCTGCCCGTGGCGATATAGACGTCGGGGCGCGCCGCGATCACCTGCTCCATGCTGATGTCGCCGAGCACGCCGGGCAACAGGCCCGCCGCGATATTGCGCCCGCCCGCGGCGTCCACGAACTCGCCGAAGTTGCCCTTGCCCGCCGTGTGGCAGCAGCCCGCGTCCCAGACGCCCGCCAGCATGTCGACGAAGACCTTCGGCCGCTGCGACTCAGGAATCGCGTTCACCACGCGCTGCACGGCGGCGAGATGCTGCTGATAGAACGCGATATACGCATCGGCTTCCTTCTCGCGATGCAGGACCTCGCCAAGCAGCTTGATGCTCGGCAGCGTGTTCTGCATGGGGTGCACGCGGAAATCGACGAACACCACCGTCGTGCCGGTGGCCTCCAGTTGCTTGACGAGCGCGTTGTAACGGCTCGGCCCGTGCCCCGCAATGCTGAAGATCGCGACATCGGGCTTGAGCGCGAGCGCCTTCTCGTCGCTGATGCTGTCCTCCGTCGCCCGGCCGATGAGCGGAATCTGGCGGATCTCGGGGAAGCGCTGCGCGTAGGCGTCGTAGGTTTGCGGGTCCATCGCAGGCAGATCGCCCTGCCAGCCCACCACGCGCGCCAGCGGCTTCTGCCCTTCGAGCAACGCGAGCGCCGAGAGCAGGCGGCTTTCGCCAAGCAGAATGCGATGCGGCTCGGCGGGCACCTTGATCGTGCGGCCCGCGAGATCGGTCACCACGAGCGGCGCGCTTGTGGCGTTCGCGGCGCTGGTGGCATTCGCGGCGCTCACGGCCTGCGCCGCCGCGGGCGTGGCGGCCTGTGCGGCATGGGTGGTCACGCCAATCATGAGCGCGGCGGTCGCCATTGCGGTTGCCGCCGCGCTCGCCACTGCCGCGGCCCGCTGCGCCCGTTGGATCAAACGAAAGGTCGTCATGATATATTCAGTAAATGCGAACGATTGCTATTTGCGAACGAAACTTTAACGGCCGTTTGTAATGGCGATGTGTTGAAACCGGCCGTTTTGTAATGGAATGTGTTGGCGCGGCTTGCGAGGCGCGCCGGCAAGAGAAAAAGATGGATCACATCCTGGTCGTCGACGACGACGCCAATATCCGCCACCTGTTGCGCGACTACCTGCGCGAAATGGGCTACCAGGCGAGCGCCGCCACCTGCGGCGCGCAGATGAAGCAGATACTCGGCACCGCCCAGGTCGACCTGATCGTGCTCGACCTCATGCTCGACGGCGAGGACGGCCTCGACCTCACGCGCGAGCTGCGCCGGGCCCACGACATCCCCGTCATCATCCTGTCGGCGCGCGGCGGCTTGCTCGACCGCATCCTCGGCCTCGAAATGGGCGCGGACGACTATCTGCCCAAGCCGTTCGATCCGCGCGAGCTGGTCGCCAAGATCAAGGTGGTCCTGCGCCGCACGCGCGCCGTGCCGGGCGCGCGCGCGGCCGACGCGAACGCGTTCATCACCTTCGCGGGCTGGCGTCTCGACACGCGCATGAAGCAGATGCGCTCGCCCGAGGGCGTGGTCGTCTCGCTCGGCGGCTCGGACTACCGCACGCTGCGCACCCTGCTCGATCATCCGAACCGGCCGCTCTCGCGCGAGTTTCTGCTCGACCAGGTGTTCAGCAAGAGCCTGACGCCGCTCGACCGCGCCATCGACGTGTGCGTGAGCCGCCTGCGCCAGCACCTGGGGGACTCGGCGCGCGAGGCCATGCTCATCCGCACCGTGCGCAACGAGGGCTACATGCTCGTGGCGGACGTCGGGTACGAAACGTGAGGCGGCTCGCGCAATACGCTTCGAGGCTGCGGCTGTGGCCCGACACCCTCTACGGCCGCCTCGTGCTGATTCTCGCGGCGGGCATGTTCGCGGGTCAGTTGCTGACCAGCACGATCTGGTTCGAGACGCACGACAACCGCACGCTGGAAATTCCCGCGCGCCTGTTCGGCAGCCGGCTTGCCGATACGGTGCGCCTCGTCGAGCACGCGCCCGACGCCGCCACGCGCGAAGCGATCGTCGCCACGCTCGGCGACGACCGCTATCGCCTGCAATGGATCGAGGGCGCGCCGCAACCGGTTCCGGTCACGCTGTCGCTCGCGCAGCGCGCCACCGCCGAACTGATCGCGGGCGTGATCCGCAAGCGCCTTGGCGAGCCCATCGGCGTGCATCTCATCAGCGCCCAGGTGCGCGACGACGAGCAGCGCCGCACCGGCGTGCTGAGCCTGTTCGATTCGCGCATGCCCACCGGCGTCTTCCACGTGCAGGTGGAAGTGCCCGGCCAGGGATGGCTCGACATCCGCGCGAACGAAGGTCAGGCGGGCATGCACACCGAGCGCGGCGCGCTCGTGCTCGACTACCTGCTGCGCATCTATCTGATTCGCTTCGCGGCCATCTGCCTGATCGCCTTCGTCGCGGTGCGTTTCGCGCTGGCGCCGCTGCGCCGTTTCGCGGCGGCCGCCGAATCGCTCGGGCGCAACATCTACCGCGCGCCCTTGCCGCAGGCGGGGCCGCGCGAAGTGCGCAACGCGGCGCAGTCGTTCAACGCCATGCAGCAGCAGTTGATCGAGAGCTTCGCCGCGCGCACGCGCTTTCTGAGCGCGGTTTCGCACGACTTGCGCTCGCCGCTCACGCGCCTGCGTTTGCGCACGGAAATGCTGCCGGACCCCGCATGGCGCGAGCGCCTGCGCGGCGACCTGGAAGAGATGGAGGGCATGGTGCGCGCCACGCTCGACGCCGTGCAGGGCGTCGAGATCACCGAGCCGCGCCAGCGCATCGACCTCGCCTCCATGCTCGAAGGACTCGCCGCGGACGCCTGCGAACAGGGCCATCGCGCGAGCGTCACCGGCAGCGTGCGCGCGCCCGTGCCGGGCTTCGCGCGCAACCTCAAGCGCTGCCTGCAAAACCTGTTCGACAACGCGATACGCTACGGCGGCGAAGCGGCGGTGAGCGTGAGCGACGAGGGGCGCGGCGTGCGCGTGGTGATCGGCGACCGCGGCCCCGGCATTGCCGATGACGCGATGCGGGAGCGCGTATTCGAGCCGTATTTCCGCATTGCGCCACGCGCAGCCGACGCGCCCGGCGGCACCGGCCTCGGCCTCACGATCGCGCGCAGCGTGGCGGCCGCGCACGGCGGCACGCTCGTGCTGCGCAATCGCGTGGTGGACGGGCGTATCGCCGGGCTCGACGCCGAGTTGTATCTGCCGAGGGACGACTAGCGCCTGTTCACGCGCCTATGCCCGCAGAACGTCGGGATCGATATAGCCCGGCACCGTCGCCGAAAGCGACGCCTTCAATTCGCGGCTGCCCGCATCGGCAAGCACTTCGCTCTCGCCCGCTTCGAGCGCGTCATACGCCTGACGAACGACATCCACGGGGTCGGCTTTCGGCACGTCGAAGTCTTTGGTCAGGTCGGTATCCACGAAGCCCACGTGCACGCCAACCACGCCGATCTGTCTCGCCTTCAAATGAAGCCGAAGATTGTTGGTGTAGCTCCACGCCGCCGCCTTCGAAGCCGAGTACGGCGCGAGGAACGGCACGGAGCGCCACGTCACGTCGGAAAGCACGTTGATGACGCCACCGTTGCCGTCGCCGGGAAGCTGCGCGGCGAAAGCGGCGCTCGTGCGCATCACGCCGTAGAAGTTCGTCTCGAAGATGCGCCGCGCCTGTTCCTCCACGTTTTGCGCGACGGGCGACTCGCTGACTTCCGCAATGCCGGCGTTGTTCACGAGCAGCGTGACATCGGAGGCGATTTGCGCGGCGGCGGCGACGGAGGCCGGGTCCGTCACGTCGAGCTTCACCGCAACGATGCCGGGCTCATGAAAACCATCCGGGTTGCGCACGCCCGCATACACTTTCGCCGCGCCGCGCGCGAGCGCTTCACGCGCGAAAGCAAGGCCAAGGCCGCGGCTCGCGCCGGTCACGAACACAACGGAATTCCTGATCTTCATTTTGAATCTCCTGAACGAGTGGAGTGAAAGGATGGACGGCTTCAAGCCTGAAAGAGATCGCGATTGGCGCGCACGAACGCTTCGACCGTTTGCGGCGCTTTTCCGGTAACGGATTCGATGATGGAGTCGGTGCCCTTGAATACGCCGTTCTGGTAATCGACGGCGACTTCGATGAAATGCTGGATCGCGAACTCCGGGAGATCGTATTGCTGCAAGTGTTCGCGATACGCTTCGAGCGTGGACGGGCGATACACGATCTTGCGGCCGATCACCTTGCCGATTTCGTCGGCAATGCCCTGGTGGTCGAGTTCGACCGGCCCGCAAAGCGTGTAGGTCTTGCCGATATGCGCGGACGGTTGCATGAGAACCGCCGCGATGAAGCGCGCCTGGTCCTCGGCGGCAATCGGCGCGTGGCGGCCCGCGCCGTAAGGCAGCGTGATGGCGCCTTCCTTCACGATGGTGTCGAGCACCCACGGGAAAACGAGCCATTCGGAAAAGAACGTCGGGCGGATATGAACGGTCGGCACGCCCGACCAGTCGAGCACGCGTTCCGCGATCCAGTGATCGCGCGCCGCGTGGCTCTTCGCGTCTTCGCGGGCGGAAATCTGCGACATTTCCACGACGACTTCGAGACCGGCGCGGCGCGCGGCGTCGGCGAAATACGCCGTGCCCTGAATGAAGCCGGGACGCACCGGATAGCAGAGATACGCGCCGTCCATGCCCGACGTGGCGCGGATCAGGTCGTCGTGATCGAGCAGGTCGCCCACCACCACCTCGGCGCCGGCCGCGCGCAGCGCCGCGCTGCGCTCGTCTTCCTTGTGGACCATCGCGCGCACCGCATGGCCGGCTTCGAGAAGGATGTTGACCGTATGCACGCCGGTCTTGCCGGTGGCGCCGGTGATCAGAAACTTACGCTGTTGCATGATGAATCCCTCCAGTCGGGTTAGATGAACATTGACAAGTGCATATGCACATTTCAAGGTAAAGCGAATCGCCAGGTGTTGGCGACTTTCGTCAATCAAATCGTTTCGATGTGCTGCTTCACGTCCGCAAGCAACGACGCAGACGCTTCGGGGTCCGCAATGATGCGCGACATCGTGAGCGCGCCGACCATGGCCGCCACGGCGAACGCCGCGCGTGAGCGGTCCAGCGGCGCTTCCGATGCATCCGGTGCATCCGGTGCGGCCGTGCGCTTCGCCAGCATCTCGACCAGTTCGTCGAACCCGCGCGACGCCACCGCCCGCGTGGCGTCGTCCGAGCGCGCCAGTTCGCTGCCCATGCTCGCAAACGGGCAACCGTTCGCCGGTGCATCGCGATGGGCCGTGGACAGATAGGCGTCGACCAGGGCGTTGAAGCCCTCCTCGCCCTCGCGGCCATGCGCGGCCGCTTCGAGCGACTCGACAATACCCGCCAGCCCCGCTTCGCAAGCTTCGGCCACCAGTTGCTCCTTCGACTCGAAGTGCCGGTAGAAACCGCCATGCGAAAGACCGGCGGCGGCCATCACGTCGGCGAGCCCCGTGGCGTGGATGCCGTTGGCCCGGAATGCATCGGCTGCGACTTCCACGATGCGGCGGCGCGTTTCGGCGGTTTCGGCCCTCGATTTCCTCATGATGTGCAGCGCTCCGTGTAGTGCGTGTTGCCCGTGTTGCGATTGATTTAGATGCTAGTCATCATCTAAATAGAAGTCAAGGCGAATTTTCAGGAGCGGCCAGCGGCGCATGTCGTTAGCAAACCAGCGCGCGTCGAGGCGCAACGTTTGGCGACCGCACCCGCGCACGGCCGGTCTTCTGCACGTATTTAAAGGCGGCGCTACACTCAGCCGGTTATTGCAGGACGGCGCGCACACGGCGATTTCCATTAGCTTTCATGGCGGAACAGCCGGCGCGCACGGCCTGCGATTAGCCACTCAAAACGACAAATCCCCACTTTCGGAGAGCCGTTCCATGACAACGCTAACCATCAACGGCGAAACGCATACAGTCGATGCGCCGCCCGACATGCCGCTGCTTTGGGTCCTGCGCGACATCGTCGGTCTGACCGGCACGAAGTTCGGCTGCGGCATCGCGCAGTGCGGCGCGTGCACGGTGCACCTGGACGGCGAGGCGGCGCGCTCGTGCGTGTTGCCCGTCGCGGCCGTGGCGGGCCGCAAGATCACGACCATCGAGGCCGTGGGCGCGACCCCGGCCGGGCAGAAGGTGCAGAAGGCCTGGCGCGAGGTCGACGTGGTGCAGTGCGGCTACTGCCAGTCGGGGCAGGTGATGTCGGCGGCGGCGCTCATTGCCGCGAACCCGAACCCGAGCGATGCCGACATCGACGCGGCCATGGCCGGCAACATCTGCCGCTGTGGCACCTACACCCGCATTCGCGCGGCCATCAAGCAAGCCGCGAAGGAGGCGTGAGATGTCACAAGGCCTCCTCGATGCACAGAATGGCGCGCCCCGGCGCAACGCACCCGGCGCGAGCGCAGCGCTCTCGCGCCGCGCCTTCATCAAGCTCGGCGCGGCGGCGGGCGGCGGCCTGCTGCTCGGCATCAGCTTTTCGGCCGGCGCGCAGGGCGATGCTCAGACGCGTCGATCCGTAGTCGGCGGCGACGGCAACGAAGCGCCCCAGGACGGCGTGTTCGAGCCGAACGCATTCATCCAGATCGACCGTGCGGGCAAGGTCACGCTGATCGTCTCGAAGGTGGAGATGGGGCAAGGCGTGTACACGTCGATCCCCATGCTGATCGCGGAAGAACTGGAAGTGCCGCTCGACAGCGTGACGATCGATCACGCGCCGCCCAACGCGAAGCTCTTCACCGACCCGCTGCTCGGCGGTCAGCTCACGGGCGGCTCGACCTCGATCCGCTACGCCTGGCAGCCCATGCGCGAAGCGGGCGCGGCGGCGCGCACCGTGCTGATCCAGGCGGCCGCGCAGCAATGGCAGGTCGATCCGGCCACCTGCCACGCCAGGGCGGGCGAGGTGCTGCACGATGCGAGCGGCCGCCGCGCGGCCTATGGTCAGCTCGTGGATGCGGCCGTGCATCTGCCCGTGCCGCAGAAGGTCGCGCTCAAGGACCCGAAAAACTTCACGCTGGTCGGCAAGCCGACCGGGCGGCTCGACTCGCCCGAGAAGGTGGACGGCACGGCGCTGTTCGGTCTCGACGTGCGCCTGCCAGGCATGGTCTACGCGGCCATCGTGAACTGCCCCGTGTTCGGCGGCACGCTCGCGAAGGTCGACGACACGCATGCGAAGCAGATTCCCGGCGTCACGCGCATCGTGAAGATCGACAACGCCGTGGCCGTGATCGGCGCGCATACGTGGGCCGCCAAACGCGGCGCGGCGGCGCTCGTCGTGGAGTGGAACGAAGGCGCGGGCGCGAACGTGTCGATGCAGCAGATCGTGGGCGATCTCGCGAGCGCCTCGCAGCGCCAAGGCGCGGTTGCGCGCAAGGAAGGCGACGTGCAACAGGCTTTGGGCACGGCGAAGACGCACATCGAAGCCGTCTACCAGCAGCCGTTCCTTGCGCACGCAACGATGGAGCCGATCAACTGCACGGTTCATGTGCGCCCCGACGCCTGCGAAATCTGGGTGGGCACCCAGGTGCCCACGCGCGCCGTGGATGCAGCCGTGGCTGTCACAGGCCTCAAGCCCGAGCAGGTCACGCTGCACAACCATCTGCTCGGCGGCGGTTTCGGGCGGCGGCTCGAAGTCGATGCGATCGCCCAGGCGCTGAAGATTGCCAAACAGCTCGACGTGCCGGTCAAGGTGTTCTACACGCGCGAAGAGGACATTCAGCACGACATGTACCGGCCGTACTACTACGACCGCATTTCGGCCGGGCTCGACGCGAACGGCAAGCCCGTGGCCTGGCAGCACCGCATCGCGGGCTCGTCGATCATGGCGCGCTTCGCGCCGCCCGCGTTCCAGCACGGCGTGGACCCCGACGCCGTGGAGGTCGCGGCGGACCTGCCCTACGACCTGCCGAACCAGTTGATCGAATACGTGCGCCAGGAGCCGCGCGCCGTGCCCACGGCGTTCTGGCGCGGCGTGGGACCGACGCGCGGCACCTTCGTCGTGGAAAGCTTCATCGACGAACTGGCCGTGGCCGCGAAAACCGATCCCGTCACCTACCGGCGCAACCTGCTCGGCAAGTCGCCGCGCGCGCTCAACGTGCTCGACGTGGCCACGCGCGAGGCGAACTGGGGACCGCCGTCACCGAAGGGCCAGGGGCGCGGCGTGGCGGTCATGCATGCGTTCGGCAGCTTCCTCGCGATGGTCGTGGACGTGAGCGTGGACGACGGCGAGGTGCGCGTGAACCGCGTGGTGTGCGCCGTGGATTGCGGCATGACCGTCAACCCCAAAACCATCGAGGCGCAGATCGAAGGCGGCGTCATCTTCGGCATCACGGCAACGCTGTGGGGGGAGATCACGATCGAGCGCGGACGCGTCGCGCAGACCAACTTCACCGACTACCGGATCATGCGTATCGACCAGGCTCCGCAAATCGACGTGCATATCGTGAAGAGCGCCGAAGCCCCCGGAGGCATCGGCGAGCCCGGCACCTCGGCGGTCATCCCGGCCGTGGCGAACGCGATTTACGCGGCCACGGGCAAGCGTCTGCGGCATTTGCCCGTGGGCCGGCAACTCATCAACGCGGGCGCGACCGCGAAGTCGGCTTGAGGGAGCGAACCACGATGAAAACGATCAACGCCTCCCAAAGCCGCCCCCAACGCAGCCGCGGCCTGCGCCGCTTGTTCTCGCGCGGCGCAGGCGGTGCGCTCGCCCTCGCGGCGCTCGCCTGCGTGAGCGCACGCCCCGCGCTCGCTGCCGCCCCCGCGGCCGACGCCGCCACGATCCAGCGCGGCGCCTATCTCGCCGCCGTGGGCGACTGCGCGGCCTGCCACACCGCGCCGCACGGCAAGCCGTTCGCGGGCGGCCTGCCGATGACCACGCCGCTTGGCCGCATCTACACGACCAACATCACGCCGGACCCGGACACGGGCATCGGCGGCTACACGCAAGCGGACTTCGCGCGCGCCATGCGCGAAGGCGTGGCGAAGGACGGCCACAATCTCTACCCGGCCATGCCCTATCCCTCGTATGCGAAGGTGCGCGACGAAGACGTGGCCGCACTCTACGCGTACTTCATGCAGGGCGTGCAGCCGGTCAAGCAGACCAACCGCGACGCCGACATCAAGTGGCCGATGAACATGCGCTGGCCGCTCAAGATCTGGAATGCGTTCTTCCTCGACAAGGCGGTGTATCGCGACAAGCCGGGCAAGGATGTGGCGTGGAATCGCGGCGCGTATCTCGTGCAGGGTCTCGGCCACTGCGGCTCGTGCCATACGCCGCGCGGCGTGGGGTTCAACGAGAAGGCGCTCGACGAAAGCGGCGGCGCGTGGCTCACGGGCGCGCTGCTCGACGGCTGGTACGCCTCGAACCTCACCGGCGAGCACAACACGGGCCTCGGGCGCTGGAGCGAGGCGGATCTCGCGCAGTTCCTCAAGACCGGCGCGAACCAGCACGCCTCGGCATTCGGCGCGATGACCGACGTCATCAACAAGAGCACCCAGGCCATGAACGATACGGACGTCAACGCCATCGCGCTGTACCTGAAGTCGCTGCCGGCGGCGGGCGGCGACGGCGGCCCGGCCTATGCCTACGATGCGCAGACCACCAAGGTCTCGCTCTCGCGCCCGGCCAACGATGCGGGCGCGCGCGTGTACACGGCGTACTGCATGCATTGCCACGGCGCCGACGGGCGCGGCTTCGCGCCGATGTTCGCGCCGCTCGCGGGCAATCCGAACGTGCTGGAGAAAGACGCGTCGTCGCTCATCAACGTCACGCTCAACGGCACCCGCGACCTCGTGATCCAGGGCGTGCCCGCCCCCTACCCCATGCCCGCCTATGCCGATGTCCTGAGCGACAAGCAGATCGCCGACGTGCTCACGTTCGTGCGCGCGGGCTGGAACAACAAGGCGGGCGCGGTGGGCGTGGCCGAAGTCGCGAAACTGCGCACGCGCACGCAGGCGGCGCGGTAGTCGGGTAGTGAGGTGAGTCGGGGCAAGGCTGTCGCCGCGCGGGCATCACGTCATCACTGGGCACCGCGCAGCGACAGCCGGCACCACTGATACACGAGCACGCCCTTGCCGATGCCCGCGCGGTACGGCGCACAGCCTGGTGCGTCGAGCGTGAAGCCGTGGCGCTCGAACATCGCCGCCGCCGCTTCGCGATCGGCGCGATTTTCGGCGTCGGTGTCGCGCACGTCATCGGCGCGCAGGCCCAGCGCGCACTGCTCGCCCGGCTGCGTTCCCGGCACGACCGAGGCGTGCAGCCGCAAGCGCGTCACGGCCCAGCGCATTGCCGCGCACCCGCGCTCGCTGCGCGTGAGCCCGAGATTGCCGGCCGTGGCGTTCAGCCCCGCCAGCGTATCGACGCGCCAGTTGTGCTCGCCGTCGATGAGCGCATAGATCGGGCCGCCGCGCGTGCGCGCCAGTTCGCGCATGCGCGCGTCGAAGGCGGGCGTCGCCGGAAAGCTGCTGTCGATCTGCGTGAACGCCACGTCGGTCGGGAACAGCGCGGCGATCCAGCCCCAGGCGCGCGCACGCGTCGTGGCGATCACCACCGTCGTTTGCGCCGGTTGCGCGATGGCGGGTCGCTCGGCGTGCCATAGCGGGTCCGCCCAGCCTTCGTGGCCCCACGTTCCCGCGCCGCCCGCCACCACCACGACCGTTGCGAGCGCAATCAACCCGCCCGCCACACGCGAAGCCGCGCGAGCGCTCAGCAACTGATGCAGCAGGATCCACACCACCAGCGGCGTGAGCACCTCGATCGCGACGATATAGCGGTAGATGCTGAACAACTGCATCCACACGAGATAGCCGATCGCGACGAACACGACCACGAAGCGCGCGCGCGTGCGCAGCGGGTTGCCTTCGCGGCGCGGCGCGACCCATCGCACGACGCTCACGATCAGCCACAGCCAGAACAGCACGTACACGATCGGCCAGATGATTTGCCGGATCGACGCTTCGCCCACCCGCTTCGAGTCGTGCGCAAAAACGAACGGCCAGAGCGCGGTTTCGATCCAGTCGTGCGGCCGCCAGCGCGTGTCCGCGATTGCGTCGGCGCGCACGAGCGGGTCCGGAAACAGCGCGCCGAACTGCGGATACAGCGGATTGCCGAAGGTCTCCCACATATGGGACATCCAGTAACCGCCCGTCACGGCAAAACCCACCAGCACGCCGACGCCAAACAGGAAAGCGAGCCGGATGCGCAGGAACACGCCGCCCGGATAGAACAGCAGCCCCGCGCACATCGCCACCGCGAACACGGCATTCGTCAGCTTGAGCCCGACGCCAAAACCCGCCAGCAAACCGCTGCATGACACGAGCGCCACGGCGTACACGCTGCGCTGGTGCAGGCTGCCCCAGTTCGCCACGAGCATCGAGAGCGCCGCGAGGACGAACAGCGCGGTCGTGTCGTCGCCCATCGAATTACCGAGCACCGAGAGAAAATTCGCCGTGAGGCAACCGGCCAGCGCGAGCAGCAGCGGCACGCGGTAACGCTGGTTTTGCGGCAGGTCCGGCAACGCGGCTCGCGCGATGCTCAAGAGGAATACGAAGCTCAGGCCATGCAGTGCGCCCATCGCAAAGCCGACGACACGCGACGGCAGATACAGGTTAGCGAGGTAGTACGTGACGTCGAGCAGCGGATTGAAGTACGACTGCATGCCCGCGGGCGCGAGATCGGTTTGCAGCTTGCCGTTGAGCCAGGCGAACGGGTTATACAGGTGATAGTTGTAGAGGTCCCAGTTCGCATCAGCGCCAAGCCACAGCGAATAGAGCCCGAAGAGGCAGGGCACGAGCACGCGGGCGAGCGCCAGCGCTTGCGGCGTATTGAGGTCGAATGCGCGCGAACGCGGCAAACTGGCGGTGGCGGGCGGGTCGAATCGCGGCATGGAAATGGCGTTGGCAGTCGATGAAGGAGAACCCGCCGGCGAACGCTGCTTTCAGCGCGGCGGCAAGCTCCGGTCTTGCGGTGGCTGAAGTGTAAACCACGGGAATAGCGGCGGGCGCATGCGCATGTCGACCGGCTGCGCGCGAACCACGGAGGGCGTTCGGAAGGGATTGTGCCTAGGCGCGCCGGCCGTCGATGCGGCCGGCGCGCGTGGCGAGAATGCGGACGAAGACGTTAATGCGCGAGCGGTTGCGTCACGTCCTGGCCGAACCACTGCATGGAGATCTTCTTGAGCGTGCCGTCCTGCTTGAGCGAGGTGAGCGCGTCGTTGATCGCCTTCTCGAACTTCGGATTGCCCTTGCGGAACGGAATGGCCATTTCCTGATCGGCGCCCGGCAACACGGCGCCCGGACGCAGCGGCAGGTTCGAGGTCTTGATGATGTACGGCAGCATCAGGCGGTCGTCCATCGTCGCGTCGATGCGCTTCGCGGCCAGGTCGCGCAGTTTCTCGGGCGCGCCGGGATAGGTCTGCACGTTGATGCCGGGCACGGCGCGCGCCATCTGGTCGTAGTTGGTGCCGAGCGTCACGCCGAGCTTCTTGTCGCCCTTGAATGCGTCGAGCGTCTTGAATTCGCGCTTGTCGTCGGCGCGCTGGATAAGCTGGGCCGCCGAGTACGTATACGGCTGGCTGAAGTCGAGCGCCTGCTGGCGCTGCGGCGTGACGGTCACCTGGTTGACGATCACGTCGAACTTGCCCGCCTGCAACGCCGCGATAATGCCGCTCCACTCGGTGGGAATGAACTCGGGCTTCACACCGAGCTTGGCCGCCACGGCCTTCGCGACATCGACGTCGAAGCCGACGAGTTCGCCCTTGCTGTCACGCGAATCGAATGGAGGATAGGTGCCTTCCAGACCGATCTTGAGCACCCCGGCCTGTTTGACGGAATCCAGCAGATCTTCGGCATGCGCGGCGACCGCGGTGAATCCAAGCGCCGATGCGGCAAGCGCGCTGGTAAGCAGGAGCTTCGACAACTTCATTCAACCTCTCCTCTTTATCGGGGTACTGGATCGCGTGACCCTCCCTGTAGCCCGTCGTACGTGCCGCGGGTCCGCGTCGCTAGAGAATACTACGATCGGCAGGGCGATCGTAGTCCGCGAACCTGAGTACTTTCCCGCGCTTGCGGCACACCTGTTCGGACTCCGCATGATTGCGCGCAGCGGCCATGAGGGTGACAAATCCGGCCATCCCGAAGCAAGGCATGCGCAGGCGCAACCACGGCAATTCAGCCGCCGCTTAACCGTAGCGTAATAAATCAGTAATTAGGGAGTAATCAAACGTAATCATAATCCGCCGCCATCGAAATCGATTCACCACGACGACGGAGCCCCAGCATGTCCGCATCACGCCCCCGTATTCCGCTGCCGCTGCGCCTCGCAGTGCTCTCCAGCATTGCCGCGCTGGCCGCCTGCGGAGGCGGCAACGGCGACCCCGCCGCCAGCGCCGCCATTCCGGCGCCGCCCGCCGACCCCGGCTTCGCCGACAATGCGCCGATTCCCGACGTGCCCGCTTTCGTCGATACCATCGCGACCAACCAGCGCGGCGACGCCCGTTACGCCACGCTCGCGACCAACGGCGGCGTGCGCGTGGTGGCGCGCTTTCTCGACCTCTGGCAGCCGCTCACGCTGCTCGTGGACGCCGGCGTGTCCGCGCCCGCGAACGGTGCGTTCCCCGCGGTCGTGCAATCGACGTGGACCGGCGTGCCAACCGACGGCACGCCCAACGGCACGATCCTCAACAGCACGGTGCTCAACGCGAACGTCCAGTACGTTGTGAGCGCAACGACCCAGCGCACCCAGGCGCAAGCCGACGCGGCCTACTACGACGACCGCCGCGGCAAGGGCTACAGCGTGACCGACGGCATGGGCCCGCTCACCGCCGCCTGGCGCGCCGCCGCGCAGCAAACCACGAGCATCACCTCGATTCCCGCGAACGCGACTTCGGTGCTCTACAACGACTCGGGCAACAACATCGGCGTGGGCAGCACGAGCAACGCGACCTTCGGCAAGGTGGTCGACCTGCTCAACACGATGGGCAACAACGCCTCCACCGAGCCCGCCAAGCGCTTCTACAAGTACGCGCGGCCGTTCCGCTGGAGCACGAGCGTCGTGGTCGATCCCACGCTCGTACCGGCCATTAGCACGACGCCTTCGACGGACGGCGGCTTTATCAGCGGCCACGAGGCCGAAGCCATGCGCGACGCGATGACGATGGCGTATCTCGTGCCCGAGCGTTATCAGGAAATGGCGAGCCGCGGTCTCGAACTCGGCGAGAACCGCATTCTCGCGGGCATGCATTCGCCGCTCGACGTGATCGGCGGGCGCATGTTCGCGCTCGCCGCCACCGCCGCGAATCTCTACGACCCCGCGAACGCCACGCTCAAGAGCGCGGCCTACGCGCAGGCGCACAGCGCGCTCATGCAGGCCACCAGCACGGACGCGACGAGCTTCGCGAGCTACGCGCATTCGGGCACGGCGACGACGGACCGCTTTGCCGACTACGCGACCAACAAGTCGGCGTTTGCGCGCCGCATGACCTTCGGCTTCGGCCAGATCGAATCGACCGAAGCGCCGCCCGTGGTGCCCAAGGGCGCGGAAGTGCTGCTCGAAACGCGCTTTCCGTACCTGAGCGCCGACCAGCGCCGCGTCGTGCTCAAGACCACGGAAATCGCCTCGGGCTACCCGGTGATGGACGACGCCGAAGGCTGGGGCCGCCTGAACATGTTCGGCGCCGCCGACGGCTATGGCGCATTCAACGGCAACGTGGCCGTTTCGATGGATGCCTCGCAGGGCGGTTTCAACGCCGCGGACACCTGGCGCAACGACATCGGCGGCTCGGGCAAGCTCACGCTCGCAGGCAGCGGCACGCTCACGCTCGCGGGCAACAACAGCTATACGGGCGGCTCGCAGGTGGGCGGCGGCGTGCTCGCGGCCGCATCGGCCACGGCCTTCGGCAAGGGTGACGTGTACGTGGGCAGCGGCGGCAGCGTGAGCGTGGCGACGAGCGCGCCGTTGACGGTCACGGGCAAATACACGCAGCTCGACAACACGACGCTCGAACTCGACCTCGACGGCAACGGCGGCGGACGCCTGCGCGTGGGCGGCCAGCTCACGGTGGCGGGCGGCACGCTGCACGTGAAGTTCGTGAACGGCTACACGCCGAAGGCCGGCGACACGATCGACGTGATCGACGGCAGCGGCGCGTCGGTGAAGTTCGCAACGGTCACGGTGGACGGCTTCAAGGCGACGCCCGTGTATTCCTCGACCGGCGTTGCCATCAAGCTCTCTGCATCGTAATGCCTTGAGCGACGAGTGACCGGATGGCGCGCCGCCTCAATGCCGCACGGGCGGCGCGCCGAACACCGCGCTCACGATCACCGAGCACAGCACCGCGTCGGCCTCGTTCGCGCGCGCCTCGTTCGTCTCGTAGTCGCGCGAAGCGGGCGGCGTGTCGGCAAGCCGCCCCTGCTCGGCGGCGCTCGCCATCCATGCCTGCGCGATGTCCTGAAGCGCGCGCCAGTCGCTCTCGACGAGCCGCGCCACCACGATGCGCCCCACTTCCTCATACACATCCCAGCAGTCGTCGCTGCCGGCTTCGAGTTCGCCCAGCAGCCGCGTCACGGCTTCGTTGTCCACGGTTCTCATGTCATGCACCCATGCGGTTCGCGCGGCGGACCGGCGCGGCAGGTTGGCTGATCGCGCCGCATCAGAAGTGGTGCCGCACACCGGCCGCCACGAGCAGCTGGTTGCGCCCGCCCGACGCGTCGCAGGTGTTGATCATCGCGAGCGCCCCTGACGACGCGCGCTGATACACCGCCTCGCTATACACGTCGGTGCGCTTCGAAAGCTGATAGACGGCCTGCACCGCGCCTTGATGCCAGTGCGCCGCATTGGCCGAGGAAGCCCCGGTGTACGCGTACATGCCCGCCAGCGAAAGAGCGGGCGTGGCCTGCCACACGGCGTTGACTTCGTAGTTGCTGAACGCGCCGGATGGCAGCGGCCCACCGCCTTCGGCCTCGCTCATGCCCGAGCGGATCGAGCGCGACCACGCCGCGCCCAGCGTGACATCGCCGAGCACATAGCTCATGCCCGCGCCGATCATGTCTTCGCGCTGCACCGCGACTTCGGTCGGCACGAGCCCCGCGCCCGGCAGCACCGACGTGTCGTACGCGCCCAGCGGCGACTCGCCGCGCCCGTCGAGATGCATCCACGCCACACCCGCATTGAACGGCCCGCCGTCGAAATGGGCGCCGAAGCCGTAGGCGCGGTTTTGCGCAAAGCGCCCCGCCGTGTTCGAGAACGCATACATCGCCCCGGCGCTGAAGCCGCCATAGGTTGCGCTCGCAACCTTCACGGCGTTCGAGGCGAGCCACGAGTTGTTGGCGTTGTCGTTGTCGAACGGATGCGCGAAGGTGGTGCCGCCCGTGCCGCCGGTGAGCACGTAGGGCGCGAAATAGTCGTGCATCGTGTCGTACTGGCGGCCGAGCGTGAGCGCGCCGAAGCGCTCCGACGCGAGGCCCACGTAGAACGGGTGGTCGTCGACGGACTCGCCGCTCGTGACCGAGAAGCCGCGTTCGAGGCGAAAGACCGCGGCATTGCCGCCGCCCAGGTCTTCCTTGCCTTGCAGGCCCCAGAAACTGCCGTCGATCAGGCCCGAGCCCGCGCGATATTGCGCGCGGCCGCCCACGTCGCTCACGTAGGCGACGCTCGCGTCGATCTCGCCATACAGCGTCATTTCCTGCGCCGACGCGCCGGTGCTTGCGAATGCCAGTACCGTCCCGCCGAGGACGGTGAAGGGAGTTTTATTCATGGCGGAGTCCGCTCTTTTTCGTTGTGGGGAGGGGTACGGACGAGCGTTGTCAGCCCTCGCTCTGCGCGGCGAGGTGTCTGAAACGTCGTAATCCGGCTCGCTATGACAGGGCGGACCCGCGCCCCGCAGCGTGCGGTTTTTGGCCGCGTGCGGCGCCAGGCGGTCGCGGCCGGGCTGCCCGGTCGCTCGGTGAGATGGGGGTGTGCATGAACGGCTCCTCGGGTTACGCGCCCTGGTTTGCGTCGTGGAAAGAACGTAGCGAGGTCTGACTTCTGGCGCGTTGCCGCGTGCCAGTCACAGTGGCGCGACCGTGCCGGATTCCCACCGGCTTCCCTGCTGCGTTCCGCTCGTGTTGCACTTTCCGCGACCGGGACGAGGCCCGCCGCGCGAAAAGCAATTGAAAGCATAGCGGAAGTCGTGGCGCAGGCCAAACCGGGCATTTTCGCCACACCCCGCGCACGAATGGTTGACGCGCCGAATACGCGGCCATTACCCTTGCGCGCTGATGGTTCCCGGCGACGGGATCAAAAGGGAACGCAGTGTGAGACTGCGGCTGCCCCCGCAACTGTGAACGGCGAGTCCATGCCAGAGCAGGCCACTGGGAAACCGGGAAGGCCGGCAGCGGACGTCGACCCGCAAGCCAGGAGACCTGCCATCAGCCGAGTCCAGCAGCCGCAGCGGGCGGGGTGCCCCAATGCGCAAGCGCCGCCCATCCAGGTGGGCGGTCGCCCGTTGCACGGACAGCCCGTATTCAGGAGCTGTTTCCAGCCACCGCCTCATGAAGTTCCGCCATCTCGTTCTCACGTCCGCCGTGCTGGCCTGCGCATGGCAAGCCGCGCATGCGGCCGGCGCATCGTCCGCGCCAACCCGGCAGCCCGACGACGACGCCACGCTGCCCAACATTCTCGTGACGGGCGACACGCAGCATTTGCCGCAGTCGTTCGACCAGCGTTACGCGAGCACCCAGGTCCTCACGCGCGAAGACCTGGAGCGCGTCTCCCCCATCGACCCGAGCATCGCGCAGGCGCTCACCGCGCTGCCGGGCGTGAGCGTCTCGCAAAGCGGCGGCCCGGGCGCTTACTCGGCCGTGAGCATTCGCGGCTCGTCGGCAAGCCAGGTGGCGGTGTTCATCGACGGCATCCGCGTGGGCTCCTCCACCACGGGCACGGCCGAGTGGGCCGACCTGCCGACCAGCGCGTTCGACCGCGTGGAAGTGATCTCCGGCCCCGCCGCCGCCTCGTTCGGCGCGGACGCCGTGGGCGGCGTTGTGCAGCTTTTCACGCGCCACGCGTCGAATCAGCCGAACCAGACCACGGTGTCGTTCGGCGGCGGCTCGAACAAGACCTTCGACACGCAGTTGCGCACCTCCGGCACGATCCCCTCCACCGGCCCGCTTGCGGCGCTCAGCGGCCTTACCTACTCGCTAGGCCTCCACGACTACAACACGGCCGGGATCGACGCGACACAGCCGTGGGCCTACGGCCACGAAAACGGCCGCAACCCGTATCACGCGCAGAACCTGGACGCGCGCCTCGGCTACGCGCACGACAACTGGTCGATTTCGACCTTCGCGCTGTACCACCGCTCCGATCTCTCCTACGACAACCTCGGCGGCAACGACCGGCAGCGCGACAACCAGCTCACGACGGGCCTGGCGTTCCATCTCGACATCACGCCGACCACGCAGTTCGACCAGTCCGTGGGCTACGCGACCGATCGTCAGTTCCTCTATTCGAACGACCCGACGATTCCCACCGACGAGATCGACTCGACGCGCTTTTCCACCTCCACGTCGATCACGCACCAGGAAACCGGGCACACGCTGTTCGGCCAGCCGCTCAGCGGCGAGACCAAGCTCGCCTACGACTACACGCGCGAACTGGCGTTCCTGCCCGTGGACATTCCGAACGGCGTGCCCGCGCGCAACGACTCCGCCGTCTCGCTGCATCAGTCGACCACGCTCGGGCCGCTCACGCTGTTTCTCGCGGGCCGCCACGAGGTCGTGCAGGGGCAGTCGGTCAACACGGGCAACGTCGCGCTCGCATGGGCGATCACGCCGGTCTACACGGCGCGCGTGTCGTACGGCAACGCGTTCCGCCTGCCGACGTTCAACGACCTGTATTACCCCGGCTACTCGAATCCGAACCTGCAACCCGAGCGCAGCGACTCGGTGGAAGCCGCGCTCGACGCCGCCACGTCGTACGGCACGTTCACGGCGGCCGTGTACGACACGCGCGTGCACGACCTCATCACCTACGACTCGCAGACCTTCCTGCCCGTGAACGTGGGCCGCGCGCATATTCAGGGCATCGACCTCTCGTACAAAGGCACGCTCGGCCAGTACACGCCGGTGAGCCTCTCGGTCGGCATCCTGAATCCGCAGGACGTGAGCGATCAGACCTGGCTCAATCGCCGCCCGCGCCAAACGGCGAGCCTGAGCGTGGACCACACGTGGGACGAGTTCCACCTGCACGCGCTGAGCACCGGCTTTTCGCTGCTGTACAACGGCTCGACCTTCGACGACCAGCAGAACACGATCTATCTGCCGTCGTGGACGACGCTCAGCCTGCGCGCGTCGTACCAGGTCAACGCGCATCTCTCGCTCTCGGCCACGCTCGCCAACGTGTTCAACCGGCAGTATGTGACCGCGTACGGCTATAGCACGCTCGGGCGCACCGCGTTCGGCAAGCTCAGCTATACGTTCTGACGCCTGGCCTGCGAGCGGGTGAACGGGCCACGACGGCCCGCCCGCTCGGCTCTAGCCTTCGCGCTTGGGCCGCCGCACCGCGCGAATCTTGCCGGTATTGCCGCCGCCGCAGAAAAACTGCTCGCCGCCATCGGACTCCAGCCCCGAAACGGCCGTGCCGGGCGGCATGTCGAGTTGCTCCAGCACTTCGCCCGTGTCCGGGTCGATGTGCCGCAAGTCGCTTTCGTCGCCTTCCCACGTGCCGTGCCACAACTCGCCGTCCACCCACGTCACGCCCGTGACGAAGCGGCTCGATTCGAGCGTGCGCAGAATCGCGCCCGTCTGCGGATCGACCTGATGGATCTTGCGCTCGCGGTACACGCCGACCCAGAGCGTGCCGTCCGCCCACGCGAGCCCCGAGTCGCCACCGCCGCCGGGCGCGGGAATCGTGGCGAGCACGCGGCCGGTTTCGGGTTCGATCTTGTGGATGCGGTCTTCGGAAATCTGGAACAGATGCCGGCCGTCGAAGGCCGTGCCCGCGTGCGCCGCGATCTCGATCGAGCCCAGTTGCCGCCCGCTCACGGGATCGAGCGAGGCGATCCGCTCGCCCACGGCGAACCACACCTGCTTGCCGTCGTAGGTGACGCCGCCCACCTGCTCGACACCCGGATAAGGGCCGTACTCGCGAACAATCTCGGCCGTCGTTCGTTTCATGACTTCCTCCTTGCCGTCGGCACAGAATAGTGAACAGAACAGGCGTTCATGCTAATCGCCCGGCAGCGGCGCGGGGAGTAACAAGGTCGTCGCGAATCCGGGGACAGGCGGCGTGGTCCAGCGGCGCGCCCGGCCATAGCCGAACGACTGCACCTTCTGCGCCCCCGCGAGGGAGTCGAGTGCGCGCTGCACCGTGCGCTGGCTCGCGCCGAGCGCGAGCGCAAGCGCCGAGCTCGACCACGATTCGCCGTCGGCGAGAAACGCCAGCACGGCGGCGTGCTTCTCCTCGACCGGGCGCGCCAGCACGACCACCTCGCGCGCGTGGCGCGGCGCCAGCGCGAAGCCGTGTTGCGTCGCGCCGATTTCCGCCACCTCGCGCAGCAGCGTGCGCAAGCGCCCGATTTCGACGCGCAGCCGGGCGCGATGGGTCTCGTCGGCGTGCTTCGTGCGGAAGGCCCGCGCGATGAGCGCGTCGCGCGGCGCGTCGGCGGGCCATGCCTCGGCCAGCGCGCGGGCGAGCACGAACAGCACGGGGCGCCGCGCCAGTTCGATCAACGCGGCGCGCTCGCGTACGACGTAGCGGCACGCATCCACGACAAGCGCTGGCGAGGCGAGCAGCGCCTCGACCTCCTCCAGTAGCAGAACACGCGCCTCGCCTTGCGCGACGAGGCGCGCGGCAGGTGCGCGCAACAGCGTCTCCGCGCTCTCCACCTCCGCGCTCAGCGCCGCGATGCCGGCCTCGCGCGCGGCACGCCCGGCCTCGGCCAGCGCCCGGCGGGCCGGCTGCGTTTGAATGCGCCGCATCGCAATGCCGGCTGCGATCAGTTCATGGGCCGCGCGCAAGGACGGCGGCAAGGGTGCGGGATCGGCTTCGGCGAGCATGCGCGCGGCTTCGTCGAGACGGCCGATCAGGAGCAGGCGGCGAATTTCCAGGTAGCGCGCATGGGCGGCATTGAGGCGGTCGCCATGCGTTTCGAGCGTTTGCCGCGCCGCGGCGAGCGCGAGCGGCGGCCAGCCGAGATCGCGCGAAGCGAGCGCGATCTCGGCCTCGGCGACGATGCAGCGCGCGCGGGCCACGGCCTCGCGCGCACCGAAGGCGCGCGCCGCGCTGCGCAACAGCACCTTGGCGCGCGCGAGGTCGCCGAGCTGCGCCATGGCGATGCCGCGCAGCGCGAGCGCGGGCGCGTCGTCGCGCAACGCGACGCGATTGAGCGCCCCGAGCGGGTCACCGGCCGCGAGCGCGCGCGCCGCCGCCGTGATCAGCGAATCCATGCTCATGCGAATCCCGCCACACTTGTCACTCCCCTCGCGTTCCGGCCCGGACCTAATCTAACACGGCGATCAATCGAACCCTGATCGAACGGCGCGGCGGCGCGGACAACGCGCGGCCGCCACAGTCAATCCATAGGAGGACCAGGCGATGGCAACCCATGCAACAGGAACACGTGAAGAGTGGCTCGCAGCCCGCATCGATCTGCTGGCGACGGAGAAGGAACACACCCGGCGCTCGGACGCGCTCGCGCGGCAACGCCAGGCGCTGCCGTGGGTGCGGGTGGACAAGGCATACGGCTTCGAAACCGAAGACGGCGGCGCCTCGCTCGCCGATCTCTTCAAAGGGCGCTCGCAGTTGCTCGTGTATCACTTCATGTTCGGGCCGGACTACGCGGCGGGCTGCCCGTCGTGCTCCTCGATCGCGGACGGCTTCGACGGCATCGCCGTGCATCTGGCGAATCACGACGTGAGGCTCATGGCGGTGTCGCGCGCGCCGCTCGCAAAACTGCTGGCCTACCGCAAGCGCATGGGCTGGCATTTTCCGTGGGTGTCGTCGAGCGGCAATGACTTCAACTTCGATTTCAACGTGTCGTTTACCGAAGCGCAGCAGCGCGTGGGCGATGTCGAGTACAACTACGCGCGCAGCGGCCATGCGATGGACATGACGCCGCCGCCCGAGCCCGTCGTGCAGTTCGCGGCGAGCTGCGGCACGGATGCGGCCACCTACACGCGCGACCGGCCCGGCCTGAGCGCCTTCGTGCTGGAGGACGGCGTGGTCTATCACACGTATTCGACCTACGCGCGCGGCCTGGACGGCATGTGGGGCATGTATCAGTGGCTCGACCGTGCACCGAAGGGACGCAACGAGGCCGGCATCTGGTGGCGCCGGCATGATGAGTACCCCGAAGGTTGAGGTTCGCCATGGAAAACGTCGGCAAAACGGTACGCAGCGTGGGCACGGCGCGCGCGATCTTCCTCGGCGTCTCGTCGCTGATTTTCGCGGCGAGTGCGGCGGCGACGCTCATCTGGTGCGCGTCGATGGACGCGATGGGCGGCACGCCCATGCCCGGCGGCTGGACGCTCTCGACGCTCTGGGCGCCGATGTGCGGACAGACGTGGCTCGACGCCGCCGTATCGTTTGCCGGCATGTGGAACGTGATGATGGTGGCGATGATGCTGCCATCGCTCGCCCCGGTATTGTGGCGCTATCTCGACGGCGCGGCGGGCGGCAGCGGCGCGCGGGCCGGTGCACTGACGGCGCTGGCGGGCGCGGGCTACTTCTTCGTGTGGCTCGTTGCGGGGCTGCTGGTGTTCGCGGCAGGCGCGCAACTCGCGGCGCTCGCCGTCGCCGCGCCCGCACTGGCGCATACGGCGCCTGCCGCGGCCGGAATCGTTGTTGCGATCGCGGGAGTGTTGCAGTTCACGGCGTGGAAGGGCCGGTGGATTGCGTGCTGTGCGGCAATGCCTTCGTGCACGCATGCGCGGTTCGATGCGCGGGCGGCGTGGCGTCATGGCGCGCGACTCGGACGGCATTGCGTGTGCTGCTGCGGGAATTTGATGGCGGCGCTGCTCGTTGCGGGGGTGATGGACCGACCGGCGATGGCTTTGGTTGCCGCGGCGATCACGGCGGAGAGGTTGATACCGGCGAGAGGAAAGGTTGCGCGCGGGGTTGGGCTGGTGGCTGTCTTGGTGGGGGTGGTGATGGTGGTGCGGGCGGTGGCCGCATAAAAAAATCGCCGCCCCGCACCCGCGAGACGGCGACAAAACGCTCCGACGCAAACGTCGAACTCACACGTCCAGACTCGCGCCTGCACGCGAGCCCAGTCGGCATTCCGGACTACGTTAAGCAGTCCGGATAAACAACGGGGAGCAACCCGAAAATCGCTCCATCGCTGCCCTATGAAGCACGGCAGGACTCAAACAAACGCCCTGCCGCGCCGCATTCTCACCTCGGCACGTCACATGCCGCCAAACGACTTCATCACCGTCAGCTTGTTGGTCACCGACGTCACGCCAGGCACGCCGCGAGCGATCTCCTCGACTTTGCCGATCTGCGCCGCATCGGCAACCGAGCCGTTCAACGTCACGGCGCCGCCTTTGGCGATCACGCTGATATTGCCTGCGTTGATCGACTTGTCCTTGCCGATGGCCGCATACACCTTGCGGCGCAGCGCGCGATTGGCCTGCCTGCTGGTGGGCGCCGCGGCGCCCGGCGCAGCCATGGCCGATGCCGCTTGCGCGCCGGCGGAATCGCTCGCAGCGGCTTGGGGCTGCGCCCAGGCGCTCATGGAAGCCATCGCGACCAGCGTCGCGAACACCAACCCAGCTACCCTGGAATTCATCATGGAATACTCCGTTTCTTGTTGAGGTTGTCGGGATCAGAACGCGTGACGAATGCCGACCATGGCCGCCGTCGTGGACTGGCCCGGCGCGACCGGCGAGCCGTAAATGATCGTCTGGTTCATGGTCCCCTTGTTGTCGACATAACCGACTTGCGCGTAGGCCTTGGTCGCCTTCGAGATGTTGTATTCGGCGCCCACCGCAACCTCGCTCGAATGATTCGCTGAATTATTGCGATCCTTCAAGTAGTAGTAGCCCGACGTGATCTTGAACGCCGGATTGAACTGGTAGCCAAGGCCACCCGAAATCATTTCGAAGTTGTACGAAGTATGGCTGAACGAGTTGTACGAGTTCGACGAGCTGAACGAGGCGGACACCGAGAATCCGCTAATCGTATACATCGCGCCGACATAGTAGAAGTTGTTATTGTTCAGGCCCGTCGCCGGCACGGCCGGCGTGGTCGGATACGTACCCGGATACGGGTTCGTGTCGTGGCCGCTGTAGTACACGCCGGAAAGGTTCAGGCCGTAGTTCGAGTACTTGAGCACGGCCGACTCGCGCGTGCCACCCTGGAACTGCCCCGGCACGCCGCCCGGCGCGAATTCGAGCGCGAGCGATGCCCCATAGAATTTCGGCGAGTTATAGACGATCGCGTTGCTGTCATAGAGCGCGCCGATCGGCGCGTTCGTGCTCGTGCCGGGCCAGCCCGCCGCCTGGTTCAATCCCAGCCACGCCGTGAGAATACTGCCGAAGTACTGCGCGCCGCGCACGTCGGTGTCGGCCATCGCGTAGATCATCGGGATGATCTGGCGGCCGGCGTCGATCGTACCGAACGGGCCCGACGCGCCGATGGTCGTGATCTGGTTGAAAACCGCGGTCACGCCCGGCGTGTCGGACAGCCCCGTCTTGCCGTTATTGGAGGTGAACGACCCTTGCAGCTTGAAGTTGATCTTGTAGCCGCCGCCGATGTCCTCGCTGCCCTTCAAGCCCCAGATGCTCGAATAGATGCCGCCGTCCTTCAACTGCCAGGTGTGTCCCAGATTCTTGGCGGTCCCGGAAAAGTTTGCCGCCGACGTGCTTTGATAAAGCAAGCCGCTATCGAGCACGCCATACAGCGTAACCGACGATTGCGCATGCGCCGCGCTGGCGAACAAGGCCAACGCTGCCAGGCTGCCGAACTTCAATTTCATTGTCTCTCTCCGTGTGGTGCCTTCCGGTTGGCCCGGCGGCTTTTGGGTATTGCCTTGGGTTTTGCTTGGGTTTTGCGTAACTGAAATCGTGTGATTGCAATCTTGCCTTATCGCGCCTGCAAATAGTGATCGCCGTATTGCTCACGCAACTGGTTCTTGAGCACCTTGCCCGTCGCGCCAATCGGCACGGCATCGACGAACAGCACGGCGTCGGGTTTCCACCATTTCGCCACACGGCCGTCGAAGAAATTCAGCAGATCCTCCATACCGAGCGTGCTGCCCGCCCGCTTCACGACCAGCAGCAGCGGGCGCTCGTCCCACTTCGGGTGGCGCGCGGCGATGCAAACCGCCGTCGCGACATCGGGATGCAGGCACGCGACATTCTCAATGTCGGCCGAGCTGATCCATTCGCCGCCGGACTTGATCACGTCCTTGCTCCGGTCGACGATCTGCATGAAACCGTCGGGGTCGATCTTCGACACATCGCCGGTCGGGAACCAGCCGTCGTGCAGCGGCGTGTCATGCTCGCCGCCAAAGTATTCGCTCGTGACCCAATGGCCACGTACGTGCAGGTCGCCGCTCGCGTAGCCGTCCCACGGCAGTTCCTTGCCCGCCGCGTCGACGATCTTCATGTCGATGCCGAACACCGAGCGCCCTTGCCTGGCCTGCAACGCATAGCGCTGCGCCTCGGGCAGCGCGACCTGGTGCGCCTTGAAGCTGCACACCGTGCCAACGGGGCTCAACTCCGTCATGCCCCATGCGTGCAGCACATCCACCTGATGACCTTTCTGGAATGCCGCCGTCATCGCCGTGGGGCACGGCGCGCCGCCGATGATCGTGCGACGCATCGAGGAGAACGAACTGTTCTGCGACCCGGCGTGCGCAAGCAGGCCCTGCCAGACCGTCGGCACGCCGGCCGAGAGCGTGACCTGTTCCTGCTCGATCAACTCGTAAAGCGACTTGCCGTCGAGCGCCGGTCCCGGAAACACGAGCTTCGCGCCCACCATGCAGGCGATGTACGGCAGCCCCCAGGCGTTCACATGGAACATGGGCACGACGGGCAGAATCGTGTCGCGCGCCGAGCAGTTCAGCGAATCGGGCAGCGCGGCCGCATAGGTGTGCAGGAGCGTCGAGCGATGGCTGTAGAGCACGCCCTTCGGGTTGCCGGTCGTGCCGGACGTATAGCACAGCGACGAGGCGCTGTTTTCGTCCAGCAGCGGCCATTCGAAATCGGCGCGATGCCCTTCGATCAAATCTTCATAGCGAAGCAGCCGCGAGCCGAGGCCATGATTGCGCGGCATGTGCGCGCGGTCCGTCATCGCGACATAGAACTTCGGGCTCGTCACGCGCGACGCAACGCTTTCGATCAGCGGCAGGAACGTGAGGTCGAAGAAAATGACGCGGTCCTGTGCGTGCTCGATGAGGTACACGAGCTGGTCGGCATGCAGCCGCGGGTTGAGCGTATGCAGCACGGCGCCCGAGCCCGACACGGCGAAATACAGCTCCATGTGCCGGTAGCCGTTCCACGCCAGCGTGCCCACGCGCTCGCCCGGCGCGACGGCCAGGCTCGCGAGCGCATTGGCCATGCGGCGCGCGCGCTGCGCAAGATCCACATAGCGATAGCGATGGATGTCGCCTTCCACGCGGCGCGAAACGATTTCCTGCGTACTGTGGTGGCGCTCCGCATGCTTGAGCAGCGAAGCGACCAGCAGCGGCTGCTGCATCATGAGACCTTGCATGGTTTGCTATCCTAATTACCAGATGTTCGATTACGCCGCGATTCCGGATGCCGCGCTATCCGTGGTTCGAAGCGGAAGCTTCGAGGGTCACGACCAGTTTTCCGTCGACGGCGCGCACCGGGAAACACGTGAGGTTCAGCCCGCCCACACCCGGCATCGCGCCCGTGCGGACGTCGAAGCGCAGGCCGTGCGCCGGGCAACGCAGCACGCAACCCTCCAGCTGACCGCTGGCAAGCGATGCGCCGTTGTGCGGGCACGAATTGTCGATCGCGTGTATCGCGCCGTCGATATTGAACAGCACGATGCTGCGGCCATCGACGAAAGCCAGCTTGCGCTGACCCGGCGCGAGTTCGTCGACCTTGGCGACCGGTACTTCACGTGACATTGCGCTTTCCTCGCCTGTCTTCAATGGGGAACGGCCAACGCCATGGCGCTCGCCATCGCCACGGGCGAATACACGCCCGAGAGCGAATACCCCGTGTTGAACACGAAATACGGCACGCCGCTCACCTGTGGGTCGGCGTAAGCCACCCGGCGGCCGGCCGGGTCCGCGAGACGTTGCGACGCGGCCAGGTGCGCCGCGAGGCTCTCGGGCTCCAGGCCGCATTCGAGGCCGATGCGCCGGAGCACGTCGCGCTCGCCGATGTTCTCCCCTTCCAGGAAGTACGCCGTGAGCACGCGGTCGATCAGCGCCGTGGTCTGCGCGCCGTTGCCGCGGCTCGCGGCAAACGTCACGAGGTCGTGCGCGGCGGCGGTGTTCGGCAGCACCTCGATACGCTCGAAGGCGAATTCGATGCCCGCTGCGCGCCCGGCCTCGCGCACCTGCTCGCGCCGTGCGGCCACGGCTTGCGCGCTGCCCAGGCGGTCGCGGTAGAACGCCTGATACGGCATGCCTGCAAGCGGCGTCCACGGCAGCAGTTGATGCGAGCGCCACTGCACTTTCACCTGCACGTCGGGCCGATCGCTCGCGAAGCGGGCAACGGCCACATCCAGGTTGCGCTTGCCGATCAGGCACCACGGGCAGATGAAATCGAAGAACGCCTCGATCTTCACAACCGGACGCTCACCCGCCTCGCGCGTGGCCTGCGCGGCCCACTTTTGATCAGACAAGTTCATGAATCAACATCTCTGCCATGGGCCACTCGCCAAAACCCGCCGCCGGGTTCAGGTGGCCGACTTCGCCCAGATCGACGAGGGTGCTGCCCCAGTCCTTCGCCATGGCCGCCACGCGCTCGAAGCTCGCGAGCGGATCGTTGCGGCTCGCGCCCACGATGCTCGGGAATGGCAGCGGCTCGCGCGGAATCGCGTGCCAGCCGTTCTGCGCCAGCGAATCGATGTCGGGGTATCCCGCCGGCAGCGGCGTTTCGAGGTCGGCGGGCGCCGCAAGCAGCGCCCCGTGAATCTTGCGGCTGTGCTGCCGCGCCCAGTGCACGGTGATCATCACGCCCGCGCTGTGCGCCACGAGTATCACCGGGCCGTCGATCTTCGCGAGCGCGGCGTCGAGCGCGGCGACACGGGCCGCGCAACTGAGCTTGTCGTGTTCCAGCGGCGGCACCGAAGCCGCGTTGGACAGCTTGCTTTCCAGCAGCGTTTGCCAGTGCTCCGCCACGTGGTCGCGCAACCCCGGGACCATCAGAATGGTCGGTGTGGTTATTGACGTCATTGACTCTGGTCTCCTGCGCGTATCAGTAGGGCTTGTCGCCGATAATGCCGGCGCGTTCCATCTTGCGGTGACACGGCGGGTAGTCCATCACGGCATAGTGCTGCGTGCTGCGGTTGTCCCAGATCGCGACGCTGTTGGGTTTCCAGCGCCAGCGTACCTGGTACTCCGGAATATAGGCCTGGCTCACGAGGTAGCGCAGCAGGTCGCCCGCACCGGGGTTGGCGTCCTGGCCGAAGCGCACGCGCTCCGGCGTGTGATAGTTCGTGAAGTGCGTGGTGAACGCGCTCACGAACAGGATCTTCTCGCCGGTCTCCGGGTGCGTGCGCACCACCGGGTGCTCCGCGTCCGGGAACTGCGCCTTGAGCGCGAGACGCTTCTCGATCGGCATCGCCGCGCCAAAGCTCGCCTCGATGCTGTGGCGCGCGCGCAGGTCGGCGATCTGCGCCTTCACGTGCGCGGGCAGGTTCTCGTAGGCAAGCGCCATGTTCGCCCACATGGTGTCGCCGCCCACGGGCGGGCACTCCACGCAGCGCAGCACCGCGCCGAATTGCGGCGCCTCGCGCCAGGTGGCGTCGGCATGCCACGCGTTCTCGTAGCGGTCGTTGGGCTGGTCCGGGTTCTTGTAGATGCGCACGAGCCCCGGATGCTCCGGGTCGCTGCCCGCAACCGGGTGATCCTCCAGTTCGCCGAAGCGGCGCGCGAACGCCACGTGCTCCGAGCGCGTGATGTTCTGGTCGCGCAGGAACAGCACGCGGTGCTTGAGCAGCGCCGCGCGAATGTCGGCGAAGAGGCCGTCGTCATGAACGGCGTCGGCGAGATTCACGCCGGTCAGTTCGGCGCCGATGGTGTAGGTCAGTGGTTCGATTCGCATGCCGCACTCCTCAGATGACGAAGACCGACGAGCCCGTCGTCTTGCGCGATTCGAGGTCGCGATGGGCCTGCACGGCGTCTTCGAGCGCATAGCGCTGATTCAGTTCGATCTTGATGCGGCCCGCGGCGACATGCCCGAACAGCTCGCCCGCCAGCGCGTCTTTTTCCGCGGGGTCGGCGATATAGTCCGCCAGCGCCGGGCGCGTGAGATACAGCGAGCCCTTCATCGCAAGGATCTGCGGATTGAACGGCGGGATCGGACCGGAAGCCGTGCCCACGCACACCATCAGGCCGCGGCGCTTGAGCGAATCGAGCGAGGCTTCGAACGTGTCCTTGCCCACGCTGTCGAACACCACGTTCACGCCCACGCCGTTCGTGAGTTCGCGCACGCGCTTCGCGACGTCTTCGCGGTTGTAATAAACGATGTGGTCGCAACCATGGGCGCGGGCGATCTCGCCCTTCGCTTCGTTCGACACCGTGCCGATCACCGTGAGGCCCAGCAGCTTCGCCCACTGCGAAACAATCAGGCCCACGCCGCCGGCCGCCGCATGCAGAAGAATCGTGTCGCCGGCCTTGAAGTCGTGGATGCGGCGCATCAGGTACGACGAGGTCAGGCCGCGCATGGTCATGCCGGCGGCCGTTTCGCACGAAATCGCCTCGGGCAGCTTGATGAGCGGCGCAGCCGGAATCAGGCGCTCGGTGCTGTACGCGCCGAGCGTGTTGATGAAGCCGGTGTAGGTCACGCGGTCGCCCACGGCGACGTTGGTCACGCCGGCGCCCAGGGCCTCGACCACGCCCGCCGCCTCGACACCCATGCCCGCGGGCAGCGGCACCGGATACAGGCCGCTGCGGAAGTAGGTGTCGGCGAAATTCAGGCCCACGGCCTCATGGCGCAGGCGCACCTGACCGGGGCCGGGGTCGCCCACTTCCACGCTCTCGTAGCGCAAGACTTCGGGGCCGCCGGTTTCATGAAAGCGCACTGCTTTCGCCATGTTCATTCTCCTGTCCTTGAATCAAACTGCAAATTCGTTGCTTGCGCCTTGCGGCGCAAATGCACGTTCCGTTTCGCTGCGTGGTGCACCACACGGTGCGTCATTCAGTGCGAGGCTTCTTCTCGCAGCGCGTTCACGCGGTCCAGATCGCCCGAGTAATGGCGCTTGCCGATCACGAACACGAGGGCGGCCACGAGCGGTGCGAACGGCACGAGCTGGAGCGCCCCGAGCAACCCGATGTGGTCCGCCACGACGCCCGTGAGCACGGCGGCGGGCGCAAGACCCAGCAGGTTGTTCGACAGCGTGAGCGTGGCGAACGCCGAAGCGTGGATCGAGGGCGGCGTGAGGTTCGCCACCATCGCGCCCGAAGGGCCCGCCGCGCCTGCGCAGAAGAACATGCCCGCGCCGATCAATACGAGTTGTGCCGTGCCCGGCGGCAGGCGCAGGCCGATCGTGAGCAGCACGAAGCAGATCACGCAGTACGCAATGGCGATGGTCCACTTTCTTTCGCCCGCTTCCTTGCTGAAGCGGTCCGCGAGGTTCCCGCACACCACCATGCCCACGCCCGTCACGAGCACGAACGCCGCCGCCGTCACGGCCGCCTTGCCCGTCTCCATGCCGTAGTAGCGGTTCAGGAAGCTCGGCAGCCAGCTCCACACCGCGGCCGGCACCAGCAGATGCACGCCGCTGCCCACATACGCGCACACCACGGAGCGCGTGGAAAAGAGGCCCTTGAGCAGCGCGCGCAGGCTCATGCGCATGCCGCCCGGCGCTTCGCGGTTGCCGATGGCGGGCTGCAACGAGGCGATACGCTTTTCCGTCACGACGATGCGATAGATCACGACCAGCACCATCCCCATGATCGCCATGGCGCCGAACGCCGCGCGCCAGCCCAGATGGGCCGCGACCGCCCCGCCGAGCGCCATGCCCAGCACCGAGCCGAACGCCCCGCCCGCCATGAACGCGCCCGTGATGGTGGCGCGCAGCCGCGGCGGGAAAATACTCAGCACGACGGCAATGCCCACGCTGCCATAGGCCGCTTCGCCGATGCCGACGAAGGCGCGCGCCAGCAGCATCTCGCCGTAATTCGTCGACAGCGCGCAGCCGAGCGTGGCGAGGCTCCACATCGCCGCCATCAGCACGATGCTCTTGACGCGGCCCCAGCGGTCGGCGAGCACCGAAAGCGGGAACGTGAGCACGCCCACCATCAGCGCGACCACGCTGCTGAGCGAGCCGAGCCGCGTATCCGAAAGGCCCCAGGTGGTCTTGAGCAGCGGGAACACCGCGTTCAACACCTGGCGCGACATGTAGTCCGAAAGCAGCAGCCCGACAGTCAAGGCAAACACGACCCACGCGTACACGCGCACGTTACTCTGGGTCGTCGTCATTTCGCCCGCTGTGGGCTCGGCATGCGTGGTGAGCATGGGTTATCTCCTAGGCGTCCCGCTCGTCGTCGGGTTCTCGTTTCTCTCAGGTCCGACGGCAACATCCAGACGGCCGCTTCCCGGCCCGGCGGGCGCACACGCGCGCGCCGGGCTCCTGTTTCCTGCTTACGCCGCGCGCAGCGGCAGGTTCTTCACCCCTGCCGGGCGGTTCGGCGCCATGCCGTTCGCGGCAAGCGTCTCGTCGATCGTCTCGTACTGCACGCCGATGCGGTAGATCTCGCGCGCTTCCTTGCCGGTGGCGATCTCGCGGCCCAGTTCGTGGGCGACGCGCACGCACTGCTGGATCTGCTGCACCGAGGTCATGCGCTTGCCGTGCTGGTCGATGATCGTGTCCTCGATGCCGCAGCGCGGATGCAGACCCATCGCCATCGCCATCATGTTGAACGGCAGCACGTTCTTGAGCAGCGACTCGGCGGTGAGCGTGCAGCCATCGGGCGCGCGGTGCACGAAGTTGAAGAAGTTGAACGGGTTCGGGCCGTCGAAGCCGCCGCCAATGCCAATCCACGTGAGGTTCAGCGGGCCCTTGTACGCGCCCTTGCGCACGAGGCGTTCGAGCGTTTCGAGCGCATGCATGCCCGTGAGCTGGAAGTGGGGCTGAATGCCCGACGCTTGCAGGCGGCGCAGATGCTCCTCGACCCAGGCCGGACCCGCCGGCACCGTCATTTCACTATAGGCGGCCATGAACGCGGGGTTGGAAAGCGAGGTGCCCTCCAGATACTCCGGGTAGAGCAGCTCCATGATGTTCATCTGCGTGGTGTTGATCGCCACGGTCACCTGGTCCGGCTTCGGTTCGAGTTCGGCGAGCATGTGGCGCGTGTCGTCGGAGAGCCACTTCGCGGCTTCGCCGTCGCTTTCCGGCGCGAACGAGATCGAGCCGCCCACCTGGATGATCATGTCGGGCACGGCGGCGCGCACGCCCGCGATCAGCTCGTTGAACTTCGACAGGCGCTTGGAGCCCTTGCCGTCGAGTTCGCGCACATGCAGGTGCAGCACGGTCGCGCCTGCGTCGTAGCAGTCCACGGCCTTCTGGATCTGTTCTTCCATCGTCACCGGAATGTCTTCCGGGAAATCCTCAGGCATCCACTCCGGACCGTACGGCGCGGTGGTGATCACCACCTTGTCCTGGTTCTCGGGGTGCAGCGAGTCGTCGAGGAATTGCATCGTGTTCTCCCATGGAGTTGTCGGCGTTCCGGCGTTCGCGACGCGAGTCGTCGCTTCGAATGGCGCCGGGAACATGGCTGATCCGTTGAGATGCACGATACGGCAATCCTGCGATACACTTTTTCGATCAGGCGCCATCGTTTTAGCATTTCGCGCCACCAGGCGTTAACACCGATTGGGGAGACACCACTATGGAAACGATGCTGCGCGCGGTGTCCATGGGCGGCTATTTCGACGTGGCTCGCCGCGTCGGGCTGAACCCGGTCGAGCTCGCCCAGCAGGCGGGGGTCGACGCCGCCGCGCTCGCCAATCCCGACGCGCGCATTCCAGCCGCCGCCGCCTGCCTGCTGCTGGAGCGCTCGGCCGAAAAAGCCGCGTGCCCGACCTTCGCGCTGCAAATGGCCGAAATGCGGCGCAAGTTCGGCACGGGCGTAGTCAACGTGCTGCTCGCGCACAAGCGTACGCTGCGCGAGGTGCTGCTCGCCACGGCCGAATACCGCCACCTGCTTAATGAAGCGCTCGCTGTGTACGTGGAGGACGCGGGCGAAACGGTCACCATCCGCGAGGAACTGGTGGTCGATCCCGGCATTCCCACGCATCAGGCGATCGAGCTCGCGGTGGGCGTGCTCGCGCGCCACTCCAGCGCCCTGCTCGGCGATCACTGGAAGCCGCGCGCCGTGCATTTCGTCCACCAGGGGCCACCCAGCCTCGCGTTTCACCGGCGCTTTTTCGGCTGTCCGCTGGAGTTCGGCAGCGACTTCAACGGCTTCGTGTGCGCGGCCGCCGACCTCGACTACCCGAACCCCGCGGCGGACCCGGAACTGGTGCGCTACGCGGAAAGCCTGGCCGATTCGCTCAACGCCGCGGGCGTGGATTCCACCGCGCTCGAAGTGCGCAAGGCGATCTATCTGCTGCTGCCGCTCGAGCAGGCCACCGTCGATCTGGTGGCCGCGCATCTGCACGTGAGCGTGCGCACCATGCAGCGTCAGCTCGGGCTGGCCGAGACGAGCTTCACGCGCCTCGTGGAAGAAGTGCGCGGCGAACTCGCCGTGCGCTACATGAGCAACCCGCGCTACCCCATCGGGCGCGTATCCGCGCTGCTCGGCTACGCGCAGCAGGGCTCGTTCACGAACTGGTTCAGCGCGCGCTTCGGCATGACGCCGCGCGACTGGCGCAACAGTCGTCCGAAATGACACCATGACGCCGTGACCCCATGACGCAATCTCGCCCCCGCGCGGACTAGAACCCGCGCCTGAGGTTGCGGTCGCGCACCGGATCGGGCGCTTTCTGCGTGCGGCGCAGGACGCCCTGCGTGTCGAAATAGAAGTGGAACATCATGTAGTCGATGTTGTTCTCGATGTACCGGTACGACCACACTTCCTGCTGCATGCGCGGAAAGAACGAGGTTTCCGCCGGGCGGCCGAAGTTGATGAGCACGTCGTTGCGCGTCCACTCGCCGACCTTCGCGCGATAGAACTCGGTGTCCTGCAACACCTGGCGCACGCTCACCACCTTGCCGCTGGAATCGATGTCGGCAACGACCGTCGTGTAGCCCATGGGCTGGGTCGGCCACATGAGCCGTCTGCCGCCGCCCGGCAGGTCGTAGGTCTCGCGCGGCGGCCCGAGACGGGCGATCACCGTGGACGGGTCGGAGCCAGGCTCGACGCCCTGCCACGGCTGGGCGCAAGCGGCCAGCACCAGCACGGCGGCCAGCCATGCTCGTTTTGCGTTGAGCATTGCTTTGAGCCTTGTCCAGGGCCTGATTAACCCCATTGGCGCTTCCCCGTGCCAGGCGTAGGTGGATATCGTCAACCGGTGTGCGCAACCGGCCGATGCTCGGCGTGCGTACGCGAGGGCTGCACGGCGAGCGCCTCGTCCGTGTCCAGCGCCGAAGCGCTCACGAGACGCACGAGATCGGCGAGCGAGTTCGCTTTCATCTTTTCCATCACGCGCGCCCGATGAATCTTGATGGTCTTTTCCGCCGCACCCAGCGCGTCGGCCACGAGCTTGTTCGGCCGGCCCGTGACGACCAATGCCATGACCTCGCGCTCGCGCGGGGTCAGCTTGTCGACGCGGCGCTGGATCTCGGCGCGCTGCTCGCGCTCCCCGAACAGCCGCCGCGCCAGTGCGAGCGCGCGCTCGGTGGCCTCGAACAGCACGAGCGCGTCGATCGGCTTGGTCAGGAAATCCGTCGCGCCCGCCTTCATCGCCTGCACCGCCGTGTTCAATTCGCCGTGCGCAGAAATGAACACGATGGGCACGACGCCGCCCAGGCGCCGTTGCAACTCGATCCCGCTCAGGTCGGGCAACTGGAGATCGAGCAGCAGGCAGGCCGGCGCGTTCTGGAGATCCGCGCTTTGAATGAACGCGCTCGCGCTGGCGTAAGCCTGCGTGGTGTAGCCGTTCGATCGCAGCAGGCGGCACAGGGCGTTGCGGACGTGCTCGTCGTCGTCCACGACGAAGACGATGGGAGTGGGCTCGCTCATTTTGACAAGCGCGTACGGGTTTGCACGGCCGCGCTCTCCGCTGGAAGTTCGATGTGGAAGGTCAGCCCGCGATCGGCGTTGCGCTCGGCCCACAACTGGCCGCCGTGCGCCATGACGATGGTGCGGCTGATCGAGAGGCCGAGGCCGAGGCCCTGCGGCTTGGAGGTCACGAACGGCTTGAAGAGCGTCACGAACCGCTCGGCTTCCACGCCCGGCCCGTGGTCGCGAACGGCGATGCACACCTTGTCGCGGTCCACGCCCGCGTTCACGACGATGCAAACCCGGCGGTCCTGCACGCGGCATTCGTGCACGGCGTCGAGCGCATTGCGCAGCAGATTCACGAGCACCTGCTGAAGCTGCACGACATCGCCGCGCGGCTGCGGCAGACCGTCGTCGATACGCGCCGCCACCGCCGCGCCGCACGCCTGGGTTTCGCGGCGCAGGAGGCGAATCACGTCGCGCACGAGGCTGCCTACGTCAACCGGGCTCGTTTCGGCCGGTTCGCATTTCGCGGACTGGCGCATGCGCCGGATGATCGCGTGGGCGCGCGCGCTATCGTCCACCACTTCGCCGAGCAGTTCACGCAAGTCGCCGATGGCGGGCGGGTTCTGCGCGAGAAAGCGTTGCGCGGCCTGGGCATTGCTGAGAATGGCCGTGAGCGGCTGGTCGACTTCATGCGCGAGCGCCGCCGCCATGTCGCCGATTTCCGAGGCTCGTTCCCGGTGCAGCCGGCGCGACTCGTTGCCGGGCTCGGCCGCGAGCGCGTTCGCATCGGCTTCGGTGTCGGGTTCAATCACGACCACGATGCGCGCGGCGGGCCCGATCGCGAGCGAAGCCGAAGCGCTCACGTGCGCCTCGACGCACGCGCCGTTCTTCGCCCGCGCGACGGCCACGCGCGTGACGCTATGCGGCAGGCCCTCGGCGGTGTTGAGCGCCGCGAAGGAAAGCGGGCGCTCGTCCCAGCGCGAAGGCGCGAGCACGGCCTCGACCGGCATGCCGATCAACTCGCCCAGCGCGTAGCCGAGCAGGCGCGTCGCTCGCCCGTTCGCCCAGGCGATATGGCCCGTGCGGTCGAGCACCAGCGCCACTGCGGGCATCACTTCGAGAATGCTATGCAGACTTTGCAGGGCGCCTTGCGCCGCATGGCCCCACGCCCGGCCGGGCTGCGGCGAGGTCAAGGTCTGCGCGTGCCGGGAATCGTGTGCGGTGAGGCTGTCGATCCACGCCGGCGGGTTCATCGCAGCTTGCGCCGCCGGCGTTCTCTCGCGCTCGATATTGTCGTTCCCCATGTCTGCCCTGATCACGGTGTCCTCCGAATACGCTGCCACGCTCCGGCCTGAAGTCGTTTCGAACGCTCAAGCGCCGAACGGGGCGGATTAGACGAGCACGAGAATTTCGGCCACGTGTGGGACCAGGTTGCGCCCCGATACTGACTATCATTTGCAATCGGACGTTTGGCGGAGCCAACAAAAAGCAGATGTCGGCAATCCATGCCGGCGCGCAGGCACTTGTATTCCGTTCTTCCTGTGCGCTCACTCCGCGTTGAAATTATATGAAAGAATTTCCCGTTGAATGAATCAACGGGAATTAAATTCGATAATTTTTTCCGCCTCGCCGGCGCAACAATCGCGCGTGCTGTTTACAGGGTTGTGCACACGCCCCGTCAATAGCAACGGCTTGAGCAGGATATTTGCGAACGTGAATATGTACGCCCGAACTAATATGACGATTATGTTTTTATGAAATTAGCCGATCCGCATGAACCCGGAATTAAAACCATTTAAATAGTTATGCAATATCGGCCGCGTTTCGCGCGCAACCGATATTCGGGAAAATACGAACCCGCGACGCCGCGCGCGTTTCAAGGCGCCGATGCGGGCGCGGCCTGGGCCGCCGGCGCGGTCGCAGCCGCCTCGCTCGCCTTGTGATGTTGCGAGGCCGTGTTGTTGTTCGATTGCTTGGTACGCGCCTTCTGCTCCGCCTTGCGCTGCACGTCGCGCATCTGCTTCATGCCTGGCGTGCCCGCTTGCGCAAATGCCGCGGGTGCGCACAACGGCATGCAAAGCACGAGCGCAATCATGCATGGCGTAGTCACACGAATCTTCATAGTGGTCTCCCGGGTTCGACTTGGCCTGCCTGACGCACGATTGGACGACACAAATGACAAGGTATCCTACTCATCACGCCAGCGCGAGCAGGTTCGCGCGGGCTTCGTTCACGCGTCTTCCAGTTGTCTCTCCGGTGTCGCACGAGTGTCAATAGGACTCTGGTCCGATTGCCAGCCAGGCGGCGCTAACCAGACCATATGCTTGGGCTTTCCCGCCTCGCGCAGGCGCGCCAGCAACGCGTCCGGCCGGGCGGCAAGCTCGCAACGCAGTGCGCGCGCACGCGCTCGCCCCTTCACGTTGTCGCTATGCGTCTCGCAACCAGGCTGAGCGAACGAATGGAAGGAACGACCATGAATCCATGGATCAAACAACGCATGTACCGGGTGTGCCTGCTCGTGCTCGCGTTGCTGTTTACAGGCGCTCAAGTGGTGCGCTCGCAAGATGCGGCGCAACCCGCTCCGTACAAACCCGAGGAGCTGGAGGCGCTCGTCGCGCCCATTGCGCTCTATCCCGACTCGGTGCTGGCACAGGTGCTCATGGCCTCGACCTACCCGCTGGAAATCGTGCACGCGGCGCGCTGGGTCAAGGAACACCCCAAGGTCAAGGGCGACGACGCCGTGAAGGCGGTGCAGGACCAGACCTGGGACGCGAGCGTGAAGTCGCTCGTCGCGTTTCCGCAGGTGCTGGAGCCGATGAACGACAAGCTCGACTGGACGCAGAAACTGGGCGACGCGTTCCTCGCCCAGGAAAAAGACGTGCTCGCGGCCGTGCAGCGCTTGCGCACCCGCGCGCAGGATTCGGGCAACCTCAAGTCGAACGAGCAGCAAAAGGTCGTGGTCGAGCAACCGCCCGCGCAAGGCGGCCAGACCATCGTGAAGATCGAGCCCGCGAATCCCGAGGTCATTTACGTGCCCGCGTACAACCCCACGGTCGTCTATGGCGCGTGGAGCTACCCGGCCTACCCGCCGTACTACTGGCCGCCTTCGCCCGCGTACTATCCGGGCGGCGCGCTGATGACGGGCTTCGCCTGGGGCGTCGGTCTCGCGGCGGCGGGCGCCATCTTCGGCAACTGCAACTGGGGTGGCGGCGACGTCAACATCGACGTCAACAAGGTGAGGAACGTCGATCGCAACTTCGACCGCTCCAAGGTCGAAGGCGGCAAGTGGAAACACGACTCGAGCCACCGCCAGGGCGTGGCGTACCGCGACAACGCCACGCGCGAAAAATTCGGCAACAACACGCCGGGCGCAGACTCGCGCCGCGACTATCGCGGCCGCAACAACGGCCAGGGCGGCGCCAATGTCGCCGACCGCGGGGGCAACCGGGGCAACGGTGTGGGCGGCGGCCAGGGCCTCGGCGGCGGAGACCGCGGCAACCAGGGCGGCCTCGGCAACAATCGGGGCGGCGTGGGCAATAACGCGAGCGTCGGCAATCGCGCGGACATCGGCAACAACGGCGGCGTGGGCGGCAATCGCGGGAACGCGGGCAACGGTGTGGGTAACAACGCGGGCGCGGGCAACCGCGCGAACGCAGGCAACAATGCGGGTGCAGGCAACCGCGCGAACGTGGGCAACAATGCGGGTGCAGGCAATCGCGCGAACGTGGGCAACAACGCGGGTGCAAGCAATCGCGCGAACGTAGGGAACAACGGCGCGGCAGGCAATCGCGTGAGCACCGGCGCGGGCGGCGGATATGGCGGCGGCGGCGGTGGCGGGTACGGCGGCGGCGGCGGGCGCGACAGCGCCTTCCAGGGCGTCGGCAGCGGTGCGGCCACTCAGCGCGACGCGAGCCGCGGGCGCTCCAGCGTGCAGTCGTCCGGGTTCAATCGTCCGAGCGGCGGTGGCGGCGGCATGCGCGGCGGCGGCGGCGGCGGACGCGGCGGCGGCAGACGCTAGGGAGAACAGCCATGAGACGACGTTTGCATTTTCATCCGGTTGCATCGGCGGCGCTCACGGCGGCAATCGCGCTCGTGCTCGCCATGATGGCGCCCCGGCCGTGCGCGGCCGCCGCGCAGAGCAGTTTCCCGTCTCCGGACGCGGCGATGAACGCGTTCGGCAACGCCGTCGCGGGCAACGACGAGCCCGAGTTGCGCAGTCTGCTGGGCGCGGACTTCCGCCAGCTCGTGCCGCCCGTGGACGCCGATATCCGGCAGCAGTTCCTGAGCGAATGGCATGTGTCCCACGCCGTCCAGCCAAGCGGCGAAAACCACGCGGTGATCGCCGTGGGCGACGACGGCTGGACCTTCCCGATCCCGCTCGTCAAGACCGCGCAGGGCTGGCATTTCGACACGCCTGCGGGCGTCGAGGAAATGCGCGTGCGCCGCATCGGGCGCAACGAGCTCGCCGTGATGCAGACCATGCTCGCGATCTACGACGCGCAACGCGACTATGCGCAGGAGCATCACGACGGCAACCCCATGCTCGTCTACGCAAGCAAGCTCGCCAGCTCGCCGGGCAAGCAGGACGGCCTGTACTGGCCGACCGGCCCCGACGACGCGCCCAGCCCGCTCGGCGTCGCGTTCGCCACGGCCGGCGCGCGCAACACGGAAAACGCGGGCTACCACGGCTACCACTACAAGCTGCTGACGAAGCAAGGCCCGCATGCGCCGGGCGGCGCGTTCGACTATATGGTGCGCGGCAAGCTGTTCGGCGGCTTCGGCGTGCTCGCCTGGCCGGTGCGCTATGGCGACACGGGCATCAAGAGCTTCATGGTGAGCCATGACGGCCAGGTCTACGAGCGCGACCTGGGCCCGGAAGGCGCGGCGAAGGCCGAAGCCATGTCGTCCTTCGATCCGGGGCCCGGATGGTCGAAGTCCTCCCCTTGACGGTGAGCACGGCCGCGCGCGCGGCCGGCGTCAACGCGTGCGGGCTGGCCGCGCCGGCACGGCGTCGTCCACGTCCAGCATGTAGAGCAGCAAGGCGTCGCGGTCCGGGCCGCTCATCGCGGCCACCACATGCATGAGGAGCGCGCTCGCCCAGCAGAAGTCGGCCATCGTCGCGCCTGGCGCGCCACGCGTGATGCCCTCCATGCGCGCCACCGCTTGAGCGTCGCCCGCAAGCTCGGCATCGACCGCCTCGTCCAGATGACGCAACGCGCTCTCGAATGTCGCGGACGCGGGCAGCGTGAGCGGCGCGGCGAGCACGGAACGGATCACGATGCGGTAAAGCACCGCAAAGTATTCGGCGGCGTCGGCATCGCTCATGCTGTCGACCGAAATGCGATCGACGATGTCCTGCATGCTCGTCGCGCCGTGGCAACCGCCGGCCGCCGCCTGGCCGATGTATTTGGTGAGCAGCATGAAGTACACCAGCCGGTCTTGCGGCGCGAGGCGAGCAACGCCGCGCCGGAACAGACGCTCGCGCGTGGCGTCGTCGCGCAGCTTCGCTTCGAGGCCCGCCGCGCCGCCGGGCACCGCGATCGCCACAGCCGGGTCGGTGCGCAGACGCGCGAACCACGCATCGACGATGCGCGCCTTGATCGAATCCGCCGCGACTCCCCCTTGCGAGACATCACCGGTGTCGCCCGCCGCGGGCGCGATCACGAACGTAAGGATGCCGAACAACCTGTGCGGCGTCTCTTCGTTGACCGGCACGTTGCCCCACGCATCGCGGCCGCTCGCGACCAGCACGACGATCAGCGCGAGCCACGCCCACAGCGGCGCACGGGTTTTCATGGCATCGGCAAGCAAGGTGAAGGGAACGCCGCCTTCGCCGGGCGGCAACCGGAACCGGACGCGAACACGGGCAAGGCGCGCCGGCGCTCGCTGCGCGCCCTCTGCGCGCAGTGGCTCTGCGCCTTCGCCGTGCTGCTCCTGCACGCGGGCGCGCCGCATGCGCAGGAACTCGAGCCGCGCACCTACTCGCCCTCCCCCATCGGCACGAACTTTCTCCTTGCGGGTTATGCGCACCTGAGCGGCGACGTGCTCACCGACCCTTCGCTGCCAGTCAGCGGCGTCAACGCGCGCATCAACAACTTCGTGCTCGGCTACGTGCACACGTTCGCGCTGGCCGGGCGTACGGCATCGCTGGGCCTTGCCGTGCCGTTCATGAGCGGCGACCTGAGCGGACTCGTCATCGGCGCGCCGACCGAGGTGCATCGCGCGGGACTCGGCGACATGCAGTTACGCTTCGCGCTGAATCTGATCGGCAATCCCGCGCTGTCCCCCGAGGCGTTCGCGCAGGCGCCGGCTGTCACGTCGCTCGGCGCGAGCCTCACGGTCCAGGCCCCCACCGGCCAGTACATCCCGACGCGGCTTGTGAACGTGGGCAACAACCGCTGGGCGTTCAAGCCCGAAATCGGCGTGTCGCAACCGTGGGGCAACTGGTTCTTCGAGGCCTCGCTCGGCGTCTGGTTATTCACCAGCAACACGGACTTTTTCAACGGTCAAAACAGGAGCCAGGCGCCGCTCGCGATTACGCAACTGCATGGCGGCTACAGCTTCCGGCCGGGACTCTGGCTCGCTTTCGATATCGGCTACGCGTCAGGCGGCGCGACTTCGGTGAACGACGGCGCGCGCGGCCCGAGCCAGGGCAACGCGCGCGGCGGGCTCACGCTCGCGATGCCGCTCGGGCATGGCTGGTCCGCGAAGCTCGCGTATTCGCGCGGATTCATCACGCGCGCGGCCGGCGATTATCAGATCGTCACGGTCGCGCTCCAGTATCGCTGGTTCGATCGTTGAGGCGCGACGCCTCAGTTCGTCGCGCCGGTCACCGCCGCCCGATCCGCCTGAATGGCGGCGGCAATATCGGCGCTGATGGCGGCGAGCGCGCGGTCGTGCGCGTCGACGAGCGCGCCGTAATCGTGGCTCGCCACGCTCTCGTGCGCCACGGTGCGCCCGAGCGCCGACGCGCGATGACCCGGCGGGCGCACGGCCCACTGCGCTTCGATGGTCACCGAGTCGCCCGGCAAACTGTCAAAGCGCACGATATCCACGCGCACGCGCCACACGGGCGGCGTGGCCACGCCGAGATCGACCGTCGAAACGCGCGCCGTGCCAAGACGCTGCGCGAGGTCCGCGGCAATGACGCGGCCGATGTCCGACTTCAGCGGCGCGGCCCAGCGCGCGAACTCGTTCATCTGGATCGTGTTGTCGGCATTGCGCGTGACGATCTGCGGCCGGTCGACCATCTCGGGCACGGTCACGGGGCCGACCACGACGTCCATCGTGACGCCGGTCGCCGCCGGCTGCACCGCAGCCGCCGCGTCGTCCGCGCGCAGCGCATAGAACGTGGGCGACGGCGACGAACACCCGGCGAGTCCCGCGACGGCGCACGCGAGCGCCATCGCCACGAAGCAACCTCTGCGCGTTATCACGATCCGGCTCACTGCTTGCCTCCCGGTTTGCCCTGAACCACGGCTTCTGGATGGCGCTCCAGATAATCGGCGAGTATGCGCACGGACGCCGCCGTGCGCGCCAGTTCCTTCATCGCATCGCTCGTGTTCTGCTGAAGCTCCGAGTCTGGCTTGAGCGCGTCGTTGGCGGAGTCGAGCGCCGACTGCGCGGCCGACAGCGTGTCGTGCGCCTGCGGCACGACGTCGTTGCCAAGCCGCGACATCACGTCGTTTGCGCCCTCCAGCGTACGTTGCGCGCTCTTGCCGATCGCATCGAACGGAATGCCGTTGAGCTTGGCGAGCAGCCGCGTGAGCGACTCCTGCAACGACTGCAACGTGCGCGGCACCGTGGGCAATTCGGGCGGCGTTCTCGCCCAGTCGACCTTGGCCTTGGGCGCGTCCGGGAAAATATCGAACGCGACATAGAGCTGGCCCGTCAGCGGATTGCCCGAGCGCAACTGGAACCGGAAGCCGTTGGCCACGAGGAAATCGGCAAGCTCGTGCGGCGTGGCGCTGATGCGGCCCGGCGGCTTGCCGTTGGGCTCCCGTTGATACCGCGACGTGAAGCGCTCGGGATACAAATTGATTTCCACAGGAATGCTGAACTGTTTCTTCACCGGATCGAAGCGCGTGTAGATCTTCGTCACTTCGCCCACCACGACGCCGCGGAAATCGACCGGCGCGCCCACGGTCAGGCCGCGCACCGAATCGAAGAAAGTCACGACGTAGGTATCGACAATGCGGTCGTGCTCCTTCAGGGAGTCGGCACGCGTGGCGTAAAGCTCGAACTTCGTGTTGGCGTCGGCCTCGGCCACCTCGGTGTCGCTGTCGGGCGTTTCGAATGCCACGCCGCCAATCAGCAACGAGACCACCGACTGCGTATTGATCTGCACGCCGTCGGGGCTGAGCGAGACGTCGAGGCCGCTCGCGTGCCAGAAGCGCGTGTCGCTGCGCACGAACTGATCGTAGGGCGCGTTCACGAACACGTGGAGCGTCACGCCCTTGCCGTCCGGGTCCAGATCGTACGACGCGATCTGGCCCACTCGCAGGCGGCGGAAGAACACCGGCGAGCCGACGTCGAGCGAGCCCATGTTCATGCTCTTGAGCACGAACTCGCGGCCCGGAATGTCGCTCGGGAACACGGGCGGCACTTCGAGGCCCACGAAGTCGCGCCGCCCCTTGTTCGAGTTGCCTTCGTCCATGCCGACATAGGACCCGGAAAGCAGCGTGCCGAGGCCCGAAACGGTGCCGCCGGAAATGCGCGGACGCACCACCCAGAAGCGCGTATTGTCGACCAGCATGCTCGTCGCGTCCTTCACGAGCTCGCCCGTCGCGATCACGCGCTTGTGGTCGGGCGAGAGCGTCACCGACTTCACCACGCCGATATCGACGTCCTTGTACTTGATCTTCGTCTTGCCGGCTTCGAGGCCGTCGCCGGTCTTGAAGCTGATGGTCACGGTCGGCCCTTCCTCCAGTACCGCCTTCGCCGCGAGCCAGCCGCCGATCAGCACCGCGACGATCGGCACGAGCCACACGATCTGCATGCGCCAGCGCGAACCCGGCACGGGCTTCGCCTCCGGCAGTTGCGGCAAGCCGCTGTCGTTACCCGGATCAGCCATCTTCGTGCTCCAGGGCGTCCCAGATGAGACGCGGATCGAACATGTTCGCGGCGAACATCGTGAGGATCACCACGGCGCCGAACGCAATCGCGGCGGGGCCCGCCTTGATGGTCGCGAGCGCATTGAACTGCACGAGCGCGACGAGCATCGTGATCACATAAATGTCGAGCATCGACCAGCGCCCGACCAGCTCGATGAGCCGGTAGATGCGGGTGCGTTGCTCGGGCAGCCATTTCCAGCGGCGCTGCGTCGTCCAGGCCAGGTACGACAGCCCGAGGATCTTGACCATGGGCACCGCCACGCTCGCGATGAACACGAGCAGCGCGAGCGGCCACGACCCGGACACCCACAGGTACACAACGCCGCTCATGATCGTGTCCTTCTGCGAGCCGAACAGCGAACTCGTGTCCATGACCGGCAGCACGTTGGCGGGCACGTACAGCACAACCGCGGCTGCAAGGAACGCCCAGGTGCGCGAGAGGCTTGCGACCTTGCGCAGATGCATCGCGCTGCCGCAGCGCGGACACGTGACCGCATGCGCGGCCGCAGGCATGCGCGCGAGCAGCCCGCACGCGTGACAGCGCGCGATACCGCATGCGGCGCCGGTGAGCGCGCCCGTGCGGCCGCTTCGGCGTGCGCGAAGTGATCCGGACTCCTCAGGTAGCTCGGGCGCACCCGCGAGCAGCGGCTCACCGGCTACGCGCGACCAGAACTGCCGCGCGTCGAACGCCGCACTCGCACCGGCGAGCACCAGCATGAGCGCGCCGAACGACCACAGCGCCACGCCCGGCACGACCGTCGCAATATGCGACAGCTTCACCAGCGCGACCAGCAGCCCGAGTATCAGCACCTCGGTCATGCCCCAGGGGCGCGCGGCGTACATGGTGCGAAACAGCAGCGGTGCGGGCCACGGCTTGCGGTTCGTCGCGAGCGGCACGAGGAGCGCGAGCAGGCACACGATCTGCATGGCCGGCATGAAGATCGTGGTGGCGAACACGAGCGCCGCGATGGGCCACATGCCGTCGAGATAGAGGATCTCGACCGAATGCCAGAGCGTCGTGCGCACGACATTGCCGTTGACCGCCAGGCCGACGATCGGATAGAGATTGGAGATCATGAACAGCACGAGCGCGCCGAGCGCGAAGGCGAGCGCACGCGCAAGGCTTTCCGGGAGATCGCGTTCCAGTTCGGCGCCGCAGCGCAGGCAACGCAGCACGCCGCCGGGCGGGCACGATGCGCCGCGCTGCATGAGGTCGCAGTCGTGGCACACGAGCAGTTCCGGGCGCTTCATTGCGGCACCTCCACGGCGGCGCATGAGAGGGCGCCGTCACACCGCGGCGGCGAAGCCGCGGCGTGTACATCGAAGCCTGGGCGAATGGCATCCATGGGCGGGACTCACATCGCTTGAACCTGCACTGAAACCCAGTATGACCACGCGTGTTGCGGCGAACAATCGGACTTTGGTCCGATCCATTCGCTTGCACACGCCTTCGCGCCGGCGCATAGGCGTGCATTCGCGTTTGTCTTCGCGTTCGCATTCAGATTCGGGCAACAGCGGAGGCTCACGGTACGGGCGGCACGCCAAGAACCCCATGCACAGCGCCGATAAGCGCGGAGTCGTCGAACGGCTTGCGCAGATACGCCACCGCGCCCGCCGCCTGCGCCTGCGAGCGCACGCGCGCGTCGTCGTGGGCCGTGATCACGATGCACGGCAAGCCGCTGCCGCCCAGGCGGTGCTGCACCTCGAGACCGTTCAGACCGGGCATCTGGATGTCGAGCACGACGCAGGCGGGCGCGTAAGGCGGCGTGGCCGCCAGGGCATCGAGAAACGCCTCGCCGCTCGTGAACACCTCCGAATCGATGCCGACCGATCGCAGGAGGCGCTGGATCGCTCGACCGACCGATACTTCGTCGTCGACGACCGCCACGGATCGCGTCACGTTGTTCATTGGCTGTGCGTCCCGTTACCGATGAAAACAGGCAGACCGGCTTCGCGGTACGCGAAGACCGGCGTGCCCGATGCGCGTCGCAAACGCCCCCCATGCGCGGCTACTTGTGCTGTGCGGGTTTGACGGATACGGCGAATGCTTCCGTATACACGGCCTCGACCTGATCGCCAACCTGTACGTTTGCAAGCTGCTCGGGATCCTCGACCTTCAGGTCCATTTTCCCGCCCTCGGGGCCTTGCAAGGTGACGGTTTTCGTTTTCTGATTGACGGCAACGACGTTCGCCGTGACCTTCACCTCGCGCCCCACCGTACCGCCGGGTTTCGCGCCGCTTGCCGCGCGCTCCATCGACGGGGTCTCCTGCATCGATGTCTCGCCCCCGCCGCCCTTCTTCAGGCTCAGCGTGAGCGCCTCCTTGTAGGTCATGTTCACAACGTCGCCAACTTTCAGTTGATCGAAGTTCCGGACCTCGGGTCCGAGCTGCACTTCGACCAGCTTGCCGTCATGCCGCTTGAGCGTGACGGTGCGTGTGTCGGCATCGATCTTGTCGATGGTGGCCGTGACCTTGTGCATGCCGGACACGGTGGCCTTGCCCGGCTCATGCGTCACATTCGCGGTGGTCTGCCCCTGGGCCACGGCGAGTTGCGCCGCGGCGAGAATCGCTGCTGAAACTACCCACTTGACGTACGACATCACGCTCTCCATTCAGACATCGACGCCTCGCAGGTGCGCGGCGGCCGCGCGATGCGCGCCCGGGCGTCGCATGGCGCGGCATCGGGCGATGCCGCGGTTGCGCTTCACAGGCCGCGCTTCACAGGTTGAGCTTCGTGACCTTCGTGCCGGCGAGCGAGGCGTCCGCCATCAGGCCGGTATTGGTCATCACGATCACTTCGACTGGCGCGGTCGCCGTTCTCGTGTCGATCGAGCCGTTCGCCCCGACCTTCACGATCGAGACGGCGACGTCGCCGCCAACCGACCAGCCCGCGGAACTGCGGAAATTGTTCAGCGAGTCCTGAGTCATGAAGAGGAAGATCACTGCGGTGGACTGCGCGCCGGCCTGAAAACCGAACGACGCCGCCGCCGTGCTGTAGTAGCCGACGGTCGCGCCGCCCACGCGCAGCGCGCCTTCCCCATATGCCGCGCCGGCAATGAAGGCCGCTTTCACCACGGACGGAAACACAAGCACGCCTTGCGCCTTGGAAACCAGTTCCTGCGAACCGCCGACCATGCCGAACAGCCGCTTCAACGTGCCGTCCACCGCCGCGTCGATCTCCTGGCGTTTGGACGCGTCGGTCTCGCTGCTCTTGCCGCTGCCAGTAGTCATGCTGCAACCCGCGGCGGTCAGCCCCGCCGCCGCGGCCGTCGTAAGCACAAAAATCCGTCGCTTCATTATCGTCCTCCGTTGATTTTCCAGGCCCGGACCCGGCACGCTTGCAAGCGGGTCAAACGTCACGCACTACGAAACGTTTCACACTCATCCAACGACGTCGGCGTGAGCCGCGCTGCTTACCTTACGGCATCATGGTGTCAGACGGGCCGCACGGGACAAATCGGACCTTGGTCTTACGCCTGGCGCTATTTGATGGTGTAGCCGCGACCTTCCATGCATGCGGAGAACGCGCGGTTGAACGTGTCCATCGCCCCCTGCGTCTGAGCCTGGCTGTTGGCCTGGTTCGCGCGCCGGTTCTGCCGCGCCCGCGAGCCGCCCACCATCGTTCCGGCCGCCGCGCCGACTGCCGCGCCCTTGCCCGCATCGCCCGTAATCGCGCCGATCACGGCGCCGCCCGCCGCGCCGCGCGCCGCACCCTGCACGCGCTCGCCACCGCCCACGGCCGGCCCCGAAGGCGGCGGCGGCGTCGATGCGACCTTCGCCGGGTCGATGCCGGTGTTGTTCTTCGCCCACGAGTAACACGCCGATTCGTCCGAATGCTGTTGCTGCGCGCTTTGTCCCTTTGCGGGATACGCTATCGGCGTTGCCTGCACGACGGTGGCGAACAGCAAGGCGGCGGCGCACAATGCGCCGCTGCGTCTATTTATATAGGCATCCATATCAACTCCTTGTCCGCATGCTCGTGCACGCCGATCCTGCCTGCGGCTGTCGACGGGAAGTTGGGAAACGACACGCGCCGCCGGGCAACCGCATGAGGCCGGGCAAGCGCCCAACCGGCGGCTGTCCGCGAGGGTGTCTGCGACGTTGTCCATTCAATCATGGGCGGTGCTCGCAACGATGGCTATCGGACTATGGTCCTACCGCTCGCCGCGCTCATACGTTTGCAAATGCCCGCGCGCGCCGCGCCTCACCTGGCGTTTTCCCCGTTCGTCGCGGGCAGCGCTTTCAGGAGGCCTATACTGCGAGTCGGACACCCGACTCACCTTGCGCGAGCGCGGTGCCATGTGGTGCCTCCGTCGACGTCACACGCCTTCGGGTTCGCGAGATGATTACCAGACTCACCCTCGTTTCGGCCTCGATCGCGTTGGGCTGTCTCGCGACGATCGCGCCCGTGCTGACCAGCATCTATGTCGCCGACGAAGACGCCGAGCGTCGCGACGAGGCCGAGCTGCGCGAGTTCGCGGGGAAGGCGGTCATGCGCGCGGACCTCGTCACGTACCAGGCGTTTGGCGCGTTGGCCGATCTGGAACGCGCGCCGGGCGCGGCCTGCTCGCCAGGTAACCTGGCGGAGGCGGCGCGGGTCATTTTCAACTACCGCTACGTACAGGACGCCGGCAATTACGGCAACGGCCAATACCTCTGCTCACCGCTGCTTGGCGACGTGCGCTCGCAAGACCTCACGCTGCCGCCGCCGGACTTCCGCAGCAACGACGGCTACTTCGTGTGGTTCCATCAAAGGAATCCGCTGAGCGATATTCGCGAGGATGTGCAGATCGGCCGCAACGGACACTACGTGTCGATCGATCCCGGCTCCTACGTCGACCTGATCGACCCGGCAAGGCGCCCCATTGGCGTGCTGAATATCGACACGAACACCGTGATCGCCGTGTCGCCGGGCTCCGACCCCGACGACATGCTCAATGCCTGGAAACGAGGCGGCAAGGTTCAGAGCGATCAATGGCGCTATGCCGTGAGCCGCTCCGCCACGCGCCCCCTCGGTGTCGTGGTCAAGTCTGCGCGCAGCAGTCTCGTGAACAACTGGCCCAAGCTGCTCTTTATGTGGCTGTCTATCGGTGTGGTCAGCGGCGCGGCCGTGGGCTGGCTGATGTTCAAACGCATTTCGCGGCAACTCTCTTTTCCCGCCACGCTCGAATGGGCCATTGCACGAAAAAAGATCGACGTGGCCTTTCAGCCCATCGTCCGGCTTGCCGACAACGAATGCACCGGCGTCGAGGCGCTGGTGCGCTGGACCCTGAACGGGCGCGTCATATCACCGGAAGTCTTCGTGACCGTCGCCGAAGAGAATCGCCTGATCCAGCCGCTCACCGATCTCGTCCTCGAAAAGACCCTGGCGCAACTCGGTGGGTGGCTGCATTCGAACCCGGCGTTTTATGTCTCGATCAACTTGAGCAGCGAGGACTTGCGCAGCGACCGCTTTCTCAACAAGCTCACCACCGCCCTCAAAGGCACGGGCATCGCGCCCTCGCAAGTGCGCATCGAAGCCACCGAGCGCAGCTTCATGCATGCGGACGCAACGCGCGGCATTATCGCGTCGTTCCGGGCAGCGGGGCACCCGGTGTATATCGACGACTTCGGCACCGGCTATTCGAGCCTTTCGTATCTGCAAAGCTTCCGCATCGACGTGCTGAAGATCGACAAGTCATTCGTCGACACGATCGCGCAGGACACGGCGTCCAGCGTCGTCGCGCCGCATATCATCGCGATGGCGCACGAGCTGGGTCTGGAGGTCGTTGCTGAAGGCGTGGAGTCTGCCTCACAGGTCGCGTGGCTCATCGACAAAGACGTGCAATACGGGCAGGGCTGGTTCTTCGCGAAGGCCATGCCCGCCCACGAGCTTTTCACGTGGCTGCGCACGCGGCACGCGCCGAAGGCGGCGGCCGGTGTGCCCTTGCTTTAGCGGCAGCGCCGCCTGCCGTACTTCACCCCGCGGGGAAGCGCCGCGCGCACATGATCAGGAGTCCATAGACGATGCCGGCGGCCAGGCTCGTGCAGCCGCTGTACCAGACCAGACCGAGCGCCCACCCCTTTGCGCTCACCGCCAGCCACAAGGCGACCAGCAAGCCGCACCAGCCGAAGCCGCGTAGCGCGCGTGTCGCCGCCGCGGAAAGCGGGGCGTCGAACAGCGTTTGCTGATGACGCTCCATGGCGAGCGCGAGGCACGCGAACGCGGGCACGCATAGCAACAGGGCAGCGAGCGCCATCACGCGTCCTCCCGTTGCGCCAGTGCAACCGCGCGGCGACTGCCGGGCGCCTTCACGCGCGGCCGGTGCCGCGCCGTGCGCACCGCGAGTATGGCGTGCAGCGCCGCCAGCGCCCACATCATCAGATCGAAGCCCGCATAAACCCAGTCGCCATTGGCAACGCTGAACCAGAGCGGCCGCTGCGTGGTCAATGCGTTCAGCACCGGCAGCAACGCCAGCAACGCGGCGGCAAGCCAGAGCAATTCGATCCACGCGCGCTTCGCGGGACGCACGAGCGCGTAAAGCAAGGTGGCCGCCCAGATCGCGAAAAACGCGTTGATTTCCGCGTCGGCGCGATGCGCGAGCGTGACCGGCAGCAGACGGTTGGCCCACAAATAACCCGTCATCGCAATGGAAAGCCCCGCAATGCTCGCGATATTGAGCCGCTCGACAAGGCGAAAGCCGAAATACGGGCGCTCGGGGTCGGGCAGTTTCTGGCGCCGCTTCACGGTCCACATCACGAGGCCGGTGCCGACCATCGCCGTGCCCGCGAGACTGACGATGAAATACAGCCAGCGCAGTTGCAGGTCGCTGAAGCGGCCCATGTGCAACGCGTACAGCACGCCGCGCGTTTCGGCCGCGCCGCCCACGCGGTCTTTCACGTCGAGCAGCTTGCCGCTCACGCCGTCGAACAGCAGGTATTGCGGGCTCGTCGACACACGCGCCACCTCGCCGCGCGAGACCGCCACGCGCGCGCTCGCGTCGCCGGGGTTCGTGACCGTCACGCGCAGCACGTTGTCGCGGCCCCAGCGCGATTGCGCCTCGCGCACCATCGCATCGATGGGCGCGAGCGGCGCTTGCACGCCCGCAGCCTTGCCGGGCTGAAGGTACGCGCTCAACTGCGTGACGAGCGCCTCGCGCTGCGCGGGCGTTTTCAGCGCGGTTTGCGCGCCCCATGGCATGTACATCGTCATCAACGTGACGAGGCCTGTATACGTGATCATGAGGTGAAACGGCAGGCCGAACACCGAAAGCGCGTTATGCGCGTCGAGCCAGGAGCGCTGGCCCTTGCCACAGCGGAACGTGAAGAAGTCGACGAAGATCTTCTTGTGCGTGATCACGCCGCTGATGATCGCCACGAGCATGAACATCGCGCACAGGCCCGCGATCCAGCGCCCCCACATCACCGGCATGTAGTAGAACTGGAAATGGAAGCGATAGAAGAACTCGCCGCCGAGCGTCGCGCGCGCGCTCACCTTGCCGCCGGTGGCGGGATCGAACGTCGCGTCTTCGAAGCTGCGCTTGCCCGGCCCCGCGCCGCGCGTGCGCCAGAACGCGCTCACGATGTTGCTGCGCTCGGTGGGCAGTTGCATGCTCCACTGCGGGCTACCCGCCGCAAGCGTGGCGAGCGTGCCGGCCACGCGCTGCGCGACCGCCGCCGCGTCGGGCGTGACCTGCTGATGGGCAAGCTCGGGCCGCATCCACTGCGAAATCTCTTCCTTGAAGTAGCTGACCGTGCCGGTCAGGAACATCGCATAGAGCAGCCAGCCCGCGAGCAGGCCGGCCCATGTGTGCAGATCCGACATGCTCTGGCGCACGCCGCGGCCTTGTGGCCGGCTGGGGTCGAGGCGCTTCATTTCACCGTTCCTCCCGTGGCGGCCGCCTTCGGGGCATCGGATGTCGTTGCGTCCGCAATCAAATGCGCAGGCGTTGCCGATGAAGCCCACCACGCCGCCAGCGCGAGCGGCAGCGCGATCAGCAGCAGCCCGGCCCAGGCGCGCCGGGCGCTGCGCGCGAGAAACATCCAGATCACCGCACCCGCATAGAAGACGAAGCTCGCGAGCATGCCCGTGATCACGGCTTGCGGCGCGCTCATGGGCAACGCGAGCGCCGCCACGCTCGCCAGCGCGCCAAGCGCATAGCCGCCGAACACGGCGCCCACGATGCGGGCGACGAGCGGCCCTGCACGGCGCACGCCGCGCGGAGGGTGAAGCGCGGCGCTCATGCGGTCGCAACCGCGATCGCGGCAACGTCCCCCGACAGTCGCGCAATGGGCGACGCCCCCGGTACCACTCGTTTCATGACCATTCCTGCAAGCTTGAGAAGTCGATCTGCGCCGGACGCAGCGGCGTGCGCGGCGTGCGCGCGATGTTCTGGAATCGCGCGCGCCAATGCCCACCTGCGCCCGGGCGAGGTGTGCGGATCGTATTGGGGGGGTGTTGAATTATGCCGACGAGGTCGTGATGATACCTCGTGCGCGAAGACCCGGCAAAACCACCGGGCAAGCGGGGGCGCGCGTGAGTGGCCCGGCGGGAGGCGCGGCGCCCTTGCCCGCTGTATTGATATCAGATCGACTTGACCTCGCCGCCGTCCATCCTGAGCGTCGTGCCGGTCATCCAATGCGCGCCCGGCGAAACGACGAACGCCATCAGCTCGGCGATCTCCTCGGGCGCGCCGTAGCGCGCGATGCCCGCCTCGGCCGGAAACTTCGCCGTTGCTTCTTCCACGCTCATGTCATGCAGCGGCGCCCAATGCGCCAGGTACGACTGGCGGCGGCCCGTCATCACCGGGCCTGGCAGCACGCTGTTCACCTGCACGCCGTCGGCAATGCCCCGGTCCGAAAACGCCTTCGCGAGCGCGACGATGGCCGCGTTGATCGTGCCTACCGCCGCATAGGGCGCCTTCGGAAACAGCGCCGAGTTGCCGGACATCAGCACGACCGAGCCCGCGCTTGCCTTGAGCGCGGGCCAGGCCTCGATGGTCAAACGTCGCGCACCGTGCAGTTTCAATGCGAGGCCGCCCTCCCATTGCTCGTCGGTCATTTCGAACAAGTCGATTTGCGGCACCGCGCCCGCGATGTTGAGCAGCGCGTCGATGCGGCCGAACGCGGCCAGCGTCGCTTCGACCACCCGCGGCGCGGCCTCGGGCAGCGCAAGGTCGATATCGATCACGAGCGCCTGCGCGCCCGCTTCCCTCACGGCGGCCGCCGTCTGTTCCAGTTGTTCGCGGTTGCGCGCCACCACCGCGACGGCATCGAAGTCCCGCGCGAGCCTCACGGCGGTCGCACGGCCGATGCCCTGGCTCGCGCCCGTTACGATTGCGACTTTGCTGGCCATGTTGCCACTCCTCATTCCATTAGCATTGCAAACCATTAACCGAGAAAATCACGGATTGCGCCGGCGATCTCGCTCGCGTGCGTTTCCAGCGCGAAGTGGCCGGTGTCGAAGAACCGCACTACCGCATCAGGCAGGTCGCGCGTGAAGGCCTGCGCGCCCGCGGGCAGAAAGAAGGGATCGTTCTTGCCCCAAACCGCGAGAAGCGGCGGCCGGTGCACGCGGAAATATTCCTGGAACGCGGGATAGAGGGCGACGTTGTTGCGATAGTCGCGAAAGAGGTCCAACTGGATGTCGTGCGCGCTGGGCCGGTTCATATAGTAGTCGTCGAGCGAATAGCCGTCCGGCGACACCGCGGACGCATCGGGCACGCCGTGCGTGTATTGCCAGATCGTCGTTTCGCGTGTGAGCAGTGCGCGCAGGGCCTCCCGATTGGCCGCCGACGCCTCCTGCCAGTACGCGCGAATCGGATTCCAGCCGTCGCTCAGGCCCTCCTCGTAGGCGTTGCCGTTTTGCGAAACGATGGCCGTGATGCGCTCGGGATGCTTGAGCGCCAACCGGAAACCCGTGGGCGCGCCATAGTCGAACACGTACACCGCGAACCGGTCGAAGCCGACGCGCTCCGTGAAGCGCGCCATGACGTTTGCGATGTTCTCGAACGTGTACGCAAACTGGCTGCGCTCCGGCAGATCCGACTGGCCAAAGCCCGGCAGATCCGGCGCGACGATGTGAAAGCGATCGGCCAGCCTGGGAACGAGGTCGCGAAACATATGACCGGCGCTCGGAAAACCATGCAGCAGCAGCAGCTTGGGCGCACCGGCGCGACCGGCTTCGCGATAGAAAACGTTGTAGCCGTCCACATCGGCGCGGCGGTAAGCGATGGCTGTCATTTGGGTGTCTCCACGGATGAAGGGAGCGAGGGAGGGCCGCGCTTAGCGCGGTGAAACCGCGTGAACGGCTTCGAGAATGAGGTTGGCCACGACATCGGGCGCGCTCACGCCGGGCGTGTGATCGACGTCGTGCGCGCGGATCTGCGCATGCATGCGGTTTGCCATGAAGCGCTGCGTAGCCGGATCGATCATGCGGTCCTCGTTGGCGATCAGGAACCACGCCGGTCGATCGCGCCACAACGGCCGCCCCACCGCTTCACCGATGCACGCCGCGGCAATCGGGCGTTGAATCGCGGCGAGCACCGCGGCTTCTTGCGGCGAGGCATGCTGCGCGAACGCCGCCGCGAACGCCTCGTGCGGCAACCAGATCCAGCCGTGCCGGTCGGGCGCGAGTTGCGGCGCCTGCTCGTGCGTCTTCCCGCGATAGAACACGTCGGCCACCGTTTCGCCTTCGTCCGGCGCGAGCGCGGCCACGTACACGAGCGCCGCGACGTTCGCCGCGCGTGTCGCGCCGATCACGGCGCCCGCGTAGGCATGACCGGCCAGCACGACCGGCCCTTCGATGCGCTCCAGCGTGCGATCGAGCGCCGCCATGTCGTCGGCGAGCGAAGTGAGCGGCAACGCCGCCGCCACGGCCTCGATGCCCTCGCGGTCCAGCCGCTCGATCACCTTGCGCCAGCTCGAACCATCGGCCCATGCGCCGTGCGCCAGCACCACCCGCGTCTTGTCCTGAGACATGCTTCGCTCCTTCGACTGAGTAACCGTCTAAATCATGTTTTAGAGGTTACAAATTACGCATGTAACTTGTCAAGGCTAATCTTGATGGTTACACTTTGCCGACATTGATCCCTATTCGGCACAACACATGGATTACCGCCCCACTCCCGCGCTATTCGTGGCCGACGCGCCAGGGCTCGACTTCCTGAACTCGATCGCCACGCCCGTGGACGAACCCGTCGACTGGATCGGCGACGGCGAAGGTTTGCTCTCGTGGCTGGCACAGGCGGGCATGGCGTCCGCGCCAACGCTCGCCGCGATGCGCGCGCAATTCATCGCTGCCGAACTCGACACGGTGGCGGCGCAGGCGCGCGCGCTGCGCGAATGGTTCCGGGGCTTCGTGCAGGCCAGGAAGGGCCGCCCGTTGACCCGCGCCGGCGCCGACTTGCGCGAACTCGAACCGCTGAACCAGTTGCTCAAGCGCGACGACCGATATGGCGAACTCGTTGCGAGCGAAGACGGGCAGGCATCGGCGTTCGAATACCGCGTGACGCGGCGCTGGAACTCGCCGGAGTCGCTATTGATGCCGATTGCCGAAGCGTTGGCGCAACTGGTGTGCGAGGAGGACTTCACGCATGTGAAGGCCTGCGAAGGACCGCGCTGTACGCTGCTGTTCGCCGATCACACGCGCGGCCACGCGCGCCGCTGGTGCAGCATGGCCCTGTGCGGCAACCGCGCGAAAGTCGCCGCGCACCGCAAACGGCTCAAGGAGCGCGAGAACGCCTAAGGCTTGGGGCTGGCTGTACAAAGGCCGGCGCGTTACCTACGATGAAATTCTCGTCAGCGTTGCGCGAAGGTCTGCGATGTTCGCCCTACCGAGCCAACGGCCCGCCCCAAAGTCGGCCGCTCCCGCCAGCATGCGCGCACCGCCTGAGCCCATCGCGCGCGCCGCGCGAAAAGCGCCAGCGCACGGCCAGCACGACGCAGGCCCGCAAGCCGCTCGCGCCGTCCCGAAGTCGTCCGGCTTCCCGCTTCCCGCCACGGCGCGCGCCTTTTTCGAGCCGCGCTTCGGCTTCGACCTTTCCCGCGTGCGCATTCATGCCGATGAAGACGCGGCGCGCTCCGCGCAGGCGCACGGCGCGGCGGCGTACGCGCTCGGCCAGCACATCGTGTTCGGCGCGGGCCGCTACGCGCCGAACACGACAAGCGGGCGCCAACTGCTCGCGCACGAACTGAGCCATACGATCCAGCAACGCGATGCGGGCGACGCCGCGCTCGAAGCACGAGCGGGGCTTCGCCGCAGCACGCGCGAGGAGGAACGCGACGCGCAAACCGCGGCGCAGTCCGCACTGGCGGGACACCACTTCGGCGTGATGCGGCAGTCGCCCCGATCGCCGCTCGCGCTCGCCTGCTCGAACGCCGACCCCGCCGCCGCGAAGCTGCACGACACCGAGGAATTCGGCAACGCCGCCTATCAATTCGCGAAACACAACTCCAGCCTCGGCGAGAGCGTGCTCGCCAAAATCCGCTCGGGCATCGTCAAGCTCACGTGGCAGTCGGGCGGCTACGAAGTCGCCTATTCGTTTTTCGACTTCTATTCGAGCTTCGGCAACAGCGTGCGCCAGATGAGCGCCGACGAGGAGTCGAAAGCGAAGCTCGCCGATCGCATCGCCGAAACCGACACCACGCTGGGCTTCACGACCACGACACTGCGCTCGGAGGTGCTCGGCTGGGACGACACGCGCATCGCCATGCTCCTGCTGCACGAATTCACGCATACCGGGCATATCGCCGCGTCGTCCTCCGCTGTGGGCAGCGGCGCTTACCAGGAGGGCCAGTCGTATGGCGTCGAGTATTTCTACGCCGAGCTGGCAGGCGACTCCACGCGCACGACGAAGATCCAGGGCATCGTGAGCGCGGGTGAAGTGCTCAGCTACCAGAAGGCCGCCGACCTCGGCCGGTTCCAGGAGGACTTCAAGGTCGCCTATGCGCTCATGACCGCGCTACGCGACGTCGTGAAGAAGGGCTCCTCGCCGTTGCTGCCGTTCCCGGAAATCACGTCCGCCGCCGCGCAATTGCTTCAGCAAGAGGTGTTGAGACGTTTTCAGCGCCCCGACGCCGATCTCGCGAAATACATCGCCTACGTTAAGGCGAATCTCGCTTCGTTCAAGCTTCCGCCCATCTGATTTTCCACTGCGGCCGCGGCTTCATGCGACTTCAGACGGCATCAATCGCGATCCGGCGCCCCGAGCGGAAACAACGGACGGTTGGGCCGCGCTTCTTCCACGGCTCTCGCGAACGAAGGCCGCGCAAGCAAGCGCGCGCGATAGGCACGCAGCACGGGATACGCCTCGCCAATACGATGCGTCCAGTCCGCGTAAAAGAGCGAAGGCGCGGCGGCGCAATCGGCCATCGTGAAGGTTTCGCCGGCCGCCCAGGTTCTGCCCGCGAGACGGCCTTCGAGCCAGGCGTAGGCCAGCTCCAGCTTCTGCGCCGCGTACTCGCCGCGTTCCGCGCGCCTTGCCGGATCGCCGCTCAGCGCCCCCTCCACCGCCTGCTGCACGGGCGTCATCACATGCAGATCGAAGAAGCGGTCGAGAAAGCGCACATCGAGCGCAGCCAAGGGATCGGCGGGCACGAGGCGCACCGGGCCGGGGTGCGTGAGTTGCAGATATTCGATGATGATGCTCGTTTCCGCCACGTCGCGCTCGCCGTCGACGAGCAGCGGGAATTTGCGCAGCGGCCAGCGCGCCAGCCACTGCGCGACGTGTTCGGGCGCATCGGGCCCGATGCTGCGGAACGTGAAGGGCGTGTCGTTCTCGTAGAGCGCGATGAGCACCTTCTGCGTGTACGACGAAAACGGATGACCATAAAGCACGAGCGACATCGCGACACCTCCGGTGTGGGCCAGTTACCAGTTGCCAGTTTCGGCAGGCAATTCGTGAACCATGCACCGGTTGGGTGGGCAATGCAAGCGCCTGCGCGAACGCAACTGCAAGCGTGCCTGCAACGAAAGCCGCGCATAAAAAAAAACGCCGGGCTAAAAGCCCGGCGCGGAGTTCGTGGGAGAGGCAAGAGCCCGGCACTCCCACGACGTGTAGGGCACCCATTGTCGTTAGCTTTCGGACCGCGCGCCGTGACTAAAGTCAAAGACTGTGACGCGCGCGAGTCAGCCCACGCTGGCTCCCTCGTGCCAGGCATCAACCGTCGCGGAAAATGAAGCTGTATGCGCTCAACGCCGGCACGCCGCCCAGATGGGCATACAGCACCTTCGAACCCGGCTCGAACTCGCCGAGGCGCACTTTGTCGATCATGCCGTGCATCGACTTGCCTTCGTACACCGGGTCGGTCAGCATGCCTTCCATCCGCGCGCACAGGCGAATCGCCTCCAGCGTGCCCTCGTTCGGCAGCCCATATTCGGGCCCGCCGTAGCGCGTGTCGAGAGTCACGTCCTGCTCGCCGATATCGCGGCTGAGGTCGACCAGACCCGCCGTGTGACGCGCGATGCGCGTGATCTGTGCGTGCGTTTTTTCGGGCGTAGCGGAGGCGTCGATGCCGATCACGCGATTCGCGCGGCCGTCGGCGGCGAAGCCCACCACCATCCCCGCCTGCGTGCTGCCCGTAACCGAGCACACGACGATGTAGTCGAACTTGAAGCCGAGCTCGGCTTCCTGCTGCCGCACTTCCTCGGCAAAGCCCACGAAGCCGAGGCCCCCGAGCGGATGCTCGGAGCACCCTGCCGGTATCGCGTACGGTTTGCCGCCCGCCTGGCGCACGCTTTCGAGCGCCTCCTCCCAGCTCGGGCGAATGCCGATATCGAAGCCGTCCGCCACGAGCCGCACGTCCGCGCCCATCATGCGTGACATCTGGATGTTGCCAACGCGGTCGTAGACGGCGTCGGAGTAATTTACCCAGTTCTCCTGAACAAGTACGCACTTCATGCCGAGATGCGCGGCAACGGCCGCGACCTGGCGAGTCTGGTTCGACTGAATGCCGCCGATCGACACCAGCGTGTCGCAACCTTGCGCTAGTGCGTCGGGAATCAGGTATTCGAGCTTGCGCGTCTTGTTGCCGCCGAACGCGAGCCCGCTGTTGCAGTCCTCGCGTTTCGCATAGAGCTCGACCTTGCCGCCGAGATGCTGGCTCAGGCGCTTGAGTGGCTGGATTGGCGTCGGCCCGAACGTGAGGGGGTAACGGGGGAAGCGCTGGAGGTTCATCGAATGTCTCCGGAGAGTCGGCCGAGCAGGACATGGGCATAGCTCGGGACGCGCCTGCCGCATCGCATCCCGATGCAAAAGATGGTAGGCGTCTTCGCACGAAATGAGCTTGCCAAATAAATAGTGGCGACCTACGTTAATAACGGAGTCTGCGAAAGCGGAACATTTTCAGATCGCCAAAGAGGGTATTCACGCAATGAAATTAAGCAAGGGGTCGACCGTCACCCCGAACGGCCCGCCAGCGCTGGATCGCATCGACCGCGCGATCCTCAGGCATTTGCAGCAGGACGCGTCGATCTCGAACGTGAGCCTCGCCGCGAAAGTCCGGCTCAGCGCGCCCGCATGCCTGCGGCGCGTGGAACGACTGAAGGAGATGGGATTGATACGCGGCATCGTCGCGCTGCTGGAGCCCAAGGCGCTCGGCGCGGGCATGCTGGTCGTGATCGGCTTCGTGCTGGACCGCTCGACGCCCGAAGCGTTCGCGGCATTCGAGAAAGCGGCGCAGAAGGTGTCAGGCTGTGTGGAATGCCACGTCGTGACCGGCGAATTCGACTACTTCATGCTTGTGCGCACGCGCGACAACGAGAGCTTCAACCAGCTGCATGCGGAGCAGTTGTTGTATTTGCCGGGCGTGCGGCAGGTGCGCAGCTTCATGGTGCTCAAGGAGATCCTGTCGACGCATGCATTGCCGCTGTGAAGCAAGCCATGCCCGACGCTCGCAACACGAAGTGGAGTGACAGCGTGGGGGATTGAAACAGGATGATGAAGCAAGCGGCGCGATCGACTCCCGCGCCCGTTCTGTTGGTGGAGGTAAGCGGGATCGAACCGCTGACCTCTTGCATGCCATGCAAGCGCTCTCCCAGCTGAGCTATACCCCCTTGCAGAACGGCTTCGTCATGAATCCACCGTTGCGGCGGATCGATGATGGTGTGGCCTGGTACCCGGAGCGGAACTCGCATTCCGCTTGGGAGGCCGGATTATACGGTATGAAAAGCAAAAGCTGGCAAAAAAATTTCATTCGATGATCAGCGACGCACATCGGGATACGTAGGGAGGCCTGGCAAGGTGTCCGCGTCGATGAAGCTCTATGCCCGTCGAATCATTACCGGTTTCGCAACAATCCCCATCTTCAAATTTCCTCTCAAAATGTGACGACGGTCACATGCTTTTTGTTCCGAAACTTCTTACACTCCTTTCGATTTCGCAAGCTGAACGTGACCAGACGCCCCATCGGCCGGGGCAGCGGTCGCGCAATCCGGCGGAGTCGCACGTTGTTCGCGCCCGGCTGATGCCAGGCCGTCGATCAATGCAGCCATCAGTCAATCCCGATTGCTAATAAGGACAACTACGTGTCAACACAGGCAACGCTGGACCAGATCCAGGAACTTTACATCGCGTACTATGGCCGTCCCGCGGACGCCGACGGCCTGACTTACTGGGCGGCACAGCTGGATGCCCAGAACGGCAATCTGACCAGCATCATCAACGCTTTCGCCACCTCGGCCGAATCCGTTGCGCTGTATGGCGCAAACGCATCGGCGGAAGATCTCGTCACGGCGATCTACCAGAATGTGCTGCATCGCGCGCCGGACGCGGCGGGTCTCGAGTTTTACGCCCAGGCGCTGAAGGCCGGCACGATCACGGCCGGCAGCCTTGCGCTGTCCGTGCTCAACGGCGTCCAGAACGACGACATCGCCACGGTCCAGAACGAGTTGGCCGCCGCGCACCAGTTCACGGCCGGTGCAACGAACTACGGCGGCGACACGGCAAGCGCCATCGGCCGCACCTTCCTCTCGCAGGTGTCGAGCGACAGCGCGGCGAACGAAGCCCTGCTCTCGCACCTCACGTCGTACATCAACGCGACCTCGGCGGCGACCAGCGATCCGTCGCAGTTCGACGGCAAGATTGCCGGCGGCGTGCTGACCGATCCGACGATCGTGGATCAATACGCTTCGGGCACGACGCCCTCCACGGGCGGCAATGATGGTGACAACGGAGGTGACAACGGCGGCACGCCCGGCGGCGATCCGGTGACGGGCACTGTTGCGGAATTGAAGGGCAATCCCCCGACCGGCGCGTATATCGTGGTCGACTCGGCGGCCAATATTCTGGCGGCGGCGACGGGCGCGATCGTTACGGGCGCAACGGCCGTCCAACTGTCGAGCGACGCTTCCGTCTCCGTGGCGGACGCCCAGGCGCTCGCCGCCACGCCCGCCTTCAGCGTGAACGGCCATGCGCTGACGCTGGTCGACAGCATCGAACACCTCACGGGCAATACGGACGTCGCGGGCGCCACGGCCTATGTCGTCGCCGATACCGCCGCGCACATCCTGAGCAACCTTGCCGGCGACCTCGTTGCGGGCGCGCAGGCTGTCGAACTCTCGGCCGATGCGACCGGTTCGGTGTCGGACGCGCTGGCTCTGGCATCGACGCACGGCTTCAGCCTGGGCGGCCACAGCCTGACGCTGATCGACAGCATCGCCAACCTGACGGGTCACACCACGGAAGCGGGCGCATCGAGCTACATCATCCTCGACACCGCGGAAAACATCGCTGCGGGCGCTGAAAGCCCCGTCGTGGCAGGCGCGCAATCGGTCGAGCTCCTGAGCGACGCGGTCGTGACGGTTGCCCAGGCGGACGCGCTCGCGAGCCTGTCGGCGTTCGACATGAACGGCCACGCGCTGACGCTTGCCGATACGATCGGCAACCTGGACGGTCATACGTCCACCGCTGGCGCAACGAGCTACGTGGTCGTCGATACGGCGGACAACATCATCGCGAATGCGACGAGCGACGTGGTGACGGGCGCTCAAGCCGTCGAACTGTCCGCCGACGCTTCGGTTTCGGTCGAGCAGGCGCAGACTCTCGCCGCGACGTCGAGCTTCAGCGTGAACGGCCATGTGCTCACCCTGGTCGACAGCATCGAAGCCCTCACGGATAACACGACGGTTGCGGGCGCAACGGCCTACACCGTCGTGGACACGGCGGCGAACATCGTCGCCGGCGCTTCGGGTGCCCTGGTGACGGATGCGCAGGCGGTTCAACTGTCGGCTGACGCTTCGGTTTCGGTCGCGCAATCGCAGGCTCTCGCGGGCCTGGCGCATTTCGACGCGAACGGCCACACCCTGACGCTCGCCGACACCATCGACAACCTGACCGGCAACACGCAAGGCTTCGCAAGCTACGACGTGGTGGATACGGTGGCCAACATCCTGGCCGGCGCGGCCGGCGATGTGGTGACGAACGCGCACGCGGTCGAACTCTCGGCCGACGCGTCGGTTTCGGTCGAGCAAGCGCTGGCGCTGGCCAACGTGACGAACTTCGACGTGAACGGCCACACCCTGACGCTCGCCGACACCATCGATAACCTGACCGGCAACACGACCGCGGGCGGCGTGACGAGCTACGACGTGCAGGACACGCTGGCCAACATTCTCGCCAATGCGGCGAGCGACATCGTGACCGGCGCGCATGCCGTGCAACTCTCGGCTGACGCATCGATCACCGTGGCGCAAGCGCAGGCTCTGGAGAGCGTGGCGAATTTCGACGTGCACGGCCACACGCTGACGCTGGTCGACACCATCGACAACCTCACCGGCGCAACGGTTGCGGGCTTCAGCAGCTACGACGTCCAGGACACGGCGGCGAACATCCTCGCGCATGTGTCGGCCGACGTGGTGACGAACGCGCACGCTGTCGAACTGTCGGCGGACGCCTCGGTTTCGGTCGCGCAAGCGGAAATTCTGAACGGGACCGCGAACTTCGGCCTCGGCGGTCATGCGCTGAACCTCGTCGACACCATCGGCAACCTCGACGGCCATACGACGGAAGCAGGCGCATCGAGCTACGACGTGGTGGACACGGCGGCGGCCATCGTCGCCGGCGCTTCGGGCAGCATCGTGTCCGGCGCACACTCGGTGGGCCTGTCGGAAGATGCAACCGTGTCGGTCGAGCAAGCGCATACGCTGGGATCGACGAACGGCTTCAATCTCGACGGCCATTCGCTGAGCTTGTCCGACACCATCAGCAACCTCGACGGCCACACGACGGAAGCGGGCGCCACGAGCTACACGGTTCTGGACACGGCGAGCAACGTGCAGGGCGACCTCGCCGGCAGCTCGGGCGTGGTAGCCGGTGCGCAGTCGGTCACGGTCACGATGGACCAGGACAGCCTGGACCTGTCGGGCTTCACCGGCGCCACCACGGTGGTGGAAGGCAGCAGCAACGAAACCATCACGTTCGGCAGCCACGGCCTGAACGTCAGCGATGTCCTGTCGCTGAGCACGAACTCGGGCCAGCAAGACATCGTGACGAACTTCGGATCGATGGACGTGCTTCAGTCGCAAGGCGGCGCGCTCCATGCCGGCGGCGAGCTTGCCGCTGAAAACGGCATCGTTGCGACGCTGAACTACGGCACCTCCGCTGACTTCATCACTGCGGTGATGGGCGCGCAAGCGGCGGCGGCAGGCGACACCGTGGCCTGGAGCGATGGTCAGGACACCTACGTCGCCGTGTTCCACGGCACGGAGGCCGGCCAGGCTCACATCGTGGAACTGGTCGGTGTTGCCAGCGCGTCGGCCGTGACGCAAGCAGGCACAGGCGTTCACGTTGGCTGAGTGAGCGCGGCCGCACGATCGCATTGATGCGCGAGCGGCGGCAGTGAAGAGAGGGGAGCGCGTCTCCCCTCTCTTTTTTTGGCTTGCCGATGACGACGCGCCGGAACCCGGCAACGCGCGCAATCTTGCTCATGCCGACAAAAAACCCCGCGCTCCCTTGTAAGGGAGGCGGGGTTTTTCTACTGCCGGGAGACTCGCATTGAGCGTGCGTCGATCAGGGAGGCGGCGGCGCAATGAAGCCACCACCCACCGTCGCGCTCAATGTATGGCCGCTCATGCCTGCGAGCGACACCGTCGAGGTGCCGGTGAATTCCACGACCACGTCGTTGACGCCGAGCGCGGCATGCGCCGCCCCGGCGCTCTTGCTCGTGTTGACGGCTTCCACGACGTAAGTGTTGCCCGCGTATTCGAATGCGCTGATCAGGCCGGTGTCGGCGTTCAGTTCGATCACGCCGTTCACCACGCTCGTGTGCGCGCCCGCATCCCTCGTCTGGTCGAGCACGAGCGCCTGCTGAATGGCCAGGTCGAGTGCCTGCGACAGCGACGTTGCCGAAGCCACGTTCACCATCGAACCGGACAGACCGGAACCGGTGCCGCCCGCCAGCGCTTCGGTCGTGGCGTTGCCGAACGTGATGTTCAGCGTCGCGTTGTTCGCGAGCACGGCGTTGACCGTCGTCTGGGCGTAGCCGCCGCTTGACGTTGCGCCCGTCACGTCGCCCTGGATGTTCAGATCCAGTTCGCCGTTGAACGTGTGGCCTGTCGCACCGATGTTCACGGTCGCCGCGCTGCCAAGCCACACGTGATCGACCGTCGACGCGTTGCCGTACACGTTGATCGTGTCGCCGTGGCCGAGCGCCGTCAGCGGCGTCGAGCCGTTGAACGCGCCCGCCACGGTATTGCTGCCGCCGTACAGGCTGATCGTGTCGCCCGCGCCGGCCGCCGCAATCGTGCTGACCACGCCGTCACCCGCGCCGAGCGTGATGGTGTCGCCTGCGCCGTTCGCGCTTAGCGTGACGCCAACGCTCGCCGCGTGGCTGGCGTCGCCAACCGAGATCGTGTCGGCCGCGCCGTTCGCGACGATCGTGTCGCCGGCCAGCGACCCCTTGATCGTCAAACCGTCTTGCGCGGCCGTCAGGGTCAGCATGCCGGTTGCCGCGCTCGCGTCGAAGGCCTTGAGCGCCGTGCCCGAGAGGCTCGTGACCGTGAGCGAACCGCTGCCGTCGACCGTGATGCTCGACACGGTGTTCGTTGCGTCGACAAGCGCGTCGATCGTCGCCGCCGCCGCGTTGTGGATCGCGAGCGAGTGATCGCCGTTCACCGTCAGGCTCTTGAGCTCGGTGGCACCGGCCGCGAAGTCGATCGCCAGGGTGTTCGAACCCGAAGCGCCGGCCTGCGTCGTGATGACCGGGGCGTACGTGGCGCCTGCCGCGACGTCGAGTTCGGCCGACGCGCTCAGGTTCGCGAACGTCGTGGACGTCGTACCCGCGCTCTGCACGCCCGAGCCAAGCAGCGCCAGGCTGTAGCCGGTTTCGTCGTAGACGGCGACCTTCGCGTCACCCGCGTTCGCCGACGTCGCCGCCGTGGTGACGAAATTGTCGACCACGATCGTGTTGGCCGCCGCCGACGATCCCAGGCCCGTCACCCCCGTCACGCCGATCAACTCCGTGACCGAAGCGTCCGCCAGCGCGCCGCCGGCGTGTGCCGACGCCACGACGTAGGTGTTGCCGCCCGCGACGAATGCCAGCACCGTGGCGACGGGCTGCGATTCGACGATGGCCTGCGCCGCCGCAATGAGTTGCGCGACCGAAAACTCCGAGACCTTGTGCGTGCCGGTCGCGCCGAACGTGAGCACGCCGTTGACCGACGTGAACGTGAGGTTCGCGAGCGTCGCGCCCTCGGCCGCCGCCTGACCGGTCAGGGTCGCGCCCACGAACGACGCGACGTTCTGCGCCGCCGACTGGTTCGCCAGTGCGCTCACCGCCGCGCCGTCGAAGGACAGGTGATCCGCGGTCGTTGCGTTCGCGCTGACCACGAAGCCCGTCACGCCGCCCGCGACGCCGTTGTACACGGCCACGGTGCCCTGGTTCGCGACGATCGTGTCCGAGACCGCACCCGACGCCGCGAGGTTGACCGTCTCGCTGCCCGCGCCGCCGTAGCTGCCGCCCTCGCCAATCGTGATGTCACCGCCGCCCGCGCCGGTCGTGATGACGTCCACGGCTGCGGTCCCCGCGTGGAGCGCCGCCGCCGTGCCCGCCGGGGAGTTGCCGACGAGCGAGTCGCTGTCCTCGAACGCGTCGCCTGCGGCGTCGCCGGTGATGACGACGCTGGTGCCGCTCTGGACGGTAGCCACGATGTGCTCGCCGGCCAGCACGCTGTTGGCGTTGATGGCATTGACAAGCGCCGTTGCCGCGTCGGCGGCGGCAGTCGTGGTGAGTGCCGCCGTCGTGATCGTCTGGCCCGCGATCGTGATGCTCAGCGTCTCGCCCGCCACATAGGTGCCCGCCGAAAGATCGAGGTGGTCCTGCTGGACAACGGCAGCCGCACCGGGCGCACTGCCCGCAATCGTGAAGACGCTGCCCGAGACATTTCCATCCGAATCGGTATTCGGCACGATAACCAGCGCCGAACCGTCGGACGGCCCCTTGATGACCAGGTCTCCGTTGACATCGAAGTCAGAGGACAAGCCAAGCTGGGAAAGCGTCGGGTTACGGCTGATCTGCCCCTGCACGGTCACGAGCACCCAATCGGCCTGCACGGTATCGCCCGTCGGAATGTTGATCACGACGCCGTTGATCGAGAGGTACACCGTCCAGTCCGTGTCCGGCAGCGATGAAACGTGAAGCGTTGCCTGCGCCTGGATCGCATTCGCCGCCGCGACATCATTGACCGGGGTGGTCACGACCGCCGCGACCGACACATCGCTTGCGGCGATGTCGGCGCCGTTGGCAGCGAGCGTGATGACGTTGGCATTGGCGCCCGTGCCTACGCTCGCGTTCACGAAAGGCGCAACCGCCGCACCGTTCAGGCCAATGCCGTTCACGATGGCGTCGAGCAGCCCCTGGGCCACCGACGCTTGCGTCGTGGAGTCCGTGACGGTGTATGCGTACGTCACGCCGTTGATCGTTTCCGTCACGACATCGTCGAGCTGGTACGCGCCGTTGAGCGTGAGCGATTCCATCGACGTGGAAACGCCCGAAGCGATCAGTTCGCCCGCGCCGCCCGTGATCGTCACGCCGCCCGTAGACACGGCGATATGCGAGACGTCCACCGTGCCGGTCGCCGCCGAGGCATCGACCTGGGTCACGCTGCTCGAACTCAGGAGCGTGCCCGCATCCGATTGAAGCTGGAGCGAAACGTTCTCGTCGCCGGTGACAGTGAGGGTCGCGGCGGCGCTGTCGTTGATCGTGATCGCGTTGACGTTGCCGGTCGCGACGTAGCCTTCGCTGTTGATCGTGACGTGCTCTACGCCCGTTGCGCTCACGGAAGCCGACTGCGAATACGTGCCCGTGCCAGCCGTGCCGTCCGCGCCGATCGTGATCGTGACCTTGTCGTTCGCGCCGCTCGAATTCCTCAACTGGTAGTCGACGCTTGCGCCGTCGAGCACGGTCAACGTCGTGCCGGCCGCCACCTTCTCGAACGTCACTGCCGAATCGACAGCCGTGAGATTGCCCGTGAAGGCGCTCGCATCGTAGAAGCCGCTTTCGCCAACGAGCGTCAGATTCGCGAAGTTCGCCGCGATCGTGCCGAGGTTGACCGGTGCCGCGAGCGTGCCTTGCGCGCCGAGCGCGGTTTCGAGCACCAGCGTGTTCACGCCCGAGCCGCCAACGATCTTGCTGGCCGCCGTGAGGTCGTAGTTGTCGAGCACGACCGTGTCGTCGCCCGCACCGCCGGTGAAGCCGGTCGTGCTCTGGTCGATCCCGATCACGATCGCGCCCGTCGAACCGCTTGCATCGACCTTCGCGAGATTGACGGCGTTCTGCGTGCCGAAAACTTCGATTGCGGCCGTGTTGTTCAGCGTGACGGCCGTGAGGGCGTCGCCCGCTTCGATCGCCAGATCCACGGCCGCTGTCGTGTTGACCGTCACGCTCGTCGCACTCGCGACGATCAGCGCGACTTCACCCGACGCCACGCCGTTGTCGGTGACGCTCACCGCGCCGGCGTTGTCGTCGCGAATCACGTCCACCGCACCGGTGTATGCCGTCGCGTCGCCGCCCAGCGTGATCGCCAGATCGTGGCCCGCCGTGTTGTTGATGACGTGGTAGTTTTCGCCGGAGTCCCCGTTGAGAACCGTAAGCGACGTGAGCGCGTCCGACGTGATCGTGGTCGGGCCTTCGACGTGGTTCAGCGTCACGCTCGAAAGCGTGCTCGTACCCGACTGCGCGAGCGTCGCCTGAATGTCCGTGATGCTGCCGCCGTCGCCGCCCGAGACCGAAACCGCCGTGGCGCCGTTGGTCGTCACGTTGATGTCGCCCGTGCCGTAGACGGTGGACGAACCGTTGGTCGTTGCGCTCACCACCGTCACGTTGCCCGTGGCGTAGTCCGCCGCGTTCGTGAGCTTGCCGGATGCATCGACACTCGCCGGGACCGAGCCGATATTGATGTCGCCCGAGGTCGCGGTCGTGTTGACCGAAACGGTCGTGCCGCCGACAACGGTAATGTCGTCAACGTTATTGCCGCCGTAAGTGTCGGTGACCGAAACGGCGCCCGCCGCGGCCGTGCCGTCCGCGCCGACCGTCACGCTGCCGCCGGTCGTGCTGACCGTGACATTGTTGCCGCCGAGCACGGTGACCGTCGAAGCGGAGTTCGCCACGCCGCCGGTTGCCACGGCGGATTGCGTGACCGTGACGTCGCCGCTCGGCGCTCCCTTCGCGCTGCCGATCGTGACGGTGCCGCCCGCCGCGCCAACCGTCACGTCGGTGCCGCCATAGACGTTCACGTCGCCATTGGACGAATCCGTCACGCTGATCGTGCCGGTCGCCTCCGAGCCGGCCGCGCCGGTTGACGAGCCCACGCTCACGTAACCGGCGTTCGTCGCGACGTTGACGGTCGTGCCGCCAACGATGCTCACGCCCTCATTGACGTCGTTGATCCCACGGATGCCGTTATAGGCAACGGCGGCGGTGTTGTTGACGGTAACGGTGCCGCTCGGTGCAGCGCCGCTGACGAGGGCGCCGATGGCCACCTGGTCGCCTGCCGCGGTGACCGACACGTCGGTGCCGCCCACGATGCCGACATATTCCGCTGCGGCCGAATCGATAACGGTGATCGTGCCCGTCGGGTTTTCGCCAGCGAGGAGTGCGCCGCTGCTGTCGGTGGCGGTGCTGCCGATGAGCACGTTGCCGCCGTTCGTCGTCACCGACACATTCGCGCCGCCGAGAATTTCGACCCCGGCGTCATTGCCCGAATGGGAATCCGTTGCGTAGCTGAACTGCACCGCCGCGGCCTGGTTCACGTTCACCGTGACGTTGCCGGTCGGCGCATAAACCGTATTGCCCTCGATACCGCCAATCTGCACGAGCGCGCTATGCGCGGCATTGCCGCCCGCGCTGTTCACGGTCACATCCGTGCCGCCATAGACGGCCACATCGATACCCGTACCCGTTGCGTTGACGCTCACCGCACCCGATGGCTGCGATGCGGAAACAGCCGAGCCGTTGGTGCCGACCTGGACCGTGCTGTTCTGACCGGCATCGTTGACGTTGACCGTCGTGCCGCCGAACACGGCGACCGTACCGGTATTCGCCGCGCTCACGTTGACTGCGCCCGCCGGGTTTGCACCAGCGATCGAGGTGTTGCCAACCTGGACGTCGCCACCCGACGTATTCACGGTGACGTTGTTGCCGCCCGCCGTCTGAACAGCGCCAGCCGTGTTCAGATGCGAAACGTTGATGTTCGTCGTGGCCGCCGCCTTGACGTTGTCTTCGCCGGTGCCCGCCGACCTCACCGTCAGGTTCGTCACGCCCGAGATGTTCGACGTGTCGAATGCGGCAGAACCGCCGGCGTTGCCCGCGGTTTGCAGCGCAACCGTCTGGATGTTCGAGATCGAAGCGCCGAGCGGAATGACATCGTTGGCCGACGCGTAGTCGTCGTTCAGCGTCAGCGTGTTGTTCGCGCCGCCGGTCGAACCCGTGATCACGTCGTTGTAGTTCAGCGTCGGGCCCCGGCCGTCCGTGCTGTATTGCGTGAGCGAGCCGACGATGTTCGAACCCGTCACGACATCGGCGCCGCTCGTCAGGTACGTCACCGCACCTGACCCGATATTCGCAATGGTCGTCGCGAGGTTGTTGAGCGCCGACTGTTCCGAAGCCGGGTCCGTCACGCCGGCCAAGGCCAGGCGCGCGCCGGCCGCGGCTGCGTTGCCCGCGTATGCCGCCGCGCTATTCGCGTCTTGCAGCAGCGCGCCGGTGAACGCATTGGCGTAGTCAAGCTTGGCCTGAAGCGCTGTGGCGTCCGCGCCTTGCGCCCCGTTGTAGATGTCCAGCGCGATCGAGGCGAGCGTCATCTTGCCCGTCGCGATCTGCTCGACGTACCAGTTCGCACCCACGGTGTCGGCCGCGCGGCCGAACAGCGTTTGATAGATCTGGTTGACTTCGGCATAGAGGTTGCCGCCGCCGTACAGCGCGATCGATTCCTGCGAGTTACCGAACGCGTTGATGATCGAGTTCAGGTCGCCACCGGCCTGATCGAGCTGGTTCGCCCAGTAGACCAGACCAGCGGGATCCGCGGGCCGGCCGTAGTAGGCGATATAGGCCTTTTGGACCTGATCGTAATATTGTGCTGCTGCCATGCGAGGCGCTCCAATAATCAGAAAATGTGAGAACTCACGAATCGTTGCAACGCTCGCAATGGACGCAGCGAGGCACGAATGGATTGTCTGATCAGCGGAGACTATGCGTTGTGATTGCGCGCACAAGTTTTGTAATATTCATTTTTTTGGAGAATCGTGCGCATGGAATCCGGGCGCGCAAACGTTGGCGCGCGATGCCTTGCATCGGCACTGCGCGTGCCACGTCATATTGGCCGCCAGTTTACTTCGATATACTTAGTATCGTGCAGCGCCGCCAGCACATTTACCCAGCAGCAGAAATCCCGCGCGGCCTGAAAGCCACGCGGGTTACTACACGCGGCGCTTAAGCCGTCGTGGAAATGAGGCCGCCCGTACTTTGTCCGCTCGCGAGCATCAGTTGAATCAACTCGCCTTGCGCCGTCTGGATTGCGGCTTCGATCTGGCTGGCTGCGGCAAGCGTCGAGTCCTGGCTGGACTTGCTGGCTCCTCCGGTGCTGGACGCCTGCGAAGCGCCGCTCGTCCCGCCCGCGGTGCTGCCATTCGCGTTGCCGTTTGCCCCTGCGCTCGCACTATTGCCGGTGCCGCTCGCGCCGGAAACCGCTTGCGACGAACCGCCGCCCTTCGAAAGTGCAGCAAGTTGCGCTTCGAGCGCCTTGATCAGCGCCTTTAGCTTGTCGATGGCCGCGGTCGTGGTGGAACTCGACGACGATGAACCGCCCCCACCGCCGCCGCCACCACCACCACTGCGTTCGCTTTGGGAGGTTGAAGAACTCGAGGTCGTGCCCGAGGTGCCGCTCGAACCAGAGTTGCTCGTCGACGAAGCATCGCCCGTAGTCGGCGAAGTGGCGCTATTGTTGGCGTTCGATGCGGCGGAACTGCTGCTGGCAGCGGTCCCGGCAGTCGTCGCGGCGACTGCCGTGGCAGAGGTGGTTGACTGAATTTGCATGGATACTTTCCCCGACTTTGAGCAATGCGGCGTAGGTGTCGGTTCGTCGTTCGCATAACGCAAACAACTCCCCCTACGTGGGGTAACGGCGAGTGCGGCGTCATTCTTGAGGGGGATTCCCCCTGATGCGCCTTACACGCCCTTACCCCGGCAGTCAGGTCAAATCCACAGGCAGGAAAAAACGGCGCACGAACGCATCGACCATGCTGTCGACCGGGAAGCAAACAATCTGGATTGCGAAACAGATGGGGCACTCAGAAACGACATCGATCCGACGCAACGAAGCGCGTTGGAACGCGAGATCAAATCCGGATGCAAGAGAGAAAGCCGCGCATTGTCTGCCTTCGAGAAGGCATGGCAACCATGCTGGCGAATTGATCGAAAAACCGGCAAAAACCCGCTAGATCCTTGCCATTTTCGTTTTTGAGTATCTTTGAGAACCCGATACTGATTGGTGCCGACGGCGAGACTCGAACTCGCACAGCTTTCGCCACTACCCCCTCAAGATAGCGTGTCTACCAATTTCACCACGTCGGCACTGCCACTACGTACAACCCTTCAGCCCAGGCTCTGGAGGAGGGCACGCTGTCATCAGCGTCACGTCCCAAGCTCGAAGGGTCGCCATTGTATCGAGTCCCCGCGCATTTTTGAAGACCCTGCGTGAAGATTTTTTGAAACGCTCAATCTCCACTCGATCGCCGCTCAAAATTCCAGCGTGGAACTCAGCTCCAGCGTGCGCCCGAGCCCCACGCCCAACTGGTTCGACCCCGCCGCGCTCCAGTAGCGCCGGTTGGCCGCATTCTCCAGATTCGCCTGCACGGAGACGCGCTTGCCATACACACGCGTCGAATAGCGCGCGCCCGCGCTCAGCAGCGTATAGCCGCCGATCTGCGCCTGATTCGCGTTGTTCACCTGGCGTGGCCCGACGTAATAAATCCCGCCATTCACCGAAAGGCCCGCGAGCACCGGCACGCGATATTCGGCGAACAGGCTCGCCGTCACGTGCGGCGTGTTCTCCGGCGTCTTGCCAACGAGCGTCGGGTCGGAAGAGTCGATCTGTTTCGCGTCGAGATACACGGCGGCGCTAGCCGCGACCTTCGCGCGCGCGAGCGTTGGGGGCGATCCGGGGATTTTTCGGGCGCGTGGGCCGTTTCGCGGGGGCCCGCTCGCGCACCGCATCGGCGTGCTCGCGTATCGTCTCGATCAACGCGCGCAAGCCCGCCGGCACATGACGCCGGCCGGGGTAGTAAAGGCAGAGACCGTCGAGCGGGGGCGTCCAGTCCTCCAGCACGCGCACGAGCGTGCCCGCTTCCAGATCGGCGTTCACGGTCCATTCGGTCAGGTACGTGAGGCCGAGACCGGCACGCGCCGCCGCGAGCATGAGGCCCGGTTCGTCGAGCGTGAGCGCGCCTTCGCCGTCCACGCGCACGGCCTGCCCGCGCCGCTCGAACTCCCATTGGTAGATCTGCCCGCTCGGCATGCGGCTGCGTATGCAGCGGTGCCGCTTCAGATCGGCGGGCGTGCGCGGCGGCTTGTGTTTCGCGAAATAATCGGGACTGCCAACCACGGCGAAACGCTGCCGGTCGCCGAACGGCACCGCGATCATGTCCTGCGGCACGGTATCGGCAAGACGGATGCCCGCGTCGTAGCCTTCCACCACGATGTCGATGAGCCGCCCTTCCGTGACGATGTCGAGCTTCATCTCGGGATAGCGCTGCAAGAAAGCGATGAGCACGGGCATGACCTGTTTCGCCGCGCCCGTCGACGAGTTGATGCGCAACGTGCCCGAAGGCGTGTCGCGAAAGTCGCCCGCCTGGTCGAGCGCGTCGCGGATGGTGGAGAGCGCGGGCGCAACGCTCGCGACGAACTGCGCGCCCGCCTCGGTCAGCGCCACGCTGCGCGTGGTGCGGTTGAACAGCCGCACGCCGATGCGCGCTTCGAGCGCCGCCACCGCGTGGCTGAGCGCCGAGGTCGAAACGCTCAACTCGTCGGCCGCCGCGCGAAAGCTGCGGCGGCGCGCCACCGCCAGCACGGCTTCGAGTTCCACCAGGCCCGATGTCTTCATTATCCGAAATCGCTCAACAGGTCATGCGCCATTGTACGGCTAGTCAACGCAATGCCAGCGGTCTATCTTGCGTCATCGTCCACGTTTTCTGGAGCAGCCATGCAGATCATCGACAAGATCTATATCGACGGCGCGTTCGTCACGCCGCACGGCGAGGCGTTTTTCGATCTCTACAACCCCGCCACCGAAGCGGTGATCGGCCGCGTGCGCCTCGCCGACGAAGCGGACGCGAACGCCGCCGTCGCCGCCGCGAAGCGCGCGTTCCCGGCGTTCTCGCGCACCACGAAGGCGGCGCGCATCGACATGCTCATGCGGCTGCACGAGGCGGTCGCGGCGAGCGAGGATGCGCTGCTCGAGGCGATTGTCGAGGAGTACGGCGCACCGGTCTCGCGCGGGCGCTGGATGGCGCGGCACGCGTCCAGCGTGCTCAGCGACGCGGCGAAGGTGCTGGACGGCTACGCGTTCACGCGGCGCGCCGGCACGGCCGAGGTGAGCATGGAGCCGCTCGGCGTTGCGGGGCTCATCACGCCCTGGAACAGCGACGCGGGCTTCATTTGCGGCAAGCTGGCGGCGGCGCTCGCCGCAGGCTGCACGGCCGTCATCAAGCCGAGCGAGATGAGCGCGATCCAGACACGCATCGTGACCGAGGCGTTGCACTCGGCCGGTCTGCCGCCGGGCGTCTTCAATATCGTCACGGGACGCGGCGACACCGTGGGCGCGCGCATCGCCGCGCATCCCGACGTGGCGAAGCTCTCATTCACGGGTTCGACGGCGGTGGGCAAGACGATCCTGCGCACGGCCGCCGAAACGCTCAAGCGCGTGACGCTGGAGCTTGGCGGCAAGTCGCCCGTGGTCGTGCTCGACGACGCGAATTTCGAAGAGGCGGTGCCGCTCGCGCTGCAAGCGGGCTTCATGAACAGCGGGCAGGCGTGCATTGCGGGCACGCGCATTCTCGTGCCGCAGGCGCGGCTTGCCGAGTTCGAAGCGGCCGTCGTGGCGGAAGTCGCAAAGATCCAGGCAGGCGACCCGCGCGATGCGCGCACGAGCGTTGGCCCGATGGTGAGCGCGAAGCAGTGGGAGCGCGTGCAGCGCTATATCCGCATCGGCACCGACGACGGCGCGCGGCTGATTGCGGGCGGCGCCGGGCGGCCCGAGGGCGTGGGTTCAGGCTGGTTCGTGCGCCCCACCGTCTTTAGCGGCGTGACGAACGACATGACCATCGCGCGCGAGGAAATCTTCGGGCCGGTGCTGTCGATCATCGCGTATCGCGACACCGAACACGCCATCGAGATCGCCAACGACACGAGCTACGGCCTGCAAGCCTATGTGCTCTCGGCCGATGTCGAGCGCGCGCGCCGCGTGGCCACGCGCATCGAAGCGGGCCGCGTGCTCGTCAACACGCTCGCGCATGAGCCCGCCGCGCCGTTTGGCGGCTTCAAGCAGTCGGGGATCGGACGCGAATACGGCACGTTCGGGCTCGAAGCGTTTCTCGAACCGAAGTCCGTGTTGGGCGTGCTCTGAAGCGCCGCTGACCCTGCAAAAACAAACGCCCCGGCTAAACCGGGGCGTTGAAGTCATTTCGAGCGCGCGACGTTAGAAGGTCTGCCAGTCGTCGTCGGACGTCGCTGCTGCAACGCTCTCGCGACGCTCCGCCTTCGGCGCGGGCGCGGCGGGCGCCGCCGAAGCACGCACGGGCGCGGGCCGCGAAGGCGCGGCACGCTTGACCGTTGCGCTCGCAACGACTGGCTTCATCGACGCAACGCTTGCCGTTGCCGCCCGGCCCGCCGAGCCGATATTGAACACCGAAACGAGCTCGCGCAATGCCGACGCCTGCGAGGACATCGACTGCGCCGCCGCTGACGCTTCTTCCACGAGCGCCGCGTTCTGCTGCGTGACTTCGTCCATTTGCGTCACGGCCTGATTGACCTGCTCGATGCCGGTGCGCTGCTCGCCCGAAGCGGCCGAGATCTCGTTCATCAGGTCGGCAACCCGCTTCACCGACTGCACGATCTCGCCCATCGTGCGGCCCGCGTCGTCCACGAGCGCCGTGCCGTTGTTCACGCGCTCGACCGAAACGGTAATGAGCTCCTTGATCTCGCGCGCCGCCGTTGCGCTGCGCTGCGCGAGCGTGCGCACCTCGCCCGCCACCACGGCGAAGCCGCGGCCCTGCTCGCCCGCGCGCGCCGCTTCCACTGCGGCGTTGAGCGCGAGAATGTTGGTCTGGAACGCAATGCCTTCGATCACCGAGATGATCTGCGCGACCTGTTCGGAGCTGCTTGCGATCTCGCGCATGGTGTCGACCACGCGGCCCACCACTTCGCCGCCGCGCGTGGCCGTCTGCGACGCCTGGCCGGCGAGCGTGTTGCCTTGCGTGGCGTTATCGGCGTTCTGCTTGACGGTCGCCGTGAGCTGTTCCATGCTCGCCGCCGTTTCTTCGAGCGAGGCGGCCTGCTCTTCGGTACGCTGGCTCAGATCGGTATTGCCCGCCGCGATTTGCGAAGACGCCGTGGCGATGCCTTCGCTGCCCGTGCGCACGCGGCCCACGAGGTCGACGAGACGCTCGTTCATGTGGCGCAGCGCGCCGAGCAACTGGCCCGCTTCGTCGCTGCCGTCCACTTCGATGCGTGCGGTCAGGTCGCCGCGCGCCACCGTCTCGGCCACTTCGACCGCGCGCGCGATCGGCCCCGTGATCGAGCGCGTGATGAACAGAGCAATCATGACGCCCAGACCGATGGCGACCACGATGAGGCCGACCGTCCACGCAAGCGCGCTCTGGTACGACACCTTCGCCGCAGCCACCTCGGCGGTCGAGCCGTTGTGATTCAGGGTCACGTCCTGATTGATGAGATCCATCACGGTCTGAAACGACTTGGCCGAAGCGCTCGAAATCGTTGCGCGTGCATCAGCCGAGCCGCCGTCGGCGGAAGAAACGAGAGCGTCGATCTTCTTGTCGTCGTCCAGATAGCGCGACCATGCCGCGCTGATCGAATCGAACAACTGGCGCTCTTGCGCCGAGGAAACGAGCTTCGAATAGCCGTCAAGCGTGGCACTGACCTGGTTAATCGTTTGCGCGTGCTGGTCGTGAAGAGCGCCCTTTTCGCTGGCGTCATTGGAGACCAGCATGCGCAGTGACGTGCGCCGCACATCCTGGGCGAGGTTGCGCAAGTTGCCGAGCGTCTCCACGCTTGGCAGCCAGTTTTCCCCTATCGCGCGCGTGCCGTCGAAAATGCGCGAGGCCTGAAGGAGTCCGATGCCGCCGATAGCGGCGAGCAGGAACAGCACGATGGCAAAGCCCGCGCCGAGGCGCGGGCCAATCTTGATACGGGTGAGCAGTGACATGGGTACGCCGTAGTGAGGGGTCGCCTGTATGACGACCACGGCGCGGAAAAATTAAGTCAATGTTGCAAAAATAACAAAGTGTAAGCAAGAAGCGGCGAGCCGTGCGGGCAACCGGAATGCGAACGATCGGTCAGATAATAGATCGCATACCTTATTAATATTCAGTAACCCCGCCTTTCAAATCCCGCAATACCCGGCAACTACGCCCAACTTGCCTCAAATTTTCGCGACCCACGCCCCGACTTTCGCAATCGCCGCGTCGCGTTGCGCCGGGCTCGCGTGCGTCGCGCCCGTGAGATAGGTCGTGACCAGAAGCGGCGCGCGCCCGGCCGGCCAGATGATCGCGATATCGTTCGCCGTGCCCCGGTCGCCCGTGCCCGTCTTGTCGCCCACGCGCCAGTCCTTCGGCAAGCCCGCGCGCAGGCGGGCGTCGCCGGTCTTGTTGGCCACGAGCCACGCAATGAGCTGCTCGCGCGAGCCCGCCGAAAGGCGCTCGCCAAGCAACAGCGCGCGCATGTCCGCCAGCATCGCGGCAGGCGTGGTCGTATCGCGCGGGTCGCCCGGTATCGCTTCGTTGAGCGTGGTCTCGTTGCGATCGAGCCGCGTGAGCGGGTCGCCGATACCGCGCGCGAAAGCCGTGAGCGCCGGGGGCCCGCCAATGCTTTCGAGCAGCAGGTTCGCCGCCGTATTGTCGCTGCGCGTGAGCGCGGCTTCGCACAGCTCGGCGACCGTCATGCCTTCGCCACCCGCGCGCGGACCGCTCAAGGGCGAATACGACACCACCTGCGCCTGCGTATAGACGACCTTGCGAGCGAGGTCTTCCTTGCCGCGATCCTTGCGCGTCAGCACCGCCGAGGCCAGCAGCAGCTTGAACGTGCTGCACATCGGAAAGCGCTCGTGCATGCGCCAGCCTCGCGTCTGGCCGTTCGCCGTATCGAGCATCGCCACGCCAAGCCGGCCGCCCGCTTGCGCTTCGATGGCGGCAAGCTCGTTTTCGAGCGCGCCGGCGGGCGCCGCCGCCTGTGCGCCAAACGCCTGCGATGCAATGCCAGCTATGGCACCGCCGAACATCGTCATTGTGAATCTGCGCCGCGTGATCATGAATTCTCCTTGTAGAGCCGCCACTATCGCGTGTCCGCCGCCCGGCGACAAACGATGATAAATTGCCCTATCCCATAGAAAAACTTATACCTCTCACATGCGACCGTATCTGCCCCTCAATGCGTTGCGCGCCTTCGAGTCGTCCGCGCGCCACCTGAGCTTCACGCGCGCGGCGATCGAGCTCAACGTCACGCAGGCGGCGGTGAGCCAGCAGGTCCGCACGCTCGAGGAGCGCCTGGGCGCGACGCTGTTCAAGCGCCTGCCGCGCGGTCTCGCGATCACCGACGAAGGGCTCGCATTGCGCCCCGTGCTCACCGACGCGTTCGATCGCATCGAAGCCGTGCTGCGGCAGTTCGAGGGCGGTCACTTCCACGAGGTGCTGAGCGTGGGCGCCGTGGGCACCTTCGCGGTCGGTTGGCTCATGCCGCGCCTGAAGTCGTTTCACGACGCGCATCCGTTCGTGGAGTTGCGCATCATGACGAACAACAATCTCGTCGATCTCGCGGCGGAAGGGCTCGATTTCGCGGTCCGCTTCGGCGACGGCACGTGGCCGGGCTCGCGCGCCACGAAGCTGTTCGACGCGCCGCTCTCGGCGCTCTGCTCGCCCGACATCGCCCAGCGACTGCGCACGCCCGCCGGTCTGGCCAACGAAAAGTTGCTGCGCTCTTATCGCGCCGATGACTGGACGCTCTGGTTCGAAGCCGCCGGGCTCGCGCCGCGCCCCGTGCGCGGACCGGTGTTCGATTCGTCGCGCCTGATGGTGGAGGCCGCGATGCAAGGCGCGGGTATCGCACTCGCACCGGCTTCGATGTTCGAACGCGATCTCGCCGCCGGGCGGCTCGTGCGCCCGTTCGACATCGAGGTCGAGGCGGGCAGTTACTGGCTCACCGCGCAAAAGGGCAAAACGGCGACGCCGGCCATGCGCGCATTCAGCCAGTGGATCGTGAAGGAAACCGGCGCGGCAACGCACTCATGAATCCCGTCGATAAGGGCATGCGCGTTTAGCGGCTTAATCGCTGGAAAGCGCGGTGCTACGCTCGGCGTCTGAGACTACGTCCCAAGGACCTTGAACATGCAGCATGCCCCCTCGCTCGACGATCTGCGCGCCGTCGCCCCGGCCCTCGCACGCTACACGACGCAAACGGTGCTCGACGGTTTGTGGCAACGCGCGCAACTGTCGCCGCGCGATCGTAGCGTCGTCACCGTGGCGGCGCTGATCGCGCGCAATCAGACTGTCGATCTCGCGTTTTATCTGCGCCTCGCGCTCGACAGCGGCGTCACGCCCGGCGAGATTTCGGAAATCATCACGCATCTCGCCTTTTATGCGGGCTGGGCCAATGGCGCCTCGGCCGCGAGCGTCGCGAGGCCGGTGTTCGAGGAACGCGGCATTGGCCCCGACCAACTCGCGCCCGCGCAGGTCGACCTGCTGCCGCTGAACGAAGCCGCCGAAGCGGCCCGCGCGAGCACCGTGGAGCAGAACTTTGGCGCGGTTGCGCCCGGCGTCGTGCAGTACACCACCGACGTGCTGTTTCGCGACCTGTGGCTGCGCCCCGGCCTCGCGCCGCGCGACCGCAGCCTCGTGACGGTCAGCGCGCTCGTGGCCAACGGCCATGCCGCGCAGATTCCCTATCACCTGAATCGTGCCCTCGACAACGGCCTGACGATCGATCAGGCATCCGAAATACTCACGCAACTCGCGTTCCACGCAGGCTGGCCGAATGCGTTCTCGGCAATGCCGGTGTTCAAGGACGTGTTCGAAAAACGCGCGCCTACGCGTTGAACCGCGCAAGCCGCGCCTCCAGCGCATCGATTTCCGTTTCCGCGAAAACCTCGATGCCATGCTGGCGCAGCAGCGCGGTCGTGACGCCCGCACCTGCGTGCTTGCGACCTCCAAAGCTGCCGTCGTAAATCGCGCGGCTGCCGCACGAAGGGCTGGCGTCTGTGAGCAACGCAAAGCGGCAATCATGGGCGAGCCGCCTGCGCGCCGTCGACGAAGTGCGAGGTCACATCCGTGCCGCGCACGTCGATCACGCGCGCCGTGCCCGCCAGCACCGCGGCGCCGCAAGCCGCCGCGGCGATTTCCGCCGGTGGCCTCGGCACGCCGAAGCCGCCCGCGACCTCGGGGCAAACCGGCACGAGCCGCCCTTCACGCTGCCACTGGTCAAGCAATGCATGCGCAACGGTCTTCGCCGAGCCGTTGTAGCGAACCGGGCTGCCGAGCAGGCAAGCGCTGACGAGTATTTTGGGGAGCATGCGGGGTGAAGTCCTCTTGCGCGAATCCCCCGCATTTTACGCGGCGCGCGCACGCGGAAGATTCACAGGATCATCGCAAGGCGCGTGGCCTGATCGATGGCGCGCAACGCGTCGAGCTCGGCGGCCACATCGGCGCCGCCTATCAGCCTGGGCTTCGCGCCGCGCGCGACCAGTTCGTCGTGGAGCGTGCGGTTCGAGTGCTGGCCCGCGCACAACACGACGTGATCGACCGCGAGCACATGCGGCTTGCCGTCGACGCGGTAGTGCAGGCCTTCATCGTCGATCGCGTCGTAAGTCGCGCCCGAGGTCATCATCACGCTCGCCTTGCGCAAGCGCGCCTTCAGGATCCAGCCCGTCGATTTGCCCAGGCCCCTGCCGAGCGGTTCCGCCTTACGCTGGAACATGTGGACGCTGCGCCGCGGCGCGCCCTCGCCGTTGACTTGCGTGAGCCCGCCCGCGCTCGCATTGGCCGGATCGACGCCCCATGCGTGGAAAAACACCCCGCGCTCCAGCGATTCCCGCGCGTCGCCGAGCAGATACTCGGCCACATCGAAGCCAATGCCGCCCGCGCCGATGATGGCCACGCGCTCGCCCGCCTCGGCCTTGCCCGAGAGCACGTCGACATACGACAGCACCTTGGGATGATCGACGCCCGCGAAGTCGGGCACGCGCGGCGTGACGCCCGTGGCGATGACGATCTCGTCGAACGCGCCGCCCGCGAGCGCATCGGCCGTCGCACGCGCGCCAAGCCGCAGCGTCACGCCGAGCTTCTTCAGCCGCACCTCGAAATAGCGCAGCATCTCGTGAAACTCGGCCTTGCCCGGCACGACCTTCGCGAGATTGAGCTGGCCGCCCAGGCGCGCGTCGGCCTCGAACAGCGTGACCGCATGGCCGCGCTCCGCGGCGTTGATCGCGCAAGCCATGCCCGCCGGGCCGCCGCCCACCACCGCCACGCGTTTGGCCAGCGGCGCGCTGCCCGCCGGGAACTCGATCTCGCGTCCCGCGCGCGGATTGACGAGGCAAGTGGCCGTGCGCTCCGTGAAAATGCGGTCGAGGCAGGCCTGATTGCAGCCGATGCAGGTGTTGATTTCATCGGCTGCGCCAAGCCGCGTCTTCTTCGCGAAGTCGGGGTCGGCCAGCAGCGGACGCGCCATCGATACGAGGTCGGCCACGCCCGAGGCGATCAGTTCCTCCGCCACCTCGGGCGTGTTGATGCGGTTCGACGCCATCACCGGAATCGACACCGCCTCCTTGACGTTGCGGATCGCGTCGCGCCAGGCCGCGCGCGGCACGCAGGCCGCGATCGTTGGCACGGCCGATTCGTGCCAGCCCACCCCCGTGTTGATGAGATCCGCACCGGCCGCTTCCACCGCCCGCGCGAACGCCGCGATTTCCGCGCCGTTCATGCCGCCCTCCACGAGGTCGATGGAAGAGATGCGGTAGATGAGCATCGGCTCGCGGCCAATGCGCGCGCGCACGGCACGCACGATATCGAGCGGAAATCGAATGCGCCCCTCGAAGCCGCCGCCGTATTCGTCGTCGCGCGCGTTGGTCACGGCGGCCGTGAACTCGTTGATGAGATAGCCCTCCGAGCCCATGATCTCGACGCCGTCGTATCCCGCCTGAACCGCGAGCGCGGCGGTGGCGGCGAAATCGGCCACGGTCGCGCGCACTTCCTCCGTGCTCAGCGCGCGCGGCGCGTAGGCGTTGATTCTTGCCTTGGCGGCGCCTGGCCCCACGCATTCCGGCACCTTCGCATAGCGGCCCGCATGCAGGATCTGTAGCACGATCTTCCCGCCCGCCGCATGAACGGCGCGCGTGACGGCGCGATGCTCGTCCAGTTGCTCCTCGCGGTTCAGGAGCGGCCCCCCCGGCTCCATCACGCCTTGCGGATTCGGCGCGAAGCCGCCGCTCAGGATCAGCCCGATCTCGCCCGCCGCGCGCGCCGCATAGAACGCGGCGAGCCGCTCGTGCGGGCGGTCGAGCGTTTCGAGCCGCGTGTGCATGGCGCCCATGACCATGCGGTTGGGCAGCACTGTCGCGCCGACGGTAAGCGGGGTCAAAAGCCGGTCGTGGATCGCCATGGGGATGTCTCTGGATAGTCTCGTGGGGGTTTCCACACTCTAGGCGAGCGCTCAAATTACGTCAACATCATGATATATATGGGAGATGACAGGAGGGATATTGCCGGGGAGTATATTGTCCGTCTGGACGCCGGATCGACTTCCGGTCAATATCTTCGTATCAGGTATTTGTCTCATTGCGTGCCGCGCGAGCGCGCGGACACCGAAAGCCGCCCATGACCCAGAACGACCCATCGTACGATCAATCCGTCTCGTCCATCCACAACCGGCTGTTCTTCCGCCTGTTCCAGGCGGGCAACACGCTCGACCGGCAGACGACGAAAGCGCTCGGCATCACCACCGTGCAGTGGTCGGTGCTCGGCGCGCTCTCGCGCCCGCAGGTCGCGCAGGGCATGTCGTTTTCCGAACTGGCGGACTACCTCGTGGTGAGCCGCCAGAGCCTGGACGGCGTGCTCAAGCGGCTGGAACGCGACGACCACGTGCTGCGCGTGGCCGACACCGTCGACCGCCGCGCGAAGAAAGTCGTGCTCACCGAAGGGGGCAAGCTGTTCTGGGAGAGCTTGCAGCCGAAGATCTACGAGTTTTATCGCCAGGCGCTCGCGAGCTTTCGCTTCGACGACAAGGTCTCGCTCGTTCACTTCCTCAATCAACTCAACAAGGGCATGGACGAGATCGATCTCGGGGAAACGCCTGGCGGCGGGGAGTGAAAGCGCCCGCGCCTTAGACGATGTGTTCGAGCGTCGTCACTTCCAGCTTCGCGCGCGACTCCAGCACGCCCGCAAGCTTTTTCAGCGCCGCTCCCCCGGCGTGCTGCCGCACCGCTTCCTCGTCGCGCCAACGCTCGAGCATGAAGAAGCGGTTCGGGTTCTTCACGTCGCGGTGCAGATCGTATTGCTCGCAGCCCGGCTCCTTGCGTACGGCGTGCACGGCCTCTTCGAGGGCTTGCGCCACGACGGCTGCATGCTCGGGCATGGCGACGATTTCGGCGACGATGATCTGGGTGCTCATGTTCTTGACTCCACGGAAATGAGAAAGCGCGCGGCAACACGCGCCGCGCGCCCGGGTTTGAGGGCGTTCGACAGTCTGCCATCAAATGTCGATGCACACCCTCGGTACGCGCTCATCGTGAGCCACGCGGCGCGACGGCCTCCTGACCGAGCGGCTCGAAATGGTAAAGATCCGGATCCGCCGAGAAATACGGCCATAGCGTGTGCAGAAATTGCGGAAAGTCGTCGTGCGTCATGAATGCGCTCTGCGCGTCGAGGCTGTCCCATTCGACCTCCAGCACGTAGCAGCCCGAGTCCTCGCACTGCGGGCCGAGGCGGTGTCCGCGATAGCCCGGCTTGTTCGTGAGCAGCGGGCACACGCGCCGCCAGGCAGCCTCGAAGTGCGAAATTCTGTCCGCGCGCAGGTAAAAGCGGCCAATTGCGACGATCATCAAAGCCTCCGTGCCGGCACGAGCCATTCGTGCTGCCACGGATGATCGGCCGGCGCGCCTGGCGCGCATAGCGGCAAACGGCAAAGACAGCTTCAAAGAGGCGTTGAAGATCGCGTCACACGCGAGCCCGGATCAAGCTGCATCAGGCCAGGTCACGCCAGATACGCCGCGATGCGTTCGCGCAGGAAGTCGCGCAGCGCGTTGACGGTGGGCGAGAGCATGGTGCGATGCGCGCACACGAGATGCAGCGGCGCGCCCTCGCCCGGTAGCGCGTCGAGCGCGGTTTCGAGGCGGCCCGCCTGGATGTCGGCCAGCACGTCGAGGCGCGACTTGTACGCGAGTCCGTGCCCCGCCACCGCCCAGCGGCGCACGAGTTCGCCGTCGTCACTGCTGCGGTCGCCGTGCACGGTCACGACGCTCGGTTCGTCGCCGCGATAGAAGGTCCAGCGATCATGCAGCATGTCGCTCAGCGCAAAGCGCAGGCAGTTGTGGCGCGAGAGATCGGCGGGCGCGGCGGGCCGCCCGTGGCGCGCGAAATAGCCCGGTGCGGCGCACAGCACGCGGCGGTTTTCGGGCGCGAGCGGCAGCGCCACGAGCGACGAATCCTCGGGCACGCCATAGCGGATCGCCACGGCAATGGGCGAGCGGAACATGTCGGTCACATGGTCGCCGATACGCACCTGGAACGACACGGCCGGATGCCGCGCCTGGAATTCGTCGAGCCAGGGCGCGAGCACGTTGCGCCCGAGGTCGGAGGGCATCGACAGCGACACCACGCCGCCAATCATCTTGCGCCCGTGCGCCACGGCGTTCTGCCCGGCCTCCACCTGCTCCATGACGTTGCGCGCGTAGTCGAGGTAGCGCTCGCCGTCCGGCGTGAGGCGCAGGCTGCGCGTGGAGCGTGCGAGCAGGCGTGTGCCGAGTTCGGTTTCGAGCCGCTTGAGCCCGACGCTCGCCACGGCGGGCGTGAGATCGAGCTGGCGGGCGGCGGCCGACAGGCTGCCGTTGTCCGCCGCGCTAATGAAGATGACGAGGTCTTCCAGTCTGATCATGTACTGTCGCGTCTCGTTGGGCGGCGGCCCTCGGGCGGGGAACGCCGACGGGCCGCGGGCATGAAGTAAGCGAACTGTACACGAAGCGCCGCCACGCACGGCGCGGCGCTCCCGGATCAACCCGGCGCGCGATTCACGCGGTCAGCCTCCGTCCTTGATGCGCTTTTCGATATGCGCGGCGCGGCTGGGCGACGAGGGGTGGGAGCTCAGCATCGAACTCTGGCCGCCGTCGACGGTCGCGAGCTTCTGGAACGCAGTGACCAGGCCTTTCTCATTCATGCCCTTCTTCTTGAGCAGATCGAACGAATAATCGTCGGCCGCGCGTTCCTGCGATTGCGAAAACTGCGCGTTGACGAACTGTTCCGTGAGGTCGCCGAGTTGCGAGGTGCTCAACGCCGTCACCGCCGCGTTGCCCGCCGCGCCAACGGCCGTTCTGGCCGCGCTCACGGTGTAGGCGGTTTGCATGGCCTTCTTCGTGTGGCCGAGCGCGACGTGGCCCATTTCGTGACCAATCACGCCGCGAAGTTCGTCGTCGTTCATTACGTCCATCAGGCCGCTATACACGCGCACGCAGCCATTGCCCATCGCCCAGGCGTTGACGTCCTTCGTCATATAAACCTTGTACGCGATGGGCTGGCCGTTGAGCGTCATGTCGCCGAAACCGCTCATCACGCGTGCAAGACGCTGCGCGTACGCGCTGCCGGGCGCCGCCACGGTCGACTGGGTGTCGCTTGCTTTACAAGCTTCGGTCGAGAGCGCCACGATGTCGCTGTCCGAAAGTGTTGCGGCCTTGAGCAGGTTCGTGCCCGCCGACATCGCGGCGTTCGGATCGATGCTTTGCAGGCCGCCGCAGGCCGCAAGCGCTGCGGCCAAAGCGCAAACCAGGCTGGTTCTAACCGGTGTCATTCTCGTGCTCCCATGCGTTGTTTTTCGAGCCGACCAATCTAGCACCGGGACATTCGAAGACAAGTGGCGGAGCGTGTTGCATCGCTTTGCCGGGACGCATGTCATGGTTTCCCGCATCGCCATGATCGACGGGAAACGCGCTGGCACGGGCCGTCGCCGCGCATGAGCGACGCCGGCCGGCTCAGTCGCGGGCGCGAGCGCAACTGTTGAAGAACGTGACATTTCTTACGAAACCGTTAGCCGGGTGAACCCGGCATTGCGTACGGTTGCACGCTTCCTATACGGCTTCGTGCATCCCGGCGGCGCGCTCGCATCGTGCTCGCGGACTTTACGAAGGAATCCGAATTAATACTGAACCACCCCGCTTGTGGAGCCCCGGCACGCGACCCGCTGGAAGTCTGCCAACCGCCCGGCATCGAAATTTACCGGCTCGATGCGGCGTTGCTGGAAGGCTGGTCGCCGCCGCGCGTCGCTGCGTCTCGCTGGCTGCACGGCATGACGCTGCAACCGCCGGACTGCAATGCGGCTGCTGACATGCGCCGTCAGGCACGCGCAGGCCCCAAAACGCCGTCGGGCCATGCGCCCACGTGATGTGGTCGCATGGCCCGACGGTTTGCAGCCGTTTAGCGCTCGGAGCGCTTACTGCTGCTTTTCGACCTTCTTGGGCTTCGGCGGCGTTTCGACCTTCGCGTACTGGAACGCGGGCGTAGCCTTCAGCGCTTCCTTGGTTGCGCCGGGCAGATAGAGATTGCCCTGACGCACGTCGAGCGACGCGATGGGCACCGCGACGTCGTGCGAGCCGACGCCAAGGAAACCGCCAGCCGCGACGATTGCTGCCGACACCGAACCGTCCGGCGCCACGATCAGGTCGCGCACCGTGCCGATTTTCGCGTTGTCGTCGTTATAAACGGCCTTGCCGAGCACGCTCTTCTTCACGCTCCAGCCTTCGAGCAGCGCCTGCGATTGCTCCACCGTCACGCTCAGGGGCTGTGCGCCCGCGATCTGGGCATTCGCACTGGCACTGGCCACCACGGCGCTGAACGCGGCCACGGCCAACATCGTCTTGCGGAAAGACATTTTCTATTGCTCCTCTATCCAGGTTGATTCGCCGCGCAAATCACTGCAAGTGTGCTGGCGGCTTGCCATGGTAGCCGTTATGACGAAATTTTGCGTTTAAGGTGCTTGCGCTCGCGCAATGGCGAAGCGGATCGGCGGGAGCGATCGAATCAACCCGGCCGCCTCCTTTCGAAGGCGCAGGAGAAGCGCTGTTCGGGAAAATCGTTCTGCGTGCGCGGGCGCGTCAGTCCGTGCAATATAGCGAACACGCACTCACCGGTTTACGCCCTCGCCCGGAGATTGACATGTCCGCCCAATCAGGATCATCCGCGCACCACAATCGTGCCAAGACCCGCCTCGCAGCGGGCGAAACCGTGACCGCCTTCATGGTCGAACTGCCCGGCGCGGGACTCGTGCAACTGCTTGCCGCGAGTGGCGTGGACGTGCTGATCTTCGACATGGAGCACGGCCCCATCGACATGAACAGTCTGCACGCCATGGTGGCCGCCACGCGCGGCACGCCGGTCACGCCGGTCGTGCGCGTTCCGTGGACCGAACCGTGGCTCGTCAAAACCGCGCTGGAAACGGGCGCCATGGGCATCAACTTTCCGATGATCTCCACACCTGAACTCGCGCGCCAGGCTGCCGAATCGCTGCGCTACCCGCCCAACGGTTCGCGCGGCTTCGCGCCTTCGCTCGCGGCAACGCGCTGGGGATTGAGCGGCCCGGACTATATTCGCGCCGCCGACTCCGAAATGCTCAACGTCATCACGGTCGAGGACGCGCAGGCCGTCGAGCGGCTCGACGAGATCCTGGCCGTGCCGGGCATCGATGTCGCGGCGATCGCGTCGTTCGATCTTTCAATGAGTCTTGGCGTGCCCGGACAATTCGATCATCCCGACGTGCAGGCGCTCGTGCACAAAGCCGAAGAGAAGATCCTTCGCGCGGGCGTGGCGCTGGGCGGTGTCGCGCTCGACGCGCAAACCGCGCAGTGCAAGCGCGCGGCCGGGTATCGCATGTTGCTGCTGGCCTTCGACGTGATGATGATCGGCCAGGCGGCACGAGGGATCGTGGAGGGCGCAACCATGCCTGCCGCACAACGCTAGATCGTCGCCACTCACCGGACCTTCCGGCGATACGCCGCGAGGTTCACCGCCCTCTGCCCAGCAAGGGCGAGGCCAGACTCGCCGCCGCAAGCTCACTGGCCGCCGCAACAAGCGCCGGCCCGAGCATGGCCATGCGCTGTTCCGTGAGCCGCACCGCCGGCCCGGCAATGCTGATCACGCCAATGGCCGCATAACCGCGCCGCTGCACGGGCGCGGCCATCGCCGTCATGCCGGGCGCGAACACTTCGTTGATCGTCGCATAGCCGCGCTCGCGGGCGGCATGCACGAATTCGAGCAGCGCCTTGACGGTAGTGGGTGCGCGCGGCCCGTATTGCGCGGGCTTGCCAAAGCCCTGGCGCGTCACGAGTTCGAGCGCGCGTTCGTCAGTCATGCTCATCATCCACGCGTGGCCCGTGGCGCTGCATGAAAGTATCGTGTCCATGCCCATGTCCGGGTCGTAGCGCAGGCCCTTGAGCGCGCCCTGCGCTTTCGCCACCCACGTGAGCCGGTCGCCGTCCACGATCGCGAGACGCACGAGTTCGCCCGACTTCTCCGCGAGGCGGTCGAGCATGCTCTGTGCGACGTCCACGATGCCCGACGTCGCGAGATAGCTCAGCCCGAGCCCCACGAGCTTGGTCGTGAGCACATAGTCGCCATGCTCGCGCAACTGGCGCACGTAGCCGCACTGCTTGAGATCGACGAGCAGCCGGTGGCACGCGCTGCGCGGAATGTCGAGCTGGTCCGAGATCATCGCGAGCGGCGTGCCTTCCATCTGCGTGGCGAGGAATTCCAGCACGGCCATCGTTCTTTCCGTCACGCCCGGCATGGCGTCTCCTTCGTTTCAATGCTTCGATCGCGCCGATCATTGCACATTATGAGATGAAATTCCAGCCTGGAATGGCGTCCCACCAGCGCTGTTAATCTGTGCACCACTGACGGCGGCCGGAAGAAAAAGCCCCGGCGTCAGAAGAGAAACGGCGAAACCACGCCGTCCATAAAGCGCGGCTCGCGCAAGGCGAACCGCCACCAGGTTTGGAAAAAGGAGACAACATGAACCAGCAGGCACACCCCGACGGCCACCAGGCGATGCGCACGCGCGCCGTCACCGCGGCCGCCGTCGGCACGGCGCTCGAATGGCTCGACTTCACGCTCTACGGCGCGCTGGCGGCCACCGTGCTGCCCAAATTGTTCTTCCCCGCGATGGATGCGACCTCGGCGCTGCTCGCCTCGCTCGCGACCTTCGGCGTGGGGCTCGCCGCGCGCCCGCTCGGCGCGATCATCTGCGGCCATCTCGGCGACAAGCTCGGCCGCCGCAATCTCATGCTCGCCACGGTCACGGTCATGGGCCTCTCGTCGATGCTCATGGGCCTGCTGCCCACCTATGCGAGCATCGGCGTCTGGGCGCCCATGCTGCTGGTCGCGCTGCGCATCCTGCAAGGCTTCGCGCTGGGCGGCGAATCCACCGGCGCGCAACTCATGGCGATCGAGCACGCGAGCCCCGAGCGCCGCGGCAAGTATTCAGGACTCCTTGGTCTGTGCTCGCCGCTCAGCCAGATCATGGCCAACGGGGTCCTGCTCGCGCTCTCCGCTTCGATGTCCGCGCAGGCGTTCGAATCGTGGGGCTGGCGCGTGCCGTTCGTGCTCAGCTTCGTGCTCGTGATCGTAGGCGTCTACATCCGCCTGCGCGTGAGCGAAACGCCCGCCTTCGTCGCGCTGAGCAAGACCGAAGTGGCGGAAGTGGGTAGCCCGCTGCGCGACGCGCTGCGCCTGCACTGGCGCACGGTCCTGCGCTGGATGCTGTTCTTCTGCGGCCCGGCCGCGATCTTCTATCTGATCGTGGTGTTCTCGCTCAGCTACGTCACGAAAACGCTGGCCATGCCGCGTCAAACCGGCTTCATGTTGCTGATGGGCGCAAATGTCTGCGCGATCGTCGGCGCACTGGCGGGCGGCATGCTGAGCGACCGCATCGGCCGCAAGAAGGCGCTGGCCGTGGGCTCGATCGCAACGCTCGCCATGCTGTTCTTCTACTTCCAGATTCTCGACACGAAGAGCTTCCTGCCGATGCTCGCCGCGATGGGCTTCTTCCTCGGCTTCACGCAGTTTCAGAGCGGCATTCAGCCCGTGGCCTTCGCCGAGGCGTTCCCGACCAACGTGCGCTACTCCGGCTCGGCGCTCGCCTATACGGGCGCGAACCTCGTGGCGGGCGGCCCGATGCCGGTGCTCGCCGTCTGGCTGTTCGCGGTGTGCAACGGTTCGCCGTGGGGCGTCGTGGCGGTGTGCGTGGTCTTCAACGTGATCTCGCTCGTCATGATACTCACCGCGCCCGAAACGCGCGGCATCGACATGAACCGCGTGGATACCGCGGCAAACGTGCTCGGCGCGTCGGGCAACACGCCCATGCAATCGCATTCCCATTGAAACCCTGAAATACGCAATCGCACGATGAAACCACTTGTCTATGTCCTGAACGGCTCGAATCTCAACATGCTCGGCAAGCGCGAGCCGCACCTGTACGGCACGACCACGCTCGCGCAGGTCGAAACGCGCACGCGCGCGTTAGCCGAGGAGCTCGGGCTGCAATGCGAGTTCAGGCAAACCAACCACGAAGGCGTGATGGTGGACTGGCTCCAGGAAGCCTTTGAAAAGGACGCCGCCGTCGTCATCAATCCGGCGGGCTTCTCGTTCGCGTCGATACCGGTGCTCGACGCGGCGAAGCTGATCCGCCAGCCGCTCGTCGAAGTGCACATCACGAACATTCATCAACGCGACGAGCAGTACCGCCACTCGCTGATCTCGCTCGCGGCGAAAGGCGTGATTTGCGGGCTGGGCGTGGAGGGGTATCTGCTGGCGCTCAGAGCCGTGGCGAGTGCGCTGAAGCACGCGCAAGCGTGAGGACCGCGCGCCGGCTCACGCGGCCGGCGTGCAAGCGGCGCAAAGCCCGAAGACGACGAGGCTCGAATGCGTGTAGCGAAAGCCTTTCGAGGCCGCGATGGAGGCGTGCTGGTGCTGCAACGCGGGCTCGTCGATATCGCACACGGTCTTGCAGCCTTCGCAGACGAGGTGCGCGTGCGGCGCCCCGCGGCCGAGCTCGTACACCACGCGCGTTTCGCCCACCCATGTGCTCGTGAGCAGTTGCGAATCCATTAGCTGCGCGAGCGCCCGATAGACGCTCGCGAGGCTGCATTGCTCGACATCGCTGGCGATGCGGCGAAACACCTGGTCGGCGCTCAAATGCTCGAGGGGCGCGTCGTGAAAGACCTTCAGCACGGCCACGCGGCTGGACGTCGGGCGCAGATGCGCTCTCTTCAGTTCGGAGTAGACCGTTCTCATTCGGGGCGAAACACTGTCGGCAAAGCCGACAGTGTCCGCGACCAATGCTTAAGACTTCCTTATGGCGCCAGAACGGCCCGCGCCGCGGCCTCGCGCGCCAACCCCGCATGGCCCCCACGGATCGGTTGAAAAGCCCATAGGACTGGCGGATATTGGCCGGAGCGGCTTGATTTCCATTCGCAGACCAGGGCTTTCGATGAAGCGGGAAACGTTTTCGGCCACGGCGGGGCGCGCCGCCTGAGGCCGCCATGGCGCGCACGCCCACCGTATTGTTCGGCGCGTTCGACCGGCACAACTTCGGCGACCTGCTGATCGCACAGGTGGCCGCGCGCCTCCTGCCGGATCGCGAAGTGCTCGTCGCCGGGCTCGCCGCCCGCGCCCCGTGCAGCGATGGCGGACCGGCCACGGTCGCGCTCGCCCAGGTCGAGGCATTCGCGCGCGGCCGCCCGGTTAACGTGATTCACGCGGGCGGCGAACTGCTGACCTGCGATGCCTGGCAAGCGGCCGTCATGCTCGCGCCACGTTCACGCGTGCAAGCGCTCATTGGCGCCGAAGGAGACTGGCTGCGCGACAAGCGCGCCTGGGCGCGCGCCCGGTTCGGCACCGCATCGCTCGCGCCCTATGTGGTTTCGAAGGCTACCTTGCCTGGCGTGCCGGTGAAGCACCTCGCGTTCAACGCCGTGGGCGGCGTCGATCTCGACGCGCGCGACGCCGACCTGCGAGCGGAGGTGCTGCACGCACTGCAATCCGCCGGGGCGGTAAGCGCGCGCGACCGGCAAACCCAGGCGGTGCTCGCGCAACGAGGCGTGGATGCGGATCTCATACCCGACCCGGCCGCGATGACCATGGCCTTGTTCGGCACGACGATACGGCGGCACACGGCAAAGAAAGCGCTGCGCGACGTTTTCGAAGCATTCCCCCGAGGCTACGCAGCCGTGCAGTTCAGCGCCGATTTCGGCGACGATGCGACGCTAGACACGCTTGCCGCGCAGCTCGAACGCGTGGCGCTCGCGCACGGCATCGGCATCGTGCTGTTTCGCGCGGGCGCCGCGCCCTGGCACGACGACCTCGCGGTGTATGAACGTCTCGCGGCACGGCTGCCTCGCGCTGTGGCCCATGTGTTCGCTTCGCTGAACGTGTGGGATATCTGCGCGTTGATCGCCGGCAGCCGCGTGTATTGCGGCAGCAGCCTTCACGGGCGCATCGTGGCGATGGCCTGCGCGCTGCCGCGCCTGAATATCAGTCATCCTGATCAAATTGCGTCCTTGACCAAACACGTCGCCTACGCGGCAACCTGGGAGCCCGATGGCGTCCCCGGCACGGTGGCCATCGCGGACCAGGCCGAAGCGGTGGACCGTGCGCTGTCCGCCGAGCGCGAGGCATTGCGCGCCACGGCATCCGAGCTTGCGCGACGCTACCGGGCCGGGTTCGCCGCGCTCGTCGCCCGGCTGGACTGAGCCCGCACGGTCGAAGGCACCGGTGCGCCACCGAGGCCACTGAAGACACCAAACACGCCCGGCGCAGTGTGACGGCCATCACACTTCCCCGCACTTTCAGCCGCTAGACTGTCAAGCCACTTTGGGGAAGTGCCTCACCACGACGGCTCGCTCACATTCCGCACACAACGACCGAGAGCCCAGGAGAATAACCGTGAATTCAATGGCCGCTCGCAAGCTGCTAAGCGTTGTTGCGCCCGTCTACAACGAGGCCGACGCCATCCCCATTTTCCTGCGCGCGCTCGATGCCACGTTCGGCACACTGCCCGACATCGACTGGGAAGTCGTATTCGTCAACGACGGCAGCGCCGACGCCACGCTTGCCGTGCTCGAACGCGAGGCCAGCATTCGCGGCAATATCGTCATCGTCGACCTCTCCCGCAATTTCGGCAAGGAAGCCGCGCTGACCGCCGGCCTCGACTTTGCCAACGGCGACGCCGTCGTGCCGATGGACGTGGATTTGCAGGACCCTCCGGAGTTGATCTCGCAGATGCTGGCGCTCTGGCGCGAAGGCTGGGAAGTCGTCGTCGCCCGGCGTCAGGACCGGTCCGCCGACAGCGCGGCCAAGCGCGTCACCGCACGCGCTTTCTATCGCCTGATGAGCCGCATTTCCCGTCCCGCGCTCCCGCAGGATGTGGGCGATTTCCGGCTGATGGATCGCAAGGTGGTGGATGCGATTCGCCGCCTGCCGGAAAAGCGGCGCTTCATGAAAGGCCTGTTCGCCTGGGTTGGTTTTCGCACAACCGAGGTGAGCTATGAGCGCCCGGCGCGCGCGGCGGGGCAAACCAAGTTCAACAGCTGGAAATTGTGGAACCTCGCGCTGGAAGGCATCACCAGTTTCAGCACGCTGCCGCTGCGCGTATGGACGTACTTCGGCGCGGCCATTGCTTCGGTCGCGTTCCTTTATGGCGCGATCATCATCGCGCGAACCTTCGTGCGAGGGATCGATGTTCCCGGCTATGCCTCGCTCGTCGTGCTGATTCTCTTCTTTGGCGGCATCCAGCTCGTGACGCTGGGGGTCATTGGCGAGTATCTCGGACGGACCTATGAAGAGGCGAAACAACGGCCTGTGTATGTCGTGCGCAATTGCATCCGGTCGGCGGCGGGCGCGGCCAGCGCGGTAGCCGGCATCGCAGCGAACGCGGCTGCCAGCCTGACGGGCCAGCGAGAATCCATCGAACAGATCGACCGGGTGCTGCACGACGAGGCGGCTCTTACGCGGGCCGTAACATTGACACCGCACACCGCGACCCCCGAATAATGCACGTGCTTAACAGGATCGGCATGACGCAAGCAGTAAGAGCAAGATTCGCACACCTGCGCACAGGCGCTGACTGTACCTTTTTAGTGTGGCTCGGGGGAATGACTATCGGCCTCGCCGTCGCCCTCTGGCTCTACGGCTGGCGCATCGCCATGCCAGGCAACGTCGGCTGGCTGCTCCAGGGCGGTGACATTTCCAGCCCCTTCCTCGGCTGGGACATGTTCCGCCGCGACAGCTGGCACTGGCCACCCGGCGCGAACCCCATGCTCGGCGACATGGCGCCCAACAGCATCGTTTTCACTGACTCGGTGCCGCTCGTCGCGCTAGCGTTAAAGCCACTCCATGCCGTCCTTCCTGATCCGTTTCAGTACCAGGGATTTGTGCTTTTCGCCAACTTCATGCTCAACGGCGCATTCGCCGCTCTGCTTGCATGGCGGCTCGGCGCTCGCATGATTCCGGCGCTCGCGATGGCCGCATTCTGCGCCACGGCGTCCATCGTCACTGCGCGCGGCCCAGGTGGCCATGGCCATATAGCTTTGACGGCGCACTGGCTCATACTTGCGGCGCTCACGCTCGCATGGACCGCGCAAGCCATGCCCCCACGTCGCCGCTACTTCGCTTGGGCCCTGCTCGTGGCCGGCACGTCGCTCATACACTTTTATCTGCTCGTCATGGTGCTCGCGCTGTGGGCGGCCGACTGGGTGCTGCGCTGGATCATCCGACCTCTGGAGCGACGCACTCTCCTGCTGCACGCCGTCGCGCTCGGCCTGCTGCTCGCATGCGTGATGTATCTCGCCGGGTACCTCTCGGGAGCGAAGGGTGTCATGCCGGATGCGGGTGGGTTCGGCGGCTTCTCCGCTAATCTGCTGAGCTTCATCGATCCGTCCTCGGGGGCCTGGTTTTTCCATACGAACGACGGCTTGACGTCGATGTCCGTGTTTCTGCGCGATCAGGCAGACTGGAGCGGCGGCCAGTACGAGGGTAACGCCTATATGGGCGCGGGGCTGCTCCTCGTAGTCGTGATCGGTGCTGCGTTCTGGCTGCGCGGCGAACAGCTACGCCCCTCGTCCGAGTCGATCGCGGTAGGTACCGCCGCAGTTCTGCTCGCGCTGCTCGCACTCAGCAACGTCATCACGCTCGGCAGCCACGTGCTCGTGAAAGTCGGTTTGCCTCCGTTCTTCGCGACGCTGGCCGGTGTGGTCCGCGCAAGCGGTCGCTTCATCTGGGTGCTGTTCTATTTGCTGGCATTCTCAGCCATCGCCAGTATCGCGCGTAGCCTGCGGCCATCGCGGGCTGCACTCGTCATGCTTTGCGCGCTGGTGATCCAGTTCGTCGATCTCGCACCGTGGCACGGCTGGCTGCGTCGCGCTACCGACACCCAAGCGGTCATGCCCGACGAAACGCGTGACGCGCGAGTGGATGCGATGATGCGTGGCGCGCGCCGTATGGTGTTCCTGCCCGTCATGGACATTCCGTTCGATTACGTTCCGTTCACGTACGTCGCGGCGCGCCACCACATGAGCGTGAACGCGACCTATACTGCGCGCTCCTCAGGTGAAGCCATCGCTCGCGCCAACGAAGCGGAAACACGCAAGGTGCTCGAAGAACATGTGCCAACGGACGAGGTATTCGTTGTCGGCCCACATCAAGCCGTTTCGGAAAAAGCGTGCGCACGCAGCGACATGAAGTGCCTCACGCTCGATTCCGGCATGGTCGTCATGCGTGCCACCGGCAGCGTGGACCAGTAAGCGGCGGGCTGCGCCGCCCAGCGCAGCTTCGAAAGTTCTGCCGAAGTCCGCGCCACTTCTCCGAGCGAACCGTACACAATGCGCACGCCTACCCGGATCGGCCCTTACATCATCGCTCGCGACGCGCCAGATCCTTCGGGATATGACGCCCCACCACGGCTAGCGCTATCAGCACCACGACCATTGCCGCGCCGAGCATGGCCAGATAGCCGGTCGCGCCGCCCGCGGTAATCACCGCCGCGCCCGCGAACGCGCTCAGGATCGCGCCCACGCGGCCAAACGCGAGCGCCGAGGCCGTGCCCGTGGCGCGCACGCTGGTTGGATAAACGTAAGCGCAAAGCGCGTACATGGTGGACTGCACCGCGTTGACGAAGAGACCGTGCAGGCCAAGCCCCAGGATAAGCCAGCCGGTATGCTGGGCCGCGCCCACGCCGAGCATCATCCACGCGCTCGCGGCGCCGCCCGCGCAGCACAGCAGCAGCGGCACGCGCGACCCGAAACGCGTGATCGCGAGCGCGCACAGCAACGCGCCGATCACACCGCCCAGGTTATAGGCGCTCAGCCCATATCCCGCGAGCGACACGCTCAACCCCTCGCTCGTCAGCATCGCCGGCAACCAGCTAAACGCGCTGTACACGGCGAGCAGGCACATGAAGAACGCCCACCAGATCGCCACCGTGTCACGCGCACGGCCGTCGCGAAAGAGCGCCGTGAAGCCCGCGTGCCGTTCGGCGCTTTGCTCGCGCACGTCGGTGAAGACCGCATCGGGCGCGACCTGGCGCGCCATGCGGCCAAGCAGCCGCACGAGCTCGGGCCAGCGGCGCGGGCGCCGCGCGAGAAAGCGCGGCGACTCGGGCAACGCCACGAGCAGCAGGAACGCAAGCAGCAGCGGCAGCACGCCGCCCACGAAGAACAATGCGCGCCAGCCATACGCAGGCAGCACCTGTGCCGCGAATAGACCCGCCACCATGCCGCCGAGCGGCACGCACACGATCGTCGCCGTCACCGCGAACGTGCGGAACCGCGCGGGCGTGAATTCGGCCGTCATCGTGGTCGAGCTGGGCAGCGCGCCGCCAATGCCCAGGCCCGCGATGAAGCGCAGCGCGGCGATTGTCGCCACGTTCGGCGCAAGCCCGATCGCGCAGGTTGCCGAGCCGAACACGAGCACACTGCCGACCACGGCCCAGCGCCGCCCGAAACGATCCGCGAACAGCCCGGCAAACGCACTGCCGATCCCCATGCCGATCAGCCCCGCCGCCACGACCGGCGCGAACGCGTTGCGCGTAATACCCCATTCCTTGATGAGCACGGGAATCGCAAAGCCGATCAACTGGCTGTCGAATCCGTCGACGACGATGGACAAGGCCGCGAGCACCACGGCGATCTTTTGCAGCGTGGCGTAGGGGCCTTCGTCGAGCGTGCGTCCGATATCGACCGTTCCGCCGGCAATGGCCGGGGGCTCATGCGGCGTTGCTCCCGTTGCGGGCGCGGGCGTGGCGTAACTCATCAGGCGTCTCCTTTGCTGCGCTTTGGGCGCGCAGTCATGTGTCCGGAATCGTGTCGCACGGCATGAGCGGCGCAAGCCCGCCACCCATGCCATTGCTTGCTGACTACTTCATTGGGAATCCTTTGCATCGACGAGACGCACGAGTTGCAGCAGCGTCTGCGTATGGGGCACCGCGATGCCCCGCGAGCGCGCGGCTTCCACCACCGCGCCGTTGATCGCCTCGATCTCGGTCGCGCGGCCCGCCATCACGTCCTGGAGCATCGAGGGGCGATGCGCCCGGTGATGCGCGAGCGCATGCCGCACGTTGTCCGCCACATGCGCCGCGTTCACGGCCACGCCATGCGCATGCGCCACCGCCGCGACCTCCGCGACGATCTCCAGTGCGAGCGCTTCGCCGTCCGCCACGTTCGTCAGCTCGCCCACCGTGCAGCCCGTCACCGCGCACAAGCTGTTGAGCGCCGCGTTGAACGCGACCTTCTCCCAGATCGCGGCCCAGACGTCAGCGTCGGCCGTGCAGGCAAGACCCGCGTCGTTGAGCGCCGCGACCGTGCGCGAGAGCATCGGCGAGGCCGCGCCGTCCGCGCTCATCAACCGGATCGCGCCCGCGCCATGCGAGCTCACGCGGCCGGGCCCGTGCTTGTCGGCGGGCCACGTCGTCACGCCGATCATCACGCGCGCAGGGTCGGCGAAGCGGGCGAGACGCTCGGCATTGCCCAAGCCGTTCTGTAGCGAAAGCAACGCGGTTTGCGGGCCCAGCGCGCCGCGCGCGGCAGCCAGCGCCGCCTGCGTGTGCATGGTCTTCGTAAAGACGATCAGCAGATCCGCCGCCTGCGCCGCCGCCTCGGGACGCAGCGCTTCGAGGTTGGTGACGGTGCGCTCGCCCGCGTCGGTCGTGAGTTGCAGGCCGCCCGCATTGATGGCGCTCAGGTGTGCGTTGTCGACGTCGAGCAGCGTCACACGGTGGCCCGCTTCGGCCAGCAGGCCGCCGAACAGCGAGCCCATCGCACCCGCGCCGAGTATGGCGATATGCATGGCGCGCCCTCAGAACGGATAGTGACGCGGCGCGGTCTGCATGGTGATCCAGCGCAGTTCCGTGAATTCCGCAATGCCCGCTTTGCCGCCAAAGCGCCCGAAGCCGCTCTCCTTCACGCCGCCGAACGGCATTTGCGCTTCGTCGTGCACGGTCGGCCCGTTGATATGGCAGATGCCCGATTCGATGCGCTGCGCGACATGCCACGCGCGCGCGGTATCGCGGCTGAATACCGCCGACGCAAGCCCGTACGCGTTATCGTTCGCGCACGCAATCGCGGCTTCCTCGCCGCGCACGCGCACGATGCCCTTCACCGGCCCGAACGATTCGTCGTGGTAGAGACGCATTTCTGGCGTGACATGGTCGAGCAGCGTGGCGGGCATGAGCGTGCTGTCGGCCTTGCCGCCGCAGACAAGTTGCGCGCCCTTGGCGAGCGCGTCGTCGATCAGCGCGTTACAGCGTTCAACCGTGCTCATGTCCACCACCGAGCCGAGCACCACCGGCCCTTCGCGCGGGTCGCCGAGCGGCAGCGCGCGCGCCCGCTCGCCGAGCCGCGCGACGAATGCATCGGCAATCCTTTCGTCGACGATGATGCGCTCCGTCGACATGCAGATCTGCCCGGAATTCGCGAACGCGCCGAACGCGGCCGCGTGCGCCGCCGCTTCGATATCGGCGTCGTCGAGCACGACGAGCGGCGCCTTGCCGCCCAGTTCCAGCACCGCGGGCTTGAGATAGCGCGCGCAGGTCCCGGCGATGATGCGGCCCACGCGCGTGGAGCCCGTGAAGTTCACGCGGCGCACTTTGGGGTGCGCGATCATGGCCTCCACCACGCGCGCGGCGTCGGCGGGCGCGTTGGTCACGAAGTTGACGGCGCCGCGCGGCAGGCCCGCTTCCTGCATCGCCGCGATGATGAGCCCGTGCGTGGCCGGGCAGATTTCCGAGCCTTTGAGCACGACGGTATTGCCGCACGCGAGCGGCAGCGCGATCGCGCGCACCGCGAGGATCACGGGCGCATTCCACGGCGCGAGGCCGAGCACGACGCCCGCCGGCTGGCGCACGCCCATGGCGAGGCTGCCGGGCACGTCGGAGGGAATCAGCTCGCCGCCCATCTGCGTGGTGAGCGCGGCCGCCTCGATCAGCCCTGCCGCCGCGAGATGCACGTTAAAGCCCGCCCAGATGCCCGACGCGCCGGTTTCGGCCGCCATGGCGGCGGCGAACGCGTCCGCTTTCGCTTCGAGCGCGTGCGCCGCCTTCGTCAGCAGCGCGCGGCGCTCGCCCGGCCCCATGGCCGACCACACGGGAAACGCGGCCGCCGCGGCGTCGCAGGCCGCCACGGCGTCTTCCACGGTGGCCGCGCTCGCGCGGCTCGCCACCGTGCCGTCCAGCGGATTGCGGCGTTCGAACGTCGCGCCGTCGCGCGCCTGTACCGCTTCGCCGTCGATCAGCATCGTTACGGTTTGCATGTTCTGTTTCCTCGTTGATTTCTATCGGTTGGTTGCGTGCGCACCGTTCAGGCGACAATCGTTTCGACGAGCATCGGTCCCTGCCCGGCCAGCGCGGCATCAAGCGTATCGCGTAACCGGGCCGCTTCGCTCACTCGCACGCCGGGGCAGCCCATGCCCGCCGCCAGCGCCACGAAATCGAGGCCCGGCAGGTCGGTGCCCTGCACCGGGTCGGTCGGCTTGAAGCCGAACACGGGAGCGAAGTCCTGGAGCGCCGCGTAGCGCGTATTGTTGAGGATGACGAAGGTAATTGGCAGACCGAGCTGCACCGCGCTCCAGATTGCCTGGATCGAATACATGCTGGAGCCGTCGCCGATCAGCGCGATCACGCGCTGGCCTGGCCTCGCGAGCGCCACGCCCACGGCGGCGGGCATGCCATAGCCCAGGCCGCCGCTGTCCATCGTGAAGAACGTGCCGGGGCGCTCGAACGGCAGATACGTCTGCATCACCGGGCGCGAGCTGGGCGCTTCCTCCACGACCGTCGTGCCCGCGTCGCGCACGTCGGCGAGCGTTTGCAGCGCGTACGCCACCGACATGCGCTCGCCCGGCCCGGCGGGCGCGCTCGCGCGCGGCGGCACGGCGCGCCGCGCGGGCATCGCGCGCTCGATGACGGGCGCGGGCCGCGCCAGCAGATCGAGTACGCCCAGGCGCACATTGCCGACAGCCGCCATGCCTTCCGGCGTCCAGGCGGCCGTGCCCGGATCCTCGGTCAACTGGCACAGCACCGCGCCCGGCGGCACGTGCGGGCCGTGGCCTTCCACGTGATACGTGAAGGCCGGCGCGCCGATTGCGAACACGAGGTCGTGACCGCCCAGCCGTTCGACGATGCGCTCGCGCATGGCGGGCAGAAAGCCCGCGAACTGAGGATGCTTCTCGGGGAAACTGCAACGGCCCGTCATGGGCGCGACGTACACGCGCGCGCGATAGCGCTCGGCGAGCCGCACCGCGTCGTCCGCCGCACCCGCGCGATCCACCGCGCCGCCCACCACGAAGGCGGGCCGCGCGCAGGCGTCGAGCGCCGCGCCGATGCGCTCCAGCATCGCGGGCTCGGGGCGCGTGGTGTGCGCGAGCGCGCGCTCGGGCACGCGCTCGGCGCGCTGGTCCCAGTCGTCCACGGGAATCGAGACGAACACCGGGCCGCGCGGCTCCTGCATGGCGATCGCATAGGCGCGCGCAATCGCGAGCGGCACGTCCTGCGCGCGCGCCGGTTCGATGCTCCATTTCACATAGGGCCTGGGCAGTTCGGTGGCCTGGGTGGCCGCGAGAAACGGATCGTAGGGCAGGATCGAACGCGCCTGCTGGCCCGCCGTGACAACGAGCGGCGTGCGGTTGCGAAACGCCGTGAAGATGTTGCCCATGGCGTTGCCCACGCCCGCCGCCGAGTGCAGGTTCACGAGCGCGGCGTTGCCCGTGGCCTGCGCGTAGCCGTCGGCCATGCCCACCACGACGGCTTCCTGGAGGCCCAGCACGTAGCGGAAGTCGGCGGGAAAGTCGCGGAACATGGGCAGTTCGGTCGAGCCGGGGTTCGCGAAGATCGAGGTCATGCCCACGCGGCGCGCGAAGTCGATGACCGCGTCGCGCACGGTAAAGGCGTCGGGCTGCTGATGTTGCTGCTGAGGCGCGCTGCCGGTCATCCAAGGCCTCCTGTCGAAAAAGCGCGTCGTTCAATAGAGGGCCATTATCACGACGCTTCGGGTAACCGAAAATTGCTGAATTGGCTCAAAGGCATTACCTTTAGGCATGACTTACAACCTCCAGCAACTCCACGCGTTCGCCACCATCGTCTCCGCGGGCAGTCTCGGGCGCGCCGCCGAAACGCTGCACGTGACGCAGCCGGCGCTCTCGCGCGCGATCCGCCGCCTGGAGGAACAGGTGGGCGCGCCCCTCTTCGAGCGCCATTCGCGCGGCATGCACCTCACCGCCGTGGGCGAGGCGCTCCTGCCGCACGCCATCCTGCTCCAGCGCGAAGCCGAGCAGGCGCGCGAGGAAATCGACGCCATGCGCGGCCTCGCGCGCGGCACGATCCGCGTGGGGGCCGTGGGCAGCATCGCGAGCCTCGTGCTGCCGCTCGCGGTGAGCGGCGTGCTGCGCCGCTGGCCGGGGCTGCGCGTCGAGATTCTCGAAGGCGTGTGGGACCGGCTCGCCGACGCGCTCGTCAAACGCGAGATCGACCTCGCGCTCAGCATGGCCGTGCCCGACACCGACGAAATCGCGGCCATCGGCGATTGTCGCTGGGAAGATTGCAGCTATGTGGTGGCGGCGCACGATCATCCGCTGCGCACGAAGCCGGACCTCACGCTCGCGGATACGCTGAACGCGCAATGGGCGATTCCGCCGCGTGGCACGGCGCCGTTCGAGCACATGGAGCAGGCCTTCGCGGCGCAAGGGCTGGGCCTGCCGAACGTGGTGGTGCAAACGCGCTCGATCACGGCGCTCAAGAGCTTCGTGGCGCGCGCGGGCTTCCTGAGCTGGATGGCCTCGACGATGTATCTCACCGAGAGCCGGGCGGGCGTGTTCGATACGCTCGACATGCCGGGCGTCGAAGGGCGCCGCACGCTCACCGCGTTTCGCCGGCGGCACGGCATCCTGCCGAGTCCGGCGGCGAAGCTGCTGGAGCAGTTGCGCGCATTGACGTCGGCGCCGCAGTAACGCGGCGTTGGCACCGGCGGGCGTTACTTCTCGCGCAGCAGACGCCCCGCGTTCGCGATCACGACGAACGTACCCACGTTGTGCAGCACGGCGCTCGCCACGGCGCTGAGTACACCCAGCGCCGCAAGCGTGATGACGGCCACGGTCCTGGCGAGACCGATCGCGGCATTCGTCGTGGCGATGCGCCGGCAGCGCCGCCCAAGGCGCACGCTGTCCGGCACGCGGCGCAGGTCGTCGGCGAGCAGCACGATATCGGCCGAGGCCACGGCGATGTCGATGCCGCGCTCGCCCATCGCCACGCTCGTCGAGCCCGCCTTGATCGCGAGCACGTCGTTGAGGCCGTCGCCGACCACGAGCGGGTGATGTCCCGCCTCGATCTCGCGCAGCACGTAGTCGAGCTTGTCGTGCGGGAGCGCATGCGCCACCACCGTGTCGATGCCGACCTCGGCGGCCACGCGCCGCGCCACGCGCTCGCGGTCGCCGGTGAGCAGCGTCGCGCGTTCGATGCCGAGGGCGCGCAATGCATCGAGCGCTTCGCGGGCCTCCGCGCGCACCGTGTCGGCAAAGCCGAACCATGCGAGCAGGCGGCCGTTGAGCGCGAGGCCCACGCACGGGCCGTCCAGCTCCGCAGGCATGGGCGGCAGCATGCTCACGTATTGTTCGAGCAGGTCGAAGCGGCCCAGCACGGCCTCGCCCTCTGGCATGGGCGCAAGCACGCCGAGGCCACGCAGTTCCCGCGCGTGCGTGGGTGGTTCGTTTTTCGGTTCGCTTTTCGGTTCGCTGTGTCGCCCGCCCGGCGACAAATCGGCCGCCGCATGACGTTCGAGCGCGCGGCACACCGGGTGGGCGCTCACTTGCGCGAGCCGCGCAGCCAGCGCGAGGGCCTCGCCCTCCTCCACGCCCGGCTGCAACGCCACCTTCGTCACGCGCAATTCGCCATGCGTGAGCGTGCCCGTCTTGTCGATGACGAGCGTATCGATCTCGGCAAGCGTGTCGAGAAATACGGCATTCCTGAATAAAATGCCGCACCGCGCACCCGCCGCGATGCCCGCAATCGCCGTGGAGGGCGCGGCCAGCACCAGCGCGCACGGACATGCCGCGACGATCACCGCGAGCATGGCCGAAGCGTTCGCGCTCACGAACCACACGATCGCGGCGATCAGCAGCACGAGCGCGAGATACGCGTCCATGTAGCGCTCCAGTGCCTGCGTAATGGGCGGCTTGGCGGCCTCGGCGCGCTGCATCAGTTCGACCACCTTGCCGAGCGTCGAGGCCTCGCCGACCTCGGTGATCTCCACGCGCAGCGGGCCGTCCAGATTCATCGCGCCGCCGAACACGCGCGCGCCCTCGCCCGCGTCCTGCGGCAACGATTCGCCCGTGATCGCGCTATTGTCGATGGCCGAGCGTCCGTGCCGCACCACGCCGTCCGCGGGCACGCGCGCGCCGGGCAGCACATCGACCACGTCGCCCGCGCGCAGCGCTTCGTAGGGCACGGTTTCGATCGCGCCCGCCGCACTCACGCGCCGCACCTCGCCGGTAGTCAGGCGGCCCAGCGCGCGAATGGCTTCCTGCGAGCCCAGCACGCTGCGCTCTTCGAGTGCGTGACCGAAAGTCATGACGATGGGCAGGAGCGCGGCGGTCGTCATGTCGCCCACGGCCCACGCGCCGAGCATGGCGAGCGCGATCAGGCGGTCGGTCACGCCGTGCAGGCTCGGCGTCTTGAGGCTGCGCCACGCGCCCGCGAACACGGGCGGCGCGACCACGAGCGAGGCCGCCGCCGCGAGCAGTTGCGCGAGCGTGGCGTTGCCGGACGCCATGTGCGGCCACGCCAGCGAGAGTAGCAGCAAGCCGCCCGCGAGAAGCGCCAGCAGCGTATCGCGCGTGATCGCGCGGCGCTCCGCGTCCGACATGGCGAGCGCCGCGCCCGGCTGCGACGCAGGGCGCTCATGCGTGTGAGCGGGTTCGCGCACGAGGCCGGGCGCGTCCTCTCTCGCCGGTGTTTCGAGTGGCGTCGTCATGGCGCGCGCCCCGGCAACACGAGGCTCGACGCGTCGTTCGGATCGAGCGTCGTCACGCGCGCCGCGCGGGCGAGCACCGCCTGCACACGGTCGCGATACGCGCGCGCGAGCAGGCCGGGGTCGTGGTTCGCGCCGAGCGCCGCTTCGAGCTGCACGATCGTGGAGGTCTCGGACTGCGCCGTCGCCACCCGCTCGGCCGCGTTGGCTTCGGCATCCTGCACGATGCGATCGGCGCTTTGCTGCGCGTGCTGGCGCGTTTTCTCGGCGAGGGTGCGCGCCTGCGCCACGTCGCGCTCGGCGTTCTGTAGCGAGGTGAGCACCGCGTTGAAAGCATCGACGGCCGACGCGGGAAACGATGTCTCCAGGTCCACGCGCGCGACTTCGATGCCGAGACTCGCATGCGCGGCGGCAAGCGCATCGAGATGCCGCTGGATCGCGCTCGCGAGATCGCCGCGCAATTGCTCGCGGCGCGCGGCCATCTGCTGGTCGGCGGCCACGAGTTCCGGGCGCGCGACGAGGATCGAATCGAGGTCGCGCCGCGCGGCCGTCTCCACGACCGCCGCCGAGACGATGCGCTCGATCGCGGCGTCCAGACGTTCGAGCTGCAACGCGTACGCATAGGGGTCGCTCACGCGGTAGAACAGCGTCGCGCTCAACTGCACGACGCCGTTGTCTCCCGTGAGCACATAGCCGGAGCCCGCCAGCGCGTCGCTCGCTTCGCTCAGTTGCGTGCCCGCTTGCGGGTCGCGCGCGAGCGAAACGATGCGCCGTTCGAGCACGCGCTCGCTGCCCGGCACGAGCTGCACGGTTTCGAACGGCCGAGGCCACGCCACGAGCAGGCCCGCGCCCTGGCTGCGCACGTAGGCACCAAAGCGCATCACGACGGCGCTGCTGTCCGCCGGAATGCGGCGCACGTTCGAAGTGGCCCACGCGAGCGCGGCGAGCACCGCCAGCACCGCGACGAACCAGAACGACAGCCGCACCGCCTGCGCGCCGGGGCCGAGCACGGGGAACGCTTCGCGCGTGCTCATCGCGTGTGCCCGCGAGCGTGAGAAATCGTTGCTGGCGCAACCACTGCGCCCGTTGCCGGCGCTGCGGCGCCAAGCCCCGGCGGCCCCTGCACGAGCGCGCGGAACGGCGCGGCGTCGGTGCGCAGGATCAGGTTCGTGTTGGCGTTGACGACGGTGCCGAGCGTGTCGAGCGAGCGCAGCATCGTGTAGAGCTGCGGGTCGGCGGCGTAGCTCTTGCCGTAGATGGCCGCCGCGTCCTTGCGCGATTGCGCCTCGATGTCGGCGGCTTTCACGTTGGCGTCGGCGATCAGCACGCGCGCGTCGCGGTCGGCATCCGAGCGGATCTGCGCGGCTTCGCGCAGGCCATCTGCCGTGCGCTGCGCGGCCACGGTCTCGCGCTCGGCGCGCATGCGATCGACGGTCGCCGCGAGCGTCACGGCGGGCAGCGTGAGGCGCTCCAGCCCGACCTGCACGACATGCACGCCATATGCCGCGTACACCTGGGCATCGATCTGGCGGCGCAGCGCTTCTTCGAATGCGCCGATGCGCACCTTCGAGGGGTCGGTGTTGACGAGCGAGGCCAGATCGAAGCCCGCCGAGGTGGTCTGCAACGCGGAGCCGACGAGCGAGCGGATCTGGCGCGCGGCCTCGTCGGGCTCGTTGCGCACCGCGCGCACGAAGCGGCCGATGTCGGCGGCATTGGCGGGCACACGCCACGCCACGTAGGCCTGCGCGATGATGCGCAGGCCATCGCGCGTGCCGACGTCCTGCAAGCCGCTCGACGAGGTGTGCAGGCGCAGGTCCACGGGCACGGCCGCCTCGATGGGCGCGGGCAGCCGCCATGCGAGGCCGGGCCGCAACAGCACGCGCACCGGGTCGCCAAAGCGGGTGACGACGGTGGCCTCGCCCTCGCGCACCTGCACGACGCTCGCCACGATGAGCGCGACGAGCACGCAGAACAACGCGAACGCCGCGCGCAGCGCAAAACGCCGGGGATTCACGGGCCCCGATGCGCCCGAGCCTTCGTGGGCGTGACCGTGATGAGGATGAGAGTGCACATCGCCGTGCGTATGCAGAAAGCTCACGTTCGGATCACCTTGCTCTATATAGATAGGGCTGCTGCGTTACCACGCCTGCTTCACGCCTGCCGCCGTGACCGGGTTCAACGCGCGCAGATCGATGGTCGCGCGGTTCCCGCTCGCGAGCCGGTCGTCGATCACCGTCACGCTCGCGTCCTTCAGGCCTTTTTGCAGGCTGTGCAGGTAATACTCAAAGCCGAATGCCGGGCCGCCAAGCTGCTGCGCGATCACATCGGCGTCGAAAGCGATCTGCTGCACGCGCGCGGCGGCCAGCGTGTCCGCCGCGTTCGCGCTTCCTTGTGCGACCGTCCCGATCGCCTGCTGCCGCGCTTGCCCGAGCGCGGCCGCCGCGAAGCCGCGCGCCTGCACCACGCTCGCCTGCGCGCGGATCTGCGCGGCCTGCACGCCGTGATACGCAGCGGCCGCGCCTGCGGGCGGATGCACGCTCTCGATCACGACCGCCACCACCTCGACGCCGCTCGCGAGCCGGTCCAGCTCGTGCTGCACCGCGGCGCGCAGTTCGCCGGCCATGGCCGTTTGCGGCGTGTCGAGCAGTGCTTGCAGCGTGCGGGAGGCGAGATAGCGCACGACTTCGCGGTTCGCGATCGAGCGCACGGTGGCGTCCATGTCGACGGCGCGGTAAAGCGAGGCGCGCGCGGCCGCATCCGAGAGGCCCACGCGGTAATCGAGCCGCACGTCCGCGCTGACGATCTGGAACGCCTGCTGCTCGCCGCTCGTGCCCGCGATCACCTGCGTCGTCTCCCAGGGATGCTGCACGTCCCACAGGCGGTTCAGTTGCGAGGGCGTCTCGCCATCGGCGGAAACCGGCGGCGCGGCGCGACTGTTGTCGTTCGCGCTGCCCGAGACGATCAGTTGACGGATGGCGCCGTTGTCGATCACGCGCGCGCGGCCGAAGGGCCAGGGCAGGCCGACGTGCAGCCCCGGCTGCCACACGGCAACGGGCGCGCCGAAGCGCTCGTACACGGCACGCTGATCCGGGCCGAGAATCGCAACGCCGCCCAGCAGCCAGCCTGCCGCCACCATCGCCACCAGCGCGGCGGGCAGGAGCCGCACGACGCTTTGCAGCGCCCAGTTCTGCCGCAAGTCGATGCCGTAGCGCATGCGCAATTGCGCATTGAGCGCGGCAAGCGGGTGGGGCTGCCATCGCAAGGCGCAAGCGATGGCGCTGCGCAGGCGCCAGGCCTCAGCGGGCGGCGCCAGCGTCGCGAGCGCGGCGCGCGCGCCGAGTTCCAGCGCGATCGCACCGGTGAGCACAGCCAGCGCACGCACGAGCCACGTAAGCGATTCGCCCGTGTACGCCAGCGCCGCCGCGCACGCCGTCATGCTCAACGCGGCGGCGAGCACGACGCGCAACAGCCCCGCAAGCGTGGCAGCGGCGTGCGACTCCTCTACGCGCTGCGCATGGAAGCGCTCGGCTACCAGCGCAGCGAAAGCGATGAGCAACGCGCCGGCGCCCGCAACGAGCAAAGGCGCGGCCCCGCGTTGCGCAGCGGGTAACGCATACGCGGGGCGCATCCACGCATAGACGTTGAGCATGAATGAAACGAACGCGGCAAGCGGCACGACCCACCCTTGCCACGGAAGCGAAAGCAGCAGGCCGCGCATTTCCGCGACTTGCGAATCGCGCCGTAGCGCGAGGCGCGCAACGTGCAGCAAGGTCCGGGTGGCGGGCTCGCCGCGAGGCGCGCGCGAAGCCGGCAAGCGCGTGCCGAAAACGGCGATGAAAAGATTGAGGCACGCGCTCGACAGCACGGCGCATGCGCGCGCATCGACCGGCAGATCCGGCACGAGAGCGAGCACGCCGAGCACGACGCCCAGCGCCAGCGCGACCCAGCCAAGCCGCGCCTCGCCCGCACGACCGGAGAGCCAGCCATCGGCTTCGCGGCGCTCACCCGATACGCGATGCATCATCAGTGATCCTTACATCTGAATTACATGAGGCAAGTCCGCACGACGCATTCACCAGTTTCACCAATCGGGCGAGACCCCAATGTGCGCGCCCAATGTAGCGCGCTCGAATACGAAACTCAATATTAGCGGGCTCGTGCATCCGTGCCCCACTAATGACCAATTCGGCGCACAATGAGCTGCGGCCCGGCTGCCGAACGTATCGCGCGTCGGCTCCATGCCAGATGGTTTCCCGACCGAACCCCACACCCGCAACGACCCAAATGGACGGCTTGCTGATCGGACCGGCAACACGCAGGCAGGCGATCTTCGCCAGCGTCTGCGCATTCGCGATCCTGCTCACGCTCGCGCTCGCCGCGCCCCGCGCGCGCGACACGCTGCCCGCCATCGGACCGTTCATGCCGATGTGCGCGCTCACGGTCTTCACCACCTCCGGCATCGCCGCGTTTCTGCTCGGCGCGCGCTTCGCGGCCACGCGCGTGGCCATGCTCGCCGCACTCGGCGGCGCGTATGCGTTCACGGCCATCGCCGTCGCGCTGCAACTGCTGATGTTTCCGGGCGTGTTCGCCCGTGCCGGGCTGCTCGGCGCGCTCCCGCATAGCGCTGCATGGATGTGGGTGTTCTGGCACGGCGGCTTTCCGCTGTTCGTGATCGTGGCCGAGCTCGTGCGCAAGCGCCTGCCCGGACCCGCGTTCACGCGCGAGCGCCTCGACGCGCGCGGCTGGCTGCTGATCGCGGCGCCCGCCGCGATCGCCGCCCTGCTTGGCGTGCTCGTCACCCATGTCGATCTCGCTTCGCCGTTTCATGACGTTGAGGCTGTGCCCGCGCTTGCGCCGGGGGCGGCGATCGCGAGCAACACTGCGGGTCTCGTGATCTGCGCGCTCAATGTCATTGCCATCGCACTCGTGCTGCTCAAAGGGCGGCTGCGTCTCGTGCTCGATTTGTGGATCGTGGTGGCGTTGCTTGCCTCGCTCGTCGATACCTCGCTCAACACGCTCAGCATCGAGCGCTTCACGCTGGGCTGGTATGTCGCGCGCGTATTCAGCATGTTTGCGCCGGGCGTGCTCGTGTGCGTGCTGGTCTGGGAAGTGACGGCGCTCTATCGCCAGCTTGCCGAAGAACATGCCTCGCTGATCCGCGCCGCCGCGCGCGACGCGCTCACGCGCGTCTATAACCGCAGCTATTTCGACGAGCAGTTCCGCGCGGCCTTCGATCGCGCGACACGCAGCGAGCAGCCGCTCTCGCTCATCATGATCGACGTCGATCACTTCAAGCACTACAACGACGCCTTCGGTCACCTGCACGGCGACGCGTGCCTCGGCGCCGTCGCCGGCGCGCTTGCCAATACCCTTGCGGACACCCACGCGGGCGGCCCGCGCCCGTCCGCCGGTTTTGTCGCGCGCTACGGCGGCGAAGAATTCGCGCTGGTGCTGCCGGACACCGGCGCCGAGGAGGCCGCCGCGCTTGCGGAGCGCGCACGCCAGGCCGTCGAGCAACTCGGCATGCCCTCGCCCGCCTCAGGCGGCCTCGTTACCGTGAGCGCGGGATGCGCCACGCGCGATGCGGTCGTGGCCACTTCTCCCAACGCGCTAATCGAAGCCGCCGACGCCGCGCTCTACGCCGCCAAGCACGCGGGACGCAACCGCGTGAGCCATGCGGGCGCGAGCGTGGTTTGAGGCGCTCCCCGAACGCTCGCCTGAAGCATGCGTCGTTTGGGTTTCAACCAGGTGCCTCCATGTCGCCGCATCAATAAGCTGCGTGCTATGGCATGCGTTGCCAAGGCATCGATGCATGCACACCTTGTTCCCCACATGCTTTCAAAATGTAATGAGGCCTCGGGATGTCCATTGAAAAATCGGCGGAGATTGCCGCCCGCTTCGACCGGCTACCGCCGTCACGCACCGTCTGGTCGATGGTGATTCTGCTTTCGCTCGGCGGCGTATTCGAGTTCTACGATCTGTTCTTTACCGGGTATGTCGCGCCAGGCATGGTGCATTCCGGCCTCTTCACGCCGGAGTCGCTCGGCTTCTTTTCGGCGCTCGGGCCGCTCAAGGTGGCCGGTTTCGGCACCTTCGTGTTTTCGACGTTCGCCGGGCTCTGGGTGGGCGCGCTCGCGTTCGGCCAGGTCGCCGACCGCTTCGGACGCCGCATCATCTTCACCTGGTCGCTGATCTGGTACATCGTCTGCACGGCCATCATGGCGTTTCAGACCTCCGGCCAGGCGCTCAATATCTGGCGCTTTATCGCGGGCATCGGCATTGGCATCGAACTCGTGACCATCGACACCTATATTTCCGAACTGATCCCGAGCCTGGAGCGCGGCCGCGCGTATGCGGTGAACCAGTTCATCACGTTCAGCGTCGTGCCCGTGGTCGCGTTTCTCGCCTTCATCCTCAAGGACACGCACCCGATCGGCCTCGACTACTGGCGCGTGGTGATCCTGATCGGCTCGGTGGGCGCGGTAGTGGTGTGGTTCCTGCGCCGCCACATTCCCGAAAGCCCGCGCTGGCTCGCGCGCAACGGGCGCGTGGAAGAAGCCGAGCGGATCGTGGCCGATATCGAGCGCCGCGTGGCCGCCGAAAAAGGCGTGGCCTTGCCGCCGCCCGGTCCGATCGCGCTCGAAAAAGCCGGGCGCGGCTCGCTCGGCGAAGTGCTGCGGCCGCCTTATTTGCGGCGCACGGTGATTCTCTCCATCTTCAACATGGCGCAGGTGATCGGTTTTTACGGCTTCGCAGCATGGGTGCCCACACTGCTCATCGCGCGTGGCGTGCATATCACGCAAAGCCTTGCCTACGCATTCGTGATTGCGATCGCCAATCCGTTCGGGCCGCTGCTTGGCGTCTGGTTTGCCGACAAGTTCGAGCGCAAGACGCAAATCGTCGGCGGCCTGCTGGTCATGGCCGTGGTCATCACGCTATTCGCACAGGCGACGCAGCCGTGGGTGCTTATCGTGCTCGGCGTATTTTTCACGCTCGCTTCGAACGTGATGTCGTATGCCTATCACGGCTATCAGGCCGAGCTTTATCCCACGCGCATCCGGGCGCGCGCGGTGGGCTTCGTGTATTCGTGGAGCCGCATCGCGGCCGCGTTCGCGGGGCTCGCGATCGGCATCCTGCTGCATCATTACGGTGTGCCAGGCGTGGCGGTGTTCATCGGCGCCTCGATGCTCGTGGGCATCGTGATGATTCTGCTCGGCCCCGTCACGCGCGGCCTCTCGCTCGAAGCGATCAGCCATTGAATGCCGCGTGGTTCGCCGCCGTTAGAACAGCACGTGCGACTTGACGATCATTTGCGCGGCGGCGGCGAGCACGCACACCAGCACGATCATGCGAAACGCGAGCGGATGCAGCCGGTCGCGCAACGGGCGAATGATCAGCATGCCCGCGATGGCGGGCAGACTGGCCGCCGCCGAAACGGCGAGATCCGAGAGATTCGCGTGTGCGCCGTGACTGAAGGTCGTGATGAGCGTGATGACCGACACCACGAGAATGATCGCAATCTGCTTGGTGAACGTACGACCCGTCGCGCCCGATGCGATCAGGTACATGGCGAGCAGCGGCCCCGGCACGGCGGCAATGCTTTCCATGAGCGCGGCCCCGAAGCCGAGCGCGAAACCCACCGGCTTGACGAGCGCGGGCGCGAGCGTGAAGCGCGGCGAAACGAGCAGCAGCACCGCCGCGACGATCAACGCCACGCCCGAAGCCGCCTGGGCGTGATGCGGCTCCAGCGCGATCAGCACCGATACCCCGAGCACATTGCCAATGACCGTGCCGATTAACGGCGCGGCGATATTGCGCAAGGTCGGCAGCATTTCGCCGCCTTCGAGCGCCTGCGGAATATTGCCGAGAATGATCGGCATCGACAGCAGAAGCACCGCTTCCTTGACCGGCAGAAAATGCGTGACGATCGGCATGGCCACGAGCGGCACGCCAATTCCGGTCACGCCCTTCACCATGCCGCCCAGCACGAGCGCAAGCGCGATGCCGACGAGTTCAGGCACGCTGAGCGATTGAAGGTGGGGCACGAGAAGGCCGGAGGCCAGGGAAAAGCCGGACATCGGGTATGGAATGAGTAATCGGGTAAGGGAGTGGGCGTATTTTCGCGCCGCACATGTGAAAGTGGCCGCGGGCGTTAAAACGCCGGCGCGGCCACCTGCTCGCTAGTGATTCTCGCTTAATCGCGAGCGGCTATCTGCTAACGATCTGCTAACTTCAGGCAGCTGCTGCCGAAGCGCCTTGCGCCGCTTTTGCAGCGGGCTTGCGGCCCGCCGTTTTACGCGCCGCCTTTTTAGCGGGAGCGGCCTTTTTCGCCGGTGCGGCCTTGGCGCGTTTGGCCGTTGCCGCGCGCTTCGTTGCGGTCTTTTTCGCCGCCGCCGACGTGCCCGAAGCGGCGCGCGTTTTTTTGGCCGGCTTCGCTGCGCCATTTGCCGTACTATTTGCCGCACTGCCGTCGATCAGGAATTTCGAGCGGTCTTTCACGTCGCGAATCCACAGCGGGGCGCGGCCGCGGCCCGTCCACGTCGCACCGGTTTTCGGATCGGCGTATTTTGCCGCGACCGCGCGCTTCGTTGCCGTTTTGGCGCTCGCGCCCGGCTTGCGGCCGCGTTTCTTGCCGACGAAACGTTCGATATCGGCGAGATTCAGGCCGTGTTTGGCCATCAGTTCGCGAATTCTCGCGAGTCCGACCGAAGCCTGCTTTTCGACGATCGTTTCAGCCTGCTTTTGCAGTTTTGCAATCTTCAATTGAATTGCATCCAGGGTGACCATGTACACCTCCTTATTCACGATATTTTACGGACACCCTTCAGACTTCATTGGCAGATCGAAATACGATCCCGGCCTGCCGGGGCGTCACGAAGGACAGGGTGATTATGATGTCAAATCACACACACTGGCAATTTTAAACACATGAATTGTGCTGCAAAACACGTTTTCTGATCAGACTATTGATTGTGGCGCAAACACCGCGTTTGTGAATTCTGTTTGCGCAACTTTCACGCCGCTACGCCACGGCTCGCGCGCGTTGCAATTCGACGACATTGACCCGTGCGCCGAATACCTCGCGAATCAGCGGCAAAAGATGATCGTGGTGCGTGAGAAACAACACCTGGGTTTTCGCGGAAAGATTCCGTAATGCCTCGAAACCGGCTTTTGCGCGCTCGTCGTCGAAATTGATGAACAGGTCGTCGGCGACGAACGGCAACGCCGCCTTGCTTTGCAGCTGCAATTCCAGTGCCGCGATACGCAGGGCAAGAAAAAGCTGGTCGCGCGTGCCTTCGCTCATGCCATTCACTTCCACGCTTTTACCATTGCCGCGGCGCGCGTGCAGCGCGGGCGGATTGCGTTCCGTGTCCACGACGAGGCGCGCGAATTCGCCCAGCGTGAGACCGCTGAATATTTCTCCCGCGCGGCGCAGCATCGGCCCTTGTTTCTGGTCGCGATAACGGTCCGTTGCCCATTTGAGCAGCCGGCTCGCCGTCGCGGCTTCGAGATATTGCTCCGCGGCTTCGCCCATTGCGCTCAGCGCCTCCTGGCGTTTCGCTTCCGCGAGTGCGGCGTTGGCCTGTCCGTTGATCGCGTCGAATGCCTGGGCGGCCGTCACCTGTTGTTGCAGGCGCTCGCTCAATATCCGGCCGCGCGTTTCGAGTTCCTGCTTGACCGTTTCCAGCAGCGCCGGCACTTCGGCAATCGGCTGCTCCGCGATTTCCGCCGCGATGGCTTCCTGCGCGAGGCCATCCCCCTCGCGCACCAGCATGTCTCGCGCTGCCTCGATTGCGTTTGACAGCGTGCGGCGTGCGTCCGAGCGCTGCGCGAGCGGCAGGGCCGCGTCGATTTCGTCCACACCGGCCAGATTCAGGATCGGCTCGATGCGCGCCTGCGCGCCCGCCACGGCCGCGGCGGCGTCGGCTACGCGCGTGCGCGCGACCTGCACGTCGGCCTCGGCCTGAGCGAGCGATTTCGCCGTCTCGCGCGCCGACGCAAGGCGCGATGCGAGCCGGCGCGCCAGCTCGATTCCGTCGCTTTTCCCGCCATTTGACGCGAGCCAGTCGGGCGCGAGCGCCTCGGCCAGCCACCGCGCGTCGGCGTCGAGTGTTTGCAATTGTGTGCGGATCGCGCGAATGCGATTGCGGGGTGCTTCGGTGTCCGAAATCGCGGCCGCAACGCCATTGGCAAGCTCGACAGCGCCTTCGGCGGCCGCGAGCGTCGCGGCCCGTGCGCCGAGATTGGCTTGCACGAGCGCTTCGCGCCACTGCGTTTGCCACTTTTCGTAGGTATCCTGCACAGTCGCGAGGCGGGATTGCGCGGCTTCGTCGGCCCGCTCGGCGTCGCGCAACTGCGTTTGCAGACCTTCGCGCTGCACGGCGCTCTTTTGCGCCGACTGCACGAAGGCTTCGGCCGCGCCTATCAAGCTCGCCAACGCGTCGCCTTCTTTGACGTCCGACACCACGCGCAGCGCAGCGAGCAGCGCCGCGTGCGCTGCCGCGCGCGAGGCCCGGCGCGCTTCGAGGTCGCTCGCGCGCCGGTCGCATTCGCTTTGCGCGGCGAGCGCGGCTTCGCGATTCGCAAGCCAGGCGGCCATGTCAGCAAGAGGCATGCCCGGCAATTGCGCGCCGTCGGCAATCCGCTTCCACGCTGCGTAAAAAGCGTCGAGCTCGCGCTCGCGTTCGCCCGTGGCAGCGCGCTTGCGTAGACCGTTCTCGCGCGCCGCTTCGAGCTGCTGACGCAGCGTCTGCAATCTGGCCGCCGCCTGCGAGGTGCCGAGCTGCGCGTCGATCAGTTCGTCGGCCAAACGAATGGCATCGTCGACCGCCGGCGCGCCTTCCGCGAGATGAATGCGCGCCTGCTTGACGTCATCCCACGCGCTGTCGCGACGCGTGCGCGCCGCTTGCACTTCGGCGCTCGTGACGACCTTGTTGCCCTGCGTAAAATGCTTTTCTTCCAGGTCGAGGCGGCCGATCTCATCCGACGCTTGCGCCGCCGCTTCTTTCGCGGCAGCCAATGCGCCCATGCGCTCGTTCTCCTCCTTTTGAAGCGCGGCAAGCCGCGTGACGGAAGGCAGATCGAGCGCGCGCAGCGCCTCTACCGGCTTGCGCCACTGTCCGAGTTGTTCGAGCTTCTCGCCGAGCGCGCGTTGCGCATCCTTGAATTCGCGTTCGAGTGCGCTTTCCTGAATTGCGCTGTTGCGGAACTCGCGCGCGATGTCGAGCGCGGCCTGCAACGCATACGGCACGTCGATGCCAGGTAGGCGCGCCAGTTCGTCCCGCAATTGCGCCAGTTTGCGCGCAAGTTCGTCATGCGCTTCGCGTGCGGTCGCGAGCGCCTGTTCGCGCACGCCATGCTCGCGCAAGAGATTCGTCACCGTCTTTAGCGCGAGTGCGCCGGGCAGCGCGGCGCGCAGTCCCGCTTCGTCGGTTGGCCAGTCGAGCTGCGCGGCGGCGTCGAACGCCGCGTCGAGATGGCCCTGTATTTCAGTTTCGCGCACGACCAGTTCGCGAGGATGCTTCACGCATACGCCGCGCAAATCATCGAGCGCATCGATTTCCGCTGCGACTGACAGGGCCGCGCGATCGGGTTCGATCGCATCGCGCGCCGCTTCCTTGCCTGCGAGATCCGCCTGCCGCGCTTCCTGCACCTTGCGCTCGGCGGCGATGTCGGCTTGCGCCTTGAGCAGGTCGGCATACGCCGTTGGCGGCAAATCGATCACGTGGCCCAACTCGGCCAGCGCATTCTGTTTGAGCAAAAGTTCGCCGAGATACGGCGCGAGCCGTCGCACGCGCTCCAGTCTGGAGCGCTGCGATTCGAGGCCGCGTTGTTCGGTCCGCAGGCTTTCGATGGCCTGTTCGATCGTTTCCAGCGCTTCCTTCTTTTCGACCCAATCGCGCGTGCGCACCTGCGCGGCCCTCAGTTCGCCCGTTGCCTCCGTGAACTGCGTTTCCGACTGTGCATACGCACTGCCACTGCGTCGTGGCGCCCAGAGTTCGGTCGCGCGATTTTCCAGTTCTTCGCGCACGGGGCCGAGGCTCCCTACGCCGGCGGCCGATTCGAACAGCACCTGACCGAGTTTGTCCGAGGCGTCGAGAATACTGCGGCCGCCTTCCACGAGCCGCGCGTGATCGAGGCCGAACATCTGTTCGAAAAATTCCTTGCTCGCGCCGTCGAGAAACGCGGCGAGAAAATCATCCGGCAGTTTGTCGTCTTGCGGCGTGCGCAGCGAATTGCGGCCGCGCGCGCGATGAAACCGCTGCTCGCTCGCGCCGTTCTCCAGCGCGCCGCCTATGCGCAGTTCCGGCGTGTTGTGGAGAAAGTCGAGCGGCGTTTGCAGGCGCATGCCGAACAAAAGTTCCGACACAGCGGTACGCACCGTGGATTTGCCTGCTTCGTTCGGCCCCACGATGACGTGGAAATCGTGTGCCGCGTGCGGGAACGGCAAAGTCGTATCGGTGAACTTGCCGTATTTGATCAAATCGAGTTGCTTCAAACGCATGGCTTATTCCCCCGTGGAAAGGCGCGCGAGCAGCGCAGGACCCACCTGCTCCACCAGCGCGGCAAGCTTGCCGTCGCGGGCCAGTTCGAGCAGCGGCGCGTCTTCCTTGACTTCGCTGCGCACCTTGCCGACAAAGGGGCGCAGATCGCGTTCGAGCAGCGCAAGAAATTCAGGGTCTTGTGCGGCCGCTTCGAGAATCTGCTTGAGATCCGCGAGCGCTTCGAGTTGCTCATTTTGCGAGGCGGCCGCATCCGCCTCGCTGGTTTCGAGCCTGACCTTTTCCAGCCACAGTTTTTCGTTGCCGATGATGCCGATCTGGTTGAGCACCTCCGCGCGCAATTGCGTGGCACGCCCGAAGAAAAGACCGTGGGCCGGCGACTTGCCGGTCACCGTCACGCGCACGGCGCGCGGAACATGAGGATCGACGTCCAGCAGCGCTTCAAGCGATGCACCGATCTTACGCGCCAGATCGGCAATGCTCAGACAGTCGCTTGCATCGACGTGCACCGACTCCCAGCGCAGCACGTCGAGATAAAGGCGCTCGACTTCGGTGCGGCCGCCCTCGACGGTCACGAGCACCGCCCCGCGGCGGCCCGTCTCCCGGATGTGCCGGCCCTGCAAATTGCCGGGAAATACGATGGTCGATTGTTCCGTCCACTGCTGGAACTCGTGCACGTGGCCCAGCGCCCAGTAGTCGTAGCCCTTCGCGTTCAACTCCGCGCGCGTGCACGGCGCGTAGCTCGCATGTGCGGCATAGCCTTCGAGCGCGGTATGCAGCACGCCAATGTTGTAGTGCCCGGAAACCGGCGCCGGATAGCTCACGGCGAGATTCTCGACCACGGCCTTGTCCTTGAAACTCTGGCCGTGCAGCGCGACTTTGAATTCGTCCAGCCGATGCGTTTCGGGCTTGCGATGATTGAACACGACCACGTTGTCGGGCAGCGTGAGTTTCTTCGTCATTTCGCTTTCCGCGTCGTGGTTGCCCCACAGCGCGAAAACGCGAATGCCGGCCTTGCGCAGGCGCCCCATTTGCTGGCCGAAATAAATGCCGGTGTTGTGGTCTTTCCAGTCGCCGTCGTAAAGATCGCCTGCAATGATGACGAAGGCCACCTCTTCTTCGATCGCGCGATCGACAAGCAGGCGCAGTGCCTCGCGCGTGGCGTTGCGCAACTGCGCGGCGGGCGCGTCGGGGTAGGCGCTCAGTCCGTGTAGCGGGCTGTCGAGGTGGATGTCTGCCGCGTGGATGAACTTCACGACGAGTCCTCTTTTGTGTTTCGTGGCGCTGATTGGAAAAAAGGGCGATGCCCGCTGAATTGCGCAAGCAGGCGCGCATTGCGGCCCAATTTTAATCGACATGCACGGTCGTGCTTTGACATGCGCACTTGCGGCACAGTAGAATTATTTCATCGACTGCTGAATATCGGCGGCAGCCCCACGGCGCGGCGACGCGCTTTCACCCGCAGTACGCCTCATTCCCGCACGCATCACGGCAAGACGCGGCGCATTGCCCCCAAAGCAACACGAATCAGATGGACAAACTGGGCAGCATGAAGATGTTCATTAGGGTCGCGCAAGCGGGGGGATTCGCCAAGGCGGCCGCGCGCGCGTCGCTGAGCACGGCCGCCGTGTCACGCGCGATCATGGAACTCGAGTCGAGCCTGCAAACCCGGCTTTTCAATCGCACCACACGGCAGATCTCGCTGACCGACGCGGGCCGCCGCTATCTCTCGCACTGCGAGCGCATCCTCAACCAGGTCGAACTGGCCGACGCCGAGGCAATGGGCGCGAGCGCGCAACCGGCGGGCAGGCTGCGCATTCACGCCACGGCCAGCTTCGGGCAGCATTACCTCACGCCGCTGCTCGCGCAATATACGGCGCAGTTCGAGGATGTCCGCGTCGATCTCGTGCTCTCGCAACGCACGCCCGACCTGCTCGAGGAAAAGTTCGACGTGGCGATCGTCGTCGCGCAGAACCTGAAGGACTCGTCGCTCGTTTCGCAACGCCTCGGCTCCACGCGCTCGGTGCTGTGCGCGGCGCCTGACTACCTGGCGCGGCGCGGCACGCCGCGCACGCTCGCGGATCTCGAACACCACACCTGCCTGCAACTCAATTTGCAGGACATGCCCTCGGCGCAGTGGGTATTCGAAGACGTGGAACCGAATTCGTTTCGGACACCGAAACCTGCACCGCTTACGGTCAATATGGCCGAAGCACTCGCACAGGCCGCCCAGGCGGGCATGGGCATTGGCTTGCTGCCGGTGCCGACCGCGCTTCAGTGCGTTCGCGAAGGCAGCCTGATTCAGGTGCTGCCCGACGTGCGCACGCTACCGCACAATATTTACGCGCTCTACGCTTCGCGCCAGTATCTCGACGCGAAGATCAAGACGCTGGTCGAATTCCTGCGCGAAGCGGTGCCGCAAAAGATCGCCGAGCACGAGCAGGCGCTCGATGCCGCGCGTGCGCGACGCGATCGCGCCATGGCTTGCGTCGAGTGAGGGGCGCGCTGCGCGCCCTCTCCCCTTTTCTCCTTCATTGCCCCCAAAACTGTCGATACGCATGAAAAAGGCAGCGTCCCCGGACACGTCGCCAGCGGTAAAGCGCACGCGCGGCAGACCCGCGCAAGGCGCCTCGGTCGGCCGCGACAAGCTCTTGCGCAACGCGCGCAAGACTTTCGCGAAGCGCGGCTACGACGCTACGAGCGTGCGCGAGATCGCGCGCGAGTCAGGCGTCGATGCGGCGCTGCTCGCGCATCACTTCGGTTCCAAGGACGCGCTCTGGGAAGCCGTGGTCGAACAGATCGCGGAACACACCGGGCCCATGGTCGCGGCGACGGCGAGTTTGCGTGCCTCGGCACTCGGCGCGCGCGAACGCGTGGAACGAGCGCTTGAGATTTACATCGACAAGGTGTTCAACGAACCCGATATCGGACTTTTCTTCGCGACTGCGGCAACCGAGGAAGGCGAGCGCTTCGATCTGCTCGTGGAGCGGATCGTACGGCCGTATCACGATGTGCTCGTTCCGCTGCTGAGCGATGCGGGAAAGCGTAAGGCGCTGAAGGTGGTCGACGCGGACGTGCTGTTCTTCATGCTGCTCAACGGGATCAGCAAGACGGTTGCCTATGGACATGTCTTGCAGGTGTTTTCCGCTCTGCCGAAGCAGCAGGCGAAGTACAAGCGCGTGGTGTTGCAGACGGCGCTTGGAATGTTGGCGTGAGGCGAGTGGAAGGATGGTGGCGGTGGCTGGTTTGGGTGCGCTTTACTGAGAACTACAGAATACGTAGTGAAACGTACGAGATACCGGCTAGGTACCAGTTTTTGTGCAAGTTCGGCTCTCTCAGCCGTGTTTCGGGGTCGGAGAATTCTTGAATTCGTGAAACATCACCTAGAATTTGGTTGGTTTTCGGCCTGAAGTCGTTTCTGGGTAAGGCTTTAGCGGATTTCTTCATTTTTCGCGAATTGTTTCACGAGCGTAGACGTGGAGTTTGGTGGTTGTGCTCGACAAGTAGGCCGGTTGGGCGCGTGAAGAGGCGGTGATGCCAACGGCTAGTCTCTCTGCTCTCCGGCGTGCGGGTTAGTTGCTGCATGTGCTCGCCTCGCGATTACCGCGGTGGAGGCTGTGGTTGAGTGGTCGGTTGCGCTGGCACTCATGCGGTGGGAGACGAATCACTATTCGGTTAGTTGCATTTTAAACGTATGCAGGACTGTGCATCTGGGATGGGAACTCGTGTACAGCACGGAGTCATCACGCGCTTCCATTGCCACTCGTCAGACGTTTTGAGTTGAAGGCAAACGGCGAATTGCCCATGACACACGCCACACGAGTTTTGCCGTCCCGTGGCGGAGTCGCACCAGCGCCCTCTTCCTATGACAAGCAAGCACGTGCGGTACAGGCCACCCATTGGCCGGACAGCGAATCTCTCGTGCGCTGCATATAGGCGGACGCGTGCTCGTCGTGAGTTTGATGAGTCATCGAGGCGCGTCTCGCGGCACCTCATCAATGTGTACTGAAGACGTCGATTTTGGATCGCGCACGGTCAGGCCGCTTGTACGGGACTCGCATCCGATCTGGAACATTCGACGGGCGGGTGTGACGCCCGTTCTTGGGCCCACTCCGTCTGGACACGTTAGCCACGCCTGCCACTGACTGCGCCGAACCGCTTGCCCCTATCGATAGGTAGAACTTTGATCCGCCAAGATTCACGCCGTGGCTGATTGATCAGCGACGCGTTGCGAGTGGCGTATGCGTGAGTTTGTCAGGACAAGCTGTGTCGAGTCGACACACGGCTTGCCAGGGTATGACGCGCGGCCAACAAAATCACTGGCTGCTTGGCCAGTCGATCCCCAGCGCTTGTCATGCGAACGCGCGGACACGCGTGCCGAATTCCAGTTGGTCGCCGGCCGCTACGAGTCGGGCGGGTGCTGTGTGTCGACTCGACACACAGCATGAGAACCTCTAGTGGAAGGATTGGCTCCGAGGTCGTCCCACGTATTAGCAGACGCGACAGCCAATCAAGTTCCCGACGGCTTGGCGCACCGATTGCGGTTTGCATCGATCCTTGACCTACCGCCCTCTTGTCCTGACATTAGCGCAAGGGACCGGGCGCGTTTGAGGCGATCGAAAGCATCTGCCTTGAGCCTCATCCACGTGAGACTTTGAAGATTTGCACGTCGATTCGAGACACGCTAATTGTGTGGCGCACTGTAATCTGGATCAAGGCTCGTCTCCAGACGGCAGCGCTTTCGATCAGTTGTGTAGCCGGTGTCCGAATGGGCCTCAACGAGGATCCCGAGCTTGTCGTGTGTCAAGTCGACACACGACAAGCGTGGCCGGATGTCACGCCAACGCTTATGTCGCATAGAAGCGGCACGCAGCGCTACATGCCGTGTGCGTTATCACGGAGTCGGTGAGCGGCATCAAGATGCGTCCCATTGACTCGTAGTCCGACGAAGACCGGAACAACGCCCCTCTCCGTAGTCAGGCGCGGGCTGATCGTTCAAATGCAACGGTTAGCTTTGCGTCACACTGTGTGTCGACTCGACACACTCCGCAGGAAGGCACCGAGCGCGCCCCTTGTAGCGTGACGCAATCGTCCCCGTGAGACGTCGCAACCGCCCCCGTGTGTCGAGTCAACACACAGGCATCGAGCACAGTGGTGCTCCTCCGGGAAGGCTCCCTATAACGGCACGTAACGCAAGGCCAGCGTCGGCCGAGATGCTCACCGCACCGGGCCAACCTGACACATGGCGCGGCAAGATACGCGCAAACTTAAGCGCCACAAGTCCATCTCGCCTTCTGAGACCGTCACACGAAACAACCGCCGTTAGCACTCGCCACCTGTGTCGACTCGACACACATCACATCGAGGCACGCCGAAAATCAGCCAGCACGGGATCCACCCATACCGGCAGGCGGAGCCACACAGCAACCATCCTCAGCGCTCGCATCCGTGTGTCGACTCGACACATACATTATCGAAGCCGGTTTGCTCCCGAGACCCGATAGCCCATCGCCTACTCGACACCACGCGTCAGCCGCACCGTGTGTCGAATCGACACACCGCACCTCGAAGCACGCCGAAAGTCGCCCAAAACGAGATTCACACGCCCCGCAGGCGATGCCACACAACAACCCTCACCTCCCGCGCCTTTGTGTCGAGTCGACACACCACCAAAACCGCGTAGGAAAAGAAAAAGCCCGCCGAAGCGGGCTCCAAACTCAATCCATCCAGCAACACCCAGCTCAGCCGGGCTTTACATTGAAAAGCTGGCTAATCAGTTCGCGAATCTGCGTCTCTTGCGCATCCGACAGCACGCCCGTCTTCAGCTTCACGGTGAAGCTATTGGTATCTTTCGTGATACTCCCAGCGTGGCTCTTACCGGAAAAAATCTTCTCGATGCTGCGCTCAGAAACGCTTTCGATCGACTCACCGCGGCTCGCCTGCGCGCCAATCGCGGCGGCCAGCTTGCCCTGATCAAGCGTACGCTCGACAACGGCCGGCCACAATTCACGCGCCGCCGAAAGACCCGCTGTCCCGAACTTCTTGATCGCCGAGACGACCTCGTCGGCCGCCGAACCGCCCAGCAGCCGCGGATTCAAATCGAGATCTCGGCGAATAAAATCGGGGAGATTCTCAAATGCCAGAAAACGGTACAGGCCTTTGCGCGACATGCCGAGTGCCTCGGCCATGCGCTTACGGGTCGGAAATTCACGCTCGGCGCGACGCAGTGATTGACCAATCTCATAATCAGTCAGATCTTCGCGGCCCACGTTTTCCACCAGCGCGAGCACCGCCATGTCCTGATCGGAACACTCGATCACCGACGCGCGGATCTCCTCCGCCTGAATCAGAACGTGCGCACGCAGACGGCGTTCGCCGGCAATCAACTGATAGCCGTTGTCCGCACGACGCACGACGACCGGCTCGACGAGCCCGACCTCGCGAATGGATTCGGCCAGCGAAGCCAGCCCTTCGTCGCTGAAAATCTTGCGCGGCTGCCACGGATTCGGTTGAATCGCGTTCACGGGAAGCATGAGCTTGTCGCTCGTCGTCTCCAGTTCCTGGATCCGTTGCTGCGCAACGGCCAGCGCGCCCAGCATGCCGGGGCCGGTTTTGAACGCGCTGCTGCGGCGCGGCTCCGCCGGTGCGACCGCGGCCGGCCGTTCTGGCGCGGCCCGCTCCGAAGACGATCCGAGCTCAGCGGTCTTCGCCGCCATCTTGTCGCGAAATGAACTCACTTGCCGGCCCTCCATTGTTCTACGTAGAGATCGTCGATCCAGCGCACATAGTCAGTCAGTGGCTGACGCACGCGCGCGACCGTCTTGTCCGCGAGATCGCCCTTGCTGATGTCGAACACGGTGGCCATCGCGAGCGCGCCGTTGCTCATCGCGGAGCTTGCCGGCACCTCCAGCGCGTTCACCCAGTCCTTGTAAGTCCGCTGCACCCAGGAGCGCACGACCGGCGCCGACGACGTCTTGCCGTAGTCCACCTTCGAAAGCAGCACGGAAACGAAGTCGTAGGTCTTTTCGTCGCCGCGCTCCATGATTGTGTGCGCGAGGTCCGAAAAGAGGCTCCAGAAAGACACCGAGCTGATGAAGTCCAGGCTTTCGGGCACGAGCGGCATGACCATCGCATCGGCCGCCATGAGCGCATTGATGGTCAGATAAGACAGCGAAGGCGCCGTGTCCAGAATGATGTAATCGTATTGCTTGCGCAGCGCCACCACGCCCTGGCGCAACAGATCCCAGAACTTGAATCCCGGGTTCTTGATCACCGTGCCCGGAATATGGAACTCGGCGGAAAAGAGCGTAGGGTGCGCCGGAATGACATCGAGACCATCCCAGTACGTTTCCTGCACGAAGTTAAGCAGGCCGCCTTCCATATGCGGGTCGTAGATGAACGGAAGGACAGTGCTGTCTTCGGTCACTTCCTTCTCTGCATACAGTCCACACAATTCCGTCAGCGAAGCTTGAGGATCCAGGTCGATGAGCAGGACCTTGCGGCCGCGCAGCGTGAGGCCCTGGGCGAGACACATGGTCGTGGTCGTTTTCGTCGACCCGCCCTTGAAGTTCGCGACGAGCAGCACCTTGCCGTCCGCGTCGCGCACGCCGGTATGAAGCGGTGTCTGGTAGATATCGGAAACCTGTTGCACCCAGGTTCGCGCCTCGGGCAGGGTGAAGACCCGGCTTCGCCCGGAGCCCTGCGCCACGCCTTGCGGTAAGCCTTCGCGAGTGGCCAGCAGGTTGTTGAGCTTGATGCGGTCAATGCCGCAAAGCTCGGCGACCTGCGCGGACGTAAACGTGGGCGCCATCTTTCGCGGCCGCGGCGCCAGCATCATTTCCCGAAGCTCTTCGGAAAGACGGCCGGCCTCTTCGGCAAATTCAGTGATCGCTGAAAGGTCCACGCGTCGATCGATCGACGGCAATTCGATAGTCTTCGCCATTAATACGCTTTTTATCAGAATTTGGATAAAGCGTAGAATACAGCAAAAGCGTATGAAAACACACTAATTGAGGGCGATATGGGAAAAAATGACCCTCCAAAACGCGCTATATGGGCTTCGCGGGGTCTGCCCAAGGCCCAAATACCAGCGAACAGCCCAAAGCCGCCAGCAGCGCTATAAAGCCGTTTTTTGCGGATTGCCTATTTTTTGTGCAAAACATGATGGGGCAGCAACACCTTCGCAGCGCCAAGGTCGCGGTTTTTGTGCAGTTTGAAACTGCTGCACCGTCCGGCGACCCACGCAGGGAAGCGTGCCACGGCGCAAGGTCACGGATTTTGTGCGATTCGGCCACTTCGAGTTTCGGTCACCGTCTCGCAGAACGAAGAGTAACGGTTTTTGTGCAACTGTATTTCTGATGAGTCGCTCTCCAGCCACAGATGCACAAAAAACGTTACCGTCTGCGCCCCCATAAGGCTTGTCGCGGCATTCCGCGCACTGCACTGCACAAAAAGCGTTACCTTCGTTCCATCCGCTCACCGCACCGTGCCGGATTCGTTGGTTTCCAAGGGCAAATTCGCCCGCACACCGCTCGTCGCGCGACTTGCACAATTTCCGTTACCTCAGGTTGGAAGGCCGAAGAAGGCCCTGGCAAGGCAAGTGCACAATAAACGTTACCGTCGTCGATCGCGGAACGGGATCTGCACAAAATCCGTTGTCATCCACGAGTGGCAGCAGTCAGCACAAATTTCGTTACCTCTTGCGCGCCACCATCCAGCACCTCAAACCCCGGCATAGATGCCTCAAAACAGCCCGCGCACATAAACCACTGCCTCTGCACTCCGCTGCTGCACAGAAATCGTTACCTCAGGAAGCGAATCACCCCCTCAGGAACCGGTGATCGCCGAAAGTCGACTTTGGTTTCCTCGAGGCAAGCCTTTGAAGCACCGCGCTTTCCCGCATTGAGATGCCTGAATCTTTTCACCGTATCGCGAGACACATGCCGTCAAAATTTTCGCCGAGTGTCTGTTTTCGGAGCTCGGTTTGTTTGTTTACTTAAAGACAAAAACCTACGAACCCACTAACGTAGGCCATAGAGTTCTTTAATATCAAAGGGTTGTCTCTGAAAAGCACCGTTCTATGTGCTCGATGCCCCGTTTTATGTGCAAGTCGTTGCCGTTTTATGTGCAGGAGGTGTAGAGATATTTGTGCAATGAGGTACGTTTTTTGTGCGCGAGACGAACCAGACCCGTGTTTGAGGTAACGTTTATTGTGTTGACTTGTGTTTGCGGAGTGATAGAGTGCCCGCCAATGTCGACCGGGAGAGCGTGCGTATGTCGGAGGAGAGCGGGCGAAGGACAACAACACAGCAGATGGCGCTGGGTCTCTTTGAGGAGATGTCCGGCCAGCCGATCAATGAGAGTACGCGCGAGATCGGCTTTCAGCGCAACAACGTGTTCGTCGCCATCAACGGGCTCGGCCTCTCTTCGCGCCGCTTTATCGATGCCGCCTATTTCGTCGCCGCCCAGGAGCCAACGCCGCGCGAGACCTATGACGTCGACCTGAATTACTTCAAGTGGCTCATGCGCTACGAAAGCCGCAACGTGCGCCATTTGCAGAGCGTGATCAAGGAAGCGCAGCGCGTGCTGATCGAAGTGACCGACACGCCGCCCGACCGCGCGCCCAACGAAGACGACCAGTGGATTTCCGAGCAGTTGATGGGCAGCGTCAAGATCGGCAAGGGGCGTATCCAGTTTCGCATCCCGCCGCTGATGCTGCGTCACATCACGGGCCCCGACAAGCACCACTGGCTGAACCTGTGCATCACGGCATCGTTCTCGCAAACCTACGCGCGCGCGATTTACGACTATGTGATGCCCTTCGTGGCGGCCGGCATCACGGACTGGATCGAACTCGACGTCATGCGGCGCTGGCCCGGCAAACTCGGTACGAGCGCGTCGGAGTTCAAGCACTTTCGGCCCAAGTATCTCGATCCGGCGGTGCGCCAGATCAATGAGCTTTCCGACATCGATCTCAACTACGAGACCCGGGCCGACTCGGAGACTTCGCGCAAGATCAACAAGATCCGCTTCCGCATGAAGCGCAAGGACACGGTTGCGGCGCTGCTGAGCCGGCAGCCCGACGCGCACGATCTGCTGCTCACGCTCAAGGAGGAGTTCGGGCTCAGCAACAAGCAGTTCGACGTGATCGCGGAGCACCGCATGAGCTGGACCGACGAGCGCATCCAGCAGGCGATCGAATACACGCGCTTCAGGCTCAACCAGGGCAAGGTGACCAAGAGCCCTGCGGGCTATCTGATGAAGGCGCTGAGCCACAACTGGCAGGTCTCGGAGGCCGAGCGCAAGATGGTGGCGATCCAGAGCGAGCTGGCCATCGCCGCGACCGCGCAGGAAACCGCAAAGACGGAGACCAACACGGCGGTGAAGCAGAGCATCGCCGCGCGCGACGAAGAGGCGAGGACGCAGCGCAACGACGAGGTCATGCGAGGCCGCGAGCACTTCGAATCGGCCGACGAGAAGACCCGCAAGGAGCTCGTGCGGCTCTATATCGCCTCGCAGGCCGGCAAGCTCATGCTGCGCCGCCTGAAGCTCGAGGCGGGCGCGCTCTCCGATGCGAACATCCTCAACCACTCCGATCTGTCGTGGTACTTCGGGCAGTTCGTGTACGGGAAGATGAAGCAGCTTGCGATGTTGTGAGCGTTGAGGAAGACGCCTGGTGGCTGAAGGGCAGGCAGGCGTGTTGACGTTTCGGCGCGCCGATGAGCCAGCCGTGACGCGCTAACGAGCGCATCGTGCCTCGCATCGGCTCACGGACCAAAACATCAGACGGATCAATGGCTTGGGGTATTCGTTCCAGGCGTTCTCCACAAGCTTGTCCAGAAAATCTGTGGAAAACTCGGCGCCTCTCACCACCGCGTCGACCCACACGGCACGAGCACGCCAGGCAATAAAAAAGGGGGAAGGCGCGATGCCTTCCCCCTTCTTCTCAACCCAACCCGCGACGTCTTACTTCTTCTCGTCGTTCAGTTGCGGCAGCGTATAGGCGGCGCCCGGCGCGAGCAGACCCACCTGCGAGTACACACGCAGCTTCTCGCGCGTGTCGGCGATGTCGAGATTGCGCATCGTGAGCTGGCCGATACGGTCCTTCGGCGAGAACGTCGAGGCGACCTTCTCCATCGACAGGCGCTCCGGCTGGTACGTCAGGTTGTCCGACTTCGTGCTGAGGATCGAGTAGTCGTTGCCACGGCGCAGTTCGACCTTCACTTCACCGGTGATGGCGCGCGCGACCCAGCGCTGGGCCGTTTCACGCAGCATGATGGCTTGCGGGTCGAACCAGCGGCCCTGGTACAGCAGGCGGCCCAGACGGCGGCCGTTCTCGCGGTACTGCTCGATGGTGTCTTCGTTGTGGATGCCCGTCACGAGGCGCTCATAGGCGATATGGAGCAGCGCGAGGCCCGGGGCTTCGTAGATGCCGCGGCTCTTCGCCTCGATGATGCGGTTCTCGATCTGGTCGCTCATGCCCAGACCGTGACGGCCGCCAATGCGGTTCGCTTCGAGCAGCAGTTCGACGGCGTTCGGGAAGGTCTGGCCGTTCAGCGCGACCGGCTGGCCTTCCTCGAAGCGGATCGTCACTTCTTCGCGGTCGACCTTGACGTCGTCGCGCCAGAACGCCACGCCCATGATCGGGTTCACGATCTTGATGCCGCTTTCCAGGCTTTCGAGGTCCTTCGCTTCGTGCGTCGCGCCGAGCAGGTTCGAGTCGGTTGAGTAGGCCTTCTCGGCCGACATTTTGTACTCGAAGCCCGACTGGCGCATGAACTCCGACATTTCCGAGCGGCCGCCCAGTTCGTCGATGAACTGCTGGTCGAGCCACGGCTTGTAGATCTTCAGGTCCGGGTTGACGAGCAGGCCGTAGCGGTAGAAACGCTCGATGTCGTTGCCCTTGTAGGTCGAACCGTCGCCCCAGATGTTGACGCCGTCTTCCTTCATCGCGGCCACGAGCATGGTGCCCGTGACGGCGCGGCCGATCGGCGTCGTGTTGAAGTACGTGACGCCGGCGGTCGAGATATGGAACGCGCCGCATTGCAGGGCGGCGATGCCTTCGGCCACGAGCTGCGCGCGGCAGTCGATCAGGCGCGCGCCCGCGGCGCCGTATTCGGTCGCGCGGCGCGGGATCGAATCGTAGTCGTCTTCGTCGGGCTGGCCGAGGTTCGCGGTGTAAGCGTAGGGCACGGCGCCCTTGAGCTTCATCCAGTGCAGCGCGGCGCTCGTGTCGAGGCCGCCGGAGAACGCGATACCGACCTTTTGGCCGATCGGAAGGCTTTCGAGAATTGTGCTCATGATGAGAAAGAACCCGGAATAACGAAAATGCGGAGGGAATTCGGTCGAATCGTCAAGTATCTTGTATCCCCGGCCTTTCGGCAAGCTTGGCGGGCAGGGCGGGCAGGGCGGGGCGTGCTGTTCAACGCGAATTTCCCGTAAATAAAAGGGGCCACGAACGGCATGCCCCCTGACTGATTTGCTGGCTGCTTAGCGCAGGCTGTCCCAGGCCGTCTCGATGGCATCCAAGGCGCTCATCACGATCGAGCGGTTCAGCGCTGCGGCGAGCACGCCGTCGCGCTCGGCGTAGGCCTCGCACAGCCGCTGGTGATCCGTGCACGAGCGCTGCAAACGCCCCGGCAACGAGGTGCTCAGGTGGCGCAGGCGGTTGGTGCGCATGCGCATGGAGTCCAGCACCTCCTTGAAGATGCCGTTGCGGCTCACCCGCAGTTCCAGGTCGCGAAACGCGACGTTGGCCCGGAAGTAGCCGTCCACGTCGCCTTTCGTGGCGACTTCGGCGAGCTCGCGGTGCGCGCGCCAGAGCGCCTCGATGTCCTCGTCCGTGGCGTGTTCGACGATCGCGAGCGACACTTGGCCGTAGAGCAGGGCGCGCAGCCCGTAAATCTCGCGCACTTCCTTGAGGCTCATGGCGGCCACGCGCGGGCGGCGGCGCGGCGACCAGTCGACGAGCCCTTCGCGCGTGAGCGCGAACAGCGCCTCGCGCACCGGCGTGCGGCTTACGCTGAAGCGCTTCGCGAGATCGACCGAATTCAGGTCGTCGCCGGGGCGCAGGCGGCCTTCGATGATGCCGCGCGCCACCCAGTCGACGATCTCGTCCACGGACGTCTGCTCGCCCGCTTCCTGGGCGACTGCCACGCCGACGTCTTCATCCATCCACTTACTCCCGAGGCGCCGCGACCGGGCGCAGCGCCTGCAATTGTAACAAATCCGCTGTCGCCCCTGCTTTCACGACCGCATGCCATTAGCCGTTGTGTATACAGTAAAGCGAAGTAATTCCGATATTTCGCGAAATATCCCCTTGGATCGACTCTAACTGTCGACACTATGGCGAAAGCCCGTTGACGTCCGATCCGGCAAGGAGACGCCATGTACACCGGAACCGAGGTTTCCGGCTCTGCGCATGCCGTGGCGAGCGTGGGTTCGCCGCGCTGATGGCCTGTCGCTTCGATGCGACGGCGATCATTGCACGAGCCGAGAGAACCAAAACCCTATTGATTCGGATAACGAAGTGATTGGAATGATCGCGCGAATTACATCGAAAATTGATTCGGCATACGAATCATATTGCGAGCCCCGCGATTCCCCACATACGGCATTTTTCATGCAAGGGGCATGCGTGTACGCAACGCCCGGAGCGCCCAGGCCATGCCCCGGCGTTCCGGACAATCCGGGGATGCACCAGGCCATCCGGCACTTTAAATCGGACGCCGCCTGCCGATATTGAATGATGGGATGTCGCGTAGAGGATAGTCAGGCTGCGCGGCGATCGACTCAGCGCCGTTGGAGAGTGACGTTCGACATGATCAGGTTTCGCCCGCTTACCAGCCAGGTTCGCCGCTTATATAAAGCCCTGGAGGCCCGCTATCCGGCGGGATTCTCGCTCGACGCCACGCGTGAAGTCACCGTGGGCGACCGCGCCACGCCCATCCTGCTGAGCGGCGCGGTTCAGGTGAACCTGAATCACACGGTTCTCGACGACTGGGGCCGCGAATCGGGCGGCATTTCCTCGATCTTCGTGCTCGCGGGCGAGGACTTCGTGCGCGTCGCCACCAACGTGACGGACGCGAAAGGCGTGCGTGCGGTGGGCGTGGTGATGGACCGGTCGCATCCTGCTTATACGCACAACCGCGCGGGCACCGGTTACTACGGCTATATGGTCGTGGCGGGCCGCAAGTTCATCGTCGACTATCAGCCGATCGTGGATGCGCGGGGCAGGGTGATCGGCATCTTCTCGGTGGGCGTCGACATCGCCAACATCCGCATGCTCACGCTGGCCGAGAAAATGGGCCTCGTCGCGGCGGGCGGCGCGGCCGCGCTGCTGCTCGGCTGGCGTGGTGCGCAGCAGCTCACGGGACTTGCCGCCGCGCCCTGGGCGTGGACGTCGTTGTTGCCCGACCTCGCCATCGCGGCGCTCCTCGGCGCGCTCATGTACGGCGTGGTCAGGCGTCATGCCGCGCAGCCGCTGCTCGATGCGGCCGCCGCCGCGCGCCGTCTCGCGGCGGGCGATCTGTCGAAGCAGATGCCGGTCAAACGCGGCGACGAGATCGGGGCGATCTTCGACGCCATCAATGGCGTCAACGTGGGCATGGCGACGTTGATCGGCAACGTGCGCCGTTCCACGGACAGCCTCACCACGGCCGCGCGCGAGATCGCCGCGGGCAACGCCGATCTTTCCGCGCGCACGGAAGCGCAAGCGGGCTCGCTCGAACAAACGGCGGCCGCCATGGAGCAGCTCACCGCCACCGTGCGCAACAACGCGGGCAATGCGCACCAGGCGCACGATTCGGCGGGCTCGACGTCGAGCCTCGCGAACACGGGCGCGCGCCTGATGAACGAGGCCGAGGCCACCATGCAGGCGATCCGCAAGACCTCGTACAAAGTCGAAGAGATCATCGGCGTGATCGAGAGCATCGCGTTCCAGACCAATATCCTCGCGCTCAACGCCGCTGTCGAAGCCGCGCGCGCGGGCACGCAGGGGCGCGGTTTCTCGGTGGTCGCGGCGGAAGTGCGCACGCTCGCGCAACGCAGCGCCGACGCGGCGCGCGAGATCAAGACGCTCATCACGGAGTCGGTGACGCAGGTCGATCAGGGCGGCCAGTTGATCGAGCGCGTGGGCGGCAACATGACGGAGATCGTCAAGTCGGTCGAGGCCGTGACCGTGCTGATGGCCGAGATCAGCCGCGCGAGCGCGGAGCAGAGCAGCGGCATCGAGGAAGTGAACCGCGCCGTGGGCCACATGGACGAAATGACCCAGCAAAACGCGGCGCTCGTGGAGCAGGCCTCGGCCGCCTCCACGAGCATGCGCGATCAGACCGACAGCCTCGAAACGGCGGTGCGCGTGTTCCGTCTCGCTACCGACGCGCAACGGCTCGCGGCCTGATGCGCGTGTTACGGCATGCGTGTTCTCGACGTATCGACGGGTTGCTCGTCCTTCCTGCCCAATAGCGCGACCGGTTCCTGGCGGCCGTGGCGCGAGGCCTTCCAGATCATCAGCAGGTGATAGTAGAGCCGTGCGCTAAAGCCGAAACGGTACGCGTAGAGGTTTCCCAGCGCGAGTTGCAAGCCCGCACGCGCTTCGTGATTGCGCGCGAGCAGGGACACCACGATCGGCACGAGCCGGCGATACGCGAGCTTGCGGGCGGGTTCGAGTTCGCGCGGCAGCGTGAGCCCCTTGAGAAAGTGCCACGCGGAGATCGATGAGGCGTTGATCGTGCGCCGCGTTGCCTGGGATACCGAAACATCTGTCATGCGATAGCACGAGACGTACTCGTTCACGTAGCAGACGCGCTGCGCCGCGAGGCAAAGCAGCGTGCCGAACACGTAGTCGCAGCACGTGCCATAACGTTCCTCGTAGCCGATGCGCTTGACGAGCGCCGCATCGGCGAGCCAGCCGTTGTTGGGGAACATCTGCACGATGCCGGTGCGGCCCGGCAGCGCTTGCAGCCCGGCTGCGTCGGCCGTGCGGTGATACGCGGCGTTCATGCGCTGGCTCGCCGCGTGGTCGACGTGTCCGAGGTGATCGGTTTCGTACTGGTCGCCAAAGGCGACTTCCAGATCGGGATAACGCTCCCATTGCGCGAGCAGCCGCTCCAGGCAGTGGCCGAGCAGATAGTCGTCGTCGTGGATCAACAGGATCTTGTCGCCGCTCGCGCGCTCGAACAGGCTCGCGACATTGCGTGCCTGGCCGAGCGCCGGCACATTGCGCCGGTAGGCGATGCGCGCGTCGTCGCGGTAACGCGTGGCGATCAGTTGCGCCGTGCGGTCGTCGCGCGAATCGTCGCCGATCACGATCTCGATGTCCGCATGCGTTTGCATGAGGCACGATTCGATGCAGCGTACGAGCAGTTCAGGCCGGTCGCACGTTGGCAGACAAATGGAGACTTTCGTTTTTATCGTCATGGGCGGACCCCAGTGCTTAAGGGAAGCGAAGAGGTTCGCAATGCGAACTTCATCGGTTGGTGATGACGGTAAATGAAAAAAACACGAAAGAAATTGAAAATAAATCGCAAGGTACGCGGCTTGCGCAAGGCCGCCCCGCAACGCCTGATACGGCGGGCGTCTGCGCGGAATCCGCGGATTTGATCTGATGAATCGGAAAGAAAATACCGGTCGAAAAAAAAGCGTCCGGCGGCGTGCGCCGGGGCGGGCAAAGTGCCGGAACAGCCGCCCCAACCGCGATAACATAAGCACACCGGTGCGCCGCTGATTGCACCGCACGCAACGCGCACTCAACCCGCCTGAAACGATCGACGGCCCCCATGGTTTCCTCCTCCTACGCCCACAAACCGCTCACGCCGTTTCGCCGCGCGTTGGCGCGCTTTTCCCTTTCCGAACTCGCGAAATACACCAAGCTCACGCTTGGCATGTGGATCGGCTTCGGGATTCCCTATGCGTGCGGCTATCCCGAGGCGGCGGTCGCGCTTTCGGGCTCGGCCATGCTCACGCTCGCGCTGGGCAGTTCCATCTCGGCGGCGCGCGGCTACTTCTACAAGCGCGTGATGTCGAACCTCGTGGCGATGCCCATCGGCACGCTGCTGATCTGGCTGACCGCGCCGCACCTGTGGCTGGGCGTGATCCTGCTGCCGCTCGTGATCTTCACGATCGTGCGCATCCGGCCGTCGGTCTTCCAGATGACGAGCGTCACCGTGCCGATGACGCTCGTGCTCTACACGGGCGAGCACATTCCGTTGCTGGAGCAACGGCTGATTGGCGTGGTGCTCGGCATGCTGCTGGGCTTCATCATTCAGCAGATCGCCTTTCCGCCCGATCATGGCTTCTGGGCCAACACGCTCGTCAACGACGGCAACGAGCAGGCCACGGCGCTGCTCACCGAGGTCGCCACGAAGACGCTGGACCACGCGAAGCTGAGATCGGCCACGGCGGCGCTGCGCTTGTCGAGCAGCAACCTGAAGCAGGCGCATGACCTGCTGAAGTCGGATCTGGAGCAGTCGTGGGTGTCGCGGCACCTCAAGCGCAATCGCGATCGCCTGCCGCTGTTCCACTGCTATCACGAGCTATTCGATTCGATCGTCGGCTTCCTCGAAACGCTCGACACGTTCAACGCGCAGTTCGAGGCACTGGATGCGCAATGGAAGGACGCCTACCGGCGCGGTTTCGCCCGCCTCGTGAGCGTGCATCAGCAACTCGCTTCGCAGGCCGACCTTCGGGTGGAGCGCCCAGGTCTTCTCGCCAGGCCGCTCACGCGCGAAGAACTCCACGCGCTGGTTGAAGCCCTGCCCGCGACGGGCGTTTTCACGAGCGTCTATCTCGGGCACCTCACCGGCTACGGCATCCTGCTCAGCCGCCTGAGCGACATGCATACCGAGCATCTCGCGAACGCGTAACCATGCCGCGCGCACCCTGCGCGCTTCTCCGGCAATCGAAAACGCCCACCGCCTGGCGCGTCCGCGCACGTCTACCCGTAATTGTCCTGGGAGGGGAGCCACACGCGAAAACGCGTGGCGCGGCCTGCTTGCCGCGTCCCGGCCGCCTTGCCTGGCGGCCCGCCAAAGCCGATTCTTTGCGATTCGCGAATGACGTATTCGGGCGTTATCCGGTACTGATTCCCCCGCGCTTGCGACTATCTTTGCGACGTCGATGTCGATGGCGTCCCGCAAGCAGCACCGTGTCGCCCGTCGCATCGCACACCGTTTTCGAACATGAGCGATGGCGCGGCGCGAAGGCCGGCCCAAGGAGACAGAGATGAAACTGCATACATGGGACACGGCTTACGAGTGGAAGGCCGTGACGTTGCTGGCGCTTGGCTTCGGCCTCGTGGGCCTCGACCGCTGGCTGATCGCGCCGCTGTTCCCCTCCATCATGAAAGACCTGAACCTGAACGCGCAGGATGTGGGCAACTGCATCGGCATCCTCGGCCTTTCGTGGGGCGTGTTCGCGGCCGTCATGGGCGGCATGTCCGACAAGGTGGGCCGCCGCAAGGTGCTGATTCCGGCGATTATTGCGTTCTCGCTGCTCTCGGGTTTTTCCGGTCTCGCGGGCGGCTTCATGGGCTTGCTGGCCGTGCGCGCGCTCATGGGCGTGGCGGAAGGCTCGTTCTGTCCGACGAGCTTCGCGGCCACGGCCGACGCCTCGCACCCGAAGCGCCGCGGCTTCAATCTCGGGCTTCAGCAAAGCGGCTTCGCGCTGTTCGGGCTCGCACTCGCGCCGATCATCGCCACGCAGTTGCTCGGCGTGATGAGCTGGCGCTGGGTGTTCGCGCTCGTCTCGGTACCGGGCCTCGTGCTCGGCCTGCTGATGTATCGCGTGATTCGCGAGCCGCGCGCCGCCATGACGTCCGAGGCGGGCACAGCCGCCGCGCCGCTCGAACGCGGCCACTGGCGCGATGTGATCCGCAGCCGCAACATTCCGGTGGCGATGGTGGCGCTCTTTTGCGCGATGACGGGCGTGTTCGTGCTCGGCGCCATGCTGCCGCTCTACCTCACGCAGTATCTCGCGCTCGACACGCAGCACATGGGCATGGTGGCGTCCGCCATCGGCTTTGGCGGTTTCGTCGGACAGTTCGGCTTGCCGGGCCTGTCCGATCTCGTGGGCCGGCGCACGGCCAGCCTCGCCGGCTTCGTGGGCACGGCCGCGATGCTGATCGTGTTTCGCGGGCTCGGCGCGCAGCCGCTCGCGCTCTTCGCCGTGCTGTTCGCGGCGTCGTTCTTCACGCTGGGCCTCGTGTCGCTGCTATCGGGGCCGGTCGCTACCGAGGCCGCCCCCGCTGGCATGCTCTCGACGTCGATCGGCCTCGTGGTGGGCGCGGGCGAGATTTTCGGCGGCGGCGTGGCGCCCGCGCTTGCCGGCTTCGTCGCTGCCCATTTCGGTATCCAGAATATTCTGTGGCTGCCGATCGGCGCGGTCATGCTCGGCGTGCTGGTGAGTCTTCTGCTCAAGGAAACCGCGCCCGCGAAGCTGCGCCGCCGCGAGGCCGTTGCCGCCGCCACGCCGCTGCCTGCCGCCGGTCAGGCCGAGTAGGGACCGTGCGCCATCCTCCTTCCAGTGCCGCCGCGTAAAAGCGTGGAGACGGGCCCTATACTCTGGATGGCCCGAACCCTGGATAAAGAGAGGAGCATGGACCGATTCTTGAGCATCGAAACGTTTGTGCGCGTGGCGGAAACGAGCAGTTTTGCCGAAGCGGCCCGGCAGCTAGGCGTCACCAGTTCGGTCGTGACGAACCGCATCCAGCAACTGGAAAAGTTCGTCAACGCGCCGCTCTTTCATCGCAGCACGCGGCATGTGCGCCTCTCCGAAGTCGGAGAGGCGTTTTACCGCGAATGCGCCGAGGTCGTGGGGCGCGTGAACGAGCTGACGGACCAGATGCGCGAACTGCGCGCCACGCCCACCGGGCGGCTGCGCATCCAGATGCTGCCGGGCTTTGCGCTGGGCCATTTCGGCGCGCCGCTCGCCGAGTTCAACCGGCGCTATCCGGGCATCCAGCTCGACGTGATCGTCAACGACCGCGTGGTCGATCCGATCGAAGAAGGCTTCGACGTCGCGTTCCAGATCTTTCCGCCGATATCCGAATCGTTGATCGAGCGCCGGCTCTTTGCGGTGCGGCGGCTCTTTTGCGCTACACCCGCTTATGTGCAGGCGCATGGCGCGCCGCAGCATCCGCGCGAATTGCTGCAACACACCACGGCGCTGTATTCGGGCTATCCCTCGCGCAACCGCTGGACGATGACGCGCGGCGACGAAGTCGTGGAGATGGAATTGCCCGGCATGATCCGCTCGAACTCCGTGCATTTGCTGCGCGATTACGCGCTCACGGGCGGCGGCGTGGTGTGCCTGCCCACGCTCGTGGCGAGCGCGGCGCTGCTCGACGGCTCGCTCGTGCCGATCCTCACCGATTACCACCTCTCGCCGTTGAGCTTCGCGGCCGTGTATCCCTCCACGCAGCGCCAGGCCTTGAAAGTGAAGGCGCTGGTGGAGTTTCTGGCCGAGTATCTGGGCCCCGAGCCCGCGTGGGACGTGCCGCTGCTGGCGCGCGGCTGGGTGCGCTAGCGCTGTTGGACCCGCCGCGTTCGCTCGCCGCGATTATTTGCGAAACGCGAATGCCGTAATCGTCTGGCCGCCGGTTGTTGCCGCTGCGCCGCGCTCCTAAAGTGGATTGCAACGACACCTTCCAAAACAGGAGACAGCCATGACCGACACGTCATTCCATACCGTCTTCGGTTCGCTCGGGCAGTACCGCAAGGGCGAGATCGAAATCACGAGCGGCGACGCCCGCCACTATGTTTTCTCCAACGTCTTCGAAGTCGCCGCGCAGTCGGCGCCCTACGAAAAAGTCGTGGTGGGCAAGAACCTCGAATACGTGATCGAGGTGCTGCGCACGCAAGGACAGTCGCGCTGGTTTGCCTGCGCGCACGACGAGTTCGTGATCCTGATGGACGGTGAAGTGCGTATCGACTTCATCAAGCTCGACACGCCGCCGAAGGGCGGTGCCGGAACCGTCGATGCCGGCGACGAACCCGCCGGCCGCAAGATGGGCCACGTGGTGTTGCGCCGGGGGCATCAGGCCCTGCTGCCGGCCGGTTGCGCCTATCGCTTCAGCGCGCCGCGCGACGGCGTGGCGCTCGTGCAGACCATGGCCGGCGCGCTTTCGGTGCAGAAGTGGGCCGATATCTGCCTGCACTGACCGTCCACACGCGATTCGAACCTCAGGAGACAAAGACATGGCCAGCCTCGAAACCCTCGATCACCCGGCAGGCTTCGCCGCCGACACCGTGCGCGCAAGCGAACCCGACGCCGTGACCGGCTATCGCCGCTACACCCTCGGCGCCTTCGAATTCACGCGCGACGAATACTTCGTCAAGGTGCTGTGGCCCGCGAAAGGCCAGATCCGCACCCACGCCATTCCCGCCGACGCCTTCCTGCGCGCGATGATGCGCGACGTGGCCTGGGGTTTCTTCTACGGCTGGGTGAATTTCGACCACGTGTTCGGCACGCGCAACCACTACGGCAAGGTGGACATCTATGCGGGCTCGTTCAACGGCATCATGAAGGAAGCGGGTGTGGACTATATCGAGACCTTCGAAACGCCCACCATCATGGCGACCTTCAAGGCGATCCTGCACGACTGGACCAACGAAGGCTTCGACCCGTTCGCCGCCCCCGAGGAAACCGGCACGGCATTCGGCCGCAAGCATGGCGATAACGACGCCGCGATCGAGCGCACGCGCATCGCCACGCGCCGCATGCCGGGCCTCGCGGGCGACTCGCCGCTGCGCGACGATCTGCCCGTGAACCGCGCCTTCGCTGACGTGCCCCAGGACGACCCGGAAGTGCACGCCGAAGCGGGCTTCGAAGGCGAACTGCACGCGTTCAATCTCTTCAAGTACCTCTCGCGCTCGGATGTCACGTGGAATCCCTCGGTCACCTCGGTGTGCGGCCAGAGCCTGTTCTGCCCGACCACGGAGGAGTACATCCTGCCGGTGTTCCACGGCAACGACCGGGTCGAATGGTTCCTGCAACTCTCGGACGAAATCGTCTGGGATATCGGCGACAAGAACACGGGCGCACCGCGTGCGCGCATCACGATGCGCGCCGGCGACATCTGCGCCATGCCCGCCGATATCCGGCACCAGGGCTATTCGACCAAGCGCTCGATGCTGCTCGTATGGGAGAACGCCACGGCCGACTTGCCCAAACGCTACGAAAGCGGCGATCTCAAGCCCTATCCGGTGGACTTCTGAACGGGCCCCAGGCATCAATCGAGGATTACACATGCAAACGCAATTGTTCATCGACGGCCGCTTCGTCGACGCCGTCGAAGGCGGCACCATCGACGTGCTCAATCCGCACGACGGCTCGCTGATCACGAAGATCGCCGCCGCCACCGCCGCCGACATCGATCTGGCCGTGGCCGCCGCCGCGCGTGCGTTCCCGCAGTGGTCGGCGCTGCCCGCCGCCGAGCGCGGCCGCCTGCTGCTGCGTCTGGCCGACGCCATCGAAGCGAACGGCGAAGAACTCGCGCAACTCGAATCGCTCGACACGGGGCACCCGATTCGCGACTCGCGCGCGCTCGACGTGCCGCGCACGGCCGCGTGCTTTCGCTATTTCGGCGGCATGGCCGACAAGCTGCAAGGCTCCGTGATCCCCGTCGAAACGGGCTTTCTCAACTACGTGCAGCGCGCGCCCATCGGCGTGGTGGGGCAGATCGTGCCGTGGAATTTTCCGCTCATGTTCACGAGCTGGAAAATGGGCCCGGCGCTCGCGGCCGGCAATACCGTCGTGCTGAAGCCTTCGGAGATCACGCCGCTTTCCACGCTGCGCATCGTCGAGCTGATGGCGGACGTGGGCTTTCCCGCGGGCGTCGTCAACATCGTGCCGGGCTACGGCCACACGGCGGGGCAGCGGCTTGCGGAGCATCCGGGCGTGGGCAAGATCGCGTTCACGGGTTCGACGGCGACAGGGCGGCGCATCGTCGAGGCCTCGCAGGGCAACCTCAAGCGCGTGCAACTCGAACTGGGCGGCAAGGGCGCGAATATCGTGTTCGACGACGCCAACCTGGACGCCGCCATCAACGGCGCGGCCTGGGCGATCTTCCACAATCAGGGGCAGGCGTGCATTGCCGGGTCGCGGCTCGTGCTGCACGAGCGTATCGCCGACGAATTTCTCGAACGTTTCGTGGCGCTCGCGTCCTCGATTCGCGTGGGTAATCCTTTGGACCCCGAAACGGAAATGGGGCCGCTCACGTCGCTGCAACACCTGGAGCGCGTGAAGGCTTATGTCGATGTGGCGCGCGAACAGGGCGGGCGCGTGCTCACGGGCGGCGTCGCGCCGCAGGACCCGGCGCTCGCCAACGGCTACTACGTGCGCCCCACGGTGATCGAGGCGAAGACGGCCGACGATCGCGCCGCGCAGGAAGAGGTGTTCGGGCCGTTCGTGACCGTGCTGCGCTTCAAGTCCGATGAAGAAGCGCTCGACATTGCCAACGGCACCGCCTACGGTCTCGGCAGCGGTCTGTGGACGCGCGACCTCGCGCGCGCGCACGGCATCGCGGGCAAGATTCAGGCGGGCATGTGCTGGGTGAACTGCTACAAGCGCGTGAATCCGGGCAGCCCGTTCGGCGGCGTCGGCCAGTCGGGTTACGGGCGCGAAATGGGCTTCGAGGCGATGCACGACTACACCGAGGCGCGCTCGGTGTGGGTCAACGTGGACGCCCAGGTGCCGCCGCACTTCAAGCGTTGAGGCGCATATGGACTCGTTCGTTTATCAAAGCCTGCCGTCGCGCGTGGTGTTCGGCTGGGGCAACCTCGCGCGCTTGCCCGAGGAAGTGGACCGGCTCGGCGCGCGCCGCGCGCTGATTCTCTCGACGCCCGAACAGCGCCCGCTTGCCGAAGCGGTGGCGCGGCTGCTGGGCGAGCGCGCCGCCGGCATTCACGCCGAAGCCGTCATGCACGTGCCCGTGGAGGTCGCGCGGGCCGCGCGCGAGAAGGCGGCGGCGCTCGATGCGCAGTGCTGCGTGGCCGTGGGCGGCGGCTCGACCATTGGGCTTGGTAAGGCCATCGCGCTCGAATCGTCATTGCCGATCGTTGCGGTGCCCACCACCTACGCGGGCTCGGAGATGACGCCCATCTACGGCCTCACCGAAGGACGCCTGAAGAAGACCGGTCGCGACCTGCGCGTGCTGCCGCGCACGGTGATCTACGACCCCGCGCTCACGGTGTCGCTGCCCGCGGGCATTTCGGCGGCTTCGGGCGTCAACGCGATGGCGCACGCGGTAGAAGCGCTTTACGCGCAAGACGCCAACCCCGTGATCAGCCTGATGGCCGAGGAGTCGATCCGCGCATTGGGCGAAGCGCTGCCCGCCGTCGTGCGCCGGGGCGACGACGCGCCGATGCGCAGCCGCGCACTTTACGGCGCGTGGCTCGCGGGCAGTTGCCTCGCGGCCGTGGGCATGGCGCTGCATCACAAGCTGTGCCACACGCTGGGCGGCACCTTCAATCTGCCGCACGCGCAAACGCACGCGATCATGTTGCCGCATACGGCGCACTACAATCACGCGGCGGCGCCCGAGGCGCTCGAACGCGTGGCGCGCGCGCTCGGCGGCGAGCATGCGGCGCAGGCGGGTCCGCGGTTGTATGCTTTGAACGCGTCGCTCGGCATTGCGCTCGCGCTGAAGGATATCGGCATGCCGGAGAGCGGGCTCGACGAAGCGGCCGATCTGGCGTGCACGAACGCCTACCCCAATCCGCGTGCGCTGGAGCGTGAGGCGATCCGCGCGCTGTTGCAGCGCGCGTGGGAAGGCGCCGCGCCGCGCTAGCCTCGCCGCCTGTGCGGCGCACACAACAACGCAAAGGAGACAACCATGTCGACGCATGGCACCGAGGCCGAACGGGCCTTTACGGAACAGGTGGTGGCGCGCTTCGCGAACACGCCCGACGCGCGCCTGCGCACGCTGATGCAAAGCCTCGTGCGGCATCTGCACGCTTTCGTGCGCGAGGTGGAGCCGAGCGAGGCGGAGTGGTTCGCGGCCATCCGCTTTCTCACCGAAACCGGCAAGATGTGCGACGACGTCGTGCGCCAGGAATTCATCCTGCTCTCCGACACGCTGGGCGTGTCGATGCTCGTCGATGCGATCAATCACCGCTACGCGACAGGGGCGACCGACACGACCGTGTTCGGCCCGTTCTACATCGACGGCATGCCTGAACGCGCCCAGGGCGAGAACATGGCGTTCACGCCGGGCACGCCCGCGCTCGTGCATGGCCGCGTGCTCTCGACCGATGGCGAGCCCGTGGCGAACGCGCTGCTCGACGTGTGGCAAACGGCGGATAACGGCATGTACTCGGGGCAGGACACCGCGCAGCCGCACGGCAACCTGCGCGGGCGCTACCGCACCGACGCCGGGGGCCGCTACGCGATCCGCACCATCGTGCCCGTGTGCTATCCGATTCCGACCGACGGTCCGGTGGGCCGCATGCTCGAGGCCACGGGGCGGCACCCGTGGCGGCCCGCGCATCTGCACTTCATGATTACCGCGCCCGGCCACAGCACGCTCGTCACGCATCTGTTCAACCGGGACGACCCGTATCTGGAATCGGATGCCGTATTCGGCGTCAAGCCCTCGCTGCTCGTGGATTATTGCGAGCGCCCGGCGGGCGACGCGAGCGCGCGCGAATACGGTTTCGAAGGAGACTTTCGCGAGGCGCGCTACGACTTCGTGCTGGAGCGCGCATGAGACCGTCGACGCGCTACTACGCGGTGTTCGCCACCGACAAGCCCGGCATGCGCGACGTGCGCGAGCGCGTGCGGGCGGTGCATCGCACGTATCTGCGCACGGCGTCGCAGCACGGCGTGTTCGTGCGGCTGGGCGGCTCGACGCTCGCGCCGCAATGCGACGCGCTCAACGGCACGCTGCTCGTGATCGAGGCCGAAGCCTACGACGACGTGATGCGCTTCGTGCGCGACGACCCGTACACACGGGCGGGCCTGTTCGAACACGTCGAGATCCGGCCGTGGGACTGGAATCTTGGCAATCCTGAGCAACGGGTGTGAAGCATGGAAACCGTGAACCTGTGTCGGCTCGATGACGTGCCCGATGGCGGCGCACGCGTGATCGACGCCGCCTTGATGGGGCAACCTCTCGTGGTCGTGCGGCGCGCGGGCGAGGTGTGGGCCTATGCGAACCGCTGCCCGCATTTTTCGGCGCCGCTCGACTACGAGCCGGGGCGGGTGCCGACCTATCGCGCACAGGTGATCATGTGCGCGCATCACAGTGCGCTGTTTCGCTTCGAAGACGGGCAGTGCATCGAAGGCCCTTGCACGGGGGCGAAGCTCGACGCCATACCCGTGTGGGTCGATGCGCAGGCGAGGGTCGTGGCGCATTGCGCATGCCCGTGACAGGCCCGCATCGACCCATATCGAGTTAGATAGCAAGATTCGGATCGGCACGCGTCGTGTGGCGGCGTATCGTTCTCCTGTGCGCCCTATCAGCGAAACCAGGCGCGGCCAGCGGAGGAACCGATGCGATGAATGCCGGAGCAATGAGAGCGGAACAGCCGGACTCAGAACTGTACGACTGGGGCGAGATCGAGCAATCGCTCGATGCGCGCGGCCATGCCGTGCTGCCTCGCGTGCTCAGGCCCGAGCAATGCGCGAGACTCGCCGCCCTGTATGCGCGGGACGACGGCTTTCGCTCGCGTATCGTGATGGCGCGCCACAATTTCGGGCGCGGCGAATACAAATACTTTGCCTATCCGCTGCCGCCGCTGCTTCAGCGTCTGCGGCAAGCGCTATATCCGTACCTCGCGCCGATCGCCAATCGCTGGAACCGCGAAATGGGTATCGACGCGCAATACCCGCAGGAACTCTCCGCGTTTCTCGACCAGTGCCACCGCGCCGGGCAAACGCGCCCCACGCCGCTCATCCTCGAATACGGTCCTGGCGACTATAACTGTCTGCACCAGGACCTCTATGGCGAGCATGTGTTCCCGCTTCAGGTGGCGATCCTGCTTTCCCGCCCCGGCGACGACTTCGAGGGCGGCGAGTTCGTGATGACCGAGAGCGCGCCGGGCGGCCAGCACGCCGAGGTGGTGCCGCTCATGCAGGGCGACGCGGTGGTGTTCACCGTCAACCAGCGGCCGGCGACGAACCGGCGCGGCGGCCGGCGCAAGGTGGCCATGCGGCACGGCGTCAGCGTGGTGCGCAGCGGAAAGCGCCATACGGTGGGCCTGATCTTTCACGATTCGCGCTAGCGCCGGAGTTCGACGCGAGAGGACCGCATCATGCAACTGTTTCTGAGCCATATCGAGTCGCCGCTGGGCGACATCATGCTGGTGAGCGATGCGCGGCACACGCTGCACGCACTCGAATTCGCCGATCATCGCGCGCGGCTGCATCGCGGTTTGCGCGAGCGTTACGGCAGCGGCGCGCTGGCCGAGGCCGCCGCGCCCGCACCGATCGCGGACGCGATGGCCCGCTATTTTGCGGGCGAATGGCGCGCGCTCGAACCGCTGGCGGTCGCGATGGCGGGCTCCGATCTGCAAAACAAGGTCTGGGCGGCGCTGCGCCGCATTCCGGCCGGCAGCACCACGAGCTATGGCAAGCTGGCGCGCGAGCTGGGATTCGACGACCCGCGCGCGGCCATCGACATCGGCGCGGCCAATGGCGCGAACCCCATCGCCATCGTGGTCCCGTGCCATCGCGTGATTGCCAGTAACGGCGACCTGAAGGGATACGCGTGGGGTGTGGAGCGCAAGCGCTGGCTGCTCGAACACGAGAAGGCGATTCGGGCCGCGCCCGCCGCGCCGCAAACCGCCACGCTCCCAGGCTTTTAAACCGGATCGATCTTTGCCCATGACTTCATTTGCCACGACGATCGGCGAACTCGACTGGACCGCGATTACCGCGCAACTCGACAGCGAAGGCTATGCGGTATTGCCCCGCCTGCTCGATGCGGACCATGCACACGAACTCGCGCGAGCAGCGAGGGCGTCAAATGCATTGCGCCGCATGGCGTTGGACTCGGCCGATCTCGGGCGCGGCGATCTGCTCTATTTCGACGCGCAGTTGCCGCAGCCCTGGGCGCAATGGCGCACGGTTTTCTATCGGCATCTCGCGCCCGTCGCCAATCGCTGGAACGAGGCGTTGAACGTGGCGTATCGATACCCCGAGGAACCGGAGGCGTTTTTGGCCCACAACCGGCAGGCGGGACAGACGAAGGCGCAATCGCATGTGAACCGGCTGCGCGCCGACGACTATCTCGCCTTGCATCAACGCAACCACGGCGAGCATGTGTTTCCGCTACAGGTGGTCACGTTGCTCACGCAACCGGGAAAGGACTTCACGGGCGGCGAATTCGTGATGACCGAGCAGCGCCCGCGCATGCAGTCGCGGCCGATGGTCGTGCCGCTCGGTGCGGGCGACGCGGCCATCATCGCCACGGGCCAGCGGCCATTCAAGGGCAGCAGCGGCTATTACCGCGTGAACCTCAAGCATGCGATCAGCCGGGTGCGTGAAGGCGAACGCATAGGCGTGGAACTGTCGTTCCACGACGCGCCCGATGAGGCGCAGCAGCAGGCTGCGTTCAATCTGCAAGCCTGAGAAAACGGGCTGAGGGCGGCGGTCTTGCGCCGCTTTCCGTCCCGTCGATGCAACTAACTGCCAACCCAGCGCGCCCGCCCATTCGCGCGGCTTCGCGGTGCGATCTCTCCCGTCTTCATCCTGTCCGTCACGCCCAGGGACTTCCCGTATACAGACTTTATCGACTATTTGTCGATAAATTGTCGTGATAGATTCCCGGGCTGCATTGAGCGCCACGGGGAAACGGCGCTCGCGCGTGCGGTCCCGCGAGGCCGCCGCGAACACATGAAGCGGAGGAGAGATGCTGGTTCTGATAGGGGTGCCGATCGTGGTGATCGGCTTTGCATTGCGCCTGAACGCGCTGCTCGTCGTCACGGCGGCCGGCATTGCGACCGGGCTGGCGGGCGGCCTGCACACGGTCGAGATCGTGAGCGCGTTCGGCAAGGCGTTCGCCGACAATCGCTATATGGGCCTCGTCTGGCTCACGCTGCCCGTGATCGCGCTGCTCGAGCGCAACGGCTTGCGCGAGCAGGCCAGGCAACTTATTTCCCGCGTGCAGGCCGCCACCACCGGGCGCGTGCTGATGCTCTACTTCGTGGTGCGCCAGTTCACGGCTGCGCTCGGCCTCACGTCGCTCGGCGGCCACGCGCAGATGGTGCGCCCGCTCATCGCGCCGATGGCCGAAGCGGCCGCCACCAAGCGCTACGGCGAAGTGCCGGACGCCGTGCGCCAGCAGATCCGAGCGAACGCCTCGGCGGTGGACAACATCGCCGTGTTCTTCGGCGAGGACATCTTTATCGCGATCCAGTCGATCCTGCTCATCAAGGGCTTCCTGGAGCAGAACGGCATCATCGTGCAACCGCTTCAGGTGTCGGTCTGGGCGATTCCCACGGCGTTTGCGGCGCTCATCATCCATTGCGTGCGTCTGAAGCTGCTCGATCACAATCTCTCGCGCCGCCTGAAGGTGGCGGGCGCAACGGGTACAGCGGCTGCGGCAAGCCGCCAGGGAGCCGCCTCGTGATCCGCCTCGAATCGCTGTATGTGGTCGCGGGCCTGATGTTCGCGTGGTTCGCCGTCTTCAATCTACTCGACCGCGCGAATCCGCGCCGCGTCATCAACTTCGTGTTCTGGGGCGTGTATGCCGTCACGTTCCTGTTCGGCGGCGAGTTGCCGCATTTCGTCATGGGGTGCCTCGCCATCGCGCTTGCGCTGATCGCGGGCTCCGGCAAGCTCGGCCGCAGCCCATCGGGCGGCGACAGCGAACAGGCCGCCGCCCGCCGCGAGCAAAGCGCCCGCCGCTTCGGCAGCCGCCTGTTCATTCCGGCGCTGCTGATTCCCGTCGTCACGCTCGTCGGCACGCTCACGCTCAAGTCGGTGCCCTTCGTCGAAGCGAAGAACGTCACGCTCATCTCGCTCGTACTCGCGACGCTGGTGGCGTTTGGCGTGGCGCTCGCCATGCTGCGCGACTCGCCCGTGCACGCGCTCAAGGGCGCGCGGCACACCATGGACGCCGTGGGCTGGGCCGCCATCCTGCCGCAGATGCTGGCGGCGCTCGGCGCGCTGTTCGCCGCTGCGGGCGTGGGCCATGTGGTGTCGGAACTCGTCACGAACTGGATTCCGCAAAATTCGGCGTTCGCGGTCGTCGCCGCCTACACTTTCGGCATGGCGCTGTTCACGATGATCATGGGCAACGCGTTCGCCGCGTTTCCCGTGATGACGGCCGGCATCGGCCTGCCGTTGATCGTGCATCAATTCCACGGCAATCCCGCGATCCTCGGAGCGATCGGCATGCTCTCGGGTTTCTGCGGCACGCTCATGACGCCCATGGCCGCCAACTTCAACGTCGTCCCGGCGGCGTTGCTCGAACTGAGCGACAAGAACGGCGTGATCAAGGCGCAATGGCCCACCGCCGTGCTGCTGCTGATCGTCAACACCCTGCTGATGTACTGCTTCGTTTTCCGGTTCTGATGAGATCACGATGACCACACACCTCACCGCTGCCCACGCTTCGAAGTTCGCCACCCTCGCGCTCGCGCACCTCACGCGCGAGTACCCGAACAAGCTGACCCACTCGCTCGAAGGCCCGCAGGACGTGCAGGGCCCGCGCGCCCTGCACCCGGTGTTCTACGGCAGCTACGACTGGCACTCGTGCGTGCACGGCTACTGGCTCGTGCTGCATTTACTGGAGCGCTTCCCCGATTTGCCCGAGGCCGCGCAGATCGTCGCCGTGGTGGACGAGCACTTCACGCCGGAAAAGATGGCCGGCGAGATGGCCTACCTCACGCTGCCGCACAACCTCGGCTTCGAGCGCCCGTACGGCTGGGCGTGGCTGCTCGCGCTGGCGGCGCAGGTCGACGCGCTGAAGCTGCCGCAGGCCGCGCGCTGGAAGGCGGCGCTCGCGCCGCTCACCGACTGGTTCGTCGAGCGCTTCGAGGCGTTCCTGCCGGTGGCGACCTACCCGCTGCGAGTGGGCACACACTTCAACACCGCCTTCGCGCTCACGCTTGCCCACGACTTCGCGAAGGCGAGCGCGCGTCCCGCGCTGGCGACGCTGATCGAGGAAACGGCGCGGCGCTGGCACGCGAACGACGCGGGCTGCCAGGCGTGGGAGCCGGGCGGCGACGAGTTCCTCTCGCCCGCGCTGAGCGTGGCCTTGCTGATGAGCCGCGTGCTGACGCCGGGCGACTTCGAACCGTGGTTCACGCGCTTCTTGCCGAACCTCGCGGCGCGCGAGCCTGTCACGCTCTTCACCCCGGCCACGGTGACCGACCGCAGCGACGGCAAGATCGCTCACCTCGACGGCCTGAACCTGAGCCGCGCCTGGTGCCAGCGCGCGCTCGCGCGTGCGCTGCCCGCGGGCGATGCGCGCGTGGCCGTGCTGGAAGCGGCGGCGCAAACGCATCTGGCCAGCGCGCTCGATCACGTGGCCGGCGACTATATGGGCGAGCACTGGCTCGCCACCTTCGCGACGCTCGCGCTCGAAGCGTGATGCGGTGAAGTCCGGACGCTGACGTTCGCCCGACAAGGTTCGGCCGATGCAGCACGCGCCGAGCCTTCCAGACTGAAGTTTTGCCCCTTCGCGGTCGATATAACGGGCTCAAGCCCGCGCCGCGGGGGCAGCGAATCAACCCAGGTTCTGGAAGGCTATGCAAGTAGAGAAATTCATGACGAGCCGTGTCGTCACCATCGGTTTCGACGACACGCTGGAAACCGTGCGGGAAATCTTCGCGAAGGCGAGTTTTCACCATCTGCTCGTGGTCGAGGACGGCAAGCTTCAGGGCGTCGTGTCGGACCGCGACCTGCTGCGCGCCATCAGCCCGTTCATCGACAGCGTAGTCGAATCGGCGCGCGACCTCGGCACGCTCAACAAGCGCGTGCATCAGATCATGAGCCGCAAGCCGCTCACGCTGCGGCCCGAGTCGAACCTTTCCGAAGCCGTGGCCCTGTTTCTGACCAACAAGGTGTCGTGCATCCCGATCGTGGACGGCGAGTTCCGCCCCGTGGGCATCGTGAGCTGGCGCGACGTGCTGCGCTACCTCGTGCCGATGGACGAAGCCGCCGAGGCCGCCGAATCAGCCGTATCCGCCGCATCAGCCGGCGACCCGCCGCCGGCCGCATGACGCCGGGCTAACGGTCGTGCTTCTTTTACGCGAACCATAAAGTTCGCGTCCTCTCCTGCCGTTGATATGAACTGGACGCTTAATCGGCCCGAATGCCCGGGCCGCACTGGGTAAGCGCGCCGCAACAATCGATGAAAAAAGACTGGGACGCGTGCGGCCGCCAGAGCCGCGCGGCCCACGGAGAGAGACCAGGAATGCTTCACAAGCTGTCAATACGCGCGAGCCTGACCCTGATGATCGCCTTCTTCGGGATCGTGCTGATTATCGGGGCCGCCACCGGGCTCCTCTCGATGCGCGCGGGCAACGCCTCGCTGCGCACCATGTACACCGTCGATACGCCCGCCGTCGCCGACCTCGAAGGCAGCGCCGGCCAGTTGCTGCGCCTGCGGCTCGCGCTCGCCACCTACGCGTCGCTTGCCGATCTCGGCGACCAGGACGCCGCGAACGCGGTGCTCAAGCGCTTCGACCAGTATCTGAAGAACTCGAACGATCGTCTTGACCACTATCTGTCGATCGCGAGCGGCGAGGGCGAGCAGCAGGACCTCATCGCCGACATGCAGGCCAAGCGCAACAGCTTCCTGCACGACGGCGTCGACCCGGCGCTCGCGGCGCTCAAGGCCGGTGACAAGACCGCGTTCCAGGAACTCCAGGGCCACAAGCTGCCCGCGCTCTACAACAGCTACGAAAAGGCCATGCTCGTGCTCGAAAAGCGCCAGATCGATCACGGCGCGCAGCAGTACCAGGAGGCGCAGGACCGCTTCAACCTGGTGAGCATCGTCGTGGCCGTGGGCATGGTGCTGTCGCTCGTGTGTGCATGGATCGGCCGCGCCGCGCTCATGCGCGCGATCGTGCATCCCGTCGACGCGGCCATCGCGCAGTTCCAGCGCATCGCCGCGGGCGACCTGAGCGGCAAGGTCGCGGCCACGAGCAACAACGAAATGGGCCGCCTCCAGGCCGCGCTGCGGCAGATGCAGGACGCGCTCATCAAGATGGTCGGCACCGTGCGCGAAGGCGCGCAATTGATCGACAAGGGCGTGACCGAGATCGCCGCGGGCAACACGGACCTCTCGCAACGCACCGAGCAGCAGGCCGCCTCGCTGGAGGAAACGGCCGCGAGCATCGAGGAGCTCACCTCCACCGTCAAGCAGACCGCCGAGAACGCCCGCCAGGCGAGTTCGCTCGCCGAAGGCGCGTCGGGCCTCGCCGCGCAGGGCGGCGCGCTCTCGCGCGAAGTGGTGGGCACCATGCAGGACATCGTGAGCGACTCGCGGCGCGTGGGCGAGATCGTCGGCGTGATCGAGGCGATCGCGTTCCAGACCAACATTCTCGCGCTCAACGCGGCCGTTGAAGCGGCGCGCGCGGGCGAGGAAGGGCGCGGCTTCGCCGTGGTCGCGAGCGAAGTGCGCTCGCTCGCGCAGCGCAGCGCCGCCGCCGCGAAGGAGATCAAGGAGCTGATCGAATCGTCGACCTCGCGCGTTCAGACCGGCGCGGGCCTCGTCGAACGCTCGGGCTCGACGATGGGCGAGATCGTCGATTCGATCGCGCGCGTGAGCGCCATCATGAACGAGATCGCCTCGGCGGCTTCGGAGCAGAGCACGGGCATCGATCAGGTCAACGTGGCCGTGGGCCAGATGGATCTCGTGACGCAGCAGAACGCGGCGCTCGTGGAGCAGGCGTCGGCCGCGGCGTCGTCGCTCGAAAACGAAGCGCATCGCCTGAGCGCCGCGGTATCGGTGTTCCGCACGGCGCACGCGGCTTAAGGCGCGATCGAGGCGCTGCCGCCCGCCGGTTATAGTCGTGATCTTTCACGACGGGTGACAGGAGAAACGATGCAGCTTCTCGATCATGTGTCGATCGGCGTTCCCGATCTCGACGCGGCGCGGCCTTTCTATGACGCGATCATGACCGCGTTGGGCGCGACCAAGGTGTATGACCGCCCCAACGCGCTCGGCTACGGCGAGCGTTGCGGCGCGGCGGACACGCAGTCGACATGCCTCGCCGTTTATCTCGATGCGAGCGTCATCGAGCCGAACAAGCGGCACTGGTGTTTCAAGGCCGCCACGCGCGCGCAAGTCGATACCTTTCACGCGGCGGGACTCGCCGCCGGCGGGCGCTCCGACGGCGATCCGGGCCTGCGCGCGCACTATCACGCCGACTACTACGGCGCGTTTCTCATCGATCCCGCGGGAAATCGCGTGGAAGCCGTGTGCCATTCGGCTTCGGCGTGACGCTGCGCGCCGAAGCTGTCACCCACTGTCATCGGCCGCGCTAGATGCGGAAATCGGCGGCCATGTCCTCGTCGCTGCGCGCCTGAAGTTTGCCCGAGCGGCATGCCGCCATGAACGTCTGGTAGTCCTTTTCATTCTGGACGGCGCAGGCGAGGGCGTACTGCACGAGCGCGTCGGCGAAGGGATCGCCGCTGCCGAGATAGGCGTCGATTTCGACCGCCTGGCCGCTCGCCTTCGCGTGGGCGCGCGCGAGCGCCCAGCCGCATGCGCGCGCGTAGCCCTGGAGCAGCGTGTTGTCGAGGCGCTCGACATCGGCGGAATACTTCATGTCGCGTAGCTGGCGGAAATAGAAGTGGCGTCCCGCCGGCCCCGTGGTCCAGCCGAGGAAGAGATCGCTTGCGGCCTGAAGGAGCCGCTGGCCGCTCACCACGCGCTCGCCTTCGTGGGCCGCGTCCTGCACGCCGAAGAACTGCGCGACGACCGACTGGCGCGCTTCCTTCACCTGGAGAAAGAGCGGCTTGTCGTGGCTGTCCACCATCAGCATCACGAGGCAGACCGTGCCGACGCTGCCCACGCCCACCACCTTGAACGTGATGTCGTGCAGCTCGAACTGGCGCACCAGCGCACGGCGCTCGGAGGCGAGCGTGGCGAGATAGCCCTCGAAGGTCTTGCCGAGCTTGCCCTTCCAGCTTTCTGTTTCCGCCCAGTTGCTGTCCTTGCCGAGCAGCGAGTTCGGGCCGCCGGGGTGGAACATCGCGGGCGGCGCGTCCTGCATGATCCAGGTGTCGTCGCGCTTCACGGCCATCTTGCGCAGCACGGTTTCGTGCGTGCGCGTCTGGCCTTTTTCCTTCGCGCGCTGGATCAGGCGGCGGCCTTCCGCCGTCGCCGCTTCCTCCATCATGCGGTCGAACGTGACGAGCTCGTACCAGAGTTCGAGCGCGCTGCGCTCCGAATATTCGTTCATGCGGTTGCGGTACTCGTACACCGCCGCGCGCACGATGTCGCCGATGGTGGCGTCGTCGACGCCCATATGGCGGCCCGCGACGGCGAGGCTGCCGCACAGACGCTTGACGTCCCATTCCCACGGGCCGGTCGCGACTTCGTCGAAGTCGTTCAGATCGAACACCTGCTGACGCTCGGGCGTGGCGAAACCGCCGAAGTTCATCAGGTGCGCGTCGCCGCAAATGGGAAACGTGAAGCCCGAGTTGGGCGTGCGCGCGAGATCGTGCGCCTGCAAGATCGCGCTGCCGCGAAAGAACGTGAAGGGCGAGACGGCCATGCGCCCATAGCGCAGTGGAACCAGCGCTTCCACGCGGCCGCGGCTGTTCGCTTCAAGCAGTTTGATGGGATCGCGATTGACGTTGCCGATCGCGTTATGCTCCGAACGCTTCGCGCGTTCGCGTGCCTGCCGACCGGCGGCTTGCCGCTCGGCCAGCGTTTGTGTCCCCGCCATATGCGCACCTCGATTCGTTCATGTCGTCAGAATGCGATTCGTGAGGCTGCGGACTCGCAGCGTTGCTGCACCATACGCGGTACGCGGTACCCATGCGCCGCGCGGCGCTGCCCAGTGTAGCACCGAACACTTTGGCGAATTCCGTGCGTGAGAGGCGGCGCAATGGGCGTTGGGGGCGTAGGGAGAAGTGGAAGCCAGGTTAAAGGCGCGCGGCAAAGCGGTTGCCAACCCAACCACGCGCGACGATGATGCGCGCAGTTGCGGCAGTTCGCTACGCACACGAGGGCAACATGAAGGAAGACATGACACGCGCCGACGGCTACTGGTTTCGAGCCAAGCGCTATGGCTGGGGATGGGGACTGCTCCTCACCTGGCAGGGATGGGTCACGCTGGCCGCGTATGTCGTGCTGGTGTGCCTCGTCGCGGTATTTTTCGAGCCGCATGCGCATCCGTTCGTGTTTGCGGCGTTGCTGGTCGTGTTGACGCTCGCGCTTACGGCGGTGTGCTGGCTCAAGGGCGAGCCGCCTCGCTGGCGCTGGGGCAAAGATCGCGAATAACACGGTCGGCGGGCTGCCCGAACGCTGCCCGCCCGCGTTCTCGCATTCCCGTATTCCCCTCCCTTTCCATCCTGCCGCTCGTGCAGTGCAATGGCTCACGCCCTTTGCGGAGGCGCCGCGTTTTGCACGGAGTCCGTAACGTTGCGCGGCGATATTTTTTCCGCTTTGCACCATCCGTTGCGCAGGGTTCCTGTAATCGTTTGTACCGATTGAGCGCCCGAAAGCGGGTGATAGTGTTGTGGGCGCATTCTTCAAAGCTGCCACATAGCGAGCAGCAGTCGTTCAACGAACCCACCGAATCGGAGATGCCTGATGTCCAGCAACGGAATGTGGAGAAACCTGCATCGTGTCCTGGCTTCGGGCATGGTGGCGACGGGGCTTGGTTTCACGGTGGGCGCCCACGCCGCCGGCGACCCGATCAAGATTGGCGTGATCAGCGAGGAGTCCGCGGTGGCGGGCGCCTCGATCAGCAAGGCGGCGCAACTGGCCGCCGACGAGATCAACGCGAGCGGCGGCGTGGACGGCCGTCCCATCCAGATCATCGCGTACGACGACCACTCGTCGGCCTCGGACGGCGTGCGCGCGTTCCAGCGCGCCGCGACCCAGGACAAGGTCGTGGCCGTGATCGGCAGCTATATCAGCGAAGTGGCGCTCGCCATGGAGCCGTGGTCGGCGCGCCTGAAGATGCCCTTCGTCACGCCCGGCGCGGCGAGCAACGACATCTCGAAGCACGTTCACGACGACTACGACCACTACAAGTACACGTTTCACGGCTGGATGACGTCGGCGTTCATCGCGCAGTCGATCTGCGATTTTTCGCATGACGTCCTCGTCGGCCAGTTCAAGATGAAGTCCACGGTCGTGATGAGCGAGGACGCCGCGTGGACCAAGCCGCTCGACGAGCGCTACATGGAATGCCTGCCCAAGGCCGGCCTCCAGGTGCTCGACCACATCCGCTTCAATCCGGACACCACCGACTTCACGCCGATCTTCAACCAGATCGAGGCGAAGCATCCCGACACCATCACCACGGGCATCAGCCACGTGGGCGTGCAGCCGACCGTGCAGTGGCACGACCAGCAGGTGCCGATCCCCATGTCGGGCCAAAGCTCGCAGGCCACGACCACGAGCTTCTGGAAGGACACGAACGGCGCGACCGAAGGCGTGATCACGGCCTCGGCCGCCGCGCCGGGCGTGGCGATCACGCCGAAGACGGTGCCGTTCGCGGACGCGTACCAGAAGAAGTTCGGCGTCTCGCCCGCCTATTGCGGCTTCTCGACCTATGACCTCGTCTACATCCTCGCGGACGCGATCAAGCGCAGCAAGGGCTCGACCGACCCGGACAAGATGGTCGATGCGATGGAGAAGACCGACTACGTGGGCACGATCGGACGCTGGCAGTTCTACGGCAAGAACGATCAGTTCACGCACGCGCTGAAATACGGTCAGGGCTATATCACCGGCATCAACCTGCAATGGCAGAACGGCAAGCAGGTTGCGATCTGGCCGAAGTCCGTGGCCAACGGCACGGTCAAGTTCCCGACCTTCATCAAGGTGCAGCAGGCAAGCGCCAACTAGCCGCGTAGCGGCACCGCGCGCGACACGGCCCCTCGCGAGGCGACGGGCCGCGTCGCGCATGGATCGATATCCTGACTACCATGAAGGGCCGGACATGCTGCTATTGCAGATTCTCGTCGACGGCTTTGCGATCAGTTCGCTCTATGCGCTGGGCGCGATCGGCTTCACGTTGATATTCGGCGTTTCGGGCATATTGAATCTCGCGCACGGCGGCGTGATGCTGGTCGCGGCGTTGATGGGCTGGATGCTCGCGGGCGAAGCCGGTCTCGGCACCTACCCCGGCACGCTGCTGGGCGTAGTGGCCGGGCTCGTCACGGCGTTCATCACCTATCTGATGGTGGTGCGCCCCATTCAGCGCTCGGCGGCCATTCCCGCCGAAGAGAAGGAAATCTTCGTGCTCACCGGCACGCTGCTGTGGGGCATCATGATCCAGCAGGGCATGGCGTGGCTCTTCACCGACAACCCGGTGACGATGCGTCCGGTCATCAGCGGCGTGGCGAACCTCGGCGGCGTGCGCGTGCCGTTCAACGAAATCATGATCGCGGTGGTGTGCTGGGCCGTGATCGGCTTGCTGTGGCTGTTCGTGAACCGCACGCGTGCGGGCAAGGCGCTGCTCGCGGCTTCGATGAATCCGCGCGGTCTCACGCTGCTCGGCTTCGAGCTCTCGCGCATCTATCTGCTCGCGTGGAGCATTTACGGCGTGCTGGCGGGCATCGCGGGCGTGCTGCTCGCCTCGTTCCTTGGCGTGAGCACGAACAACGCGGGCCAGCTCACGGCGAGCGCGTTTTCCATTGTCGTGCTGGGCGGGCTTGGCAGCGTGTCGGGGTCGTTGATGGCCGCGTATGTCGTCGGCTATCTGGAGACCGTCACCGCCTATCTCGTCGCGCCGACCCTGCGGCCCTTGCCCGCGCTGCTGCTGCTCGTGCTCGTGGTGTACGTGCGGCCCCAGGGCTTCCTTGGGCGGCGCTAGGCGCGCGACTGGAGCGTATCGACATGTCCGTTCTTCTTCGTTCGCGCGCGCTGTGGGTGGCCGTGCTGCTTGCCGTGGCGGCGGTCACGCTGCCGTGGTGGCTCTCGGGCTATATCCTGGGAGTGCTGACGGTTGCCTACTACTTCGGCGTATTCGCGATGTCGTGGGACCTGCTGTTCGGTTTCGCGGGCGAGGTCAATTTCGGCCCGACGTTTCTGATCGGCCTCGGCGCCTATTCGGCGGCGATCATCGACGCCCATTGGGGCTTGCCGATACCCGTTTGCGTGATCGCGGGCGGTCTCGTTGCGCTGGTGGGCGGCCTGCTGCTCGCGGTGCCCGCGCTGCGCCTGCGCGGCCCGTATTTCGGCCTCGTCACGCTCGTGGCCGTGCTGCTGCTACAGAACGCCATCGTGATCTTCGCGGGCGTGACGGGCGGCGAGATCGGCATGATGGTGCCCGACGTGATGTCGGTGGACGCGAGCCACAACTACTGGATCGCGCTCGCGTTCCTGATCGTTTGCGCGGTCCTGCTGTTCGGCCTCTCGCGCTCGGCCATCGGCCTGATTCTCCAGGCAAGCGGCCAGGACGCGACCGGCGCGCAGGCGCTCGGCTTCAACGTCACGCGTCACAAGCTCGTGGCGTTTTGCATCAGCGCCGTGTTCTCGGGCGTGGCCGGCGCGATGCTCGTGTTCTATCAAGGCACGGCCTCGGTGAGCACGGTCGTGGATCTGAGCGTGGGCGTGCAGATCATCATCGCGGCGGTGCTCGGCGGGCGCCGCACGATACTCGGCGCGGTGCTCGGCTCGATCTTCCTGATCGTCGCGGGCGAATTCCTGCGTCCGCTCGGCCAGCTCAACACGTTTGTCGTCGCGGCCGTGGCGCTCGCCGCGCTACTGTTCTTTCCGGACGGGCTGCTCGGCAACCTGCTGCGCGCGAGGGAGCGCCAATGAACGACACGCCGCTTTTGTCGGTGCGCGGGCTGACCAAGCGCTTTGGCGGTCTCGTCGCGGTGAAGGACATCGGCTTCGACATCCGGCCCGGCGAAATTCTCGGCCTGATCGGCCCGAACGGGTCCGGCAAGTCGACCGTCATGAAGCTGATCATGGGTATCGAGCGGCCCAATGCGGGTTCGGTCAAGGTGGACGGCGTGGAGATGGCGGGCTGGGCGCCGCATCGCATCGCGCGCGCGGGCGTGGGCATCGTGTTCCAGCATTCGCGTCCGCTGCACCGGCAAACGGTGCTGGAGCACATCAAGCTCGCACTGTTGCCCGACTCGCTCGTGAAGCTCGCCGCCGAACCGCACGTGCACCAGCGCGCGCAGGAAATCGCCGCGCGCGTGGGACTTGCCGCCGTCATGCACCGGCATCCGGCCACGCTGCCGTTCGCGGACCTGCGCCGCATGGAAATGGCGAAGGCGATTGCGCGCGATCCGAAAGTCGTGCTCGTCGACGAGCCGTTCGCCGGGCTCACGGTCGCGGAATCGGAGGCGTTTTCCGAGTTGATTCGCGGCTTTCGCGCGGAGGGCCGCGCGGTGCTGCTGGTCGATCACAACGTCAAGAGCCTGTCCGCGCTCGCCGACCGCGTGCTCGCGATGTACCTGGGCGAATACGTGGCCGAAGGCACGGCCGAAGCGGTGATGCGCAACGAGACCGTGCGCCGCGTGTATCTGGGCGGCACGCTCGAACTGCACCCGCGCAACACGGGCGCGGCCAGCGCGAAGCCGGCCATCCTCGAAGTCGCCGACGTGCGCGTGCTCTACGACAAGGCCTGCGCGCTCGACGGCGTGAGCCTCACGGTTCGCGAGGGCGAGTTCGTTTCGGTGGTGGGGCTCAACGGCGCGGGCAAGACGACGCTTTTCAACGCGCTCTCGGGCCTCGTGCCGTACCAAGGTTCGATCCGCTTCGACGGGCGCGACCTGCGCGGCATGAGCGGCGCGGCCATCGCGCGCTCGGGCCTCGTGCAATGCCCCGAAACGCGCGAGCTGTTCGGCGACATGACGGTGCGCGAGAATCTCGAACTCGGCGGCTATCGCCTCACCGACGCCGTGCGCGCAAGTCAGCTCACGTGGCTGTTCGATCTGTTCCCCATCCTCAAGTCGCGCCAGGGTCAAACCGCGCGCACGCTCTCGGGCGGCGAGCAGCAGATGCTCGCCATCGCGCGTGCATTGATGCCGCAGCCCAGGCTCCTGATTCTCGACGAGCCGACGCTCGGGCTCGCGCCCGTGATTCTCGATCAATTGTCGAAAGCGCTCGATGCGTTGCAGAAGGCCACGCCCATTACGGTGCTGCTGGGCGAGCAGAACGTGAGGTTCGCGCTGCCGCATGCGGACCGCGTGTATGTGCTGGAGCATGCGCGCATCGTCTGGGAAGGCAGCGCATCGCGCTTCGAGGCGGAGATGGGCCGCGGCTTTCTTGAAGCGGTGCCGTCGAGCGACCCGCAAGCATTGGCCTGCGGCGAGCCCGGCGGCAAAGGCGACTCGCGGCAGGCGAGCCTGTAGCGCACCCTCACACACACAGCCGCTTACGCGGTTTCTGCCGCCGGTTCCGGCTGCGCATCCGATTCCGGATCGGCCACCTTCACGTCGTGCAGCCAGCGCGTGGCCTTGGCGATGGCGCGCGACAGCCGCGCCACTTCGTTGAGCTGCTCGATCATGTCGTTGGCGAAGCGGAACGCGAAGGCGGCGCCTTCGTTGCGCAACTGCACCGCGGACATGACGCTCTGCCGCGCCTGGTCGGACAGCGCCTCGATATCGGCCTTGGCGTTGACGATGCGCGTCGCGACATCGGCATCGGGATGCGAGACCGTTTGCACGGCGAGCGTGAAATGCTCGATCACCGAAGTCGCGAAATCGATCATCGCCGGCCCGCGCAGGAAGCTCATGTCCGTGCTTTGCGCGACTCGCCGCTGGCTCAGCGCGAGCATGCTCGTCGTGGCGACTTCGCGAATCGCGTCGAGGCAAGTGGCGATTCGCGCGAGGTCCACGACCTGACGCCCTTCGTCGTCGCTCTGCACCGAGTCAGAGAGCTTGCCGATATAGGTGAGCACGGCGGTGCTGAGCGTGTCCGCCGCCTTGTCTTCGTTCGTGAGCGTGGAGAGTGCCTGCGTGGAGCTTTCGACCACGAGCCTCGCGCTATGCTCGACCAGCACCTGCACCTGCTTGCCAAGCGAAGCCAGTTCGAGCTGCACGCGGGCAATGGCGAGCGCCGGCATTTCGACGAGCGTCTCGTCGAGGTAGCGCGGCACGCCCGGGTCCTGCCATCCCTCGCGCGCCGCGGGCGCGAGGCGTTCGGCGATCTTGCCGATGGGCCCGGTGAACCAGATCAGCACGAAGGTGCTGAACACGCTGAACACCGTATGCGCATTCGCGGCCTGCCGCGGCGTTTCGGCCGCGAGCCGCGCCGCGCCCGTCAGCTCGGGCGCGGAGGGCGAGATCATACGGATGAAATCGGCGAACTGTGGAATCACGAAGGCGAAGAACAGCACGCCTATCACATTGAACAACAGGTGGACGATGCCCACCTGCGCGGCCTCCGCCGACTTGCCGATCGACGCGAGCAGCGCCGTGCCGCAGGTGCCCACATTGGCGCCGAGTATGAGCGCAATGCCCGATTCGAGCGGAATCAACCCCTGGCTGCCGAGCGCGATGACGATGGCGAGCGTGGCCGCCGAGCTTTGCACGATGGCCGTGAACACCGCGCCGATCACAATGCCGATCAACGGATTGCGCATGTTCTGCATGGCGTCGATGAACGGCTGGTAATCGCGCAAGGGCCGCGTGGCGTTGCCCATCATCTCGATGCCGAGAAAGAGAAGGCCCAGGCCGAGCAGCGCGCCGCCGAACTCGCGCACCATCTCGCGCTTCGCGAAGCTGTACAGCAGGAACCCGCCGCCGAGCATGTATGGCGTGATCGCCGAGATGTTGAAGGCGATGATCTGCGCGGTGAGCGTCGAGCCGATGTTGGCGCCCATGATCATGGGGACCGCCTGCTGGAGCGTCATGAGCCGCGCGGAGACGAAGCCCACCAGCAAGACCGTGGTGATGGTCGAGGAGTTCAGGAGCGCCGTGATGCCCGCGCCTGCCAGCACGCCGCGAAAGCGGTTGGCGGTGAGCGAGCCCAGCAGCGACTGGAGGCGCGGGCCCGCTATGGTCTTGAGCGCCCCCGTCATGAGGTCCAGCCCGAACAGGAACAGGGCGAGGCCCCCGACCAGCAATCCGATAATCTCCAGCAGATTCAGGTTAGCACCGGGCAGCATGGCAATGGGTCCTCTCTGGGCAGGACGGCAAGGATAATTCAGCTCATCGAAGCGATCTTACGCGTCATGGTACGACCTTGCGCTCGCGCTACGCTGCTGCGGGGTGACCGAACGCTTGAGCGCCGGGATCGAGCGGATCACGAACTTCTCCAGCTCCACAACGAAGAAGAACAGCACGGCGCCGGCCACGAGCCAGATCCAGGCCGAAAGCGGCAGCGCTTCGGTTTCGAAGATCGCGTGGAACGGCAGGGCGTAGGTGAACAGCAGTTGCAGCACGATCACGCCGCCAATGCCATACCAGAGATACGGATTGCCCTTGTGCGCCCGCAGGGAGAGCGACGAGTTGACGCGCGAGCGGCTATTGAGCAGATAAAAGACCTGGCCCATCGTGATGGCGTTGACGGCGGCCGTGCGCGCGAGCGGGTCCGAGGCGCCTTGCGACTTCATCCAGAAGAACGCCGCGAGCGTATAGAGCACGAGCGCCGCGCCGACAAAGAGGATGCGCCAGATGCCGAAGGGCGTGACGATCGCCCGGTCGATCTGGCGCGGCGGGCGGCCCATCACGTCCGGCTCGTGCGGCTCGAACGAGATGACGAGGCCGAGCGCGACCGACGTGACCATGTTCACCCACAGCACCTGCGGCGCGGTAATGGGCAGCGAAAAGGCGAACAGGATCGCGACCGCGATCACGGTGCCCTGCGCGATGTTCGTGGGCAGCAGGAACAGCATGGCCTTTTCGATGTTGTTGTAGACCGTGCGCCCTTCCTTCACCGCCGCGGAAATCGAGGCGAAATTGTCGTCGGCGAGAATCATGCCCGCCGCTTCTTTTGTGACTTCCGTGCCCTTGATGCCCATGGCCACGCCGATATCGGCCTTCTTGAGCGCCGGTGCGTCGTTCACGCCGTCGCCCGTCATGGCGACCACCTGCCGGTTGGCCTGAATCGCCTTGACGAGCCGCAGCTTGTGCTCCGGGCTCGCGCGCGCGAACACATCGACGTTGCGCACGCATTCCTGGAGCGCGGCGTCGTTCATCGCCTCGATCTCGGTGCCCGCCACGGCCGTCTTGCCGTCGCCGATGCCGAGCATGCCCGCGATGGCCGCGGCCGTGACCTTATGATCGCCCGTGATCATCGTGACGCGGATGCCGCCGCCGTGACATTCGCGCACGGCGTCGATCGCTTCCTTGCGCGGCGGGTCCATGAGGCCCACGAGGCCGAGCAGCACGAGCGTCTTCGGCAGATCCTGCGGGCCGAGGTTGCCCGTCGCGAGGCCCGGCTCCGGCAGCCATGCGAGCGCGAGCACGCGCTCGCCCTGCGAGGCGAGCCGCTCGCCCTCGCGTGCGAAGCGCTCGCGCTCGAGCGGGGCGGGGCCGCTAGCGGTTTGCTGGCGGTCGCAATGGTCGATGATGACTTCGGGCGCGCCCTTCACGAGCAGCATCTCGCCCTCGGCCGAGCGGTTCAGCGTGGCCATGAACTTGTGCTCGGACTCGAAGGGAATGGCGTCGATGCGCGGCGCGGCGGCCGTTTCCGCGGCGCGGTCCATGCCGAGCTTGCCCGCGAACGGATAGAGCGCGCCTTCGGTCGGGTCGCCCTCGACCTTCCATTTGCCTTCTTCCTCGAACAGTCCGGCGTCGTTGCACAGAATGGATACGCGGCCCATGAGCGCGAGCACCTGCGGCGCGGCATCGAGCGGCTTGCCGTCGGCCTTGACCTCGCCTTCGGGCGCGTAGCCGTCGCCGGTTACCGTATAGGGCGCGTCGGCCGTCACCACGGAAGTCACCATCATCTCCATGAGCGTGAGCGTGCCCGTTTTGTCGGAGCAGATGCGCGAGACGGAGCCGAGCGTTTCGACGGCGGGCAGGCGCCGGATGATGGCGTTGCGCTTCGCCATGCGCTGCACGCCGATGGCGAGCGTGATGGTGATGAGCGCGGGCAGGCCCTCCGGTATCACCGACACGGCGATGCCCACCACGGCCTGGAACAACTGGATGAAAGTCATGTGCCCGAGCCAGTGGCCCCAGGCGAACAGCAGCACGCTGATGATGCCGATGGCGATGGTAATGACGTAACCAAACTTCTTGATCTGCCGTAGCAGCGGCGTTTCGAGCGCGCTGACTTCGGCCAGCATCTGGTTGATACGTCCCAGCTCCGTCTGGCTTCCCGTCGCCACGACAATGCCGGTAGCGCGGCCCGAAAGGACCATCGTGCCGGAAAACGCCATGTTTTCGCGGTCGCCCACCGTGGCTTGCGCGGGCATCACTGCCGTGCTCTTTTCGGCGGGAACGGATTCGCCCGTGAGCGCGGCCTCCTCGGTGCGCAGGTTGCGCGCCTCGACGAGGCGAATGTCGGCCGGAATCCGGTCGCCCGATTCCAGCAGCACGATGTCGCCGGGCACCACCTCGTCGGCGGGCACGAGGCGCACGGCTCCCTCGCGCAGCACCCGCGCCTCGGCGGAAAGCATGTTGCGGATCGAGTCGAGCGCCTTTTCCGCGCGCCCCTCCTGGAGGAAGCCCAGCAGCGAGTTGAGGATGACGACCGCGAAGATGATCGACGCGTCCAGCCACAGGTTCAGCATCAGCTTGATGAAGCCGGCCGCGAGCAGCACATAGATGAGGACATTGTTGAACTGGGCGAGCAGGCGCGCGAGCGGCCCGCTTTTCTTGCCCTGGGGCAGCAGGTTCGGCCCGTAGGTGCCGAGGCGACTCGCTGCGTCCTGCGCGTCGAGCCCCTGCGACGGGTCGACGTTGAGCTGGCGTTCGACCTGCCCGGCCGGCATGGCGTGCCAGGGCGCTGCGTTCGCGACGGAAGCCGCACTCTCAGCTGAACTCATCTTCGCCCCTCCTGGTTTGATGCCTGGTCAATTGCCACGGTCGCGCGCGCGACCTGGCCGGGAAGACATGCAGCCGGGCCGCCGCCCCCTGCGGGGCGAAAGCCTGGAGATTCAACGCAATAGTAAGTTTTTTTCGCATGAGGCACGTCCAACCTGGTTCGTGCAGCGGGTTGGCCGCTGCGCTATGTATGGCAACATCTGCGTGACCCGATCCGCCCAGGTGATCCCATGCGCATCACGCCCTTGCCCCCGTTGCCTTGTCTCGTCGCCTTCGAAGCCGCTGTGCGCCATGCGAGCTTCACGCGCGCCGCCGCCGAACTGCATCTCACGCAAAGCGCGATCAGCCGCCAGATCCAGCAGCTCGAAGAGTTTCTCGGCCGCTCGCTGTTCGTGCGCGAGCACCGCTCGCTGCGCCTCACGATGGCGGGCGAGCAGTATGCGGCGCAGGTGCACCGGCTCCTTACGCAATGCGCCGAAGCGACGCTCGACGTGATGAAGCACTACGGCGAGCTCGAACTGACCATTGCGTGCTCCTCGGGCGTGGCCGTGCTCTGGCTTACGCCGCGCCTGCCCGCGTTTCGCGCGGCGTATCCCAACATCAAGCTGCGCCTGATCGTGCGCGACGGCCTCGCCTCGATGTCGCCCGCCGAGTTCGATGTAGGCGTGTACTACGTGCGCCAGCAGGCGCCCGCGCATTTCACCGCGCGGCGCCTGTTCAACGAAGAGGTGTTTCCCGTTTGCTCGCCGCGCTATCTGGCGGGCCGCGAACTCGCGCCCGCCGACCTCGCCGCCGAGGCCCTGCTGCTGCTCGAAGACGGCCAGCGCCAGTGGATGTCGTGGCCCGAATGGTTCGACCTCAACGGCGTGACCATGCCAAAGAGCCCGGCGGGCATCACGATCAATCATTATCCGCAACTCGTGCAGATGGCCATTCTCGGTCAGGGCATCGCGCTTGGCTGGCGCTACATGGTCGACGCATGCATCGAGGAGGGCTTGCTCGTGCGCGTGGGCACGAGTTCGGCGAGCCACGGCGGGGGCTATTACGTGATCTCGCCCAACGATCGCGCGCAGAACCAGGCGGCGCGTCTGTTCACGCGCTGGCTGTTCGAACAGGCGGAGAGGCAGACGGTGGCGTGAGCGCGCCGCATGAGCGTTTCGCATGCGCCTGGCGCATGCAAGCATGCGAATCTTTCGTTTCAGAATTTAATCGGGCTGTCATTAGCATGATGGGCATGACGGAAACGAGGGAGGAACCATGCAAGGAACGCTTTCACCCGGCGTCGCGCACGACGCCTTGACGACGAGCGCCCGGCAGCGCCGCCGCGCCATCATCGCGACCGTGCTCGGCAACGGGCTCGAATGGTTCGACTTCACGGTGTACAGCTTCTTCGCGGTCATCATCGCGAAGCTGTTCTTTCCCACCGGCAACGAGCTGACCTCTGTCCTGCTCACGGTGGCGACCTTCGGCGTGGGCTTCGTCATGCGCCCTGTGGGCGGCATCGTGCTCGGCGTCTACGCCGACAAGGTGGGCCGCAAGGCGGCGCTCTCGCTCACCATCTTGCTGATGGCGTTCGGCACCGCGCTCATCGGCCTCGCGCCCACTTACGAGCAGGCGGGTATTGCCGCGCCGTTGCTGATCGTGGTGGCCCGTCTGATCCAGGGCTTTTCCGCGGGCGGCGAAATGGGCGGCGCGACAGCGTTCCTCACCGAGTACGCGCCACCCGGCAAGCGCGCCTACTATTCGAGCTGGATCCAGTCGAGCATCGGCTTCGCTGTGCTGCTGGGCGCGGCCACGGGCACCTTCGTGACGTCGTCGCTCGACGCCGCTTCGCTGCATAGCTGGGGCTGGCGTCTGCCGTTCCTGATCGGCATTCTCGTGGGCCCGGTCGGCTACTTCATTCGCAGCCACATGGACGAAACGCCCGCGTTCAGCGCCGTGGAAGCCCAGGCGAAGGACAACTCGCCGCTCAAGGAAGTGTTCGCGCGCTTCCCGCGCGAAACCTTCGCGAGTTTTTCGATGGTCATTCTGTGGACGGTGTGCACCTACGTGCTGCTCTTCTACATGCCGACCTATTCGGTGCGCACGCTGCATCTGCCGCAATCCACGGGCTTCGCGGCCGGCATGGTGAGCGGGTTCATGATCATGTGCGGCTCGCCCGTTATCGGCAAGCTCGCCGACGTGTGGGGCCGGCGCGTGTTCCTGAGCGGCGCGGCGTTCGCCATTCTCGTGCTCGCGTGGCCCATGTTCGCGTGGATCAATCGCGCGCCGGGCTTCGCCTCGCTCATCGTGTTCCAGGCCGTGTTCGGCGTGCTGATCGCGGCTTATACCGGCCCGATCCTCGCCGCGTTCGCCGAGCTGTTCCCCACCAAGGTGCTGTCCACCGGCCTTTCGGTCGCCTACAACTTCGCGGTCACGATCTTCGGCGGCTTCGCGCCGTTCCTGATCACTTGGCTGATCGCGCGCACCGGCAGCAACATGGCGCCCGCGCTCTATGTGATCGTTGCGGCCGCAATCAGCCTGGTGGGCACCTTCTACGTGAAGGATGCACGGCGCGCGAACTGAAAGTATCAATAAGGAATCCAGACAATGACAATCACTGTTCTCAAAGGCGGCAACGTACTCGATCTCGAACGAGGTGTGCTGCTCGACCATCATCACGTCGTGATCGACGGCGAGCGCATCGTGGAAGTCACCGATCGCCCGCTCGACCTGCCGAACGCGCAGGTGGTGGACGTGCGCGGCAAGACGGTGATGCCGGGCTTCATCGATTGCCACGTGCACGTGCTGGCCTCGAACGCGAATCTCGGTGCGAACGCCGTGCAGCCCAATATCCTCGCGGCGATTCGCTCGCTGCCGATACTCGACGCCATGTTGTCGCGCGGCTTCACGAGTGTGCGCGATGCCGGCGGCGCCGACTGGGGCCTGATGCAGGCCGTGGAAACGGGCCTCGTGCGCGGGCCGCGCATCTTCCCCTCGGGCAAGGCGCTTTCGCAAACGGGCGGCCACGGCGATTTCCGCCCGCGCGGCGACCTGCTGGAGCCGTGCTCATGCTGCTTCCGCACGGGCGCGATCGCGCGCGTGGTGGACGGCGTGGAGGGCGTGCGGCTTGCCGTGCGCGAGGAAATCCAGAAGGGCGCCACGCAGATCAAGATCATGGCCTCGGGCGGCGTGGCCTCGCCCACGGACCCCATCAACAACACGCAGTATTCCGAAGACGAAATCCGCGCGATCGTCGATGAAGCCGAAGCGGCCAACACCTACGTGATGGCGCACGCCTACACGGGCCGGGCGATTGCGCGCGCGGTGCGTTGCGGCGTGCGCACGATCGAGCACGGCAACCTCGTGGACGAAGCGGCGGCGCAGGTGATGCGCGAGTTCGGCGCCTTCGTGGTGCCCACGCTCGTGACCTACGACGCGCTGGCCAAGCACGGCGCGCAGTTCGGCCTGCCGCCGGATTCCGTGGCGAAGGTGGCCTCGGTGCAGCAAAAGGGGCGCGAATCGCTGGAAATCTATGCGAAGGCCGGCGTGCCGATGGGCTTCGGCTCGGACCTGCTGGGCGAGATGCATGCGTTCCAGACCGGCGAATTCCGCATTCGCGCTGAGGTGCTCGGCAACCTGGAGGCACTGCGCTCTGCCACGAGCGTGGCCGCCGATATCGTCAACATGAAGGGCGAACTGGGTGTGATCGCGGCGGGGGCGATTGCCGACGTGCTGGTGCTCGACGGCAATCCGCTCGCCGACATCGGCGTCGTGGCCGGTGACGGCGAGCGCATCGAGTATGTGTTGCAGCGGGGGCGGGTGGTGAAGGGGCGGCTGGCGGCCTGACTTTCACCCCACCCGCATCGACAACTCCACTTCCGCCGCGAACGGTATCGACATGTAACCGTTCGCGGGCTCCCGCACGCGGGCGAGATACTCGGGGCTGTAGTCGGCGTTATCGGCCACGATGAACGCGCCGGGTGCGAGGTACGGCTCCACAAGACCCAGAATGTCGCCATACAGCGCCTTCGCTCCGTCGAGCAGCAGCAAGTCGATCGACTCGGGCAGATCGGCGCTCAACGTCTGCAAGGCGTCGCCTTCGCGGATCTCAACGAGATCGGCAAGGCCGCCTGCCGTCAAATTCGCGCGCGCCCGCGTCACCTTGGATGGCTCGAACTCGCACGTGATCAGGCGGCCGCCGCCGTTCTCGCGCAGCGCGGCGGCGAGGTGGAGCGTCGAGATGCCGAACGAGGTGCCGAACTCGACGATCGTCCGCGCGCGGCGAGCGCGCGCCAGCATGTAGAGCAGCACGCCCGTTTCGCGCGAAACCGGGAGCGCGACATCCTTGAGCCGGCCATAGAGGTCGAGATATTCGGTCTTGCTACGCATGAGCCGGTTGCGTTCGTCTGCCGGGAGCGCGGCGAGACCAGGAATGTCTGCCGGCGAAAAAGCCGCCGCTTCATCGAAAAGGCGTGCCAGCAGCGGTGCGAGGGGCGGCGAGGTCAGGATATTCATATTGCTCTCCATGAGAGATTGCAAAGGCGGCTTCGTCGATTCAATAGCATGACTAACTAAAAGAACGAGAAGCCCGCAGCGATTTCCGGTTATGCCCGACTCAGTTGTCGAACGTACCGCGATACTCCGGCGCAGCGTCCGCCCGCGTATTCAGTTCGAACATCACGCCGCCCGGCGCACGGCAAAAGAAGCGCGAGCCACGGCCGTTGTTGAAAATGCCCGTTTCCATCTGCACGCCCTCCGCCGAAAAGCGCTCATACAGTGCGCGCACGGCGTCGAGGTCCGGCAGTTCGAAGCCCAGATGAAACGCTTTGGGCCAGGCGGGCGCGCCATCGCTCACGTGGTCGATCACCACGTCGTAGCCGGGGCGCTTGAGGATATACGACTGGTCCCACGCGCCCGCTATGGTGAAGCCCAGGTGGCGTTCGAAGAAGGCGGCGGTCGCGGCCGTGTCGGAGGAGGGGAAGCTCAGGTGATTGAGCTTCATGGCGTGTATCACGTCGTTCATCGTCAGTCTCTCAGGGTGTGGCGGCGGCCCTGTGCCATTGCCGCGTGAGGACTTCAGAATATAAGCAAATGCTCACATTCGGCTACTCGCATTGGGGCGACGTGCCGGATGGGCGCTAATCCTCGTCAGACGCGCTGTTTCAGCGATGGGAGGCGCGGCGCGGTTTTGCGATTGCTCGCATTCAGCGGCGCACCAGCGCCACCGTATAGACGCACTGCACCGTGCCGGGATTGAAAAAAGCGCAAGCCGAGGGCGGTCCCAGTTGCAGGCAATCGCCCGCTTCGAGTGTGTGAACCTGCTCGCCTTCCTCGAAAACCAGCGTGCCGCTGCGCACCCAGATCTGCTGATACTGGAAGGCGAATGCCGAGGCCGGATACGTCACACGCACGCCGGGCGGCAGTTCGATCTCCACGAGTTCGAGCATGCCGCCGTTGCGCGGCGAGACGGCCCGGCGCGTGTAGCCCGTTTCGGGGTCTTGCCACACTGGCTGATCGGCGGCGCGGCTCAGGCGCTCGCCCGTCTGCTCGGCCAGCGAGAGCAGCATGGAAAGCTGCAAGCCGAACGCGCCCGAAAGCCGCCCGAGCACGGTGGCGGTGGGGCTCGCCTCGCCGCGCTCGATCTTGCTGATCATGGCCTTCGATACGCCCGAGCGCTCGGCCATGTCCGAAAGCGACCAGCCGCGCGATTCGCGCTCGATGCGCACGCGCGTGGAGATGGCGGAAGTGGGGTCGGTGAGCGGTCGGTTCATGCCTGGGCTGTTGGCGTGAGATTGGGATTTCGGTCGGCGTTCGCGGCGGGCGGGAGGCGGTCGATTATACGGTCGTGCTCGCGCCGCGCTGTGGGGCAGGGCCGCCGGGCACTCAGCGTCGGGCACTCAGGTTAACCCGGAGTCAATCCGTTTTCATGAGTGTTCATTCGTCCACTATAGTAGATGGCAATCGCGAGGTCGCCAAACCGCCATGCGCGCCGAACAGGAGCCGACATGCCACGTGAAATCCGTCTGAACGCGTTCGACATGAACTGCGTGGGCCACATCCAGCAAGGCTTGTGGACGCATCCGCGCGACCAGTCGAGCCGCTATACGGAGCTTCAGTACTGGACGGACTACGCGAAGAAGCTCGAACGCGGGCTTTTCGACGGCATTTTCTTCGCCGACGTGCTGGGCGTGTACGACGTCTACGGCGGCAATGCCGATGCCGCGCTGCGCGGCGCGGTCCAGGTGCCGGTGAACGACCCCACGCTCGTCATCCCGGCGATGGCCGCCGTCACGCGGCATCTCGGCTTCGGTGTGACCGCCAATCTCGTCTACGAGCAGCCGTTCCTGTTTGCGCGGCGCATGTCCACGCTGGACCATCTCACGGGCGGGCGCATCGGCTGGAATATCGTCACCGGCTATCTCGACAGCGCGGCGCGCGCCATCGGCATCGACGCCCAGATGGCGCACGACGACCGCTACGATCTCGCCGACGAATACATGGAGGTCGTCTACAAGCTCTGGGAAGGAAGCTGGGACGATGAAGCCGTCATCGCGGACCGCGCGACGGCCCGCTACGCCGATCCCGCGCGCGTGCGCGCGATCCATCATCGCGGCCCGCAATACAAGGTGGACGCGATGCATCTGTGCGCGCCCTCGCCGCAGCGCACGCCGGTGCTCTATCAGGCAGGGTCGTCCACGCGCGGCCGCCGCTTTGCCGCGACGCATGCCGAGTGCGTGTTCGTGAACGGCCAGAAGATGGAGGGCGTGAAGGAGATCGTGGGCGACATTCGCGCCCAGGCGGTGCAGTCCGGGCGCGCGGCCGACGATATCCAGGTCTTTCTCGGCGCGACGCTCATCGTCGCGCGCACGGACGACGAAGCGCGCGAGAAGTTCGAGGAGTATCGCCGCTACGTGAGTTCCGAAGCGGCGCTCGTGCATGCGGCCGCGTCGCTTGGCATCGACTTCGCGCGCTACGATCTCGACGAGCCCATCGACACCGGCAAGAGCCAGGCCGTCGTTTCGAATGTCGAAGCCGTGACGCGCAGCGCCGGTCCGCAATGGACGCGCCGCAAACTGCTCGAACAGATGGTGCTCGGCAGCCGCCAGGCGCCGTGGGTGGGGTCGGCTGCGCGCATTGCGCAGACCTTGATCGAGTGGAGCGAACAGGCCGGTGTGGATGGTTTCAATCTCTCGCGCACGGTCGTGCCGGAGTGCTTCGACGACGTGATCGAACTACTGGTGCCGGCGTTGCAGGAACGCGGCGCGTACAAAACCGGGTATCGCGAAGGCACGCTGCGCGAGAAACTCTTTCATGGCGCGCGCCTGCCGGCGACGCACGTGGGCGCCTGGTATCGCGGCGCGCGCGCAAACGGCGAACACTGAATTCCCGCTACGAGGAGACCGCGGCAAGCGGGCAAGAACATGATCGACAAATCCTTCTTTCGCGACGCCATGACGGGCCTTGGGGCCGCCGTGAACATCGTCACCACCGACGGCGAGGCGGGCCGCGCGGGCTGCACGGCCTCGGCCGTGTGCGGCGTGACCGACGAGCCGCCCACGCTGCTCGTGTGCATCAACCGCGCGAGCCGCAACAACGCGATCATGCGCGCGAACGGCCACCTGTGCGTGAACGTGCTGGCCGCCGAACAGCGCGAGGTGGCCACGCGCTTCGCCACGAAGGACATGGCGCTCGACGAGCGTTTCGCGTGCGGCGACTGGTACCGGCTCGAAACCGGCGCGCCCGCGCTGCGCGGCGCGGTGAGTTCGTTCGATTGCCGCATCACGCGCGTGACCGAAGTGGGCACCCACACCGTGTTTTTCTGCGAGATCAAGGCCGCGCGCATGGTGGGCGGGCGCGACGGCCTGATCTGGTTCGGCCGCGCGTTTCATCGCGTGCTCGCTCAGGCGCACGCGGCGGCGGCCTGAACGTGGCGCGCCCGCCGCCCCAGGCTACCGCAGGCGCCCATTCCTCCGACGAAATGCGCCCGCCCGAACCCGCAACGGCGCCGCGCGGCAAGGCCGCATCGCTTGCCTTGCTGCTGCTCGCGCAGGTCGCGGCCATGGGCGTGTGGTTCTCGTCGAGCACCGTGGTCGCCGTCATCAAGCAGGCGCACGCCATTGCCGCATTCGACGAGGCTCTGCTCACGAGCGCGGTGCAGTTCGGTTTCGTGGCGGGCACCGTCACCTCGGCGCTGCTCTCTTTGCCTGACCGCTACGATCTGCGCCGCTTGCTGGCGGGCTCCGCGCTCGTGGCGGCCGCGGCCACGGCGGCGCTTGCTTTCCTGCCGCCCGTTGGCGGCGCGGTCATCGCGCTGCGCTTCATTACCGGCATGTGCATGGCGGGTGTGTACCCGGTCGGCATGCGGCTCGCGGCTACGTGGGCGCAGGGCGACCTCGGGCTGCTGGTCGGGTTGCTCGTGGGCGCGCTCACGCTCGGCTCGGCGAGCCCGCATCTGCTCGCCGCCACGGGCGGACTCGACTGGCGCACGATCTACGGCGTCGCAGCGGCGTGTGCGGCGTGTGCGGCCGGGCTCATCGGCTTCGCGGGGATCGGGCCGAACATTCGCCGCGCGACGCGCATCGACTTCGCGAAGGTCACGCAGGCCTGGCGGCGTCCCGCGTTGCGCTTGGCCAATCTCGGCTACCTCGGCCACATGTGGGAGTTGTACGCGATGTGGGCATGGCTCGCGTTGTTTCTCCAGGAAACGCTGGCCGCACGCGGCGTGGCCAACGCGCGCACGCGCGCCGAATGGATGACGTTTGCCGTGATCGCGATCGGCGCGGCGGGCGCGTGGCTCGGGGGCGTGCTCGCTGACCGCGTGGGCCGCACGGCCGTCACGGTGGGCGCCATGGCGACGAGCGCCACGTGCGCGGCGCTAATGGGCTGGCTCGCGGGCGCGCCGCTCTTCGTGATGGGCGCGGTCGCGCTCGTATGGGGCGTTTCGGTGATCGCCGATTCGGCGCAGTTCTCGGCAAGCGTGGCCGAGCTGGCCGATCCGGCTTCGGTCGGCACGCTGCTCACAGCGCAAACCTGCGCGGGGTTTCTGCTCACGCTGGTGAGCATCCATCTCGTGCCTTACGTGGTGGCGTGGCTTGGCTGGCGGGGCGGCTTCGGCATGCTGGCCATCGGACCGGCGCTCGGCTGCGTGGCGATGCTGCGCTTGAGGCGTCATCCCGAAGCAACGCGGCTTGCGGGAGGCCGTCGCTGAGGCGAAAGGCCAGCCTACGCACTGCGAACGAATTACCGGATCAGCATGGCGAGGGGAAGCCAGTCGTCCAGCGCGCGCGCCCCGACGACCATGCAACCCACCAGCACCACGATCCCCACGCACATCGCCACGTCGAGATACAGATGGTTGTGACGCTCGACGATCCCGGCAAGCAGGCTGTCGGGGTTGACCGGTTGCCTCATGCGGGCGCGCGGCGGGTCAGGTTTGAACATGGAACGAGAAAGGTTGATGGCGTTATAGCCTGTCAAGCAGAAAGTAGACGCCGATGACCACCGCCACCGAAAACGCCGTGCAAAAGCGCGCAGCCTCGAAGCTGACGAGCCATCCGTGCCGGGCATGAACGAACTGGGCGACGGCGTGAGCCGAAGAAAGGAAGGGCATCAGCGCTTCCTGCGGGCGTGCCGCCATCCATTGCGATGCGAGGAGCGTCATCAGCTTCGTCCCGCCCTGCTTATTGGCGGCTGGACAATGCGACGTAAGCGGCGAGGAAGGGCAGAAACAGCAACGCGCCCGTGACGAGCGCCTTCACCTGGCCGGTGCGCTCGCTGGCCGGTGCGCTGCCGCGCGCGATCGGCGTGTCGAGGCGATTGATCAGCGACGAAGTATCGACGAGCAGTTGCGGACCCATGATTTTCTCCCGGTGCGTTGAATGACGAGACAGGAGTCAGGATAGGCGGCGCACGCGAACGGGGATATCGGACGAATTCGAATTTACGCGTGGTTCCACCGGGACCGCCGCTCGTGGATCTTTGCAAGGGACCACGACTGCGGTAACTTGACCCCGTTATGGAGCGCGATGGCCCGCTATGACCCACTATGTGGCGCCCGCGCCGCGCACGAGGAGAGTGTCACGCATGGCAACACGATTGAACGAATACCAGCAGCCTGTCGGCGAACCCGTCACCGCCTGGCAGCCGCGCGAGCGGCCCGCGCGCGTGACGATCGAGGGCCAGTTCTGCCGCATCGAGCCGATCGATCTCGAACGCCACGCCGCCGATCTTTACGAGGCCTATTGCGAAGCGCCGGACGGGCGCGACTGGACCTACCTGTTCGCCGAGCCGTTCGCCGATTTCGCCGCGTTTCGCGAATACCTGGCCAAGGCCGCGGCGTCCGGTGACCCGTTTCACTATGCCGTGATCGACCGCGCGAGCGGCCGGGCCGTGGGCACGTTCGCGCTCATGCGCATCGAACCCGTGCACGGCGTGATCGAAGTGGGCAGCGTGACGTTTTCGCCGCGCCTGAAGCAAACGCCGATTTCAACCGAAGCCCAGTATCTGCTGATGCGCTATGTATTCGACGAACTGGGATTTCGCCGCTACGAATGGAAGTGCGACAGCCTCAATGCGCCCTCGCGCAAGACGGCGCTGCGCCTCGGCTTCCAGTTCGAAGGCATCTTCCGCCAGGCGATCGTGTACAAGGGGCGCAATCGCGACACGGCCTGGTTCGCCGTCATCGACAAGGACTGGCCGCTCGTGAAGCAGGCGTTCGAAACGTGGCTCTCGCCCGAAAACTTCGACGCCGACGGCAAGCAACGCGCGTCGCTCGCGAGCCTCAGGGAAGCATCGGCATCCTGAATGTCTGACGCAATGGTTATCCGCGACGTCGCGCCCGCCGACCGCGACGCATGGTTCCGGCTCTGGGCCGGCTACAACGCGTTCTACGAAGCCGACGTCGCGCCGCATATCAGCGAGCGCACCTGGCAGCGCATGCTCGACGCGACAGTTCCGCTGTTCGGGCGCATCGCCGAGGTCGAGGGGCGCGTGGCGGGCTTCAGCCTGTGCGTGCTTCACGAAGGCACGTGGGTTGTCGCGCCGCTTTGCTATCTGGAAGACCTCTACGTCGATCCGGCTTGCCGCGGTCAGGGCGTAGGGCGGCGGCTGATCGAAGACCTCATTGCACTGGCGCGCTCGCGCGGCTGGTCGCGCCTTTACTGGCACACGCGCGAGAACAATCCCGCGCGCAAGCTCTACGACGAGTTCGTCGCCGCCGACGATTTCGTGCGCTATCGCCTGGCAACCGGATCGGAATAAGGGGTTCGGTGTTAACCCGAAACCCCCGTAGATAGGATCGTAACTAGTATTGTCACGATCATTTCACAGGTATAGGATGGGTGCGAATAAACCATCACGGTTTGATGTGCATTGCACAAATTCGCCTCCCAGCCTATGTCAGAAGCTTCAACGAACTCGCTTGTCGTGTTGCGCGGCGCGCCTGCCGCGCACACCGCGCGCAATGCCGGTGTGGCGTTCGACGCGGCCTGGCTCGACGCGCTGCGCGTCAACCAGTCGGCCGTCGAGCGGCGCACGGCCACGCTCGGCACGCGCCGAGCCGTCAAGAAAGACGCGCAGGCTGCCTGGCTGCTGAAGGCCATCACCTGCATCGACCTCACCACGCTCAACGGAGACGACACCGAAGGCCGCGTGCAGCGCCTGTGCATGAAGGCGCGCCACCCCGTGCGCGCCGACCTGCTCGCGGCGCTCGGCTTCGCGCCCAACGCCATCACGACCGGCGCCGTGTGCGTCTACCACCGTTTCGTCGCCGCCGCCGTGCAAGCGCTGGCGGGCAGCGGCATTCCGGTCGCGGCCGTTTCCACGGGCTTTCCCGCGGGCCTCAATCCGCATGCGCTCAAGCTCAAGGAGATCGAGGCGTCGGTTGCGGACGGCGCGCAGGAAATCGATATCGTCGTGACGCGCGAGCACGTGCTCACGGGCAACTGGCGCGCGCTCTATGACGAAGTGCGCGAGTTTCGCGCGGCCTGCGGCGAGGCGCATCTGAAGGCGATTCTCGCCACGGGCGACATTCGCGTGCTTTCGAACATCGCCAGGGCGTCGATGGTTTGCATGATGGCGGGCGCGGACTTCATCAAGACTTCCACAGGCAAGGAAGGGACCAACGCAACGCTCGACGTCTCGCTCGTGATGGTGCGCATGATCCGCGAGTACCGCGAGCGCACCGGCGCGATGGTGGGGTTCAAGCCCGCGGGCGGCGTGTCGAGCGCCAAGACCGCGCTTGCGTATCAGATCCTCATGAAAGAAGAACTGGGGCGGCCGTGGCTCGAACCCGAGCTGTTCCGCTTTGGCGCGTCGAGCCTGCTCGCCGACATCGAACGCCAGCTCGAACACCACGTGAGCGGCCGTTATTCGGCCTTCCACCGCCACCCCGCAGCCTGAGCAGACCAGACCGATGAGCGTAGCCGAGTACTTTCGAACCATGGATTACGGTCCCGCCCCCGAGGACGACCAGCCTGTGCGCGCGTGGCTTGCGCAGCACGCCGGCCGCTTCGGGCATTTCATCGACGGTGCGTGGTTTCAGCGCGACGGCGGCGCGTGCTTCGACGTGCGCGCGCCGGCAACGGGTGAAGCGCTCGCCTCCGTAGCGCAGGGCGATGCAGCCGACGTGGCCGCCGCAGTGGCGGCGGCGCGCGCGGCGCAGCCCGAATGGCACGCCATGGGCGGCGCCGCGCGCGCGCGGCATCTCTACGCGCTCTCGCGCATGGTGCAGCGGCATAGCCGCCTGTTCGCGGTGCTCGAAGCGATCGACAACGGCAAGCCCATACGCGAAGCGCGCGATATCGACGTGCCGCTGGTCGCGCGTCATTTCTTGCATCACGCGGGCTGGGCGCAACTTCAGGATGCCGAACTGACTGGCTGGTCGCCGCTGGGCGTGATCGGCCAGATCGTGCCGTGGAATTTCCCGCTGCTCATGCTCGCGTGGAAGGTGGCGCCCGCCATCGCTCTCGGCAACTGCGTGGTGCTCAAGCCCGCCGAATATACGCCGCTCACTGCGCTGCTGTTCGCCGAACTCGCGCATCGCGCCGGACTGCCCAAGGGCGTGCTCAACGTGGTGACGGGCGACGGCGAAACGGGCGCGGCGCTCGTCGAGCACCCCGGCGTCGACAAGATCGCTTTCACCGGTTCGACCGAAGTGGGCCGCCTTATCCGCACCGCCACGGCGGGCACGGGCAAGTCGCTCACGCTGGAGCTGGGCGGCAAGTCGCCGTTCATCGTCTTCGACGACGCGGACCTGGACGGCGCGGTGGAAGGCGTGGTGGACGCGATCTGGTTCAACCAGGGCCAGGTGTGCTGTGCTGGTTCGCGTCTGCTCGTGCAGGAAGGCGTCGAGGCGCGCTTCATCGCGAAGCTCAAGCGCCGCATGGCGACGCTGCGCGTGGGGCCTTCGCTCGACAAGGGCATAGACATTGGCGCGATCGTCGATCCGGTGCAACTCGAACGCATTGAAACGCTGGTGGAGGCCGGGCGGCGCGAAGGCTGCACCGTGTGGCAGCCGCACGAAGTCGAATTGCCTGCCGGCGGCTGCTTCTACCCGCCCACGCTCGTCACCGGCGTCGGTCCGGCCTCGACGCTCGCGCAGGAGGAAATCTTCGGGCCCGTGCTCGCAGCCATGAGCTTTCGCACGCCCGAGGAGGCCGTGGCGCTCGCGAACAATTCGCGCTATGGCCTGGCCGCCAGCGTGTGGAGCGAGACCATCGGCCGCGCGCTCGATATCGCGCCGCGCCTGCAATGCGGCGTGGTATGGATCAACGCGACGAACCTCTTCGACGCGAGTGTGGGCTTTGGCGGCTACCGCGAATCGGGCTTCGGCCGCGAAGGCGGCAAGGAAGGCGTATACGAATATCTGAAGCCCGCTGCATGGAGCAAGCTGCCGCTTCGCGTGTCGCGCGAAACGCGCGCGGTAGCCCATGACGTTGCGGCGACGAACGCAGGGCTCGATCGCACTGCGAAGCTTTTTATCGGCGGCAAGCAGGTACGCCCTGACAGCGGCTATTCGCACGCGGTCCATGCGCCGGGCGGCGAATGGGTGGGCGAAGTGGGCGCGGGCAGCCGCAAGGACGTGCGCGACGCCGTCGCCGCCGCGCGCGGCGCGCACAAGTGGACGCAAATGAGCGCGCACGGCCGAGCCCAGGTGCTTTACTACCTCGCGGAAAACCTGAGCGCGCGCGCGGAGGAATTCGCGCGCCAGCTCACCCGGCGCGCGGGCCATGACGCACGCGCAGCCGAGCGCGAGGTGGAAGCGGCCATCGACCGCCTGTTCAGCTATGCGGCATGGGCCGACAAGTTTGACGGCGCGGTGCACACGCCGCCGTTGCGCGGCGTGGCGCTCGCCATGCATGAGGCGCTGGGCGTGGTGGGCGTGGCCTGCCCCGACGAAGCGCCGCTGCTCGCCTTCGTTTCGTTGATCGCGCCCGCGCTCGCGATGGGCAATCGCGTGGTCGCGCTCGCGAGCGAGGCGAGCCCGCTTGCGGCCACGGACTTTTACCAGGTCGTGGAAACGTCCGACGTGCCCGCGGGCGCGCTGAACATCCTCACTGGGGAGCGCGCCGCGTTGCTGCCGGCGCTCGCGAAGCACGACGACGTGGACGCGCTCTGGTGCTTCGGCGCCGCAGGCGATTCGGCCCTCGCGGAGCGCGAGTCGGTTGGCAACCTCAAGCGGACCTTCGTCGATCACGGCCGCGAGGTTGACTGGTTCGACCGGACGAGCGCAGGATTGCCGTTCCTGCGCCAGGCTGTGCAGGTGAAGAACATCTGGATACCGTACGGCGACTGAGCGCTGCGAAAAGAACGCGCCACGCCGACCCAAACGGCGCTTTGCATGGGACCAGAGCAAACGCTAAAGCGCTGACTCTGATCGACAGGAGACAACAATGCTGAAGAATCTTGACCCGCTTCTGAACGCCGATGTCCTGCAAGCGCTGCGCGCCATGGGTCACGGCGACGAACTCGTGGTTTGCGACGCCAACTTTCCCGCCGATTCCGTTGCGCGCGCAACGGTGCTGGGCAAGCTGCTGCGCATCGACGGCGCCGACGCGCCACGCGCCGTGCGCGCGATCCTCTCCGTGCTGCCGCTCGACACCTTTGTCGAAGCGCCGGCCATGCGCATGGAAGTGGTGGGCGAGCCCGCTACGATCCCGACCGTGCAGCGCGAGGCGCAAGCCGAGGTCGACGCCGCCGAAGGCCGCGCCGTGCCGTTCGCGCCCATCGAGCGTCATGCCTTCTATGCGCGCGCGCGCAAGGCGTACTGCGTGATTGCCACGGGCGAGGCGCGCGGCTACGGCTGCTTCGTGTTCACCAAGGGCGTGCTGCTCGCACCCGACGCGCCGCGCGCGAAGGAGTCCGGCCAATGAGCGGGCGCGTCGTCATTCTCGGCATCTACGTGACGGATCTCGCGTTTCGCGCGAGCCGCATGCCGATGATCGGCGAGACGCTCGCGGGCTCGGCGTTCGCAATGGGGCCGGGCGGCAAGGGCTCGAACCAGGCCGTGGCCGCCGCGCGCGCGGGCGCGCAGGTGGTGTTCTGCACGCGCGTGGGCAAGGACGCGTTCGGTGACATCGCGCACGCCACGTGGGCCGCCGAAGGCATCACGGCGCGCGCGCGGGCCGTGGAGGGCATGGCCACGGGCGCGGCCCACATCTTCGTGGACGACACGACCGGCATGAACGCGATCATCGTGGCGGCGGGCGCGGCAGGCACGATGGAGCCCGGCGACGCCGATGCGATCGAAGCGGATATTGCGGCCTCCCAGGTCTTCGTCACGCAACTGGAGCAACCGCTCGGCGCCGCGCGGCGCGGCCTCGAAATCGCGCGGCGGCACGGCGTGCTGACCGTGTTCAATCCGGCGCCCGCGATGTCGCTGCCCGATGACATCTTTGCGCTGTGCGACTACGTCACGCCCAATGAAACCGAGGCGACGGCGCTCACGGGCGTCGAGATCCGCAACGCCGACGACGCGCGCCGCGCCGCGGACGTGCTGCTCGCCAAGGGCGCGGGCGCGGTGATCGTGACGCTCGGCGAAGCCGGCGCGCTGCTCCATACGCGCGACGCATCGGTCTTGCTGCCCGCGTTCCATTGCGGACCGGTGGTGGAAACGGCGGGCGCGGGCGACGGCTTCACGGGCGGCTTCGCGGCGGCGCTGGCGCGCGGCGACGATCCACTCACGGCCACGCGCTTTGGCTGCGCGCTGGCGGGCATTTCCGTGACGCGGCCCGGCACCGCGCCTTCCATGCCGCGCCGTGAGGAAGTCGACGCGATGCTCGCGCGCTCGGCAAGCGCCGCGGCGCATTGAGCAACGCAATAGCAACGCAATAGCAACGCAATAGCGGCAAGACCCGCTGCAAACTCATTGCAAAGGACGAGGTCCATGAAGTCTGCTCTCCTGGCCAGTTGGTTCGGCGACCGGCAGTTGAACTTCCTGCTGGCCGTGAACCTGCTTGTCGTGCTGGTCGCCGTGTGGGTCTCGCGCGGCCAGTTCGTCGGCATCGACAATCTGCAATCGATGGGCGCGCAACTGCCCGAAGTCGCGCTGCTCGCGCTGGGCATCATGCTCTCCATGCTCTCGGGCAACGGCGGCATCGACCTCTCGGGCGTCGGGCTTGCGAACCTCTCCGGCATGATCGCCGCGCTCGTGGTGCCGCGTCTCGTGAGCGGCGACGACTCGCCGGTGCTCTACACCGCGCTCTTTTGCGTGATCGTGGTGGGCATGGGGCTGATCGGCGGCTTGCTCAACGGCGTGGTGATCGCGCGGCTCGGGCTCACGCCCATTCTGTGCACGCTCGGCACGCAACTGCTTTTCACCGGCTTCGCGGTGGCGTTGAGCAACGGGGCTTCGGTGCACGTGGACTATGTCGAACCGCTCGCCGACATCAGCAACGGCACGTTCTTCCAGGTGCCGATCTCATTCCTGCTGTTCGTCGCCGTGGTCGTGCTGCTGGGCTGGCTCCTGCGGCGCACGCCGTTCGGACTGCGCCTCTACCTGATGGGCACGAACCAGCGCGCCGCCTTCTATGCGGGCATTCCGCGCGCGCGCATGCTCATCACCACCTATGCGATGTGCGGCGTGCTCGCCTCGCTCGCGGGGCTTGTGAGCGTTTCGCACACGCTCAGCGCGAAATGGGATTACGGCAACTCGTATCTGTTGATCGCGATTCTCATCGCCGTGATGGGGGGCGTGAATCCGGCGGGCGGCTATGGCCGCATCATCTGCGTGTTTTTCGCGGCCACGGTGCTGCAATTCCTTTCCAGTCTTTTCAATCTCATGGGCGTCTCGCAGTTTTTCGGCGACTGCGCCTGGGGCTTCCTGCTGCTGGCCTCGCTCGCCTTCGCGGGCGGCGAGCGGGTGCGCGCGATTTTCGGTCTCGCCGGGGCGCAGTCCCCGGCGCAGAAGGGCGGCAAAGGGCCGGCGCCCGGCTGACCGGCTGGTTCGAGTAGCGGGCGCGCCTCGAGCCTCGGAGGCGCGCCGCGATCCATTTCGGGGCGATTTGGGACCGCGGCGAGCGCACAGGCGCAAAGCGCGGATCGATACATAAAAAACGGAGACATCGAACATGAAGATCAAGCGACTCAGCGTGGCGCTCACGGCTTGCGCACTCGCGGCCGGCATGGCGGCCGTGGCGGCGGTGGCCTACGCGGCGGAAAACCCGACGATCGTGACCGTGGTGAAAGTGACCGGCATCAGCTGGTTCAATCGCATGGACGAAGGCGTCAAGCAGTTCGGCAAGGACAACCCGAACGTCGCGGTCTACCAGACCGGCCCGGGCCGCGCCGACGCCGCGCAGCAACTGAAGATCATCGACGACCTGATCGCGAAAAAAGTGAGCGCGATTGCCGTCGTGCCCTATGACCCGCCCACGCTCGAACCGGCGCTCAAGAAGGCGATGGATCGCGGCATCAAGGTCGTCACCCACGAGGCCGACAACGAGAAGAACACCATGGTCGACGTCGAGGCGTTCGACAACTCGGCCTATGGCGCGGCGCTCAACGACCGCCTCGCCTCGTGCATGCACGACGACGGCAAGTGGGCGACCATGGTCGGCTCGCTCGGCAGCCGCTCGCAGGTGCAATGGGCCAACGGCGGCATCGACAACGCGAAAAAGAAGTTCCCGAAGATGCAACTGGTCGAGACGAACCTCGAAACCAACAACGACGGCGAGCGCGCCTATGAAGTGGCCAAGGAAGTGCTGCGCAAGCACCCGGACATCAAGGGCTTCCAGGGCTCGTCCTCGCTCGACGTGATCGGCATTGGCCGCGCGGTCGAGGAAGCGGGCTTGCAGGGCAAGATCTGCGTGTACGGCACCGGCCTGCCGACAGAAGCCGGCAAGTACCTCGAAAGCGGCGCGATCAACGGCATTGCGTTCTGGGATCCGAAGCTCGCGGGCCTCGCGATGAACAAGATCGCGAAGATGCTGATCGACGGCAAGACGGTGGAGGACGGCGCGAATCTCGGTCTGCCCGGCTACGAGAAAGTCACGGTATCGAAGGGCCCCGGCAAGGGCGTGATCGTGCGCGGCCAGGGCTGGGTGAGCGTGGACAAGTCGAACTACAAGCAATACAACTTCTGATCGGGAGAACGTGGCGCGCGCAACGGTTTCGAACCGGCGCGCGCTTCATCGCAACGTCACGAAGAGACGACATGGCATCAGAACCGCTATTGCAGGTGCTCGGCGTGCACAAGCGCTTTACCGGCGTGCACGCCCTGCGCGGCGTGACGCTCACGTTCGAGCGCGGGCAGATCTATCACCTGCTCGGCGAAAACGGCTGCGGCAAGAGCACACTCATCAAGATCATTTCGGGTGCGCAGCCGCCCGACGAAGGCGAACTCGTGATCGACGGCGCGCGCCACGTGCGGCTCTCGCCGCTCGAATCGCTGGCGGCGGGCATCGAGACCGTCTATCAGGATCTTTCGCTGCTGCCGAACATGAGCGTGGCGGAGAACGTGGGCCTTACGGCGGAACTGGCCGAGCACGGCGGGCGCCTTGCGCGCACGTTCGACCGCCGCGAACTGGCGCAAACGGCCGCGCGCGCGCTCAAGGCCGTCGGCCTGCCCGGCGACGCCGAGTTCCAGTCCACGCTGATCGAGCAACTGCCGCTCGCCACGCGCCAGCTCGTGGCGATCGCGCGCGCGATTGCGAGCGAGGCGAAGTTCGTCATCATGGACGAGCCCACCACGTCGCTCACGCAAAAGGAAGTGACCAACCTCATCGCCGTGCTCGGCCAGTTGCGCGCGCAGGGCGTGACCGTGCTGTTCGTGAGCCACAAGCTCGACGAATGCTATGCAATAGGCGGTGAGGTGATCGTGCTGCGCGACGGCCAGAAAGTCACGCAAGGCCCGATCACCGACTACACCAAGGCGCAGTTGAGCGAACTGATGACGGGGCGCGAGCTTTCCGTCGAACGCTACCGCAATGCATTGCCCGACGCGCAAGTGTTGCTCGACGTGCGCGGACTCGGCCGCGCCGGGGTGTTCGAGGACGTGTCGTTCGCGCTCCATCGCGGCGAGATCCTCGGCGTGACGGGTCTGCTCGACTCCGGCCGCAACGAACTGGCGCGCGCGCTCGCGGGCGTCGCGCCCGCGGACCAGGGCGAGATCGTGCTGGAGGGCCGCGCGATCAAGCTGGCCACGCCCGGCGACGCGCGCCGCGAGCGCATCGGCTATGTGCCGGAAGACCGCCTCAACGAAGGGCTCTTTCTCGACAAGCCGATTCGCGACAACGTCATCACGGCGATGATCGCGGGCCTGCGCGACCGCTTCGGCCAGATCGACCGCACGCGTGCGCGCGCGCTGGCCGAAGAGACGGTCAAGGAGTTGCAGATCGCGACGCCCAACGTGGACAAAGCGGTGCAGTCGCTTTCGGGCGGCAACCAGCAGCGCGTGCTGATCGGCCGTTGGCTCGCCATCGACCCGCACGTGCTGATCCTGCACGGGCCGACCGTGGGCGTGGACGTCGGCTCGAAAGACATCATCTATCGCATCATGCAGCGGCTCTCGCAGCGCGGCATCGGCATTCTGCTCGTGAGCGACGATCTGCCCGAACTGCTCCAGAACTGCGACCGCGTGCTGATGATGCGCAAAGGGCATCTCGCCGAGGAGCACCGCGCCGAAGGGCTGACCGAGGCGCAGTTGTATCGCGCGCTGCTTGCCGAGGCTGCATGAAATCCGCGTATTCCGCGTAACGTTTGCCGGACCCCGCATGAGCATGAATCAGACAATGAGCACGTCGTCCAATACCGTCGAAGTCGCGCGTCAGCGTGTTGCGCTGAACTGGCGCGCGAAACTCGCGCGCAATCCCGAGTGGTTCACGGCTACGCTGATCGTGATCACCTGCGTGATCGTCGCCTCGATCAACCCGCGTTTCCTCCAGTGGGCCACGCTGTTCGACCTGCTGCACTCGGCCACGACCACCTCGTTGTTCGCGCTCGGCACGCTCGTCGTGCTGGCGTCGGGCGGCATCGACGTGTCGTTTACGGCCATCGGCGCGCTCACCATGTATGCGATCACGAAGGCCGTGTTCGCCTGGTGGCCCGATGCGCCGTTCGCGCTCATCCTGCTCACGGGCGCCTTGGGCGGCGTCTTGCTGGGCGTGATCAACGGCCTGCTCGTGCACCGGCTCCAGGCGCCTTCGCTGATCGTCACGATCGGCACGCAATACCTCTATCGCGGCCTGCTGCTGACGTTCATCGGCACGACGTTCTTCATGAACATCCCGCACAGCATGGATCATTTCGGCCGCATTCCGCTGATCGCCTACAAGACAGCCGACGGGCTCAACGCGGTGTTGCCGGTCTCGGCGCTTGCGCTCGTGGCGGGCGCGCTTCTTACGTGGTGGCTGCTGAACCGCACGATGATGGGGCGCGGCGTGTACGCCATGGGCGGCAGCACCGCGATTGCGGAGCGGCTCGGTTTCAACCTGCGCGCGATCCGGCTTTTCGTGTTCGGTTATACGGGGTTTCTGGCGGGCGTGGCGGGCATACTGCACGTGTCGAACAACCGGCTCGCCAATCCGTTCGACCTCGTGGGTTCGGAACTCGACGTAATCGCGGCGGTGATCCTGGGCGGCGCGCGCATCACGGGCGGCAGCGGTACCGTGGTGGGCACGCTGCTGGGCGTGGCGCTCGTCACGCTCATCAACAACGTGCTGATACTCGTGGGTGTGCCGAGCACCTGGCAGAAGGTGATTGTCGGCGCGTTCATTCTGGTGGCGGGCACGCTGTTCGCGCTGCGCCGGCGCGGCTGAGAACGCGCGTGTGTTCGTTGGCGCGACCGGCCTTCGCGCCGGTTGACCTTATGCGCCTTGCCCGCGCAGCGTCTGGCCTTTCTCGCTGATGATGGAGTGGAAGTCATCCACCTGCGAAAAGCGCCACGCCTTCACAACGCCGAACTTGCTTGCGTCCACAACGAGATGGCTTTCCACGGCGCTGGCCATGGCGGCCTGCTTGAGCGCGACTTCGTGAAAGTTCCAGCACGTTACGCCGCGCTGGGTATCCACGCCGCCCGCTGAAATGAACGCCTTGTTGATGCCCATGCGGCGCAGCGTTTCGAGACTTTCCTCGCCCGAAAACGAGTCCGATGAGGGCACGTACGCGCCGCCCAGCAAAATCATGCGCACGTTGGGCATGCGCCGCAGAATCTCGGCCACGTTGAGTGAATAACACACGGCGGTGATCTGCAACTGCGAAGGGATCAGGCGCGCGAGCGCCGCGAGCGTCGTGCCGCAGTCGATGAACACCGTGTCGTTTTGTGCGATGAGCCGCGCCGCGTGCGCGGAGGCCTGCGCCTTGGCCTGCGCGAAATGGTCCTTTTCGTGTTCGAGCGAGTAACCGGCCGTGTTCGGCACGTCCTGCGCGCTCACGATATAGCCGCCCAGATACGTGAAGCGTTCGGGCGTCGCGGCGATATCGCGCCGCACCGTCATTTCGGAGACGCCAAGCACGCTGGCCGCATCGCGCAGATGCATGACGTTGTGTTTTGCGAGCGCGTCGGCAAGGGCGCGCAGCCGGTCGGTTTTGGCCATGGTGTGGGTTGTCCGGCACGCCGCATGGGTACGATTGCGCGCTTGCCGGGCGTTAGATTTGTTTCGTCTGCGTGATCGAATTATAACAAGCAAGGTGGGGGAGCGTCATGTTTTGCGACTTTCGTGGCTTGCATTTTCGTCGCTTCGGCACAGCGCCGACGCATGAAATTCCGCACCTCATGATCATGCGGTCGAGTTGCGCGTGGCCTTTTCCGAGCATGCGTTTTTCGCATGCTCCGCTCGACAATTAATCGTTTGTCGCGTCCTGATGCCGCACAGATACTGCCCTTTCTCCAGTAGCGGCGGCCACGCCGAACGGGCGGCAATTCATGCGATCAGACCTCAATTTCATCAACGGGCAGTTCGTCGGCGCGCAAGGGCCGCATATTGCCGTCCACAATCCCGCAACCGGCGACGCGATCGGCCAGGTCAGTGCCGCAAGCGTTGCCGACGTCATGCATGCCGTCGAGGCGGCACAAGCCGCACAACGCGCGTGGCGCAAGCTGCCCGCCGCCGCGCGCGGCGCGATCCTCAACCGTTTCGCGGACGTCATCGAAGCGCGCGCGCCGCGCATCGGCGCGGCGCTTGCCGCCGAGTCGGGCAAGAGCGTGGCAGACGCCACCGCCGAAGCGCAGTACGCCGCCGAAATCCTGCGCTACCACGCGCAATGGGCGCGGCGCATTGAAGGCGAAGTCATTCCGAGCGACAGCGAGAACGAAAACCTCATTCTCATGCGCGAGCCGATTGGCGTGGCCGCGTGCCTGATCCCGTTCAACTTTCCCGTCTACACGCTGCTGCGCAAGGTCGCGCCCGCGCTCATCACGGGCAACGCCGTGGTCGTGCGCCCGAGCAACCACACGCCCTGCTCGGCGTTCGAGGTGGCGCAAGCCGCGCAGGAAGCGGGACTTCCCGCGGGCGTCTTCAACGTGCTCGCCATGGACCACGAGACGGCGGCGGCGCTCTGCACGCATCCGGGCGTGGGCATGATCACGCTCACGGGCAGCGTGGCGGCGGGCCGCAAGGTGCTCGACTACTGCAAGGAAAACATCGCAAAGCCCTCGCTGGAACTGGGCGGCAAGACGCCCGCGATCATCGAGGACGACGCCGATCTCGAAGCGGCCGCCACGGCCATCGTGCGCTCGAAGACCACGCATTGCGGCCAGCTTTGCACGGCGATCGAGCGCGTGTATGTGCACACCTCGGTGCATGACCGCTTCGTCGCGCTGCTGCGCGAGAAGATGAGCGCGGTGCGCTTTGGCGACCGCGCCGAAGACGAAACGCGCATGGGCCCGCTCGTGAGCGCGAGCGCCCGCACGGCGATTCACGCGATGGTCGAGCGCGCACTGGCCGAAGGCGCGAAGCTCGAAACGGGCGGCTACCTGCCCGAAGGCAAAGGCCACTTTTATCCGGCCACCTTGCTCACGCATTGCCGCCAGGACATGGAGATCGTGCAGGAAGAGATCTTCGGCCCGGTGCTGCCCGTGCTCGCGTACGAGACGCTCGACGACGCGCTGCGCATGGCCAACGATCACCAGTTCGGTCTGTCGTCGGTGCTTTATACGGAGCGCTACCGCACGACGATGCGCGTCGCCAACGAGATCGAGGCGGGCGAACTCTATGTGAACCGCACGCCCGCCGACCCATACCAGGGCTATCACGCCGGCTGGAAGCGATCGGGTCTCGGTGGCGACGACGGCAAGCACGGCATGCTCGAATTCACGCAAACGCGTCTCGTGGTCATGCCGTTCTGATCATTCGCGATACTGATTAATTGTTGAGGCGGTGCTCGCCACAACGAGCGCCAAAAATGAAGAAAACGCGCCTCGCGTCGGCTTTGGGTCCGCGCGCGGGCGTCAGGAGACAGTCTTGCAGAAGTCCATCGCCAAGCCTGATGCGCCGGCCGGGTTGCCGCGCGTCGAAACCTCATCGCTCACGCCCGCTGCTTCCGGCGCGATGCAGCGCTACATGCAATTGCTGCTGCTCGTGCTGGCCGCGGGCGGCATCTATCCGCTGCTGTATTTGCGGCAGGTGTATCAGACCACGATGCTCGATGTCCTGCACATCGACAACGCGCAACTGGGCTACCTCTATTCGGTGCTCGGCATCGTCTTCTTTCTCTCGTACCTGCCGAGCGGCTGGCTAGCCGATCGACTCGCGCCGCGCCTGTTGATCTGCTTCTCGTTGATCGGAACGGGCGCGCTGGGCCTGTGGTATTCCACCGCGCCCGCGTTCCACTCGCTGCTCGTGATCTTCTGTTGCTGGGGCCTCACCACGGGCCTCACATTCTGGGCCTCGGTGCTCAAGCGCGTGCGCATGATCGCGGCGCCAAATGAGCAAGGCCGCTTCTTCGGTTTGCTCGATGGCGGGCGCGGCCTGGTCGAGGCCTTGCTCGCAACGGTCGCGCTGGCGCTGTTCGCGGCCGCCACCGGATCGGGCCGCGGCGAAGCGGCAGGACTGCGTCACGTGATCTATCTGTATTCGTTCACGTGCATCGCACTCGGCGCGCTGATGAGTTTCTTCAAAGACCCCGCGCCTTCGCAAGCGCAAAGCCAGACCGCCGAAGCGGGCACGGGCGGCTCGCTCTGGCGCGATCTGGCCACGCTCGCTGCGATTCCGCAGCTCTGGCTCATGGCGGCAGTGGTGTTCTGCGGCTATCAGATGTTCTGGGCCACTTATAGCTTCTCCGCGTATCTCCAGCAGGGCGAAATGCATATGAGCGTCGTGGCCGCGGGCATGGTGACCACGGCGAAGCTCTGGATGCGCCCCATCGGCGGCATTGGCGGCGGCTTCCTTGGCGACCGCTTCTCGAACCTGCGCGTGCTGATCTGGGCGCTGTTCCTGGCCGTCGCGGGTCTGATCGGCCTGATTCTGCTGCCCGCGCTGCGCAACATGGCGCTGCTGGGCGCGGTGGTGCTGTTCATCGGCCTCATGACCTACGCGATTCGCGGCCTGTACTGGACGCTGCTCGATTACTGCGCCGTTCCCATGCGCATCACGGGACTTGCGATCGGCCTCGTCTCGCTTATCGGCTACTCGTCGGACATTTTCCTGCCGCTCGTGAACGGCTATATCACCGAGCACTACGCAGGCATGCTCGGCTATCAGCTCTATTTCGCCTATGTGGCCGCCATGGCGCGCTCGGCGGTGTTGCCGCGCTCGTGCTCAAGCGCATGACCCATTCCCACTCTGCCTGAAACCGTTCGAACCATGAAAGTCGTCGCAATAGAAACGCACGTCGTTGCCGTGCCGCCTCCGCACCTGGGCGGCATGTACTGGATCTTCGTCACCCTGAAAACCGATTGCGGGATCGAGGGCGTGGGCGAAATCTACGCCGCCACGTTCCACCCCGACGTGATGGCGCCCGCGATCGAAGACGTGTTCTCGCGCTATCTGCTCAACCACGATCCGCACCATGTGGAGCGCTTGTTCCGCGAGGCGTATTCGAGCGGCTTCACGCAGCGCCCCGACCTCACGATGATGGGCATTGTGAGCGGCCTGGAAATGGCGTGCTGGGACATCATCGGCAAGGCGGCCGGCAAGCCGGTGTACGAGTTGCTGGGCGGCATGGTAAACGAGCGGCTGCGTTCGTACACCTATCTTTATCCGAAGAACGCGCAAGGCGAATACGACTACGACGACCCCGATCTCGCCGCCGAATGCGCGGCGGAGAACGTGAAGCGCGGCTTCACGGCAGTCAAGTTCGACCCGGCGGGGCCGTACACGGCGTATTCGGGCCATCAGCTTTCGCTGGAGGTGCTCGGGCGCTGCGAAACGTTCTGCCGCAAGGTGCGCGAGGCCGTGGGCAACAAGGCCGACCTCCTGTTCGGCACGCATGGCCAGATGGTGCCGTCTTCGGCCATTCGTCTTGCGAAGCGGCTCGAAAAATACGACCCGTTGTGGTTCGAAGAACCCGTGCCGCCTGGCCAGGAAGAGGCCATCGCCAATGTCGCGAAGCACACGTCGATTCCGGTTGCGACCGGCGAGCGCCTCACCACCAAATACGAATTCCACAAGCTGTTGCAGGCAGGTGGCGCTTCGATTCTCCAGATGAACGTCGCGCGCGTAGGCGGCCTGCTCGAAGCGAAAAAGATCGCGGCGCTGGCCGAAGTGCACTACGCGCAGATCGCGCCGCATCTCTACAACGGGCCGGTGGGCGCGGCCGCGAGCATCCAGCTTGCGGCCTGCACGCCGAACTTCCTGATTCAGGAAAGCATCGGCACGTGGGACGGTTTTCACGCGCAGGTGCTCAAGCACCCCATTCAGTGGGAGGACGGTTACATCATTCCGTCGAAGGCGCCGGGCCTGGGTGTCGAACTCGACATGGACGTCGTGCGTGCGCATTCGCCTTACACGGGCAAGCGTCTGCATCTACAGATGGCCAGCCGGCCGGCCGATGTGCGCGACACGTCGCCCGCGCGCGGTTGATGAGCACAAGCAATGAACGGACTCGACTGCGGGAGCATGTCTATGAGCTATGACTACATCATCGTTGGCGCGGGGTCGGCGGGCTGCATTCTGGCGGAGCGGCTATCGGCCTCCGGGCGCCATTCGGTGCTGCTGCTCGAAGCGGGCGGACCCGACGACTCGTTCTGGTTCAAGATCCCCATCGGCTTCGCCAAGCTGTACTACAACAAGCAGTACAACTGGATGTATTACAGCGAGCCGGAGCCGGAACTCGCGGGGCGGCAGATCTATGCGCCGCGCGGCAAGGTGCAGGGCGGCTCGGGCGCGATCAACGCGATGATCTATGTGCGCGGCGCGGCGCGCGACTATGACGACTGGGCGGCGGCGGGTAATCCGGGCTGGTCGTACCAGGAAGTGTTGCCGTATTTCCGCAAGCTCGAATCGCATCCGCTCGGCGACACGCCGTGGCATGGTGCGAGCGGCCCGGTGCGCATCACGCCGATGAAGGACGGCGCGCATCCGGTCTGCCGCACCTTCATTGAAGGCTGCGCCCAGCTTGGCTACGAGCGTAACGACGACTTCAACGGCGCGCGTCTCGAAGGCGTGGGCATCTACGACGTCAATACGCGCCACGGCAAGCGCGATTCGAGCAGCGTGGCCTATTTGCACCGCGCGGGGCATCGCTCGAATCTCACGATCGAGCATCACGCGCGCGCCACGCGCGTGCTGTTCGACGCGAGCCGTCAACGCGCCATTGGCGTGGAGATCGTTCAGCAAGGCGTGAAGCGCACGTTTCATGCGAACCGCGAAGTGATTGTGGCGGCGGGGGCGGTCGATTCGCCCAAGCTGTTGCAGCTTTCCGGCGTGGGTCCGCGCGCGTTGCTTGCGAAGCACGGTATCGACATGGTGCACGAGTTGCCGGCGGTGGGGCAGAACATGCAGGACCATCTGTGCGTGAGCTTCTACTATCGCTCACGCGTAAAGACGCTGAACGACGCGTTCGGCAGCTGGATGGGCAAACTCAAGTTCGGGCTTCAGTATGTGTTCCAGCGCAAGGGGCCGTTCTCGATGAGCGTGAACCAGTCGGGTGGATTCTTCCGCACGAGCGCGCACGAGCCTCACCCGAACATGCAGGTGTACTTCAATCCGCTTTCGTATCGGATTCCTAAGTCAGATCGCGCGCAACTCACGCCGGAGCCGTATTCGGGCTTTCTCGTCTGCTTCAATCCGTGCCGCCCCACGAGCCGGGGCTCGGTGGAGATCGCCTCGGCGAACGTGGAGGACGCACCGAAGATTCGCGGCAACTATCTGTCGACGCAAAAGGACCGCGACGCAGCGATTGCGGGCAGCCGCCTCGTGCGCAAGCTGATGACGGCGCGCGCGTTGCAGGAGATCACCGAAGCCGAGGTCACGCCTGCCGGCGAAGTGACGGACGACGCGAGCATGCTCAAGTTCTTCCGCGAGCAAAGCGGCTCGATCTATCACCTGTGCGGCACCTGCGCGATGGGCCCCGACCCGCGCACGGCAGTGGTGGATGCACGCCTGCGCGTGCACGGCATCGACGGCCTGCGCGTGGTCGACGCTTCAATCTTTCCGAATGTCACGTCGGGCAACACGAACGCGCCGACGATGATGGTCGCGGAAAAAGGGGCGGAAATGATTCTGGAAGACGCCGACCGGACCCTTGTGGCCCAGGCCATCGCGTCGAGCCATCAGCGCGCGGCGGCGATTTCGTCCTGAAGCCACTGCCGGAAAAGCCGCAGCGGCTTCGAAGCCTTCTGCTCGGGCCGCACCACGAACCAGTATGACTGGCGGCCGTCCACGTGCACGTCGCGCACGGGCGCGAGCTGGCCCTGCGCCAGTTCGCGCTCGATCATGTGGCGGTCGGCCATCGTCGCGCCCAGTCCTTCAATCGCCGCGCGAATCGCGTGGTCGAGCAGATCGAATTCGTAGCCGCCCGAGGTATCCACGTCCTCGATGCGCGCGGCGTCGAGCCAGTGCCGCCACGTGAGATAGCGCTGGTTGTCGCCCGCGAGCACATGCAGCAAGGTCTGCTGCGTGAGGTCGACCGGTCCTTGCGCGAGCAGCGCGGGCGCGCACACCGCGATATGCGATTCGTGCATCAGCAGCGAGCTGTCCAGGCCCTCCCATTCGCCGTCGCCAAAGCGGATCGCGCAGTCGAGCGCCGTCGAATCGGCGAGACTGTCCTGGAGCTGCGTGGTGAGGCTCAGTTCGAGCTCGGGATGGCGCGCGTGCAGGCGCGTGAGGCGCGGCACGAGCCAGCGGCTCGCGAAGGTGGGTGGTGCGTTCACGCGCAGGCGGTTGAGGTCGCTCTTTTGCTGGATCGTGCGCACCGTGAGCTCGATGCGGTCGAACGATTGCTGGAGCGTGCGCAGCAGCGCGCGGCCCGCTTCGGTCAGTTCGAGGCGGTGGTGATGGCGCTCCAGCAGCGTTTCGCCGAGCTGTTCTTCGAGTTGGCGCACCTGGCGGCTCACCGCGCTCTGCGTCACGTTCAACTGTTCTGCGGCGCGCGTGAAGCTGCCGCTCGTGCCTGCCGCTTCGAACGCCTTCAGGGCGTTCAGCGCCGGCATCTTTCGCTTCACGATCCTCTCCTTGCGGGTGATGCCATCTCGAAATGGCGCCTCATGCAAACGAGGGAGTATAGCGGCACGCGGGGCCATTCAGGCGCTCCGGGCGCGTGAGAGCGCGGCCAGCCCGAGCGCGACGGTGAGCGCGAACACGTACAGGCCGCCTGCGCCGAGCAGACGCATGAAGAGCGACGCGAGGGTGGGGCCGGCCGCGCCGCCCAGCGAGAAAACCAGCAGCAGCGTCGCGCTCGTCTGGACACGCCGCGCCTGATCGACGCGATCGTTCACGTCGGACACGATCACGCCGTAGAGCGTGAACGTGAGCGCGACATAGACGAAGAGCAGCGTGTCGACGAGGACCGGCGCGCGCACGACGACCAGCGCCGCTGCCGCGCACGCGGAGACGATCGCGACCACGCCGAGCGTGGCGCGCCGCCCGAGGCGGTCGGAGAGCCGCCCCACGGGCCATTGCGAAAGCAGTGCGCCGATCAGCACGACGCCCATGGCGTGCGAGATATCGCTGGCGGGGTAGCCGATGCGTGCGAGATACACCGGCGTGAGCGCATAGAACGCGCTGGAGAGCAGGCCCGCGGCGATGCAGGCGGGCACGCTGCGCGGCGCGACGCGATGCAGTTCGCGCAGGCCGTCGAGCAGGAGCGTGGGGCGCTTGGGCGTGGCGAGCGCGGAAGGCCGCGCCTTGGCGGCCAGCGGCGCGGCATCGACCGATTGCCATTCGCCGATCAACGCCACGGGTATGAGCGCGGCCACGAACAACCCGTTCACCAGCGCGTGCTCGAACATGCCGCCGGGCGTGCCGAGGCCCAGCAGGAATTGCCCAGCGCTCACGCCGAGATAGGTCAGCACGAGATAGAAGGCAAACGCGCGCCCGCGCCGCTCGTTGGGCACGGCGCCATTCACGCCGCTCTCGATCGAGGTGAACACCCCGACCATGCTGAAGCCGGTAATGAGGCGCAGGACGGCCCAGACGTCAGGCGAATCGAACGAGAGATAGCCGAGTGCGGCGAGCGCCGCGAGCGCGCCGAAGCCGATGAAGGCGCGCTGCGGGCCGATGCGCCCGACCATCGGCCCAAGCCCGAGCGCGCCGACGATAAAGCCCACGTAGTAGCACGATTGCACGAGGCCCACGTCGAGCGCGGTGCGCTCGTCGTGGAGCATGCGCAGCGAGATCAGCGTCGTGAGCAGGCTGTTCCCGCAAACGAGGACCGTGTAGCCGCCCAGCAGGCCGATGAGCGCCCGCATGTGCGGCGCTTAGTGCGCGGTCCCGGCGCGGCGCTCGACGAAGCGCCGCACGTAGTCGTCGGCGGGGCGGTGCAGGATGTCGTCGGGCGTGCCGCACTGGATCAGCCGCCCGTCGCGCAGGATCGCGATCTGGTTGCCGATGCGCAAAGCCTCGTCGAGATCGTGCGTGATGAACACGATCGTCTTTTTGAGCGTGGCCTGGAGTTCGAGCAACTGGTCCTGCATTTCCGCGCGGATGAGCGGATCGAGCGCCGAGAACGCTTCGTCCATCAGCAGCACGTCGGTGTTCGCGGCGAGCGCGCGGGCCAGGCCCACGCGCTGGCGCATGCCGCCCGAAAGCTCGTCGGGATAGTGGTCGGCGTAACCCGCGAGCCCGACCTTGCCGAGCCATTCGCGCGCGCTCGCATGCGCGGCGGCCTTGCTCTCGCCGCGCGTGACGAGTGCATACGCGGCGTTGTTGAGCACCGTTTGATGAGGCAGGAGTCCGAAGCTCTGGAACACCATGCCCACGCCGTAACGTCGCAAATCGCGCAGGCCGTTGTCGGAGAGCTTGATGACGTCCTTGCCGTCGATGAGGATCTCGCCCACGGTCGGCTCGATGAGCCGGTTGAAGTGGCGCACGAGCGTGGACTTGCCCGAGCCCGAGAGACCCATGATCACGAAGATCTGGCCCGAGCCGATGGAGAGGCTCACGTCGTTCAGGCCCACGTTGCAGCGCGTTTTTTCGAGAACTTCGGCCTTGCCCGCGCCGCCGCGCAGCAACGCCAGCGCGCGCTGGCTCGCGTCGCGCGCGCCGAAGATCTTGTAGACGTTCTTCACTTCGATGCCGCTCATGATCGTTACCTCATTCCTTGTTCAGGAAGCGCCGGCCCAGCTTGTTATTGTGCCGGTGCTTTTGTCTTCGCGTTCGTTACTTGGCCGGCTGGCTCGTCAGTTCGTTGGCCTTGGCCGCTTCAGCGCCGTCGCCCGCCTGGTCGCGCGCGCGGCGAAACGGCACGCGCGAAGGCTGCTTCGGCTTGCGTGCCAGACCGCGCGTGCGCCGGCCCTGGCCGTAGCCCTGGCTGATGCGGTCGATCACGATCGCGAGAATCACGATGGCGATGCCCGCCTGGGTGCCCTTGCCCACGTCGAGTGTCTGGATGCCCGCGAGCACGTCCTCGCCCAGGCCCCGCGAGCCGATCATCGAAGCGATCACGACCATGGAAAGCGCCATCATCGTGGTCTGGTTGATGCCGGCCATGATGCTCGGGCGCGCCAGCGGCAACTGCACGCCAAAGAGCAACTGCATGCGCGTGGTGCCGAATGCGCGTGCGGCTTCGACGATTTCCCCGTCCACATGGCGAATGCCGAGGTCGGTCAGGCGAATGAGCGGCGGCAGCGCATAGACCACGGTGGCGAGAATGGCGGGCACCTTGCCGAGACCGAACAGCATGAGCACCGGAATGAGGTACACGAAGCTCGGCAGCGTTTGCATGACGTCGAGCACCGGCAGCAAGACGCGGCGCAGCTTGCTGCTCGACGCCGCGAGGATGCCCAGCGGCACGCCGAGCATGACGGAAATGAGCGTGGCCACCACCATCAGCGCGAAGGTCTGCATGAGCTTGTCCCACAGCCCGAAGCAGCCGATCAGCCAGAGCAGCACGACGAACATCAGCGCCACGCCGATGCGCCGCGAGGCATGCCAGCCGAGCAGGCCCACGGCGGCCAGCACGACGACGGGCGGCGTCGCGCGCAGCAGGGCTTCGAGTGGCACCAGCACGTCGCGCAGCAGCAGCACGCTGAAGTTGTGGAAGGCGTCGCCGTAGCGCTGCACGAAGGCGGTCACCTGATCGTTGACCCAGTCGGCAATGGAAAGGTGAAGGAAGGGAGATCCCATGATGAGCCTCATTCTGCGTGTGTCGTGTGATGCGAGCGGCGGTTTCGCTTATTTGCGGCTTAACTGCGGCGCTTGATTGCGTCCCTTGATTGCGTCCCTTAGCTGCGCAGGCCTGCCTGCACGCGCGCCGCGACGTCCGGCGTGACCCATTGCTTCCAGATTTCCGGGTGCTGCTCGAAGAAGGCGCGCGCGACCCGTGCGGCGTCGAGCTTCTTGTCGTGCATCTGCTGCACCAGTTGTTCGTCGAGCGCGAGCGGCAGGCTGACCTTGCTGAAGAACGCGACGGCGTCGGGCGCGGCGTCGTAAAACGGCGTGGAAACCGCGACCTTCAGATGCGAGACCTTGAACGCGGAGGCGCACGGTTCGCCCTTCGGCTCGGCGATGGTGTTCCAGCAGGCGTCCGAGTAGGGCGCGCTCTCCAGTTGCACGAAGCGGTACTTCGCCATCAGCCCGGCGGGCTGCCAGTAGTAGAAGAGGATGGGCTTGCCGCGCTCGTAGGCCGAGGCGATGGCCGCGTCGAGCGCGCCGCCGGTGCCGGGGCGGAAGTTCGTGTAGTCGTCGCCGAGCTTGTAGGCGGTGAGCAGGCGATTGTTGAAGCGCTCGCAGTCCCACCCCGCCGGGCAGTTGTAGAAGCGGCCCTTGCCCGGTTCTTCGTCGTCGGTGAAAAGCGCCTTGTACTGCGGCAGTTGCGCGATGGAGCGCAGTTGCGGCGCGAGGGGCTTGATGCCGCGCTTCGCGTCGCCGTTGATCACGTAGTCGGGCACGTACCAGCCTTCCTTGTCACCGCCCGGAATCAGTTCGCCCACCAGTTTCACGCTGCCGTCCTGCAAACCGCGCGCGACGATCGGGCTGCGGCCCGTCCAGTGTTCGGCCCACACCTGGAGGTCGTTTTTCGTGAGCGCCGTTTCGGTGGCGGCCGTGGCGCCGGGCACGATCTCGGTCTTGCAGCCGTAGCCCTTCTCCAGCACCGTGCGGACCATTTCGGTCATCAGCGCGCCGCTTTCCCAGGTGATTTGCGCGAGCTTCACGGTCTTGCCCGCCTCGCACCAGCCGGTGGCGGCGAAGCTGCTCGTGGCCGCGCAGGTGAGCGCGAGGGCGGCGGCAATGCGCACGCCGGGCAGCGTGATACGTCTCATGTCGTCTCCAGTCTTGTTGATGCGCGGACCGCGCTTTTTTTGAACCGATCCGACCAGAGTCTAGCGGCAGCATTTTGGGTTGCGAAGCAACGAAAACTCATCGATGCATTACCTGTTTTCATGCCACTGTCAGCGCGTGAAAGTGAGCGTCGCGGCGATGACTGCGCGTCATGCCCCCATGAGATTTCATAGCTTTTGGGCGCTTGCCGCGTGTGCTGGAATGCGTCTGGCCTGAATCAAACCCATGACAAAGGAGACGGAGTCAACATGAAAGACCTGCAAGTCTATATCGGTGAAGGTTTCGCGGGACCGGGCGTCAACGCGGCCCACATCAACATCATGATCGGGCCGCGCAACGGCCCTGTCGGGCAAGCGTTTACGAACAGCTTGTCCTCGCCTTCGCAGGGCCACGTGCCGTTCATGGTGGTCGCGCAACCCAACGTGCCGGTCAAGCCCGCCACGCTCTACGTGAACAAGGCCGACATCCGCGGCGACCTGCACGGCAACGCCACGTGGGGCGCTTCGCAGGCGGCCATCGCGAAGGCCGTGACCGAGGCGATGCTCGACGGCACGCTGCCGCCCGAGGCCGAAAACGAATGGTGCATCGTGACGGCGAACTGGGTGAACTGGTCTTGCGACGATCTCGATGCGGTGTACGAGCACAACTACGCGGCCTGCAAAGCGGCCATTCGCGCCGCGATGAACGGGCTCCCGAAGCTCGACGATGTCGCGAAGATCAAAGACCGGATCAGCAACCCGTTCTACACGCCGAAGGCCAAAGCGGCCTGAGCCGCGCAATTCGTTACAGGTGACTACGATGCAATACGTGCAACTTGGCCGCTCGGGCCTGAAGGTGTCGCGCCTGTGCCTCGGCACGATGAACATGGGCACGCCCGACTGGAAGCCGTGGATCTTCAACGAGGAACAGAGCGAGCCAATCGTGCGCCGCGCGCTCGAAGCGGGCGTGAACTTCATCGACCTCGCGGACTTCTATTCGACGGGCGTGGGCGAGGAAGTGGTTGGGCGGCTCGTGCGGCGGCTCGCGAGGCGCGACGAACTGGTGCTCACGACCAAGGTCGGCTATCCGATCGGCAACGGCGTCAACAATCAGGGACATTCGCGCAAGCACATCATGGAGGGCATCGATGGGTCGCTGCGCCGCCTGCAAACCGATTACGTCGACGTCTACATGCTCCACTACTTCGACGTGAACACGCCCGTTGAAGAAACCATGGACGCGCTCAACGACATCGTGCGCTCGGGCAAGGCGCGCTATATCGGCGTTTCGACCATGTTCGCGTGGCAGTTCGCGAAGATCCTCCAGGTCTGCGATCGTCATCATTTCGCACGACCCATCAATATGCAACTGCAACTGAACTGCGCGTATCGCGAGGAAGAGCGCGAGATGGTGCCGTTCTGCCAGGACCAGGGCGTGGGGGTTTCGGTGTTTAGCCCGCTGGCGCGAGGTCTGCTTTCCGGCGACGCCAGATCGGTGCGCAACCAGACCGACTTCTTCACCGTGCAGATGTACGACGACGAAGCGTCGCGCGATATCGCACGCTCGGTGGCCGAGGTCGCGGCCGGGCGCGGCGTGTCGTGCGCGCAGATCGCGCAGGCGTGGGTGCTCGGCCGCGCGGGCGTGAGTTCGATGCTGGTGGGCGCCGATACGGTCGCCCAGTTCGAAAGCGCGCTCGCCGCGCTCGACACGCCACTGAGCGCCGACGAGCTTTACGAGCTCGACCGCAATTACACGCCGTGCGACGTCATCAACGACTACGTGAGCGCGCGCATTCCGCGCGTGCCGCGCGCGGCGCGCCGTCTGGAGATTGCGGCATGATCGAGGGACTCAGCCAGACGCGCTTGTGGCGCACGTCGAATTTCATCGACGGCGAATGGGTGGCGAGCGACGCGACCTACGCGGTCATCGACCCGGCCAGTGGCGCGCCGCTCGCGCAAGTTGCGCGCGCCGGCGCACGCGAGGCGCTGCAAGCGGTGGCGGCGGCCTCGCATGCGTTCCCCGCGTGGCGTGACGCCACGGCGGGCGAACGCGGCGCGAAGGTGCGCCGCTGGGGCGAACTGATGCTCGCGCACCGCGAAGACCTGGCGCGCATCATGACGGCCGAGCAGGGCAAGCCCTACGCGGAAGCGCTGGGTGAGGTGGCCTATGCGGCGAGCTTCCTCACCTGGTTCGCGGAAGAAGCGCGGCGCGCTTACGGCGACGTGATTCCCGCGCCGAAGCCGGGCGCGCGCATCGTCGTGACGAAGGAGCCCGTGGGCGTGGTGGGGGCGATTACGCCGTGGAATTTTCCGCTCGCCATGGTCACGCGCAAGGCGGGCCCCGCGCTCGCGGCCGGTTGCACGATGGTGCTCAAGCCTTCGGAAGAGACGCCGCTGTCGGCGTTCGCGCTGGCCGAACTGGCGGCCGAGGCGGGCATTCCGCGCGGCGTGTTCAACGTCGTCTCGGGCGACGCGCCCGCGATCGGCGACACGCTCATGGCCGCCAGGGCCGTGCGCAAGATCTCGTTTACGGGGTCCACGCGCGTGGGCAAGCTGCTCATGCGCGCCGCCGCGGACACCGTGAAGAAGGTCTCGCTCGAACTGGGCGGCAACGCGCCCTTCATCGTGTTCGACGACGCCGATCTGGACGCCGCCGTGCAAGGCGCGATGGCCTCGAAATTCCGCAATACGGGACAGACCTGTGTGTGCGTGAACCGCTTCTACGTGCAGGCCGGCGTGCACGACGCGTTTGTCGACAAGCTCGTGGCGGCGGTGCGCGCGCTGCGCGTGGCGAGCGGCATGGAGCCGGGCGCCACGCAAGGGCCGCTCATCAACGGCGCGGCGCTGCGCAAGGTCGAGGCGCACGTGAGCGACGCGCGCGAGAAGGGCGGCACGGTCGTGTGCGGCGGCCGCGCGCACGCGCTGGGCGGCACGTTCTACGAGCCCACCGTCATCACGGGCGCGCATGGCGGCATGATGCTCGCGCACGAGGAAACGTTCGGGCCTGTCGCGGCGGTGTTCCGCTTCGAGACCGAGGAAGAAGCGCTCCATGCGGCCAACGATACCGACTTCGGCCTGTCCGCCTACTTCTACGCGCGCGACATCGGCCGCGTGTGGCGCGTGGCGGGCGCGCTGGAAAGCGGCATGGTGGGCATCAACGACGGCATTCTGTCGACCGAAGTCGCGCCGTTTGGCGGCGTGAAGGAGTCGGGGCTGGGGCGCGAGGGCTCGAAGTACGGGCTCGACGAATATCTCGAGGCGAAGTACATGATGATGGGCGGGCTTGGCTGATTGCCGGGCCGTCTTTCAGGCTTTTCCACGCTTGCCCAGGTTTTGGCGAAGGCCGCCGCGCGAAGGCGCGGCGGCTTTTTTTGGGGGTTCATGCAGGGGCGGCGCAGCCGCAAACCGGCGATGGGCGGGCGTGGGCGGGCTATCGAAAAAAGGGCGGCAACCTGGTGATAATCGGGTGACAGCTCGATAAGGCAAGAAACCGCTTGACGCGGCGGCAGCTACGGCGTACTGTGGCTAGCTAAAATCTGTAAAATGCTTGATTGATCATCATCCGGGTCGCCATCAGCGGCTCTCGTTGACCTCTCCGTTTTTTGATTTTTTATTCGCCCTTTTTTCGGGGCGTATGTGTTTATTCGTCTGTTCAAGGAATATCTAGTGGAAACCGGTACCGTCAAGTGGTTCAACGATAGCAAGGGCTTTGGCTTCATCACCCCGGACAAGGGCGGCGACGACCTGTTCGCGCACTTCTCGGAAGTCCGTGGCACGGGCTTCAAGACCCTGGCTGAAGGCCAGAAGGTCACGTACGAAACGAAGCGCGGCCCCAAGGGCCTCCAGGCTTCGAACATCACGCCGCAATAACGCTGTCTGATGTCCTCCGCCCCGTTGTCGGGGCGGCGCGAGTCTCTCGCTTTGGCGTGGCGGCTGTCTGCCACGCCTGCCAATTCTCTTTTCTTGCATTCCTGTTCTCGCCGCATCCGCAAGCTCGCGGTGTGGTGTCCTCGGCTCACCAGGTTGCGACGCTCCATGCGTTGCCGATACCCAGCCCAGGTTCGTACAGATTCCGCTTTCGGCGTACCCGCAACATGCGCCGGGCAACGCTCTACCACACCTACGCGTGCAAGTGCTGCACTGAACGGCGGTATGCGCCGGCGCCTTGCATTGACGCGACATTAAGCCCTCTGGAGGCACTAACTTGGCAAAAGAAGAACTGCTGGAACTGGACGGGGTCGTTGACGAAGTGCTGCCGGACAGCAAATACCGCGTCACGCTGGAGAACGGCGTGGTCGTGAACGCCTACGCGTCGGGCCGCATGCGCAAGAATCACATCCGTATTCTTGCCGGCGACCGTGTCACGCTGGAACTGTCGGTCTACGATCTGTCGAAAGGCCGGATCAACTTCCGTCACAAGGACGAGCGCGCGCCCGGCGTGCAGCCGCGTCCCGCCATGCGCCGCCGTTAAGCGCGTCGCCGTCCCGGCCTGAGCGCGCGTGAGTGTGCCTGGGCACGCCTGAGTTTGCCTGAATTTGCGCGCCGGTACGGCGTGCGGCGCGGCAGGACGGCACCTTCTCTCTCTCCCGAGATTTCCGCCGCTCAAGGCGTTGCGCGAGGCGGTGTGCCGTGCCGCGCAAGAAACCGGTCGAGCTGGCTGGCAAACGCCTTGCTGTCGCGCGCGCTGAACGGCGCCGGGCCACCCGTTTCGATACCCGCGTTGCGCAGTTGGTCCATGACGTCGCGCATCGTCAGCCGCTCCTGGATATTCTCGCGCGTGAACCAGTTTCCGCGCGGATCGAGCGCATGAGCGCCCCGCTCCAGCACCGCGGCGGCGAGCGGGATGTCCGCCGTGATCACCAGGTCGCCCGATGCGGCGAGCTCGACGATGCGGGCGTCGGCCACGTCGAAACCCGCCGGCACCTGGATTGCCTTGATAAAGGGCGACGGCGGCGTGCGCAGAAACTGGTTGGCGACCAGCGTGACCGTGACTTCGGCGCGCCGCGCGGCCCGGAACAACATGTCCTTGATGACGGCCGGGCAGGCGTCAGCGTCGACCAGTATTTGCATGAAGGCGATTCCCCTACGTTAAACGGCGATCATATAGCAAGGCGGCCGGCCGCTTGCCACCGCCGCCTGCAAGCACGCGAGCGCCGCGCGCTGCGATCCGGCCGCCGCCGCCGGCTCAAGTCTGGCCCCGATCTGCCGTAATAGAAGGCTTCGGAATATTCTCGATGCATCGTGACACACCCCGGGAACCAGCCTGTAGCGGACCTTGCTGCGCTAATCGAAACCGTCCAGCGTAACGAGCGCGCGTTGAAGAGCTTCCAGGACGTGGAGCTGCGTCTGATCGCGGCGCACGACTGGAGCGCGTTTCTCGAAGGGGTGTTCGTCTACCTGCCCGAGGTGTTCGGCCTCGCTTCGGTCAGCGTCTGGCTCGACCGGCGCACACCGCTCCTGCGCGACCTGCTCGAAGCCGAATGCGCCCGCGCCGACCTCGAAGCGCATCTGAAAACCGGGATGCAGGGCGGCCTCGCGCTGTCCCACCTGTGCGCGGACAACCTGCCGTGGCTGGGCCGCGTGAGCGAGCTGGAGCCGGCCGTGAGCGAGACCTTTTTCGGGGCGCAGGCCGCGGCCGGGAGTGCCATCGTGCTCCCGCTTCTCACCCGTACCCAGGTGCTCGGCTATCTGTGCCTGGCCAGCGACGACCCCGCCCGCTTCGACGCCACCATGGCGACCGATCTGCTCATGCGCTTCACGCGCGTGGCGGCGGCGAGCCTCGACAACGTCGCGCACCGCGAGCATCTGCGCCGCACCGGCGTGACGGACCCGCTCACGGGCCTGTCGAACCGCCGCTATTTCGACGAGCGCCTGCATCACGAAATCCGGCGCGCGAGCTCGCACGCGGCACCCATGTCGTGCCTGTTCATCGACATCGACCATTTCAAGCTGATCAACGACACCCACGGCCACGCGCTCGGCGACCTCGCGCTGGGCGCCATCGGCACCTGCCTGAAGCAGCACGTGCGCGTGGGCGACACCGTTTCGCGCTACGGCGGCGAAGAGTTCGTCGCGCTCCTGCTGTGCGAGTTGCCCGATGCGCTGGCCGTGGCCGAGCGGATCCGCCGCGCGGTCGAGGCCATCGAACTGCTCGACGACGAGGGCGAGCGCATCGCGCTGAGCGTGTCGATCGGGGTGGCGCCGTATCGCGTGAGCGCGCCAACCCACGGACAAACAGACGCGCCCGAAGCCGCCGAAGCGAGCCCCGAGGCCGCCGCGCGCTCGCTGCTCGACGAGGCCGATCAGGCGATGTATCAGGCCAAGCACCAGGGGCGCAATCGCGTGTCCCTGCTCGCCGCGCGCCAGTGAGCCGCTAGCGCGGCGGCACGATAAAGTGCCGCCAAAACAGCGACTTGCGGCCGCGCGCCGACACCGAATCCCGAAAACCGGCACTATTTGCGGTAGCAGTGGTTTCCATGGCCCGTTCGCGAGGCGTAGCGGAATCATGTCTACCGACCTTTTGATGACCGTTGCGTGCCTCGCCAGCGCGATCGCGATGTTCCTGATCGGCCGGCCCCGCGCGGACGCGGTGGCGCTCATCATGATCGTCGCGCTGCCGCTCACGGGCGTCGTGAGCGTGAACGAAGCGCTGGCGGGTTTCGCGGACCCGAACATCGTGCTCATCGCCGCGCTGTTCGTGCTCGGCGACGGCCTCGCGCGCACGGGCGTCGCCCAGCGCGTGGGCGACTACCTCATCGAGCGCGGCGGCTCGAACGAGCGCCGGCTCGTGATGCTGATCATGGCCATCGTCGCCATGATGGGCGCGGTGATGAGTTCGACCGCCGTGGTCGCGATCTTCATCCCCATCGTGATTCGCATCGCGCGCCAGTCGGGCGTCTCGCGCGGCCGGCTCCTCATGCCGGTGAGCATGGCGGCGCTCACGAGCGGCATGCTCACGCTCGTCGCGACGACGCCCAATCTCGTCGTCAACAGTGCGCTGGCCTATCGCGGCTACGCCGGCTTCGGCTTTTTCGCCATCACGCCCGTGGGCGCGCCGATTCTCGCCGCGATCATCGCTTATATGCTGTTCGCGCGGCGCTTCCTGAACGGCGCGCGGCTGGACGACGCGGCCAAACGGCCTTCCGTGAACGACTGGGTGGCGCGCTATTCGCTCGAAGGCCGCGCGTTTCGCCTGTGCGTCGGGGCGGCCTCGCCGCTCGTGGGGCAGACGCTCGGGCGCTGCGGGCTGGACGACGATCCCGTTGCGCACGTCGTGGCGATCGAGCGGGCCGCGCGCATGGGCACGACGGTGCTGCTCGCCACGGCCGACAGCAGCATTGCGCCCGGCGACGTGCTGCTGCTCGACGTGGACGCCGCCGGCTTCGACGTGCAGGCCTTTTGCGAGCGCAACGCGCTGGTGGAGCGTCGCATGTCGGGCGCATACTTCACCGACCAGACCCACGACGTGGGCATGGCGGAGGTGATCGTGCCGCCCGATTCGTCGCTCGTGGGCAACCTCGCGCGCAGCTCCGCCACGCTCGCGCGTCACGGCGTCACGGTCGTCGGGCTGCGCCGTGCCGAGGCCGCGCACGTGAGCGACCTGCAAACCACGCGCCTGAAAGTCGGCGACACGCTGCTGGTGGTGGGGCCGTGGATCGATATCTTTTCGATGCAGTCGGTCGAGCACGACATCGTGTGTCTCGCCATGCCGGTTGAAAGCGAGGCCTACGTGCCCGTGCCGCACAAGTCGCTGCACGCGCTCGGCAGCATGGCGCTCGTGATCGCGCTGATGCTCGCGCCCGGCGTGCCGAACGTGCTCGCGGGCCTGATCGGCTGCCTGCTCATGGGTGTGCTGGGGTGCGTGAGCCTCGACAGCGGCTACCGCGCGATTCACTGGCGCAGTCTCGTGCTGATCGTCGGCATGCTGCCGTTCTCGATCGCGCTGCAACGCACGGGCGGCATCGACATCGCCGCCGACGCCGTGCTGCGCGTGGCGGGCGACTGGGGTGCGCATGGCTTGCTCGGCGCCGTGTTCCTGCTCACGCTCGTGGTGGGCACCGTGATTTCGGGCACGGCCACGGCGGTGCTGATGGCGCCCGTGGTCATTGCGATGGCGGGGCACCTGCATGCGTCGCCGTATCCGTTTGCGATGACGACGGCTGTCGCCGCCTCGGCGGCCTATATGTCGCCGGTGTCGAATCCGGTGAACGCGCTCGTGAGCACCGCGGGCGGCTATCGGGTCCGCGAGTTTTTTCTCGTCGGCATGCCGGCGGCCCTGGGGGCGCTCATCATCACCGTAGTGGTCGTACCGCTGTTCTGGCCGCCGTACCCGCGCTAGCGCGCGGCATGGCGGGTCCACCGTTCGCGAGGCATTGACCGGACATGGCGAATTTCATGACAAAAACGTGGCTGTGGCGCTGGACGAAGCGGCTTTCCCTTTTCGTGCTGATCGCGTTTCTGTGCATCGTGGCCGTGCGGTTCTACGACGCGCAGCGCAAGGCGCCGCTGAGTGTGTGGCACACCTGGGTGCCCGAGGAGATGCACGAGCACGAAATCGACCAGGCGACATGGGCCGATTACATCGCGCACGAAAACCGCCTGTTCGATGCGGTCAAAAAGAATGTGACCGACAAGTTGCCGGAGGACGAGCGCGTGCCGGCCAATCGCTATTTCTCGGGCAGCCCGATTTATCCGGGGCGCTTTCGCACGGACTGGAACCGCTCTTACACGCTCATGCCGGAGGGCGCGCCGCGCGGCGTGGCCGTGATGCTGCACGGGCTGACCGACTCGCCATACAGCCTGCGCCACATCGCGCAGCGTTATCAGCGCGATGGCTTTGCGGTGGTGGCGGTCCGGCTGCCTGGGCACGGCACGGTGCCCTCGGGCCTGACCGAGGTGACGGCGGAAGACTGGGAGGCGGCCACGCGGCTCGCCGTGCGCGAAGCGCGCCGGCTCGTGCCGGCGCCCGCGCCGCTGCATATCGTGGGCTTTTCCAACGGCGGCGCGCTGGCGCTGCAATATTCGCTGGAAGCGGTGCAGAACCCGAGCCTGCCGAGGGCGGACCACCTGATCCTGATCTCGCCGATGATCGGCATTACGCGCTTTGCGCGCTTTGCCGGGCTCGCGGCCTTGCCGTCGATCCTGCCTTCGTTTGCGAAAGCGGCGTGGCTCGACATCGTGCCGGAGTTCAATCCGTTCAAGTACAACTCGTTTCCCGTGAATGGCGCGCGCCAGTCCTGGCGCGTGACCCAGCGGGTCCAGCAGGAACTGGCGCAGGCGGGCCGTAGCGGGCAACTGGCGCAGTTGCCGCCCGCGCTGACCTTCCAGTCCGTGCTCGACTTCACGGTGAGCACGAGCGCGATCATCAGTTCGTTGTATGCGCAACTGCCTGCCAACGGCAGCGAACTCGTGCTGTTCGACATCAACCGCACGGCGCAATGGAGCCCGCTGCTGCGCGCTTCGATGCGCGACGCGCTGCGCCGCATCGCGCCCGCACCGCCGCTGCGTTACCGGCTGACGTTGCTTACCAACGCGTCGGCCACTTCGCCGCAAGTGATCGAGCAGAGCACTGCCGCCAACGAAACGACGGCGGCCGTCAAACCCACCGGGCTCGACTATCCGCCCGACGTGTATTCGCTTTCGCACGTGGCGCTGCCGTTTCCGGTGACCGACTCCTTGTACGGCCGCACGCCCGACCCTGACGACGACCTGGGCATCCACCTCGGCGCCCAGTCCGTGCGCGGTGAAACGGGCGCGCTGATCGTGGGCGCGGGACTGCTTACGCGCCTGTCATGGAACCCGTTTTATCCGTACATCGTCGAGCGCATCGACTATCTGGCGCACGCTTCTCCCTGATTCTGCCTGTGCGTTGCGTGCTGCTCCGCGTGCGCCGCGTGTGCCGTGCGCGCCCTGCGCCCGGTGCGATCAGCCCTGCGCGAGGTCGACCTGCGCGATCATCCGCTCGCCGTCGCGGTTGACGACGATCGACACGGCGTCGTCGGCTTGCGCGATCATCTTCTGCAACTGGCCGACGTTGCGCACCTTGACGCCGTTGACCGCGACGATCACGTCACCGGCGCTGATGCCCGCCGCCCGCGCCGGACCCGCTGCGCGCATGACCAGCACGCCGCCGTCGACGCCGATCTGCTGCGCTTCGTCGCCGGTGAGCTGCCGCACGGCCACGCCAAGGCGCGGACGCGGCGTGTTGCTCGCGTAACCCTGGTTGCCGCCTTGCACGATCTGCTCCTTCATCTGCATGGCTTCGTCGATCGGGATCGCGAACGAGAGACCCTGGAAGCCGCCCGTGCGCGAGTAGATCATCGAGTTGATGCCGATGACTTCGCCGTTGAGGTTGAAGAGCGGGCCGCCCGAATTGCCGGGGTTGACGGGCACGTCGGTCTGGATGAGGTGTGTGGGGCTGTCTTCCGAGAGCTGGCGCGACTTCGCGCTGATGATGCCCGAGGTCACGGTGTTGTCGAGCCCGTACGGCGAGCCGATCGCCACGACCCAGTCGCCCACCTTGCTGCTGGCGGGGTCGCCGATCTTCACCGTGGGAAAGCCGCTGCCGGGAATCTTCAGCACGGCCACGTCGCCGGCCTTGTCGGTGCCGATCACGCGCGCGCGCAGCGTGCGGCCGTCGGTGAGCTTGACCGTGACGGCGTCGGCGTCTTCCACCACGTGGTTGTTGGTGAGGATGTAGCCGTCCTGGCTCACGATGAAGCCCGAACCCAGCGCGCCCGAGTGGCCGCTTTCAGACTCCGGGTTCTCCTTGACGACCTCGATGTGCACCACGGCCGGGCCGTATTTCGCCACGATCGCCGAGAAGTTCGGCGCCTGGCCCGTGGCGTTGTCCGCCTTGGGCATCGGCGCGGACACGGTGGTTTTCAGTTTGCTGCTTTCGTCCGCGCTGGCGTGCCCATGGGTGACGACCCACGTGCCGGCGACCGCCAGCGCGACACCGGCGATCAGGCCCCGGCGCCGATACTTATTCGTGCTCATAGCGAAGGTAAAAATGGGAGGTTGATGAAGATGCGCGTAAGGTACTTTTTGCTGCTTAAACGTGACTTAAAGTGAAACGCGATATTTTTCTCTCCGAAAAATTCGATGTTCACGCAACCATCATAAAGGGCCGGAGTCGTTCGGATTCCATATCGGGTGGCCATGACGCCGCCGCGCGATCGGCTTCGCCAGCCAGCGAACGAGCACGTCTTTTCCAAAGCGTCTAGTCTTGCGAAGTGGTGGCAGATTGCGCCCGACGGCGGTTTCGGCGCGCGATGATGCGCTGCCGCAAGCGGCACGGTGAAAGCTGCGAGGAATTGAGGGCCGGAGTTGCGCGCGCACCCGGCGCGGCGGACGCCAATGGCTTGCTAACGTCCCGTTCGGGCGCGTGCAGGCGGGACGCCGGATTGCGCGGCGAGCGTCCGGCGCGACATGAAAAGTGATTCGTCATCCCAGGCATTTCACGTCACGCGAGGAAAGCGATGGCCGTTGCCGCACAGAAGATGAGCCGCCCGCCACGCGCGGGTACGGCTTCGTTGGCATCGGGCCGCCATGCGGTTGCACCGGGGACGCCATGAAACAGGATCTTGTTACCGCCACCTGCGTGCTGCTCATCGCCGTCATCACGGGATGGGTGCTGTATATCGGGCGCCCGGTGCTGGTGCCGATAGCGTTTGCGATCATCACGTCGTATGTGATTTACGGGATCGCCGAAATTCTGCGGCGCGTGCCGCATGTGGGCAAGCGTATTCGCGCCGGGGTGCGCTACTGGAGCGCGGCCGGGCTCATTCTCGTGGCGGCGTGGCTTGCCACCGAACTGCTGCTCTCCGACACCGACCGCATGCTGGCGGTGGCGCCCAAATACGAAGCCACGCTGCTCGCGCTGCTCACGAAGCTCACGGCGCTGCTTCATCTGGAGACCGAAGCGTCATGGGCGGCGTTTCGCCGCGAGTTGCTCGCGGCGGTGAATGTTCAGTCGCTGCTCACCTCGCTGCTCGGCTCGCTCTCCTCGCTCATGGCGACCACGCTCGTCGTTCTGCTGTACACGGCGTTCTTCATGGTCGAGATGGGGCGATTCCGGCGCAAGCTTTCGGCGGCCATGCGCGGCAAGGCCGACATGGAACCGGTGATCGACGCCATCAACGCGAAAATCGGCACGTATCTCGCGTTGAAGGCGCTGCTCGGTGTGGTGCTCGGTATTCTCAGCTGGGTTTGCATGCATCTGGTCGGGCTGGAGTTCGCGCCGCTCATCGCCGTGCTCATCGTGCTGCTCAACTTCGTGCCCTATGCCGGTTCGCTCATCTCCGTCGCGTTTCCGGCCTTGCTCGCCGCGCTTCAGTTCGGGCAGTGGAACGAGCCCATCACGCTGCTCGTTTCGCTCTCGGCCATCAACTTCGTGATGGGCAACGTGCTCGACCCGTGGCTCATGGCCGGGTCGTTGAACCTGAGCCCGGCGGTCATACTGATGAGTCTTGCGGCCTGGACCGCCATCTGGGGCATTCCGGGTGCCTTCCTCGCCGTGCCGGGAACGGTGGCGCTCACGATCATTTTTTCGGCCTTCAGCTCCACGCGTCCGCTGGCGATGCTGTTGACGAAAGAGGACGTTGCGAGGCCGGTTGACTGAATCGATTGAATTGACGGGACCGGTCGAGCCGCGCCTCAACTTCACGGGTGATCTATGGCTTCCAGAACGAAACGTAGCGACAGGACACTGGCACCCGCTTATTCCTGCCTGTGCGACAAGGCGCTGGCGAACTATGCGAACCGCCGCATCGGCGCCGATCTCGCGCGCCGCGGCTTCCTGGCGGGCATGGGCGCGTCGATGCTTTGCACCGTGCTGCCGGAACTCGCCCTCGCGCAGCAACCGGCCGCCGCGCCTGGCGCGCAGCCCACGACGTTGACGAACTTCCGTCTCTTCGACGGCAAAGCGGGCGCTTTGCAGGACGGCATGTTCATGGTCGTCGACGGCAACCGTATTTCGCAGTTGCGCCGCGGAACGCCGGGTGCGACGGACGGTCAGCGCGTGATCGACTGCGGCGGCAAGGTGATGATGCCGGGCCTCATCGACGTGCACTGGCACACGCTGCTTGCCGCGTTGCCTATTCAGACCATCATGCAGGCCGACCTGAGCTTCGTTTATCTGGCGGCGGGCGCGGAGGCGCAGCGCACCTTGCTGCGCGGCTTCACGACCGTGCGCGACGCGGGCGGTCCCGCCTTTGCGCTCAAGCAGGCCATCGACGCCGGCATGCTGAGCGGTCCGCGCATTTACCCCTCCGGCGCAATGATCACGACGACCGGCGGTCACGGCGACTTCCGGCTGCTGACCGATGTGCCGCGCACGTCAGGCCAGATCAGCGAAGTGGAGCGGACCGGCGCGGCCGCCATTGCCGATTCGGCGGACGAAGTCCGCCTGCGCGTGCGCGAGCAGTTCATGATGGGCGCCACGCAGATCAAGCTCGTCGGGTGCGGCGGCGTCTCCACGCCGCGCAGTCCGCTGGACATGCTCACCTTTACGGAGCCGCAATTGCGCGCGGCCGTCGAAACGGCCGCCGACTGGGGCACCTATGTGCTCGTGCACGCGTACACGCCCGAAGCGGTGAAGCGCTCGCTCGCCGCCGGCGCGCAATGTGTCGAGCACGGTCACCTGATCGACGATCGTACCGCCGAATCCATGGCGAAAAGCGGCACGTGGCTCAGCACGCAACCCTTCACGAGCGAAGAAGATGTCGCGCCGCTGCCGCCTTCGAGCCGCGAGAAGTTTCTGGAAGTCACGACCGGCACGGACAACATGTACAAGCTCGCGCGCAAGCACGGGCTCAAGGTTGCGTTCGGCACGGACCTGATCTTTTCGCAGGTGCTCGCCACGCGCCAGGGCACGATGCTCGGGCACCTCGCGCGCTGGTATTCGGCTGCCGAATCACTGGGCATGGCCACCGGCGGGAACGGGCAGTTGCTGGCGCTGGCGGGCGAGCGCAATCCGTATCCGCACAAGCTGGGCGTGCTGGAAGAGGGGGCGTATGCCGATCTGCTGGTGGTGGCGGCCGACCCGCTTCAGGACATGTCGGTGCTGGCCAACCCCGATCAGAACCTGCATCTGATCATGAAAGACGGCCGCATCTACAAGGACAGGTTGAAGGCGTGAGGAGGGCTGCGCTCAACGCCGCAGCAGCCAGAATAGCAGCGACACCGCCACCGAGATCACGATGCACGTGACCACGGGAAAGTGGAAGCTGAATCCGTCGCGCACGATATGAATGTCGCCCGGCAGCCGGCCGAACGGGATGCGCGCGAGCCAGCGCCAGGCCAGGCCGACAAGCACGCACAACAGGCCAATGGCGATCAGGTAACGGTTCATGAAGCTGCGCCGCGCGGTGGCCGAAAACACCATCATAGGCTCACGCGCGCGACGCTGTCACCGCCGCCGCTTTACCACAGGCCGTAGAAAACTCCGGCTTCCCGGTCGCGGTGCGTTTCGGCCGCCACGGACGCGGGCGAGACGGTGGTGCGCGTGCGGCGATTGCAGAACCAGTCGAGCAGGCGTGCACGCATGGCGTCGATCACGGGCGCCGAGGCCGCGTCGCTGGCGCAATCGCGCAGTTCCTGCGGATCGCGTTCGAGGTCGAATAGCTGCGGCGCGAAGCCTTGCCAGTGAATGTACTTCCACTTCGCGGTGCGCACCATCCAAGCGCGGCACGCCTCGGGTTCGCGGCCGAGCAAGAGGCGCGACTCGCGGTACGCATAGTCGAGTTCGGAGAAGACCGCGTCGCGCCAGTGGTCCGGCGTGCCCGCCGCGCGCGTGAGCGCGAGCAGCGAGCGGCCTTCCAGGCGCTCGGTGGCGAGCGGCTGGCCGAGCGCCTCCAGGATCGTCGGCACGGTGTCGATGGCCTCGACGAATTCCTCGCGCACCTGGCCGCGCTGCGCGTCGGCTTGCGCGGACGGGTCGTAGACCAGATACGGCACGCGCTGCACGGTGTCGTAGAACAACTCCTTTTCGCCGAGCCAGTGATCGCCGAGAAAATCGCCGTGATCGGACGTGAATACGATGAGCGTGTCGCGCCAGCCATCCACGCGGTCCAGGGCTTCCCACAGCCGGCCGAGATGGTCGTCGAGCTGGCTGATGAGCCCCTGATACGCGGGGCGCACGGTACGGACTGTCTCAGCGCGTGCGAAGTTGACGCTCTCCTCCTGGCGGCGGTAGGCCGAGACTACCGGGTGCGCGTCGCGTAGTTCGTCAGGATGCCGAACGACGGGAAGGCATTGGTCTGCCGTATAGCGGTTGTGATACGGCGCGGGCGCCATGTAAGGCCAGTGCGGCTTGACGTACGAGAGATGCAGCACCCACGGCTCGTCGCGGTGCTTCTCGATGAATTCGATCGCCTGATTCGTCGTGTATGCGGTTTCTGAATCCTGCTCCGCCACGCGGGCGGGCAGATACGAGTGCCGCATATGCCAGCCGTTCACAACCTGGCCTTGCTCGTCGATGGCCGAGATGACGTAGTCGCTCCACGGGTCGTCGCCCTCGTAGCCGCGCGCGCGCAGGTACTGCGCATAGCTGCCCACGGGCTCGGCGCGGTGGCCGTCGTAGCGGTCGACCAGCGTGAAATAGCCCTCGCGCAGCAGCGCGGCCAGTTCGCTGTCGCCCTCGATGCCAAGGCGCCGGTAAGTCGCCTGGTCCGAGGAGAAGTGGCTCTTGCCGCACAACGCGAGGCGCATGCGCTGCTCGGCGAGGTAGGCGCCGAGCGTCATTTCGCTCGCGGGCAGCGGCACGCAGTTCCAGCTCGCGCCGTGACTCGATACATAACGCCCCGTGTAGAACGACATGCGCGAGGGACCGCACACGCCCGATTGCACGAAGGCGTTCGAAAAGCGGTTGCCGCGCTGCGCGAGCAGGTCGATGTTGGGCGTGCGCAGGTACGGGTGGCCGTAGCACGACAGATGATCTGCGCGCAACTGGTCGCACATGATGAACAGGACGTTGCGGGTCATGTCAGGAAATTCAGGAGTCCGTGTTGATATGGCGTGAGGAACGTGAGCGATCAGCGCGCGGTCGCATCGGGCTTCAATGCGTCGTCGTAGGGCGAGCCGCCCGCGCACGGCGCGGTCTCCGGCATGGCGAGCAAGGCCAGTACGCCGACCACGGCCGCCGTGGTCACGAACAGCGCGGGCATCATCTTGTTGCCGGTGACGCCGATGAGCCAGGCGACGGCGAACGGCGCGATGCCGCCAAAGAGCGTGGTGGCGAGGTTGTACGAGATCGACAGACCCGTGGCGCGCGTGCGCGTGGGGAACAGTTCGGCGAGCGCGGTCGACGCCGGTCCGAGCGCGGCGGCCATGAGGACGGCGAACACGGTTTCGACGGCGAGCAGCCGCCCGAGGCTCGGCCCGGCAATCAGCCACGCGAACAGCGGATAGAGCGTGAGGATATAGCCGACCATCGAAACGGCCATGACGGGTTTGCGGCCCACGCGGTCGGAAAGCAGGCCGAACAGCGGAATAAGCGCCATGCGTGCGGCGCCGGTGAACATCAGCACGATGAACGGCGCGTCCACTCGCAGCTTGAGTTGCTGCACGGAATAGATCGGCAGATAGACGTTGAGCACGTATTGGGCAACCGAGCCGAACACCGTCAGGCCGAACGCGATCACGAGCGAAGCGCGGTTGTTGATCCAGAGGTCGCGCAGCAGGGCGCTTGCGCGCGGCTGGGCTTCCCTGGCTGCCGCCGTGTAGGCGGGCGCCTCGTGCAGACGCGTACGAATATAGAAACCGACCGGACCGATCAGCAGTCCGAACAGAAAGGGAAGGCGCCAGCCCCAGGCGTCGAGCGAGGCGGCGGGCAGGCCGCGCGTGACGAGCGCGCCCATGCCCGCCGCGACGACCGCCGCGCAAAACTGCCCGAAGTTCTGCCAGCTGCCGTAATAACCGCGCCGCATGCGCGGAGCGTACTCGATCAGCATGGAGGTCGAACTGCCGAACTCGCCGCCCGCCGACAGTCCTTGCAACAGCCGCGCGAACACGATCAGCACGGGCGCGGCAACGCCGATGCTCGCATAGCTCGGCGTGAACGCCATGATGGCCGAGGAAACGGTCATGAGCAGGATGACGAGCGAAAGCGCGGCCTTGCGGCCGGCGCGGTCCGCGTAGATGCCGAGCAGGATGCCGCCGAGCGGCCGCACGAGAAATGCGCTGGCGAAGGTGGCCGTGGCGAACAGCGTCGCGACGCTCGGGTCGGTCGCCGGAAAGAACTGGCGCGCGATCACCACGGAGAGAAACCCGAACACGATGAAGTCGTACCACTCGAAGGCATTGCCGATGGTGGCGGCGACGATGGCGCGCCGGTGCTGGGCGGGAATGGTCATGTTGCGGGTCTCCTCGTTGGCGCTGCGTGTGTTGGTATGCATGGATGCAGCGGGGGACGGCGATGGCCGATGGGATATTGGGCACTATTTTGCGCAGCCAATTCATGAGCGTCCAATGAGATATGATCGATGACCCATAACGCTTTCGTTATCGAAATCCATGCGTCCCGTCGATCAATATCTGTTCCGGCAATTGAAGCTCCGGCATCTGCATCTGCTGGTGGCGCTGGCCGATCTGCCCACGGTGGGCAAGGTCGCGGAGATGCTGCACGTCACCCAGCCGGCTATTTCCCGGATGATCGCGGACCTGGAGCGTGGCATTGGTCTCGCGCTGTTCGAGCGCAACGGGCGGCGCATCCGGCCGACGCCCGCGGGGGCGAGCCTCATTCGCCACGCGCGCGACATGCTCGCGCAGGCCCAGCGCGCGGGCGACGAACTGGAGGCGATTGCGAGCGGCATTGGCGGGCGGCTCGAAGTCGGTTTCCTCGCGGTTGCCGCCGCCGCGCTGGTGCCGCAAGCCACGGCGCGCTTCAAGGCGAAGGCGCGTGCCACGACGGTGGCACTGCACGAAGGCACGCTCGATCAACTCATGCCCGCATTGCAATCGGGACGTCTCGATCTGGTGGTCGGCCGCATCGCCAAGGACATGGTGGACGAGGCGACGCTCGCATTCGACCCGCTGTTCGACGACCCGCCCGTGATTGTCGCGGCGGCCGGTCATGCGCTCGCGCGCAAGCGCGCCGTGACGTGGCACGATCTCGACGGCCTCGCGTGGGTGCTGCCGCCGGTGAGCGCGCCGATGCATCGCCGGCTGCTCGCGGTGCTCGCCGATCACGGGCTCGGCTCGCCTGTCGACGTCGTCGAATCGAATACGAATCTCGGGGATCTGTCATTGCTGCGCGGCGGTGAGCGGCTCGGTCTGGAGCCGCGCTCGCGCGCGCTCGAACTCGTGCGCGAAGGCGTGCTGTGGATGGCGCCGCTTTCGCTTGGCAGCGTGCTCGGACCGGTGGGCGTCATCTGGCGCAAGGAGGTCGAGAGCGCGCCGGCAGTGGCACTTTTTCTCGATTGCCTGCGCGAGACGGCGCGCAGCATCGAGCCCGATAACCCGAGCGTGGCCGAGGGCGCGAAGCCAGTGCGCAACGCGACGAAGAAGAAAGCCAAGACAACGTAGAAAGTGAACGCGGGATGAGCGCAAGACGAGCGCGCCGCCATTGCTAATATCATCGAATGGATACGGCGAATCATCGCGGCGAAACGTTGAGGGCTCGCCTGTGCGACGTCGCGTAATCACCACTGCAACACGTATCACCTGTATCAAAGTGTTATCGCATGGGGTCGCATCATTCAGACGCGTGGCGCGCGCATTGCGCCGCCATCACGCTAGTGCCTTGAAAGAGGCGCACATCATGCGGCAAGAGATGGGTTTCGTCCCTGTCTCGATCCGCCATCTGGCGGAATTCGACGACTTGATCTTCACTGCGAAGTGGCCCATATTCAAAGTGAATTTTTTCAAGTCCGTCCAACGATCCGCGAAATCCAGCATCGAACAAGTCGCCCAATAGTCAAGCACGCGCTACTTCGTCAACCGCTGCGCAAAGGGTTCGAAGGGCGCCAGCGAACCGTGTCCTCTTAGAGCTTCAATACCTGCAATGTTCAACGAACCTGGCCGAGGTAGCGCTGGTCCGTGGGGGTGTCCATACTGCGGGACCAGTTTCAATGCGCCGCTGATAATTTGTCCCCAATGCGGTGCGAAACAGCAGGCTGATCGTCACCGCGTTGCGCCGGTGAGCGAGTACGCTGCGTACGAGCCGCCGAACGCACAAGGCAACGGCGACGGCTTCGCGCAAGAAAAGCATGCGCAGTGGCGTCCCGGCGCGTTCAGCTTCGGCGGCGCCGAGGCCTTTAGCGGCGCGGCGGATGCCTTTGGCGGAACGCAGCGCTACAGCGATTACCCGTCGCAAGACGAATCGCGAGTGGGGCAACGCTCGTGGACACCGTTCTATGCCATCGGCACGGTGGTGTCCGTCTCTTTCCTCGTCGCTGCGTATCTGATTTCGCATCGCGTCGAGCGCGAGCCGACACCGGGCGTTCAGGTGGTGGAAGGCGCCGTGCTCGGGCCGAAGGTCGACGCCGCGAAGCCGCCGCCTCCGACGACGCACCACGCGCCCGTTCTGGCGGCTCAAGCGCCTGCGCATGTTCCGGTGACGCCACCCGCGACGATGGTGGCGCATGTGCCGTCACCGCCCGCGCAGGTGCCGCAGCCACCGCGTCATGCGATGCCGGTGCCGACCGTTACGGCGCAGACGACGCATGCGCCCGCCGCGCAGCAAATCGCCGCCGATCGCAAGAGCGCGGCCGAGCAACGCGCGCTCGCCGCGAAGGCCAGTGCGAACGCACGCGCGGCCGACGTATCGAGGAATCTTGCGAGCGCGCGTACGAGCCTCGACAAGAACAACCTCGGGCCTGCGCGTCGATCCCTCACGGCGGCGCTCGCGGCGCAACCGGGCAACGGCGCCGCCTTGCAGATGCAGTCCGAACTGGCTTCGCGCGAGCAGGAGCGCGACTCGCTGCTGGGCTATGCGCGACTCTGCGCGCGCCAGGAACAGTGGTTGTGCGCGTGGCATAACGCGGGACATGCATTGACGGTCGATGCGTCGAGCAGCGACGCGCGGGAATTGCTCTCGCGCTCCATTGCGGCGCAAGGCGCGGCGGGGCCCGCCCGGCGCGTTTATGGCGGGCCGCCCGGACCGCCGATCGACGACCAGTAACGCGGCTTGCGCTTGATCGTGCGCCGATCGCACGTCAAGCGCGTGGCTGACCGCGCATCAATCGCGCGCCGCGTGATGCTCGACGAGCCAACTGCTGAAGTTGCGCACGCGCACCGTGTCCTGCACTTCGGGCCGCACGTCGAGCCAGTAGCCCGAAGGGCCCACCACCTCAACCGGGCTCAGTTGTACGAGCGTGCCGTTGCGCAGTTCGGGCTCGATCATGTGGCGATCGGCAACGGCAATGCCGAGCCCCGCCACCGCGGCATGAATCACCTGATCGAGCGTGCTGAACTCGAGTTCGCCGCGCGGCGCCATCTGCACGGTTAGCGCGGCGGCTTCGAGCCAGGCTTCCCACACCAGCAGCCGCCGGTCGATATCGAGGATATACAGCCAAGGATGCTGTGCGAGCAGGTCGCGCAGCGCGCTTTCGTCGGCGGGCGGAGTGTCGAACACATGCGCCGAGCCAACCAGCACGTGGCGCTCGCGCATGAGCAGCGTGCTTTGGCCGCCCGGCAGCGGTTCCATGCCAAAGCGGATCTGGCAATCCTCGTTGCGCTCGGTGCCATGCAGCGCACCGTATTCGTTCGTGATGGAAATGCGCAGGTCGGGATGGCGCGCCTGGAACTCGCGCAGGCGCGGCGTAAGCCAGCGCGTGGCGAGCGTGGGCGCGGCGTTCAGGCTCAGGAGGCTATTGGAAGGGTCGGCGCGAATCGTGTCGAGCGTGTGGGCGATGCTGTCGAACGCGGCCTGTAGCGTGGGCAGCAGGCGCTTGCCCGCCGCCGTGATTTCGAGCCGGTGATGATGCCGCATGAAGAGCGGCGTGCCGAGATAGTCTTCGAGCAGGCGAATCTGGCGGCTGATCGCCCCCTGGGTCACGTGCAGGTTCTGCGCGGCCTTGGTGAAGCTGAGGGTGCGGCTCGCCTCCTCGAAGGAGCGCAGGGCCGATAGGGAGGGTAGGCGGCGCATGCAAGTCTCGCGATGCATGAGCGCCGGCTCGCGCCGGCGCTGCTTCCATGATAAGGACTACGTGAAAACGTCAGAACGCGTGCGTGATGCCCACGCGGCCGACCACCTGGTTGTCGGTGCTCGACGGGTTGAAGCCCGTGATCTGCGCGTTTTCCGCCGCGCCCGCCGCGTGCTGGTACACGCCCATCGCGTAGAGCGACGTGCGTTTCGATAGCGCGTACTGGCCGATCAGGTTGACCTGGTGGTACTTGGGCGACGTATCGCTTGCGTGGTCCTGGCCCATCGTGAAGGTGTAGCCCGCGCCCACGGTGAAGGCAGGCGTCACCGCATACGTGCCCGCCACTTCGTAGTTCTGGAAATGCAGGTCGCCGCTGCCCGTGCCCGACGAGAAGTTCACGTTCGAATAGTTCGTCATGAGCTTCAGGCTGCCGATCACGTACGACGCGCCCGCGGAGAGAATGCCCTGATAGCGCGCGTTGGCGAGCGCGTCGCCGTACACCGAGTTCACGAAGCCGCCGCCGCTGCCGTAGCCGGCCACCGCCGTCGCCGGATTGTTCACGCGCAGGTAGCCCACCCCCGCGCTGAACGACCCGAGCGTGTACGCCGCCGCCGCGCTATACGAGGCATTGTTCGAGAATTGGCCCGCCTGGCCGCCGAACGAGTAGTGGCCTTCGAACTGGAACCCGGCCAGCACCGGGCTCACGTACTTGATGGCGTTGTTGACAGGGAACCCGTTGTCCAGGTTGTCCATGTCGTTCGGGTGTGCGAAATACCAGCCGCCGTAATTGCCGTTGAGCGAATATGGCTCGATCAGGTCGACCGTGGCGTCCCACTGCTTGCCTAGCGTGACCTGGCCATACCGGTCGGACTTCAGGCCCACGTAGGCGTTGCGGGAAAACGCAAGACCGCCGCCGAGCGACCCCGTCGCGGCGTTGAAGCCGCTTTCGAGCCGGAAGATCGCCGAATAGCCGCCGCCCAGATCCTCCGAGCCGCGCAGGCCCCAGCGGCTGCCCGCCGGCACGCCGCTTTGCATCTGCACGAGCTTGCTGCCCGTGCCCGGCACGAGTTGGCCGTTTGCGCCGCTTGCCACGTTATTGGCGTAGTCCACGCCAAGGTCGATGATGCCGTACAGCGTCACGCTGCTTTGCGCATGCGCGCCCGTCGCCGCCAGCGCCAGTGTCAGCGGCATCGCCGCGAGAATCTTCTTCTTCACTTAAGTCTCCTTATCATGAAACCGTCTTGCGCGGCTCCGCGTTCTGGTTGGTCTGCCCGGAGGGCCGCGTTATGCGCCGAGCGACTTCTGCACTTTCGCCGCCACGTCGGCGGGCACCCAGGGCTTCCACATCTCGGGGTGCTGCTTGAGGAACTTTTGCGCCTCGGTTTGCGCGTCGACCTTATGCTCGGTCATGTCGAGAATCGTCGTGTTCAGGAAGTCGATGGGAAAGCTCACCTTCGAGAAGAACGCCATGACGTCGGGCTCGGCCTGATAAAAGGGCGTCGAAACGCCAATCTTCAGATGCGAGACCAGATACGACGAGGCGCATTGCTGCGTGCTGTTCGCTTCGCGCAGCGTCTTCCAGCACGCTTCGTTGAACGGCGGCATCTTGAGCTGGACGAACTTGTACTTGGCCATCAGCGCGGCGGGTTCCCAGTAGTAGGTGAGAATCGGCTTGCCGCGCGCATAGGCCGAGGAAATCGCCGCGTCGAGCGCCGCGCCCGTGCCGGGGCGGAAGTTCGTATAGGCGTCGTCGAGCTTGAGCAGCTTGAGCAAGCGCGTGTTCACGCGTTCGCAGTCCCAGCCCGAAGGGCAGTTCAGGAAGCGGCCGCGATCGGGTTCTTCGTCGTCGACGAAGAGCTGTTTGTATTTGGGCAGATCGCTCACCGACTGGAGGTCGGGCGCGCTTGCCTTGATGCCGCGTTTCGCGTCGCCGTGCACCACATAGTCGGGCACGTACCAGCCTTCGCGCGTGCCGCCCGGCAGCGTGTCGCCCACGAGCGTTACCGTGCCCGCCTTCACCGCGCCCGCGATGATCTCTGAGCGCCCCGTCCATTGCTCGGCCCACACCTGGAGGTCGTTGCGCGAGAGCGCGGTTTCCGTGGCCGCCGTGCTGCCGGGCACGGTGTCGGCCTGGCAGCTATAGCCGTTTTTGAGGATGTAGCGCAGCACTTCGCTCGTGAAGTTGCCGCTTTCCCACGTGATGCCGGCAAAGTGCACGGGCTTGCCGCTGCTGCACCAGGTGCCCGCGGCGTGGGCCGGTAACGCGGCGAGCGCGATCGGTGCGGCGAGGCAGGCCGCGCGTATCAGGGACGTCAAGCGTTTCATTGCATGTCTCCATTTTATTGAAATGATTCGGAATGCTTCATATGTGAGATGGCTTGACGCGCACGAACGGTCGAACCTCAAGCCAGCCTGCGGTGCTTCAGTCGTAGCGGCTGTCGTGCGCGCGCGTTGCCGCGAGCGCGGCTTCGTCCAGCTCGATTCCAAGGCCCGGCGCATCGCTCAGTTCGATCCAGCCTTGCGAATCGACGTCGATCACGTGCCTGAGCGGGAAATCGCGCCGCTCGGGCGTCCATTCGGGAGGGTCGTAGGGGAACTCGACGAACGGCGCATGCCCGGCGCCCGCCACGACATGCAGATTCGCCGCGAGGCCGATGCCGTTGCCCCACGTATGCGGCGTGAACATCTTGCCGTGCAACCCGATTTGCGCGGCGAGGCGCCGCGCGCCCTCCATGCCGAGCGTGCAGACCACGTCGGGTTGATAAACGTCGAGGCAATCGTGCGCGAGCAGCGCGGCAAACTCGTGGGCGTCGCGCGTCATCTCGCCGCCGGCGATCAGCGCACCGGTTTGCTTGCGCAACTGGGCATGGCCCGCGTAGTCGCCGCGATGCAGCGGTTCTTCCACCCAGTACACGCGGTATGGCTCGATCCGGCGAATCACGGCGAGCGCCTCGTCGGCGCGCCACGGCGCCTGGGTGTCCCACGGCATGCGCCAGCCCTGGTTGCAATCCACCATCAGTTCGATCTTCTCGCCCGCCGCTTCGCGCACGGCCGCGAGCGCGGCGATGTCGTCGGCGAGCGTCGGGCGGCCGAAGCGCAGCTTGAGCGCGGGAAAGCCGCGCGCCACGGCCTGCTCGGCCCAGCGCGCCATGCCGTCGAGCGAGCGATGCACGCCGGAGGACGCATAGGCGCGCACGCGCTTCGCGCGGCCGCCGGCCATTTGCCAGCATGGCTCGCCGCGAATCTTGCCCGCGAGGTCCCAGAGCGCGACGTCGAGCGGCCAGAGGCGGCCCGCATGGAAGCTCAGGTTTTCCAGCACCGCGCTATGACGCGCGAGATCGAGCGGGTCCGCGCCGATGAACAGGTCGCGGTAATCGTCGAAGCCGTACATGGCGTCGCCGGAACCGACGCCCACGCGGCCCTCGTCGTCCTCCACGCGCACGATCGTGGCCGGAAAGGCGCGCCGGGGGCGGCTGTCCCACGAGGCGGGAAAGGGCGGGTCGAGCGGCAGGCGATGCTGGCTGACGGTGATGCGGGCGATGCGGTTCGTCATGGCGCGTGTGTTGCCGGCCGGTGCGCGCAACATTTCGTGACGTGCGCATCCGGGCGGGCGATTGTCTCCTTGGCCTGTGCAGGCGTTACGGCATCCTAGAGGGTCAATTCCACGCACTCAATGAAGTCAATTGAAGTAAATGACAGCCTTCATTTCCGCGAATTGGGCGCGATAATGGCGCAGCCGTCGCGCGGTGCCGCGGCGCGCCAGGTCCCCTCGGGAAAACACCATGAACGGCTGGATGCCCTCGCTCTCACGCAGCAGCGAACCGAAGTACCGCGCGATCGCGCACGCTTATGCGCAGGCCATCCACGGCGGCCAGATGCTGCCCGGCGAGAAGCTGCCCGCGCACCGGCTGCTCGCGAAGAAGCTCAGTGTCACGACGGGCACGGTGAGCCGCGCCTATGCCGAGCTGGAGCGTTGCGGGATGGTCGTGGCGCGCGTGGGCGACGGCACCTACGTGGCCGAGCCCGATGCCGACGGCGCACGCATGGCCGAGCGCGCGCGGCCCGCGTCCGAGGCGTGGGAGCGCTCGGGTGCGGCGATGGCGGGGGTGGCCGGTATGGGCGCGGTGTCCGCTGCGGGCACCGCCGCGCGCCTGATCGATCTCGGCCAGAACGTGCCGATGCCCACCGACGAAGCGTTCCTGCTCACGCAAACGCTGCGCGAACTCGCGGGCGACGAACGGCTGGCCGGCGAACTGCTGCTTTACCAGCCGGAAGGCGGCCGGCGCTCGCACCGCGAGGCAGGCGCGCGCTGGCTCGCGCGCATGGGCTGCGTGGCGGCGGCCGAGCGCGTGCTTGTCACGCAGGGCGCGCAGCATGGCCTCGCCTGTGTGTTGCGCGCCGTGCTGCGCCCCGGCGACACGATTTTCGCGGAGGCATTGAGCTACCCCGGCATCGTCGCGCTCGCGCGGCAACTGCGGCTGAACCTCGTGGGGATCGAGATCGACGAGGAAGGCATCGTTCCGGCCGCGCTGGAACGCGCCTGCGGCCTGCTCGCGCCGCGCGCGCTCTTTTGCGTGCCGACGCTGCACAACCCCACCACGGCGACGCTCTCCGAAGCGCGGCGCGCGATGATCGCCGAGATCGCCGTGCGCCATCACCTCGTCGTGATCGAGGACCTCGTGCCCGCCGCGTTGCTCGACGCGCCGCCCGCGCCGCTCGCCGCGCGCCTGCCCGAGCATGGCATCGTCATCAGCAGTCTTTCGAAGGCGGTCGCGCCGGGGCTGCGCATCGGCTATGTGCAGGCGCCGCCGGACTGGGTGGGCAAGATACTCGCGGTGATCCGCAGCGATTGCTGGATGACCTCGCCGCTCCCCGCGGAGATTGCGGCGCGCTGGATCGTGAACGGCGAGATCGACCGGCTCATCGCGCAGCAGCGCGCGCAGGTGGACCTGCGCCAGGGGATTGCCGCCGAGGTGCTGGCGGGCTGGCGCTATCGCACCGATCCCGCGAGTCCGCATCTGTGGCTGCCGCTCGCGGAGCCGTGGCGCGCCGCCGAATTCTCGGCGGCCTTGCGCCAGGCCGGCGTGCTCGTGAAAACGGCGGACAGTTTCGTGATCGGGCGCGGCTCGGCCCCGCATGCCGTGCGCTTGAGCCTGGGCGGCGCGCGCAGCCACGAGGCGCTGCGCGAAGGCCTGGAGGTGCTGGCGCGCACGTTGCGCAACGGGCCGGAAGGGCTGTATTCGGCGTAATTCCAGCGTAACGCCGCGCCCTTACTCCACGATGAAATTGACGGTGCGTTTGCGCCGCTCGTCGACCGAAAGCGAGAACACATCGGGCCGCGCATAGTGCCCGACCACGTCGAAGTCGTAGCGGGCGCGCGTGAGTTCCTCCGTGTCGATTTCCGCGACGATGAGGCCTGTTTCGCCGTGCAAGGGGCCGGCCAGCACTTCGCCGAGCGGCCCGACGATCAGGCTGCCGCCGTTGATGAGCGGGCGGTTCTCGTCCCAGTGCGGCACGTCGATGCCGAGCGCGGCGGGCGATGGCTGCACCTGGCATGCGCTGATCACGAAGCAGCGCCCTTCGTGCGCGATATGGCGCATCGAGCATTGCCAGATCTCGCGCTCGTCGACGGTGGGCGCGCACCAGATCTGCACGCCCTTCGCGTACATGGCCGTGCGCAGCAACGGCATGTGGTTCTCCCAGCAGATCGCCGCGCCCGCCACGCCCGCTTCCGTGCGCACCGTGGGCAGCGTCGAGCCGTCGCCCTGGCCCCAAATGAGGCGCTCGGTGCCCGTGGGCATCAGCTTGCGGTGCTTCGCGACGAGTCCTTCGCCGGGATTGAAGAACAGCGCCGTGCAAAAGAGCGTGCTGCCGTCGCGCTCGATCACGCCGATCACGAGCGACGCGCCGCAGCGCGTGGAGAGATCGGCGAGCGCTTCGGTTTCCGCGCCCGGCACGTCGATCGCGTTGTCGTAGTAGCGCGCGAACGCCTCGCGCCCTTCGGGCAGGCGGTAGCCGAGCCGGGTGCCGAAGATCTCGCCCTTCGGGTAGCCGCCGAGCAGCGCCTCGGGCAGCACCACGAGCGTCGCGCCCGAGGCGCGGATCTGCGTTTCGAATGAGAGGATGTGCTCGAGCGTGGCGGCTTTGCCGGCGGCGGATGAACCGATCTGTAGTGCAGCGACTTTCGATTTGGCCATGGGGGTCTGCTCCGGTGGGGTGAACGCTTCGAATAGTTCCACGGCGATAAAATCGCGAAAACGTATATCGATACTATGTGATATGAACCGATTTGATATCGCGGGCGTGGACCTGAATCTGCTGAAGATATTCGAAGCGTTGTTCGAAGAGGGCGGCGCGAGCCGCGCCGCGATTCGGCTGAACATGACGCAGTCGGCCGTGAGCGCCGCGCTCAGGCGCTTGCGCGCGCTCTACGCCGACACGCTGTTCGTGCGCACCGGGCGCGGACTCGCGCCCACCTCGCGCGCGCAGGAACTCAAGCCCGTGATCAGCGAAGCGCTCGACCGATGCCGCCAAAGCCTCGCGATCGCCTCGCCCGACGCGACCACATTCCACGGCCGAGCAGTCTCGATCGGCTTGTCCGACGACTTCGAACTGGCCATCGGGCGGCGCATCATCGAAACGGTGGCCACGAGCGCGCCGGGCTTGCGCATCATTTTCCGGCAGACGCACAGCCAGATCGTGAGCGATGCGCTCGCCAACCAGGAGATGGATCTCGCGGTCGCGGCGGGCGGTTTCGCCTCGCGCGGGCTGAGCCACAAAGTGCTGGGCGAGGGCAGCTATGCCTGCCTCGTGGACGACGGCCCGCGCGCGCCGCGCAGGCTCACGCTCGACGACTATGTGGCGCGCGGGCACATCCTCGTGTCGTCGGGCGGCGTGGTCGGGATCGTCGACGAAGGGCTCGCGGCGCGCGGGCTCAAGCGCAATGTGGTGGCCTCCACCACGCATTTCGCCGCGTTGCCGTTTCTGCTCCGGGGCACGCGCAGCGTCGCGACGATTCCTCGCCACGCTGCCGTTGAAATCGCGCGTGTGACGGGGCTGAAGCTGCTGGCGTGTCCGATCGATCTGCCGCGCTATCCGGTTGAGCTGGGCTGGCGCAGCAGTTCGATGCGTGACGCGGCCATCGTCAAGGTGCACGCGGCGATTACGGCGTGCTATGCGTCAAAGCGCTGAGACGCGCGCAGCGTAGCCGGCGCTTATTTCTTCGCCTTGGCCTGGTTGAAGTCGATGGCGGCGCGCACGAGCGTTTTCAACGCGCGTTTGTCAACCTTGTCGCCTTCGAGATAATCGATGGCCCGCCGCGCGTTGCCTTCCAGCCCGGCGTTGAAGAGCTTTGCGGGATCGGCGAGACGCGCGCCATTGGCGAAGGTGAGCTTGACCTTGCCCTTATGCGCGTTGGCGACGGCGATCATGCCGTCGCGATACCACACGGGGCTGCCCATGTATTTCCATTCCTCGACGATCTGCGCGTCGGCTTCGAGGATGGCCTGGCGCACGGCGGCGAATGTCTCGCCGCGCCAGTCCGTGAGTTCTGCAATTAGCTGGTCAATCTGTTCCGATGGCGTCATGGGGCTCCCTGCGCGGCATTGCGGCTGTGTTTTCCTGCGGTCCGGACCGTAATGTAGCACTGCGCTCGCCGTGGCTGCGGCGTGGTGCTGATCGATGGCCTCGAAGCCTGCTGGTCAAGCCGTGTCCGTTGGCGAGCGCGTTGGCGTGCGCGGCAGCCGCGCTGTCTCCGGCTTGTCGGGCTTGTCGGTCTCCATGATCGAAATCGTGAAGAAACTGCCCATGACCGCGGAGAGAATGATGAAGATCGACGCCGCATCGACAAGGAATCCGAAATACTGGAAGACGGCGAAGCATACCGCCAGCGTCAGCAAGTTGAGCGCGAGCCCGACGATCGTCGAGGCCTTGGGCACGGTTCTCATGAACACGGCGAGGCGCGAGTCGGTGCGCGGCACATACCAGATCAACAGCAGGCCGAACGACATGATGAAACCCGTTTCGGCCCAGATCAGCCAGGCCGGGCGGCGCAGGAAGCGGCCTTCGAAAATCGTTTCGATCACCTGGGCCTGAATCTCGATGCCGGGCACGAGTTCACCCAGCGCGGTGGTGCGCATGTCGGTCAGGCCCGTGCCGGTGAGGCCCACCAGAACCAGCTTGTTGCGCATACGCGCCGGATCGACTTTGCCCAGCAGAACGTCGCTTGCGGAAACATAGCGATGCTGCGTTTGCGCGATGGAGGCGAAATGCAGCCAGATGTCGCCGTCGGGCTGCGTCGGCACACGCACGTCGGCCACGCCCACTGCCTGCACGCCGGAGGGCTTCGCGAACACCTCGATCGCGGGCGAGTCGGTGGCCACGCGCAGCATCTCGATCGGCAGGCTCGGCACGATCTTGTCGCCAAGCCCGAGCACGAGCGGAATGCGGCGCACCGTGCCCTGTTCCTGCGCCACGTTGAGCATGGCCTGGCCGTGGGCCGCGCCCTGCAACTCGGGCAGGCTCGCGAGCACGTACTGGAAGCGGCGCACATTGTCGAGCGCGCCGCCGCCGTGCACGAGCACGGGGGCGCTCAGCATGTCGGTGCGGGTCGTGGACGTCGCGTGATCGAAAGCGGCCGCGCCGAGTATGGAAGGCGCGGCGCGCAGCGATGTGGCGAGTATCCGTTCATGGCTGGGCAGCGCGCGCAACTGGGTGGCGAGCGCCGCCTCGGCGTCCGGCAGGTTGTCGGCTACCATGCCGGGCGAGGTCTGATCGGGCTCCGGCATGTAGATGTCGAGACCGATCGCCAGCGGCCTGGCGGCGGCGATCGCATCGACGAGGTGCGCTAGCCGGTTGCGCGGCCAGGGCCATTGGCCCACGGCTTCGAGCGTCCTGTCGTCGATCTCGACGATGGTCACCGGCTGCGTGGCGGGTATGCGCGGAAAGCGGCGCTGATAGTGATCGAACAGCAACTGACGGGCCGAGCCGAAGGTGTCGGGCAGCAGTTCGTTGAGCGTCTCGAGAAAGGCGGGGCGGGCGACGTTGCCGGGCCACTGGCTGCAAAGATCGATGAGGAGCAGCCCGACGAGCACGCCAACGGCCCAGGGGCGGCCTCGGTACGCCCGCATCGTGCGCTTCATGAAGGCGATGAACGAATCGCGGTAGCGTTTCATGGCGGCAGGGGGCGAGGGGCGCGCGCCGCTATTCAGTGAGAATCACTGAATGGTGATGACCGCGCGGCGGTTGGCCTGGTTCGGCACGCCGTCCGCGGTGTGCACGAGCGGCTCGCGCTTGCCGCGGCCGGCGATTTCGATCTGCCTGGCCGGGATGCCCGACTTGACGAGGAACGACGCCACGCTCTGCGCGCGGCGCAGCGAGAGTTGGTCGTTGAAGTCCTGCGCGCCCGCGAGGTCGGTGTGGCCGACCACGGTGAGATGCGGGGCGGGCCACGTCGCGAGTACTTTCTTCAGTTCGGCCACCGTGGCGGCGGACTCGGGCGCGAGTTGCGTGGCGGAGTCGAACACGAAGTTGATCGTGAAGGTTCTGGGGCGCGGCGGCTGGGCGGCCAGCAGGTCGCCGTAATTCGCCTGCACGGCGGCCTTGTTGTCCTTCGTCTGCTCGATGGCGCCGCCCTTCGAAACATCGGCGCGTGTGTAGGCGGTGTCGATCACCTGCGTTTTGCCGCTGCTATGCACGATCACGTTGCCGACGCTGCCGTCAGGGTTCGGCAGCAGCGTGATCTTGTCGGGCGTGCCGCACCCGGCGAGGCATAGCAGCATTGCGAACGCCGCGCTAACGGGCAGCCGTGGTGTGCGATGCGCCGTTTTCAATGATCGGTCTCCCCGCTGCCGCCCACCTCGATGATGAATTCCGTGCCGCGTACGCCGAGCGTGGTGGTGGGCGTGCTGTAGCGCACGGCTTCCGGATTGGCCTTCGCGAGCTTGCCGTCGACCACGGCGAGCGAGCCGCGCCGGATGCTCACGTCGAGCGCGCCCTCGTAGGTGGTGGTGTTGAAAGCAAACTTGTTGAGGTCGAGTACGGAATTGGCGCCCTCGGAAAGCAGCGTGTTGTCGCGCAGCGTGATCCCCACGGAGGACGCGGGGCCGGTTACGACGCGATCGCTGCCAAACACCTCGCTGCCGATGCCGACGCCCACGGGCTGACCGGCTCGCTCGACATGCACCGTGCCTTTGAGCGTCTTGACGATGCCGATTGCATCGGCTGCGTGCGCATCGATGGCTGGCGGGCACCCGCAGGCGAGAAGCAAGGCATAGTGGATGGCTTGGCTGCGCACTGTCGATTCCGTATGGCGGAACGAACCGGGTTTCGGGCACCCGGCGAGCATAGGGGCGGTGCGCGGATCGCTCCGTGCGCTAGCGCACAGAGTGCATGCGGGAGAAAGGTTCGCCGGAATGGGTGCGGTAAGTGCGCGCCGCGCGCTGGTTACGCTTCCCGGCCATGCATCATCGCCACCCTGGCGGCGATCGGGGTTGCACAGATGCTCGCGCGCCCGGCGGCCGGGCGGCTCACCGGGCAGGCGCGAGCCTCCCACCTCAATGATCGTGCCTGACCTGCCCGATCACCGGCTCATTCGCCTTGCGGCTCAACATCAGCGTCACCACGGCGGAAACCGCCAGCGTCGCGCCCACCACGTACAGCCCGGCGGCGTAACCGCCTGTGCGGGTCTTCAACCACCCGATCACGACCGGGCCCACAAAGCCGCCGAGATTGCCGATCGAGTTGATCATCGCGATGCCCGCGGCCGCTCCCGCGCCGGAGAGGAACATGCTCGGCATCGCCCAAAGCGGCGCCTTCGCCGCGCTGATGCCGATATTCACCACCACGAGCGCGAGCACGATCATCAGCGCGGTGCTGGCCTGGCCCGCGAACACGAAGCCCACGCAGGCGAGCACGCAGGGAATCACCACATGCCAGGTGCGCTCGGCGGTGCGGTCGGAGTGCCGTGCCCAGAGGATCATGGCGACCACTGCAACGATGCTCGGAATGGCGTTGAGCAGGCCCGTTTCCAGCGAGCTGAAGCCGTACTGACGGATGATGAGCGGCGCCCACAGCCCCAGCGTGTACAGTCCGGCCGAAGTGCCGAAGTAGATCAGCGCGAGCGCCAGCACGCGCGGGTCGCGCAGTGCGCTCAGCGCGCCCGCCGTATGGCCCGCGTGACTCTCGCGCGATCTGGCTTCGTCGCTGAGCTTCGCGACGAGCCAGTCGCGTTCCTGCGGGCTCAGCCAGCGCGCCTTGGCGGGCGCATCGGTGAGAACCTTCAGGACCACGAAACCCAGCAGCACGGCCGGCACGGCTTCGATCACATAAAGCAGTTGCCAGTTGGCGAGGCCGAACATCGGCGGCAACTGCATGAGCGCGCCGGAGATCGGCGAGCCCAGCGCCGTGGAAATCGGCGCGGCCGCCATGAACCAGGCCGCCGCCACGGCGCGCTGCTTGGTGGGGAACCACAGGCTCAGGTACAGGATGATGCCGGGGAAGAAGCCCGCCTCGGCCACGCCCAGCAAGAAGCGCAGCGCGTAGAAGCTGTTGGGGCCGCTCACGAACGCCGATGCGGCGGAAACGATGCCCCACGTCACCATCACGCGCGCAATCCAGATGCGTGCGCCCACGCGGTGCAAGATGAGGTTGGAGGGCACCTCGAAGAGAAAGTAGCCGATGAAGAAGAGGCCGCCGCCAAGGCCGAACGCCGTGGGCGAAAGGCCGATGGCCTTGTTCATCGTCATCGCCGCGAAGCCCACGTTGACCCGGTCGAGAAAGCTCACGAAATAGAGCAGCATGACGAACGGGATGATGCGCCACATGAGTTTGCGCGTGACGATTGCTTCGGTATCCGAATTCATTTGTCTCCTCCTGTGAGGGAAGCCCCGGGCGCGCGGTTTTGTGTTGAGTCGCGCCCAGGTCGATGTCGCGACGGTGCTCAGGCGGCGACGGCCGCTTTTTCCACGAGTTCGCAAACCGCCGCCGTGACCTGCGCGGTGGTTGCCTTGCCGCCCAGGTCTCCCGTATGCAGCGCGGAGTTGGCCGTCACGGCTTCGATGGCCTGCATCACGTGCGCGGCGGCCTCGTGCTCGCCGAGGTGTTCGAGCAGCATCACGACCGACCAGAACGTGCCGATCGGGTTGGCGAGCCCCTTGCCCATGATGTCGAAGGCCGAACCGTGGATCGGCTCGAACATCGAGGGGTAGCGCCGCTCGGGGTCGATGTTGCCGGTCGGTGCAATGCCGAGGCTGCCCGCGAGCGCGGCAGCGAGGTCGCTGAGGATGTCGGCGTGCAGGTTGGTCGCGACGATCGTGTCGAGCGAGGCGGGGCGGTTGACCATGCGCGCCGTGGCGGCGTCCACGAGTTCCTTGTCCCA
>NZ_QEOB01000017.1:0-248375 GCF_003096875.1 Paraburkholderia unamae
CTTGGGAGGAAACCAAGACCAACGCGGTAATTATTGGCGCCCCCGTTACGCTCGCCGCCCCTACGCCTACCGTCGCCGCAAATGCGGCAGCGCCGGAACAGGTGGGTAAGAACGCGCTCGTGCTGACTGGCGCGCAATTGCTCGAAGCACTCGATTTCATTGCGCCCGACCGCGCCACCGACCCTGAACAAATGGAAGCCACGGTCGCGATTGAGTTCGGCCACGGCCACGGCGGCGAGGCGACGTACATCTGGTGCGCGGAATACCCGGAGGAAGGCTCGTTCGTGCTCGACGGTACGTCAACCACTGTAGAACCTGCGGCAGCGCAGCTCGACGAGCGCGCGGCGCTGACGTATCCCGAGGAACTCAGCGACGACCTGCGCGAAGTCCTTGGCTGGCCGAACTTCCGGTGTGGGCCAGTGGCGCATGTTATGCGTGATTCTGGCGACGAGATCAAACGCAAAGCCGAGGACGAACAGGCGCATGTCCTGCACTGGCTCGTCAAGCTCGTACTTAAACATGGTGCCGATTGGCAGCCGCACGCCGCCGAGGCGCTCAAGGAGATCCGCTCCCGCGCTGCCTCGCAGGGCGCCAAGCAATGAGCAACGTCGAACAGTTGCCCGTCAATGCCACGAGCGACCGCCCTGCGCCGAAGCGCATCATGCGTCCGTGCGAATACGGCATGTGGAACGCCGTCAAAGACATGGAAACGCAGATGGGCACCGTCGAGGCATACAACCGCCTCTGCGATTGGGCGCAGTCGTTGAAGGCGAAGATCGATCGCGGCGACGCGCAAGTGCAAAACCGTCTGTTCGCAACTGATCCGAAGTGGATCTATCCGGCTGGAGACTCGCAATGAGCAATGAAACGATGAAGGGCGGCGAGCGCGCGGCAAGCGCGACAGGGGGCATGACTTTGGGCGAGCGTATCGCACATGTCGGCGGCCGGGAGAACGCGAACGGCTATATCGAATTCGGGAGCGTGATGGCCATCAACGCACTGATCCAGCACGCGCTGCGCGACGCCCGCGCCGCTTCTAAAGCCACGGTGAAGGGCGATGCCCCATTCGAGAACTGCTCGTTCCGTCATTGCGATCTTCCCGGTCAATGCAAGAGCGAGGGTGCATGCCATCATCCGGCGCGCGCGGCAGCACCGCAAGCATGGTCGCTCCAAGACTCGACACATAAATTCAAGAACTTCCACCGCTTGCTCTGTGAGCGCTTCGGCTACGTGCACGACGAGAAGGACTGGTGGCGCGATCAACTCTCGTTGATTGAGTGGATTGCAGCGGCACAACAGCCAACCATCCAATCCGTCATGGACGCCCTAGCCCCCATCGCAGCCCGGCAGACCAACTTGCTGGCGAGCGTGGCGGTCAACGACTGTCGCGCTGCAGTGGAGAAGTTGGCGCGTGCGCACGATGATGCGCAATGAGCTATGCCATTAACGAGATGCGCACAATTATGCTCAGAGGAGACGGCAATGCAAGTTGACATGTTCGGCGCCGGGCCCGAGTTGGCACCAGAGCCGGTCGATGAGCGCACTCCCATTGCCGCGAAGCACGCGGCCGCGATCGAAACTCTGCCGGAGGTGCTACGGCCCACGCCGATGCAACGTGGCGCCGAACTCGACGACTGGACGCGCACGTCTCAACGCGCATTCCTGCTTTGGATGATCGGCGCGATCGCGCGAGGCCTGTACACGGTTTCGAGCATGGCCGCGCTGCCTGGTGTGCTTCAGAAACTCAATGGGTTAGGAGGCGAGTGGTGAAAGCACTATCTATTCGTCAGCCATATGCATGGCTGATCGTCAACGGCATCAAGGACATCGAGAACCGGGATTGGCCGACGAGGTTTCGCGGCCGAGTGCTGATCCATGCCGGCGTGAACTACCCTAAGCGAGACTATGCGGACGATGCCGTTGCGTATACGCGCCATTACGGCATCCAGTACCCGCAACGCGACGACATGATCGGCGGCATTGTTGGCGTAGCGACGATCATCGATTGCGTCAGCGAAAGCGAATCGAAGTGGTTTCATGGGGCATATGGGTTTGTGCTTGCTGATGCCAGGCCGCTACCGTTTGTCCCGTGCAAGGGGAAACTCAGTTTCTTTGATGTGCCGCCCGATGTCGCTGCGAAGCTGAGGCAGTTGCATGATTCTGGAGCAATCGCATGAGCGAGAACAGCAAAATCGAGTGGACGGACCACACGTTCAATCCTTGGGAGGGTTGCCAGAAGGTCGGGCCCGGCTGTGATCACTGCTACGCTGAGACGCGCAACGCGCGCTTCGGGGGCGGTGTCGCGGTCAACTGGGGGCCCGGTGCGCCGCGGCGCCGTACGTCGGCCGCAAACTGGCGTAAGCCGCTTCAGTGGAATCGCGACGGCACTTTCTACGCGATCCACGGCCGCCGGCAGCGCGTATTCTGCGCGTCGCTCGCGGACGTGTTCGACAACGAAGTCGATCTGTTGTGGCGCCGCGACCTCTTTCAGCTGATCGCCGCAACGCCGAATCTCGACTGGCTGCTGCTTACGAAGCGGATCGGGAACGTACCGACGATGCTCCGCCATATCGGCATCGAGCAATTGCCGGAGAACGTCTGGCTCGGCGCAACGGTCGTCAACCAAGCCGAGGCGGACCGCGACATCCCGAAGCTGCTCGCGGTGCCCGCGCGGGTGCGCTTCCTGTCGATGGAGCCGCTGCTCGGGCCCGTGGATCTGGAGCGTCCGGCGCCGGGCCCAGATATCGACCAGGGCGCCGGCGAGCAGATCTGCCAGCCGTGGATGATACAGAGCGGCATTGACTGGGTGATAGTCGGCGGCGAGAGCGGCCCCGGCGCGCGGCCGATGAGCATTCAATGGGCTCGCGAACTGCGCGACCAGTGCGCCGCCGCTAGCGTGCCGTTTCTTTTCAAGCAGTGGGGTGAATGGGGCCCTGCATGGCCAAGGCCATCTGGCGAACCCGGGCGCTTTGCCTTCGGCGACTATGACTTCGATCGAACCCGCCATCACGAGGTGGACAGCTATCCCCGCCAGTTTGCGATGTTCGGCGCGCGCAGCGTGCTGGAACGCGTTGGTAAGAAGGCAGCCGGGCGCCAACTCGACGGCCGCACGCATGACGAATTCCCGGGGAGCGTGCGATGAGAGAGCGTCCGATTTTGTTTAGTGGCCCGATGGTCCGCGCGATCCTCGACGGTCGCAAGACGCAGACGCGGCGAGTCGTGAAAGGTATCGCGCTCGACTGGCTTAATGAAGTCAGGTTCACGCCAGAGTACGTAGCGCTGCCAGAGAGCTATCTCAGCCCTTACGGTTTCGCTGGCGATCGCCTGTGGGTGCGCGAGACCTGGGCGCAGCCGACGACGCTCGACCCCGGCCCGACGTTCTATCGCGCCGACTATCCGGCCAACGTCTTGGGTAAGTACGAGAACCTACCGGCCGCCGAGGCGATCACGTGGAAGCCATCGATCCATATGCCGCGCGACTGCTCGCGCATCACGCTCGAAATCACCGGCGTGCGCGTCGAGCGCCTGAAGCAGATCAGCTCCGATGACTGCTTCGCCGAAGGCATCGACGTGGAAGGCGCCGACTACAACGAGGGCGAGAGCTACGCGAATGCAGGCTCGCCGGTTCCGCCGGAGCGCTGGGCATTTTCCGGGCTGTGGAACTCGACGGGCGGCGATTGGGAAGCCAATCCGTGGGTGTGGGTAGTCGAATTCAGGAGGGCCGACGCGTGAGCATCCGTACCATCATCGAAATCAACCACGACCAGCTGCATTCCCTCAAGAAGGATCCGGAGTGGTGGATTAACCTGCTCGCGAACCTCGGCACCGCGCACTATGGCGCGGCGCTCAACGAAGCGAATGCCGACGGTTGCCCGATCCACCTAGGCCATGGCGTCCGTCTCGTGCTGCAACGGCACCATTCCGACGTGACAACCGTGAAGGCAGGATCCGTCGAAGTGAAGCTGTAGACCGAACCGAATGAAGCCGCCGCGCCTGTCGCATCCACGCAACACATGAAAGAAATCGAGGACCCAGCACAATGAGCACCGTTCTCCCGAAACTCCACACGATCAACGCCACGGCCGACGCACTGAAAGTGTCCCGAGCCACCATCTACCGGCTTGCCCGAGAGGGAAAGCTGGTTCGGATCCAGCTCGGGGAAAACTCCTCGCGGATCACCGATGACAGCATCCGTGCGTTTTTGGTAGCCAGCATGGTAGCTACGGCCAGTTCTGGACACTAAGACCGGGCTGAAAGCCTTATCCCATAAGCCCTTCCTAGGCGATTTGTCTTAGGGTTCTCATAAGCTAAATCGCCTAGGCCGCGAAAACCGCCGCGACGCGCAATCCATATTGCCGCCTTCACCCGTCACACTACCTTCAGCACCGAATGCGCGAGCCGCAGGAGATCGTCGAATTGCGTGATCAACTCGAAGCACACGAGAAACGCGATCATCGACGCGGGGCCGGGAAAGCGTAGCGTCCAGTCGAGAACCGGCGCTGCGGTTCGCTTGCGCACGGCGTCGCGCGTCATGATCCAGGTAATCGCCACGCCAATGGCGGCGCCGGCCAGCAAATCGGTCGGGTAGTGAAAGCCGAGATACGCGCGCGGCAAACAAATGAATAGCGCCGTGTAAAGCAGCGCGAGCGTGCCTATGCCGCGCCAGACCAGAAAGATCCCCGTCGCAATGGCCATCCACAGCATGGCGTGATCGCTGGGAAAGGAACTCCAGTTGCTTAGCGCGGCTTCGCGCAGCGCTTCCGAAGCGAAATGCAGATGCAGGTCCGGATTGAAAATCGGCCGCTCGCGAAATGGCAGAAAGTGCGCAAGCAGACGCCCTGCTGCAAGCGCGATCAGACCGCTCGCCACGGTGGCAATCACCATTTCGCGCTGCCAGTCGCGCCGCTTGTTCGGCTGGAACCAGATCCACAGCAATAGCGGGATCAGCAGGAAGCCCTTGAACGTATAAAGGCCCGCAATTACGCGAATCGCGTGATTGAGCAGAGGGCTGAGATGGATTTGTGTGAGGAATCCCAGAATGACTGTATCGAAGCGGGTCATTGATTGTGAGCCATTGCGCTGATTGAATTCGTGAGAAAAACGGCCGGGAACGGCAAGCCAGGCCGCCTTCGTGCGGGTTGCGCAGGGCGCTCCGCATCCTAGTTTTCAAATCACCGCGCATAGGTAAGGAATCGAAAGCAAGTGTAAATTTCACTCTGTCGCGCCGCCCTCCGGCGGGGAGCGCCAGGAAGCCGCCGTTGCGTGCAGGGCCCCGCGCGGCTGTAACTGATCGACACATATCGTTTCGTTTTCAGACGTTTCGAGGTGTCCGCATTGATTGGGGTCCGAGCACATTGGCATACGCGCGTATTTGGTCGAGGAAGGGAACAATGAAAATGACTCGTGCAGCACGGTGGATAGGGGGCGCGCTGATCGCGCTCATGGCGTTTGGCGCGCAGGCGCAACCCGGCAGCGGCGTGCTGGCGACGCCGGGCGGGGCGCGGGACATGAACCGGCAACTGGAGTACGCGGTGTCGCGCTCGCTGAGCCGCACGAGCGGTCTCGACGCGACCGGCATTGCGGTGCGCGCGCACGATGGCCGTGTGACGCTTCAAGGCCGGGTGCCGGATCAGTCGCAAGCGGCGCTGGCGCTGCGCACGGCGCAACGCGTGCAAGGGGTGAGGTCCGTGCAGAGCCAGCTGGTGGTGCGGGCGAGCGGTCGCTGAGTGCTTGCCGGCGCGCCTCGCTTGAATACGCCGGGCTGTTGCGGCTACCCTAGGCAAGCGGCACTCGCCCGAGACAGGTCCTCTCATGGAAGCCAACGATGCTTCGCCAACGCAAGCCGGCATGCCCGTGTTTCACCAGCGCGGCGATATCTGTTCGTTCGGCAACGACGCCATTGCGTTGCGCTGGACGCTGAAGGACGAACGCCTTGCCGACTTTTCGCTGATCGATGGCATACGGACGCACACGCTGCCCATCGTCGCGCCGTTCGCGTTATCGCGCGCGGACGCGAGCGTCGTGGGCGTCGACGAACTGAGGCTCCTCGCGCCGCTGAGCGAATCCACGCTCGAACCTGATTACCAGGCGTTGCGCCTGGTCGACCGTATCGCCGGCCGGCGCGTGAGCGCCACGCTCGGCGATAAGGAAGGATGCCTAAAGGTGTTGTGGAGCGTGGAACAGCGGGAGGGATCACGATACCTGCGCATGCAGCTTGCAGTGACCGCGCTGCTTCAGGACGAAGCCATTACCGTGGTGTCCTTGCTGGAAGCGCGCGGCGCCAATCCGCAAGTGAGCCTCGAAACAACAGGAACGCCAGTCGTCGCGGATAACTTCTATCTGGGCTTCGAACTGCCGCTGGCGGCCAGTCACGTGAAAGGCGAGCGCATCAGCATGACGCTGCGGCGCACATTGCCGCTGGAACGCAGCCGAACGTTGACGTATAGCGCAGTGGCGGGCGTGGCGCGCGACGGGCAATTGCGGCGCGACTTCGCCACTTATCTGGAGCGGGAGCGCGCCCGGCCGTATCGGGCATGCCTGCACTACAACAGTTGGGGCGACATCGGCTACCTCACGCCCTACACGGAGCAGCAGGCGCTTGAACGCATCGGGACGATCGGCCGCGAGTTGCACGCAGCACGCGGGGTGCGCATCGATTCATTCCTGTTCGACGACGGCTGGGACGATCTTGGCGGCGGCTGGCAGTTCAGCAAGGCATTCCCGCACGGCTTCGCCGCGCTGCGCGAGGCCGCGGCACGCTATGGCGCAGCACCGGGCGTATGGCTTTCCCCTTGGGGCGGCTACGGTGCGCCGAAACAGGAGCGCGTAGCGCACGGTCGTGCGGCCGGGTATGAGGTCATCGATAACGGCTTCGCGCTTTCGGGACCACGCTATTACCGGCGCTTTCATGAAGTCGTCATGGCGCTGCTCGAGCGCGATGGTGTGAACCAGTTCAAGTTCGACGGCACCGGCAATGCCGACAGCGTGTTTCCCGGCAGCCTCTTCGATAGCGATTGGGACGCGGCCATTCAGCTCATCGGGGACATCCGCGCGGCCAAACCGGACACCTTCGTCAATCTCTCGACAGGCACGCATCCCTCGCCGTTCTGGCTGCGCCATGTCGATTCGATCTGGCGCGGCGGCAGCGACGACGGCCAGGCGGGCAGCGGCGCGAACCGCGAGCGCTGGATCACTTACCGCGACGCGCAGACCTGGCGCAACGTCGTCGCGCGCAGTCCGCTGTTTCCGCTCAATTCGCTGATGCTGCACGGCATTTACTATGCGCAGTGCAATGCGCGCCTCAATACCTCGGCGGGCGATGCGTTCGCCAACGAAGTGTGGTCCTACTTCGGCAGCGGCACGCAATTGCAGGAGCTATACATCACCCCGGCGCTGCTGGGCGCAAGCGACTGGGACGCGCTCGCGCAAGCCGCCCGCTGGGCGCGCGAAAACGGCGATGTGCTGCGTGACAGCCACTGGATTGGCGGTGCGCCGGACGCACAGGCGATATACGGCTGGGCGGCGTGGTCGCCTCGCAAGGCGATCGTCACGCTGCGCAATCCGGCGAATCGTGCGCAGCGCTTCGCGCTGGAGTTGCGGCATGAGCTTGAGTTGCCGGCCGCCGGGGCGCAGCGATTTCATGCGCGCGTCGTCCGGTGTGCAGGGCGCACCGCGATTCCGGTATTGCTCGATGCCGACAAGCGGCAAGAGGTCCTGCTCGGACCGTTCGAGGTGCTTACGCTGGAACTGACTCCGGCCATTGAGGCGCGACGATAGGGGGCGCGAGGCGCATGCCTATGACAAGCTATCGGCTAACCGAACCGGCTTCGATTCGACCTGGTGCAGGTCGAAAACGAGCACCTCGTTCACGCCTTGCGTGAGCCACGGGGCGGGGCAATAGAGGCGTTGTTGCGGGCCGATATGCCAGTAGCGCCCGAGGTTGTGGCCGTTGACCCACACCACGCCCTTGGTCCAGTGGCTCATGTCGAGCCACGTGTCGCCCACGGTATCGAGAACGAGACTCGCCTTGAAAAAGAGTCCGGGCTTGAGCGGATTCGCGCAACCTTCCTGCAAGTTGGCGATGAACGTTTCATCCATCGGCAGCAGGAAGACTTCCCAGTCCGTGAGCCAGGCCAGCGACCCGTCGGCATTCTTCAGCCTAACCGGTTCGAACAGTCCTTTGCGGTCGACGATCTCGGGCCCGAAATTGACGCGTCCCATGCCTTCGACAAGGATATCTAACGAAAATTCTTCGTCCGGCTTCGCCTCATGGTTCGGTGTTGTCGAAGGAAGCGCGAGCGGTGCGCGATGCATCACGTTGAGCGGTTGGGCGCGGGCGAGCGGCATGCGCATTCTCGACACGGCGCCCACATAGCGGTCATCGACGAAGACGGTTGCATAGTCGTGCACGCCGCTAATGTCCAGCGCGCCCACCGCGTGGGCAGGCAGCGCCTTGCGGTAGAGCGCGAAGCCAAACGCCTGACCATAGTGTTCGAAGGAGTGCGGTTTGCCGCCTGGCTCGCGCGGCAGCGCGGCGGGCAGGTTATCCCAGATCGACGCGTAGCGCGTTGGCAGCAACGCCCCGGACCCGGCGCATTCCAGCGTGGCGATGGCCTCGGGTACGTCGGGCAACGGCTCGGGCAGATAGCCCGCGATGATCTCGCGGTACTTCCTGTACTTGGGCGTTGCCGCGCCTTGCTCGTTGATCGGCGCGCAGTAGTCGTAGCTCGTGATGTCGGGCTGATAATTGCCGGCATCGTCCACGTTTGCGCCGGCATAAAAGCCAAAGCTCGTTCCGCCGTGAATGACGTACAGGTTGAACGACAGTTGCCGCCGCATCAATTCGGCGAGCACGCCGGAGAGATCGTAGTCCTTCCCGGCGAAACCGGCTTCGCCCCAATGCGTGAGCCAGCCGGGGTACACCTCGCCAGCCATGACTGGCACCGTGGGAAATGCGTGGCGCGCTGCTGCGATCCTTGCCGCGTCGCCGTTGCTCAGCGCAATCGCGCCGCCTGCTACCGTGGTGCGATTGCGTTCGAGTTGCGGGAGTCCGTCTTCGGTATAGAAGGGCCCGTCAATGCCGGCGGCAAGCCAGCGTTGCCGGAGTTCTTCGAGGTAAGCCGGATTGCTTGCGTAAGAGCCGAATTCGTTCTCGATCTGGATCATCAGGATGGGTCCGCCGTGCTCGATCATCAACGGTAGAACGCGGGGAGCCAGTGCGCCGATATAACGGGCCACGGCCGCCATGTAGCGCGGGTCGGTGGCCGAGTCGGTGCGCAAGCGAATATCGGGTTCGCTCAAGAGGTACGAAGGAAGGCCGCCCAGGTCCCATTCGGCGCACACATACGGACCGGGACGCAGCAGCACCCACATTCCCTCTGACTGGCACAGGCGGATAAAGGCCGCGATATCGCGGTCGGCGCTCTCGAAATCGAATACGCCCTTATGGGTCTCGTGATAATTCCACATGACGTACAGCGCAACGCAGTTCATCCCCATGGCTCTCGTCATGCGAATCCGGTGTTGCCAGTATTCATGCGGGATGCGGGCGGGGTGCAATTCGCCGCTGCGAATCTGCATGGGCTCGCCGTCGAGCAGGAAGTGCTCGCCATGGGTGCTGAAAGTGAAACGGTGGCGGCTTTCGAGGTTCACGATGCACTCGCACTTCGGCGCCGCGAGGCGCGGTTCAACACGGCGTGGCACGGAGCGCGCTTGTATTTGCGGACTCAGGCACTATACTTTCCATTCACGATTGCTAGTAGAACGCTTAATTTCGTAAAGGCCAGCGATTCAACCATTCGACAACCCGACACGCATACGCGCAAGCCAGTGGCGGCCGGCTATGTAACCGTATAGACCCAGTTACATTCGAATATGAAAAAGCGTGCATTCTTCCCTGTCGCGAGTTCCACGCTCCTCGTGGCCGGAGGCATCCTCTGCATCGTCTTGTCGCTGACCAACCGGTCGCTGATCGGCACGCTTTTCATCGCAAGAATGCTGCTGTTCTGCGGCTTCGTGCATGCGTTGAACCTGTTCATGGCGAGAGGCTGGAAGCTCACGCTCAGGCGCATTCCACCGGTCGTCGTGCCGCTGCTCATCGGTATCCTGATCCTCGTGAATGACAGCGCGCGGGCGCGCGGCCTCACCGTCATGCTGATGATCTTCTTCGTGCTCGACGGCTTCTTCAAGATCATTGCGTCGATCGAGCAGGACGTGAAGATCAACAACATCGGCATTGTCAGCGCCACACTGTCGTTTCTCCTTGCCATCTTCCTTGCCGCCAATTTCCCGAGCGTGCCCGTGCCGCTGCTCGGGCTATTTCTCGGCCTCGATCTCATCGCGATGGGCCTCGCGCCGATTGGCCGCAGCGAGCGCACGCGCGGTCTGGCCTGACGACAGAAACGGCGGTCCGTCCGGGCCCCTTGCATGCCAGCCGGCCGTGAGCAGTCAGGCAGTCAAAGTGTACGGCGTCGTCTCGCATCCATGATGCCCGCGTTCGCGCGCCGTTGCGGGCTTCGTCACGCTACCCACGGAGAGCATCCATGATCTTTGCAAATGGATTTACGTTTTCGAACTTTATTATCGATACCTTTTCGATATTCATGTTCATCTTGTGGTTCTGGTTGTTCATCACGATAACGAGCGATCTGTTCCGCAGAAGCGATATATCGGGATTTCTGAAGATTGTCTGGGTGATCTTTCTCATCGTGCTGCCGTATATCGGCATATTCGCCTATATCCTCACGCAGGGCCGGGACATGGCGACGCGCAACCAGGAACGCGCGCAGAAGGCGCGCGACGAACTGCGGCAGGTCGTCGGCTACAGCATTGCCGATGAAATCGAAAAGCTCGACCGTCTGAAATCGACAGGGTCGCTCACGGAGGACGAGTACAAACGCCTCCGCTCACGACTGGTCGACTGATGTGTGCACAGGCATGGCGTTCGTCCATGCCTGGATTCGAGGTCTATCTTCGCGGGGCTACCTTCGCGTAGCCCCCCCGCGTCATTCCGTACCCGAAACGATCTTCGAAATCTTCCAGTTGCTCCGGGTGACCAGCACGTAGTCGCCGTTCACGCCGAGCCATTGCTGACCCCGCTTCGGCGCGTCGAGACTATGTGACTTCCAGTCGTTCATGACGTAGTTGTAATGCCGGTACTTCGACGGAACCTGCTGCCCCTCGTGCCAGTCGCGATGCGGCATGGTCGGCATGACCTGCTGGCGGCCGGTGCCCTGGCTTTGGTCGCCGCCCGATGCCCCTTGTGCGAACACGGAAGGGCTAACGCCGATGAGGAGCGCTGCGATGGCGGAAACGACGAGTTGGCTTTTCATGGTTCGATCTCCAGAGGCAGGAAGAGGAGTGACGCCGCGCATGACCGCGCGTCTGAGCGCGTGTCTGACCGCGCGTTTGACCGGACAGGAAGCCGGTGTCGAGACCGGTTATGAAACGTCCGGAAAGCCTTGCTTTGCGATTGGGCGAACGGACCCTTAAAAATCTGGGTGAATCGCTCGAAATAGCGGATTTAAGTGTTTGAATTATCTATTCATAGTAGTAGAGAGAATTCCGACTTCAAGAAATTTACATTCGATCGATTTTGTGGCGGTTTCGAGTATTTGTGATGAATAAGCGCACGTGTTATCCGTTTGATAACACCTGGAGATTGGGGAGACCCATTACGGATGTTGGCTGATTGATTCGGACTGGAGATCAATCCGGAAACCGCGCTAACCGCGCGCCCCACAAATAGCGGGCGCGCGTTACGCCGCGCAGGTCGCAACCCGGTTCCTGCCGCGCGCCTTGGCGTCGTACAACGCCTGATCGGCCGCCTTGATGACCTGGGTGACGTCGATGTCCTGCTCCGGCGTCCAGCTCGCCGAGCCGATGCTCGCGGTGACGCGGCCATACTCGCTTTCCGAATGCTCGATGGCGAGCTCGCTGATGGCAAGGCGGATTTTCTCGGCAATCGCGTATGCGCCTTCGCGCAGCGTATCGGGCAGCACGACGATGAATTCCTCGCCGCCGTAGCGCGCGGCCGTGTCGGCGGGCCGCCGGATGTTTTCGCCGATGCAGCGCGCCACGGCCGCAAGCGCGTCGTCGCCGGCCTGGTGGCCGTATTTGTCGTTATAGGCCTTGAAGCGGTCGATATCGACGAACAGCAGGGAGAACACGCCGCGCGCGCGCCTCGCGCGGCGCCACTCCAGGTCGAGAATTTCGCCTAGCGTGCGGCGGTTGTGCAGGCCGGTGAGGCTGTCGGTTCGGGCGAGCAGCTCCAACTCGGACTCGGCCCGCATTCTGCGCCGCAACTGCGTGCCCAACATGAACGAGAGCGCAACGAAGCCCAGCGCGAAAGCGCCCATGAGCGAGCCGATCGTGAGCGCTCGCCGCCGCCATGCGGCGTAGATATCGGGTTGCGCTTCCGCGACCATGATGATGAGCGGCAACTGCGGAAAATTACGGAAGAAATACAGTCTGCGCACGCCGTCGATCGACGACGTGTCGAGAAAGCTGCCTTCGGCCGCCGAGCGGAACTTGCGGAACGTGCTGGCCTTGCTGATGTTGCGCCCGACGACCGCCGAGTCGTAGGGCTGACGCATGATCATCACGCCGTTTTGCGCGATCACCGAAATCGCGCCGTGCGGGCCGAGCGAAAGCCCCGCGAAAAGGCGATGAAAATACTCCAGATTAATGGCGATCATGACGATCCCGGCGAAGCTGCCGTCGGCGTTCGAGAGCCTGCGGCTGAGCGCAATGCTCGGCGCGCCGTTGCGCAGGCGCGAGTGGAACGGCGCGCTGACGAAGAGACCGGCGTTGGGATTGTCGCGCTGGACCGTGAAGTAGTCGCGATCGGCGAAATTGGCCTTGCGCGGCGTGTCGCTTGCCGAGTCCATGACGACGTTGCCCGCCGCGTCGAGCACGAGCATCGAGCCCAGGTAGTCCGCCGTGGCGGCGCGATCGAACAGAAGCTGGCTGCGCAGATGCGGCGGCAGCGCCATCACCTCGGGCTTGCCCAGGCCTTCGACGACGGCTTGCAGCGAAAGCGCGTACAGCTCGAAGTTGCGTTCGATGTCGCGCTCGGCAATGAGCGCGACATTGCGCGAGTTTTCGCGCGCGCGTTCCATTGCGTCGTGGCGGCTTTGGTAGAGCACCGTCGCGCACAGCGACGCCATGACGAAGGCCACCACGAGGCTGCCATAGAAAATGGCGCGCGGCCCTGTGAGCCATTTGATGAGCCTGGCGCGACCAGGCACGGACGGGGGCGCGCTACGATCCTCTCGCGGTGGGTTCATGTCTTTCAGCTACGTTCATCGCCGCCCATTCCTCGCGTGCATTTCCCCGCTCACGGCGGGCAAAGTGGCCATGGCGCGCCCGCCATGCAGGCAGCGAAGGCGCAAACAAGTCCGCGTTTCGGACGCTACTGCCTCAATATCGGGTATTCGTCGTACGGGTTTGATTGGTATTTTTACCTACACGACGCCAGGTGATGCGCAGTGAGTGCGTAGTGAAGCGCGCGCCCATGCCGCGCGCATGTCCCGCTTGTGTATCTCGTGTTTCAATAGGCGGCGCGGCGCACCGCGCCACTGTTCCTGTCATTCTTTCCAGGCACCGTCATGAAGAAACTCGTCAACAGCCCGTCGCTCGTCGTGCGCGAGATGCTCGAAGGCATTGCCCGCACCGCGCCGCATGTCGGCGTTCTCGGCGACGAAAACGTTCTCGTGCGCAAGGGGCTTCCCGCCCCGCCGCAGCGTAGCGTCGCCGTGATTTCGGGCGGCGGCAGCGGTCACGAGCCCGCACACGGCGGCTATGTGGGGCAGGGCATGCTCAGCGCGGCCGTTTGCGGCGAGGTGTTCACCTCGCCGCCCACCGACGCCGTGCTTGCCGCGATTCGCGCGAGCGCGGGCCCGAACGGTGCGTTGCTCATCGTGAAGAACTACACCGGCGACCGGCTCAATTTCGGTCTCGCGGCCGAATTGGCGAGATCCGTGGGCATCCCCGTGGAAATCGTCATCGTGGCCGACGACGTGTCGCTGCGCGGCCGCACCGAGCGCCACCAGCGGCGCGGCATTGCGGGTACGGTGCTCGTGCACAAGATCGCGGGCGCCGCCGCGGCCAGGGGCGACGCGCTGGCGCAGGTGGCGGCTATCGCGCGCAGCGTGGCCGAGAACCTCGGCACGATGGGGGTGGCGCTCGACGGATGCACGCTGCCCGGTGCGGAACAGGCCGGCTTTCGCCTCGCGGAGAACGAGATCGAACTCGGCATGGGCATTCATGGCGAGAAAGGCGTGGAGCGCACGGTGCCGCTGCCGGCGCGCGAATTGGCGGAGACGCTGCTCGCCAACATCATCGACGAACTCGCATTGAAAAGCGGCGAGCGCGTCGCGTTGCTCGTGAACGGGCTGGGCGCGACGCCCGAAATGGAACTGGCGATCATCATGCGCGATGCATTCGAGAGCCTGAACCGGCGCGGCATCGCCGTCGAACGCGCGTGGACGGGCACCTTCCTTTCGGCGCTCGACATGCCGGGCTGCTCGATCTCCCTGCTGCGGCTCGACGATGCGCGCATCGCGCTGCTCGACGCCGATACCGAGGCACGTGCGTGGCCCGGCGTCGGCACGCTCAATCTCCAGATTCGCGTGGAGCCCGCGGATGGCGGGTCCAGCTTGCTCGCGGACGACGGTGCGCCGCAAGTGCCGGGAGGCAGCGAAGTGTGGGAGCCGCGCCTGAAGCCCGCGTTCGATGCCGTGGCGCACGCGCTGCTGCAAAACGAGGCGCTGTTCACCGATCTCGACACCCGCGCCGGTGACGGTGATCTCGGCGCGAGCATGAGTCGCGCCGCGCACGCCATCCTCGCCGTGCCGCAAGGTGCGCTCGTCACACCGCACGGCGCGCTGGCCGCGCTTGGCGCCGCGTTGCGCCGCGCGATTGCGGGCAGCTCGGGGCCGTTCTACGCTACGGCGCTGCTGCGTGCTTCGCGCACGCTCGCGGCGCATGCCGAGCCGGGCGCGCGCGACTGGGCGGCCGCGATGCGCAGTGCGGCCGCAGCGATCACCGAACTGGGCGGCGCGAAGCCGGGCGACCGCACGATGCTGGACGCATTGGCGCCCGCGGTCGACGCGTTCGAAAACGGGCTGAACGCGGGACAACCCGTTGGCGAAGCATGGGCCGCTGCGGTGCTCGCCGCCGGGCAGGGCGCCCACAACACGGCTCACATGACGCCTCGCGCGGGCAGGGCGAGCTATCTGGGCGAGCGCGCCAAGGGCTCGCCCGATGGCGGCGCGGTGGTGGTGGCGTGCTGGCTGAAGGCCTTGCAACCGTACATCGGCGCGGCTTGAGAGTCTGGCCGGGCGCGCAGCGCGTCAGCAGTAGCCGGTGCGCAGCGCCCGTTCCCAGTCGGGGCGGCCGTTCGACGCCGCGAGGTCCGCGGCGGCATGCCAGTCGTATTCGACGGCGCGAAACTCCACTTCCCAGCCGCGCGGGCTGCGGGTGACGCTCGCGTAACGCGCATGCGGTGAGCCCGCCTCCATGCGATGCGCGAAGGGCTGGCTGTCTTCGTAGGCGGGCAGGCCGACACTGCCGGGATTCACGATCAGGCGGCCGTCCGCTAGCTTCATCGTGCGCTGGAGATGGGTGTGGCCGCACAGGATCAGCGTGGCCTCGGCATCCGCCGCGCGGCGGCGGACCTCGTCGTGCGTGGCGGTCCGGCAGCCGCTCGCCATGACGGTTTCGAGGAAATAGGAGAGGTCGTCCTGCGGGGTGCCGTGCACGAGCAGCACGTCGTCGTCCAGCCGCAGCGTGGCGGGCAAGTCGCGCACCCAGGCCAGCTGCGCGGCGCTCAGCACGCCGCGCGCGAAGCGATCCGATGGCCCCATGCGCGCAGGGTCCGCGCCGAGCAACTGTCTTTCATGATTGCCCCGGATGGTGGGCAACCCAAGACGCATGAGGAGGTCGGCGGTTTGCGAGGGATAAAGCGGGCCAGAGAGAATGTCGCCGAGGTTGACGATCACGTCCGCCCCTTGCTGCTGAATATCGGCCAGCACGGCTTCCAGCGCCGCGAGATTGCCGTGAATATCGGAAAGCGCCGCGATTTTCATGGTGCGAACGGAACATGCCGGTGGGAGTTCACGATTCGCCGATTCTCGATGATCCGCCGCGCGATGTCCACGGTTCGATGGCGCGCGTTTGACTCACGGCTGTGCGTTTTCGACTGTTATTGACAGATCAGTCCATTAATTCTATGCTCACCCCATGGTTAGACCACGAGAGTTCGATCGGGACGAAGCGCTGGAGCGCGCACTGCGCGTTTTCTGGGCGAAAGGCTATGCGTCGACGTCCACAGAGGATCTGCTCGCCGCGATGAATATCGGGCGGCAGAGCCTGTATAACGCCTTCGGCGACAAGCGCAGGCTCTACCTCGAAGCGCTGGAACGCTATCAGCGCGAAAGCACGGCGGGGCACCTGGCGCGCCTGAATGGCGAGGCTTCGCCGCTGGACGGCATCGAGGCGCTCTTGCTGGGCCTCGTGGCCGACGACGACGGCGAGCGCGCGCTGGGCTGCATGGGCGTGGGCGCCGTGAGCGAATTCGGCGCGGACGATATGGAACTCGCGGAACTGCGCGGCAAGGTCGGGCCGAAATTGTCGCGGCGGCTGGTGGAGCGCATTCGCGAGGGCCAGGCGAGCGGAGAAATCGACTCCGGTTTCGACGCGCGCCAGGCCGCCGCCTTCGTGCTGATGACGATGCAGGGCATCCAGCTTGGCGCGCGTGCGGGAAGCGACGCGAAAAGCCTGCGCACGCTGGCCCGCTTTGCCGTCGACCGCTTCAGGGCGCGCTAGCGCAAGTCGATTCACGCAGGACTGCATAAAGCGCGAGCAATGCTCGCGCTTTTATTTACCTAATTATGGACTGAACTGTCAATAAAGGAGGGATCGATGGAAACCCAGACCAGTCTGGTCGGAAAAACCGCGCTCGTTTTTGGCGGCTCGCGAGGCATAGGCGCTGCCGCCGCGCGACGGCTCGCGCGAGAGGGCGCCGATGTCGCGCTGACCTATGTTTCGGCGCCGCAGCGCGCGGCCGAAACGGTTGTGGCAATCGAAGCCTCGGGGCGCGCCGGTCTCGCCATTCAGGCGGACAGCGCGGACCCGGCCGCGATCAAGGCGGCGGTCGCGAAGACCATGGAGCGCTTCGGCAAGCTCGACATCGCCGTGGTCAACGCGGGCATCCTGATGCTCGGCGACATCGCGACCGTGAGCGTGGAGGATCTCGACCGCATGCTCGATATCAATGTGCGCGGCGTGTTTCTTTCGATCCAGGCCGCCGCCTCGCGGCTTGGCGAAGGCGGGCGCATCATCACGATCGGCAGCAATACGGCGGTGCGCAGCGGCCACCCCGGCTCCAGCGTCTATGCCATGACGAAAGCGGCCGTTGCCGTCATGGTGAAGGGGGCCGCGGTCGATCTGGCGAGCCGCGGCATCACGGTGAACAATATCCAGCCAGGGCCCACGATCACGGACATGACCGCCGATCATATCGAGGCGATCAAACCGCTCATCCCGCTCAAGCGCGCAGCGGACCCGGACGAGATCGCCGGGCTCGTTGCGTGGCTCTCGCGCAAGGAGGCGGGCTACATGACAGGTTCGAGCCTCACCATGGACGGCGGCATGGCGCTGTGAGCCGCGCGTGACGGCGGCGATCAGGCGCGTTGCGCGTAGACGTTGCACCAGCCATCGGCCGCCACCGCCTTGCCGGGGAACATCGGGCACGGGCCGGCCGCCTCGCCGGCCGCGCCCGTGTAGAAGCGGCAATTCGCGCAGCGTTGGCCCGCCTGATACTTCGGGAACTTGCCCGCGTCCACGCTGCTCGCCTTGACGCGATAGCCGAGCGACTTCGCCGTGGCGTCGCTTTCGTCAACGGCAGCGGGTGCGGCGAATGCGCTGCCCGTCGTTGCGAGCGCCGCGCACAATCCGGCGGCTTGAAGGATGAAGGTTCTGCGATTGCGGGTAATCATGCGGTGTCCTGACTGATATTGAATGGCAAGAGGTTAGTGGCGCGGGCCGGCGTTCAGCGGCGTCGTCGACGTTTGCGCGACATCGGCCGTCAGCTTGGCATTGCCTGCGTCATACCCGTTGGTGTAGAGCAGGAAGGCCATCAGGTCGGTGTATTCCTGATCGCTCATCTTGCCGGGACGGTCGGCCGGCATGTTGGTCGACATGTACTGGTAGATGCCGCCTATCGTCAGATGCGAATTCGCCGCCGGGGCGAAGGCCGGTCCGCTCAGCGCGGGCGCGGTGATGCCTTCGAGTTTCTCGCCGTGGCATTTTGCACAGGAGTCCGCATAAAGATGCTCGCCGTGAACGACCTGGTCGTGATCGAACGCGGGAGCGGCGCCGCCCGCCGTTGCGGCGACCTTGATGATCGCGCCTGCCGTGCTCTCGCGCGGCGCGCGCGCCGAACGGATGGCGGAATGCGCGTGCGGCAGGTTCGCGCCGTCGAGGTAGGCGACGCTCGTGTGCGCATTGCTCGCGCTCGCCGCGCCTTGCGGCAGCGTCCAGCCGCGCGTGAGCGAGGCGAGGCGGCCATCGTCGCTCATTTGCGCGAGCGTGTCGTCAATGCGCTTTTGCAGTGCCTGCATGCCGGGGCCCGAAGCGAACACGAGGTTCCAGTCGGCATAGGGCGACGACGCGGCCGCAATGGCGAACTGATGTTCCGGGTGCTTGCGCTGATAAGCCACGACCGCCGGATACCAGACGATCGCGCGCTGCGCGCGACCCTTGGCGACGGCATCGACGGTGAGCGCCGACGTATTTTCCAGATCGAAGCGCGCGTTCTTCTCCTGCACGGCGATCAGTTGCGACGGGCTGGACCAGGTGGCGGCGATGGTTTCCTTGCCGTCGGGGGAGGTCGGCGCGGCGTGCCCGCTGTGTGCGTCGCGCAACGTGATGCTCACGTAGCCCGAGCGCAGATAGCCTTGCGAGAAGATCATCTGCGAGCCCGATGCGTCGGCGACAGTCGAGCGCGGGAAGCCCACGACGAGGTCGCAGTCGCGGCCGAGCGCGCCTGCGAGTTCGTGGGCCGAGATGCCGTCGTCGCCGCCGTCGTCGTCGATGCCGCGCGTGACGAATGTGGCGGGCACGCCCGCGCTCTTGAGCACGGCGCTCGCCACGCTCTTGTCGAGCGTAGCCGAGGGGCTGCCGGGCAGCGTGCATACGCGCACGGCGGTCGTCGCGGCGCGCACGGGCGCTTGCGCGACGCCTGCCGCGAGTGCGACGGCCACCGCGATATGGGTGAGTCGGATGTTCATGGTCATACGTTCCAGTAAAAGCGGGAGACGCCGCGCACGCGAAGCCGTCGCGCGCGGCGGATAACAGGTGCCGTGCTCAGCCCCGGTCGAGCGCGAACACGTAGAGCGTGCCGCCGCGCGGCACGTCCTTCGCCACGTCGGCCATCGGGCCGCCCCAGATCGGATTCGCGCCGCCGTAGCCTGCGAGCACGGCCACGTATTCCTTGCCGTCCACTTCGAACACCGACGGTTGCGCGATGATGCCGCTCGCCAGTTGCGGGCTCTCCCACAGGACCTTGCCCGTGGAGACGTCGAACGCGTAGAGATGGCCGTCGAGCGAGCCGCTGAACGCAAGACCGCTCGCCGTGGTCGCCACACCGCCGTTCCAGGGCATCTTGCTCCAGTGACCCCAGAGCTTCTTGCCTGTGTTCACGTCGATGGCCTGAAGTTCGCCGAAGCCTTCGCTGCCCGGTTCGGGCTGAATTTCAAAGCCTTCGCCGAGATAGGGCAGGCCTTCCATGTAGCTCACCGACTTGCCCGAAAGGCTCATGCACGCATGCAGCGAGGGCACCACGGCAATATGGCGCTCGGGATCGTAGGACACCGACCACCAGTTCTTGCCGCCCAGAAAGCTCGGGCAGGTGTTGATGGTCGTGCCGGCCTTCGGGTATTTCGACTCGTCCTGCACGGGCTTGCCGTCGGCGGTGTAGCCCGTGACCGAGGTGGCCTTCACGAACGGCTCGGCGTAGATCAGCTTGCCCGTCTGGCGGTCGATCGCGTGGAAGAAGCCGTTGCGGTCGGCGTGGATGATGGCGTCGTAGTCCTTGCCCTTGTACTGAATGTTCGCGAGGATCGGCGTGTTGACGCCGTCATAGTCCCAGGTGTCATTGCTCGTGTATTGATAGTGCCACTTGAGGTCGCCGTTCTTCGGGTCGAGCGCGAGCAATGAATCGGAGTACAGATTGTCGCCGGGGCGCAGCGCGGCCAGCCACGGGCCGGGATTGCCCACGCCCCAGTACAGCGTGCGGCTCGCGGCGTCGTAGGTGCCGGTGAGCCACGCGGCGCCGCCGCCGTGCGCCTGCATGCCGTCGGGCCAGGTTTCCGCGCCTTTTTCGCCCGAGCCCGGAATGGTGTAGCGCTTCCACTTGATCGCGCCGTCGTTGGGGTCTAGCGCCGCAATATAGCCGCGAATGCCGTACTCGCCGCCCGAGGTGCCCACCACGATCGAGCCGTCGAGCGCGAGCGGCGCGAGCGAGAACGCGTAACCCAGGCCCGGCTCGAACATCTGCTTCTTCCAGACCACGTTGCCGCTCTTTGCGTCGAGCGCGGCGATCTCGCCGCTCAGCATGGCGATATAAACGTTCTTGCCGTACAGCGCGACGCCACGGTTCACCACGTCGCAGCAGGCGGTCTTGAACGACTCCGCGCCGAGCTTGGGCTCGTATTTCCAGAGCTGCGTGCCTGTTTTCGCATCGAACGCGTAGACGTTGTCCTTCGGTGTGCTGACAAAGAGATAGTCGCCGTTGACGATCGGTGTCGCCTCGAAGCCCTGCTTCAGCTCGGCGGGGAACTGATAGCTCCATGCCTGTTTCAACTGGCCCACGTTCGAAGCGTCGATCTGCTTGAGCGGCGAATGCGACTGGCCGTTGTAGCTGCGGTAGTAGGTGAGCCAGCCGGGATCGCTCTGCGCGCGGGTCAGGCGGTCGTAGGTCACGGGCGGATAGTCCGAGGCGGCATTCACCGGACCGGTATTCAAGGTCGTCGCCGTAGCGATGACCATTGCGCAGGCCGTGAGCCGGCTTGCCGCAGCCGAGCGTCTCTTCATCTTCGTCTCCTGGGTATTTGTGGGTGCACGGCCGGCAAGCGGTCAGGGGCGATGCATGAAGAGTGGCGCCGATCCGGGTGCGTACCCCGTATCGCAAGTCGTGTGCCATTCGCGCCAACGCCCCGCGCGGCGGGCGATTGCGGGCGATGACGCGCGTGCGGGCCATGCGTTGCGCGGCGGCAGATGTGTTGCATCCCGGTACAGGCCATTGCGAAAAGTGTTGGCGAACGTGACAGTCGATCCTGCGCGAGGGCAATCGAAAAATAGTTGTGTACGCATCGATATGCGAATGACGGTTCAACACGCCTCGCGAGGACGCGCTCGGTGCGCTCCATTTCGATCGTACGAATCCCTTCGCAAATCGTGGGGCCGTATCCGCTGGATTCGCCGGATTCGCGCGTATCGGGGTGAGCCCGCATTTCGCGCAGCGAGCGATTTGCGGTATTACACAACCTGGCGAATCGACGCTGCGCAAGGTCATTACGTTCATTACGTATGCGCTTTTGCCTACGATTCGCTTACATGGCGTGTTGCGCGTCGCGCGCGCGTTTAGCGCAAACAGGTCGGCTTCCGCCGACAGACGCATGGCCCGGACCTTGCTACTAAAGACACTCAAATGTCCGGCAAGGCACCGGCCAATCGTGGAGGAGAGAATGCGCGACGATGTTCATCCGGCTACCGGGTTTGTGGCCGTTGTGTCCAATGGCTGGCCCACGCCGGCAATCCAGAAAGCGCACGAACGGTCGGAGACGTTCGGTCTGCATGCATCGGGCAGGCCCGATTACGATGTCCTTTCGGGCGTGGGACTCGAACTGAAACGCGAACAGAACCGCGTGCTGTGCGTGCATGCCACGCCGGTGATGGAGACGCTGCACGAGCAGATTGTCAACACGCAAAGCATGATCGTGCTGACCAACGCCGAAGGCTTGATCCTGCATTCGATCGGCGACGACGACTTTCTCCAGCGCGCCGAAAAAGTGGCCTTGCGGCCCGGCGCGAACTGGGCCGAAGACCGCCAGGGCACCAATGCGATCGGCACCGCGCTCGCGGAGCGCTGCGCGATGGTGGTTCATGGCGACCAGCATTACCTCGCGGCGAACCGCTTTCTCACCTGCTCCAGCGTGCCGATCTTCGACCCGTATGGCGACGTGGTGGGCGTGCTCGACGTGACGGGCGATCATCGCAGTTATCACCAGCACACCATGGCGCTCGCGCGCATGTCCGTGCAGATGATCGAGAATCATTTGTTCGCGACGACGTTTCAGGAAACGCTTCAGGTGTCGTTTCACGGCCGCCCGGAGTTTCTCGGCACGCTGATGGAAGGCATCGTCGCGTTCACGAGCGACGGGCGCTTTCTCTCGGCCAACCGCAGCGCGCAGTTCCAGCTCGGCATGCCGCTCGCGGCGCTGCGCGCGCATACGCTGTCGTCGCTGTTCCAGACCACGAGCGCGCAACTGATCGACCGCATGCGCGCGAGCCTCGAACCGCATCTGATGCTCAATCTCGCCAATGGCGCGGTCGTATGCGCGCGCGTGCAGTACCGGCGCGCGTCGCTGGCCGAAGGGAGCCGGCCGTTCACCGTGCATGGCGCTGCGCAACCGGCCGCGCGAGCGACGACGGTGCCCGCGCCGTCCGCGGGGCTTTCGCGCCTGAGCTATCTCGACACGGGCGACTCGCAGGTCGCGCTCGTGATCGCGAAGGTGCGCAAGGTGATCGGCAAGGACATTCCGCTGCTCATCACGGGCGAGACAGGCACGGGCAAGGAACTGCTCGCGCAGGCCATTCACAACGACTCGCCGCGCCGCGACCAGCCGTTCGTGGCTGTGAACTGCGCGTCGATTCCGGAATCGCTGATCGAATCGGAACTGTTCGGCTACGAAGAGGGCGCGTTTACCGGCGCACGGCGCAAGGGCGCGGCGGGCAAGCTGTTGCAGGCGAACGGCGGCACGCTGTTTCTCGACGAAATCGGCGACATGCCGTATCCGCTGCAAGTGCGGCTCCTGCGCGTGTTGCAGGAGCGCGTGGTCAATCCGCTCGGCTCGACGAAGTCGATTCCCGTGGATATCGCGATCATCTGCGCGACGCACCGCGACCTGCGCGAGATGATCGCGCAGAACCGCTTCCGCGAGGACCTGTATTACCGGCTCAACGGCCTGGTCGTGCGCCTGCCGCCGCTGCGCGAGCGCAGCGATCTCTCGGTCGTGATCCAGAAGCTGCTACAGCGCGAATCGCACGGGTGTGCGAGCAGGCCGCTCAGCGTCGCGCCCGACGTGATGGCGCTGTTCGAGCGCTGCGCCTGGCCCGGCAACTTCCGGCAGCTCGGCAACCTGCTGCGCACCGCCGCCGCGATGGTCGACGAGGATGGCGAGATCAGGCGCGAGCATTTGCCCGATGACTTCTTCGACGATCTGCGTTGCCGCACCGAAGCGCGGCGCCTGCCCGATGCCCCTGAGGCGTCTGCTGCGTCCGCTGCATCGGCGGCATCGTCCGGGACGGAGTCGTTCGCGATGGAGGATGCCCGGCTCGTGGACGTCACCGCGTCGATGATCGCGGCCACGCTCGCGCGGCACGGCGGCAACGTGTCGGCCGCGGCGCGCGCGCTGGGCGTGTCGCGCAATACCATCTACCGCAAAATGCCCGCCGCCGATTCCAGTCGCGGTTCCGGCGACGCCTGAAGCGTTCGGCGCAAGGCAGCCCGACCGGCTCCTTGCGCCGCCTCCTGTCACACGGGTGTTTCATCCTGTAGCACCCGTGTTCCGAAACGCAACACCACTGAGCACGCGAATGCTGCGGGCGTTGCGTGTTCGGCCCCCCTTACGTCTGCCGAAAGCACCGCGCTTTTGCGAATGCGCTATTCCCGCGTGGAGCGTTCGCTGCGCCGGTGCGGCTTGACGACATCGGCATAACCCTTGCTTTGCACAATGCGGCCGCACATCCAGGCGGCACATCAACCCAATCGCAAACAAGGAGACACGCCATGCAATGGACCACCCCTTCCTACACCGAGCTGCGTTTCGGCTTTGAAATCACGATGTATATCGCCAATCGCTGAGCGCGCAGTGGCGTGCCGCTCGCGAAGCCATTCAGGCCAGGCGGGCGGTGCGCGGTTTCCGGCAAGACGATGAATGCATGGACTGCTAACGAACAGGAAGCGGACCGGCCAGGTGCAGCCCGGTTCTCGAAGCGGTCGAAAAAGACATGGCCCGTATGAATTCCATAGAGCCCGATGCAGGCAGCGGCGTGCCGCTGCGTCCGCGCTTGCGCGGCATATACCGCTTGCAGTGGGAGGCGGCCCAGGACGCGTACGTGCTGCTTTATCCCGACGGGATGGTGAGGCTCAATTCGAGCGCCGGCGAAATACTCGCGCGCTGCGACGGCGCGCACGAACTCGACGAGATCATCGGCGAACTGGAGGGGCTCTACCGCACCTCCGAGCTTGCGCCCGACATCTATCGCTTTCTCGATCACGCGCGGCTGCGCGGCTGGCTCGACTGATCCGGCGCCTGGCGAGGCGCTAGATCATGCGCTGCAAGACGCGATCGTTGAGCACGAAACGATGATAGAGCGCGGCCGCCACATGCAGGCAGATGAGTCCGAACAGCACCCACGCCAGCACCCCGTGAACGTCGCCCATGGCGTGCCCGAACGACGAGCCGGAGGGCGAGAGCGCGGGCAGCGGAACGACGCCGAACAGCGTGAGCGCCCACGCGCGCGAGGAGGCATTGATCCACCCGAGCACGGGCACCGCAACGAGCAGCGCATACAAGCCGAAGTGCGTGAGGCCCGACACCGCGCGCAGCAGCGGCGGCTGCGCGTCGGCGGGCGGCCGATGCGTCGCGCGCCAGATCACGCGGCACGCCATCGCGGCAAGGAGCGCGACACCCACGCCCAGGTGCCACGCGATCTCGCCCGTGGGGCGCGTGTCGCGATGCACGTCGGGCATGGTCCAGCCGATCACGAACTGCGCCGCGACGAGGGCGACGACAAGCCAGTGAAGCAGACGCGCAACGACGTCATAGCGCGAATTGGCGGCACGTTGCATGGGCACTCCTTGCGGCGAGGATTCCGGTTGAAGTCGCCGATTTTAGAGCGCCCCCGCTTAACGGAGTATTAAGCTCACGTGACAGGTGCCACCCTCGCGCTCACAGCCACGTGCCGCCCTGGCGCTCGCTCGGTTCCTCGCCGAGCGCGTCGAAGTCGTGAATCCAGCCGAGATGGTGCATCACGCCCTCGCGCGTTCCGAGGCGTGCATTGCGCGCCTGCGCGGCCGGGCCGTCGGGCAGATGCAGCACGTCCGCCGTGGAGATCGACGCGTACTGCACCTTGCGCGTGCGGCCGCGGCGCAGGCGCTCGTACGCCTCCTGCGCCTCGCGCCAGTTGCCCGGTCCCGCCTTGGCCAGTTGCGCGGCGAGCACCACGGCGTCCTCGATCGACTGGTTCGCGCCCTGGCCGTGGTGCGGCACGAGCGCATGCGCGGCGTCGCCGATCAGGGTCACGCGGCCCTTGCTCCAGCGGCCGAGCGGCGGGCGATGAAAGAGGCCCCAGCGCTGGCTGACCGGCACCGCCGAAATCATCTGCACCACAGCCGGATGCCAGTCCTTGAAATGGCGCAACTGCTCGCCTTCGTTCGCCGGCATGACCCAGTCGCGCGACGGCCAGGGCGAGGGATGGCGTTCGACGAGCAGGAAATTCTGGTCGCCCTTGTCGCCAATCGGGTAGTGCAGCAAATGGCCGCCCGGCCCGACCCAGAACTGGATGGTCTCGGGGTCCGGCAGCAGGTCCATGCGTTCGGCCGGCACCACGCCGCGAAAGCCCGAGCAACCCGAATACAACACGTCGTCGTAGCCGAGCATCCAGCGCCGCGTGATCGAGCGCGCGCCGTCCGCGCCGATCACGAGATCGGCTTCCACGCGCTCGCCGTTTTCAAACGTGAGGCTCACGTGCTCCGGGTGCTGCGCGAGATCGACTAGACGATGGCTGAGCTTGATGCGATCGAGGCCGACGGCCCTGGAGAGCACCGTTTGCAGATCGGCGCGATGCACGCCCCAATACGAGCCGCCGAACTGCGAGCGGTAATCGGGCTCGCCGCGATGATGGCCGATGAGCGCGCCGCTGCGCCCGTCGCGATAGACGAGGCCGGGCACCTCGGCGCATACCTTTTCGAATTCGGGGCGCAGTCCCATGCGCTCATAGAAGCGCGTGGCGTTGGCGGAGAGCGCGACGGCCGCGCCCACCTCGCGCAGCTCGTCGGTCTGTTCGTAGAGCCGGGCATCGATGCCGTGCTCGCGCAGCGCAAGGGCAAGCGTGAGGCCGCCGATGCCCGCGCCGACGATAGCAATCTTCAGATCGATCTGTTTCATGGTGGTGTCTCCTATATCGGGTTTCCAGGCTTGAGCCTTTGACGGTATTGTCGGCACGCAACCTTCATCCCACAATAAAATGGGAGGAATCTGCTTCATCACTGGAATGAATGTATGGAACTGGGCGAGATCGACCTCAACCTGCTGCTGCTGTTTCAGCGGCTCATGCAGGAACGGCGCGTGGCGAGCGTGGCCGAACAGATGAACATGAGCCAGCCCGGCGTGAGCAACGCGCTCGCGAAACTGCGCCGCCTGCTTGGCGACCCGCTGTTCGTGCGCGGGCCGGGCGGCGTGGTGCCGACGCCCTTCGCGCTGCGGCTCGCGGAGCCGGTGGCGCAGGCGCTCGCCACGCTGCACGCGGCGCTCAACCCCGTAACCGGCTTCGATCCGTTGCGCGCCACGCGCACCATGACGATCGGCATGACCGATATTGGCGAAGTGGTGTTCCTGCCGGAGTTGCTGGAGCGGTTGTCGAGCGTGGCGCCGGGCGTGGCGCTCAACACGGTGCGCAACACGAGCGTCAATTTGAGCGACGAGATGGCCGAGGGCCGCGTCGATCTCGCCATCGGCTTGCTGCCGCAGTTAAAGGGCGGCTTCTACCAGCGGCGCCTGTTCGATCAGCGTTATGTCTGTCTCTTCAGGCGCGGCCATGCGCTCGAAAGCGCGCCGCTCACGCTCGCCGCGTGGCGCGAGGCCGAGCATCTCGTGGTCGTTTCGGCGGGCACGGGCCACGGCCAGGTGGACGACTGGCTCAAGCGGCGGGGCGTGCGCCGCCAGGTGCGGCTCACGGTGCCGCACTTCATGAGCGTGGGTTATATCCTGCAACGCACCGACCTCATCGCCACGGTGCCCGAGCGGCTCGCGCTGCAACTGGCCAGGCCGTTCGCGCTCGGCATGTGCGCGCTGCCCATGACGCTGCCCGCCGCGCCCATCCATCTGCTATGGCACGCGCGCGTTCAGCATGACGAAGGAAATCGCTGGCTACGCGATCTGGTGATCGAACTGTTTGCCGATACACCCGCGCCTGCGCGCAAGAGTCGATCGAAATAGTAAGGATCACTGATTAGAATGGCCGCGAACCCTTGCTACGGTTTGACGAGCACGCACCGGTTCTTGCCTTGCCGCTTCGCTTCATAAAGCCCGCGATCGGCGAGGCGGAACGTTTCAGGCACGCCGATCTGCCTCGCGATCCGCGCAATGCCGATGCTCACCGTCACGGTGTGCCCGGACCTGCACTCGCTTGCCACGGCGTCGCGAATCCGGTGAGCGAGCGTGTAAGCGCCTTGCCGGTCGCCTGAATAGATCACGCCGAATTCTTCACCGCCCAGGCGTCCGCAAACATGCGGGGTCGCGCAGTGCGCGATCGCCTGGGCTGCCGCAATCAGCACCTGGTCGCCCACGTCGTGCCCGGAGGTGTCGTTGATCTGCTTGAAGTCGTCGACGTCGATGAGCAGCAGCCAGTATTCGGCAGCCGATGGACGGCCACGACACTCGTCGATCGCCAGCATGAAACTGCGGCGATTGGGGATTTCGGTGAGCGCGTCGCGGTAGGCGAGCCGCGCCAGTTCTCGCTGCACGAGGAAGGTCTTTTTGCGCTCCTGTACGAACAGCACATTGAGCAGGAGCCCGAGCGCCAGGCCCGAGAGCGCGAACAGCGCGATCCAGTTGCGCTCCGGCGCGTTCAGCAGTTCGCTCACCGCGCCGCGAGAGATGATGAGCCAGACGACGAGCGCGCTTGCCACGTAGTTGCAGGAGCCCGAGAACACCGGGGCCATGCCCACTATGATGACAATGCCCATGGGGAGCACCCAGAACGCGGGGTGTTGCGTACCGGGCAGATTGGAGTGAAACGCGAGCGCCGTGAAGGCCGCACAGGCGAAGCGGCCGAACCCGTCCATGCGGCGGCCGCGCGATGCGTACGTGATGCCCATCGAAGCGAGCATGCCGCCGACCGCAATGAGCGTGTCCGGCGTGCTGAACCTCGCATTGGGATTGGCGAGGGCGCGCGACATGAGCCACGCCACGAGCCCGAACAGCTGCACCGCTACGGCGAGGTGGCGCGAGCTTTGCGCGGCGCTTTCCCAGAACAACTTTCGTTCTTCATCGTCCTCGAAGCGGCTATGCGTTCCGGGCAATCCGGTTCTCCGTGCGTGCGGCATGCCTGCGACCACCACTATTGAATAGCGTTGCGAATTTGCGCGGCGCATGGGTTGCCTCGCACGAGGCGACGGGCCTTGGCCGTTGAACCGGAGTGCCATGACGGGATATCGACACCCGTCCAGGCAGACTTTAGCGCAGTCCGCGCCCGACGCCGCGCGAGCCTGATCTGGCTCCCAATGGTTCTGCTCGCTGTCGTTCGATCGACACACCCGCTTGCCATTCCGGCGATTTCGTCATTTACATCACAATGTGATATAAATGACGGGGAGGGCGACACCACTGCTGCGCCCGGCAAGGGGAACCATGAGCGATTACAAGGGCGACCATAAAGGCGATCACCGGGGCGATTTCGCAACCGATGTCCGGCTCCTGCGCATCAGCGCCATCGCCGCCGCCGGCGGCGCCCTGAGCACCGTGGCGGCGGACTTCCTCCTGCATCTCATCCACTTCTTCACGAACCTGTTTTTCTTCCAGACGCTCTCCACCGCGAACCTCTCGCCCGCGCAGAACACGCTCGGCCTGCTCGTCGTCGTGGTTCCTGTCGTCGGCGGTCTGGTGGTGGGCTTGATCGCGCGCTACGGCTCGGAGCAGATTCGCGGCCACGGCATTCCCGAAGCCATCGAAGCCATTCTGTTCGGCAAGAGCAGGATGTCGCCGAAGGTGGCGGTGCTCAAGCCGCTCGCCTCGGCCATTGCCATCGGCAGCGGCGGGCCGTTCGGGGCCGAAGGCCCGATCATCATGACGGGCGGCGCGATCGGCTCGCTCATCGCGCAGTTCTTTCACCTTTCCGGCGCGGAGCGCAAGGCGCTTCTGGTCGCGGGCGCGGTGGCGGGCATGACCGCCGTGTTCGGCACGCCGGTTGCCGCCGTGCTGCTCGCCATCGAGCTTCTGCTCTTCGAACTGCGTCCGCGCAGCCTGTTGCCGGTCGCCATCGCCTGCGCCGTGGCGGGCTTCACGCGTCCGCTGCTGCTCGGCGACGGCCCGCTGTTTCCGCTGCACACGCTGCCGCTCGGTCCCATTGGCATCGTCTCTGCCGGCATTGCCGGGTTGATCGCGGGCGCGTTGTCCTGGGGTTTGTCCACGTGGCTCTACAAGGTCGAAGACCTCTTCGCCAGGCTGCCGATCCACTGGATGTGGTGGCCGGCGCTGGGCGCGGTCGCGGTCGGCATCGGCGGCTATTTTCAGCCGCGCACGCTGGGCGTGGGCTACGACGTGATCGGCGATCTCCTCCACAACCATCTCGCCATCCAGGTCGTGGTCGGCATCGTCGTCGTCAAGGCAATCATCTGGGTCATCGCATTGGCCTCCGGCACCTCGGGCGGCGTGCTCGCTCCGTTGCTCATGATGGGCGCGGGCGTCGGCGCGCTCGCCGCGCCGTACATGCCCGGCAACGAACCGGCGGTGTGGCCGCTCATCTTCATGGCGGCGGCGCTCGGCGGCATGATGCGCGCGCCCGTGATGGCCGCCGTGTTCGCGTTCGAGTTGACGGGCGACGCCAACGCGCTGCTGCCACTGCTCGCTTCGGCCGCCGTGGCATACGGCTTCACGGTGCTGCTGATGCGCCGCTCGATCCTGACCGAGAAAATCGCGCGCCGCGGCTATCACATCTATCGCGAATACAGTATCGACCCGCTGGAACGGCACTATGTGGAAGAGGTGATGACGAAAGGCGTCCAGACGATCGATGCGCGCTTGAGCGTGGCCGAGGTGCTGCGCGATTATTTCGGCGCGCAGCAAAAGTTCCGCGCGTTTCCCGTCGTGGCCGACGGCGTGCTCGTGGGCATGGCCGACCGCGCCTTGCTGGACCGCTCACCCGCCGGCATGAAGGAAGCGCCCATTGGCGGTCTGTTTTCCCAAGGCAGGCCCGAGATCGCGTTGCCCGGCGAGACATGCCGAAACGTGGCCGCGCGGCTCGCCATCACGGGCCTTGACCGCGTTCCCGTGGTTGAGGATGACAAGACTTTCCGCCTGCTCGGCATCGTATCCCGCCACGACCTGGTCAAGCCTTCCTTGTCGGTGTTCACGGAGGAGCGTGAACGGGAGCAGTTCCGGCGCGTGTGGGTGCCGCGCAGCGAGCGCTTCGCGCCCACCGGCAAACGGCCGGGCGCAACCGACGAGCACGCCGATGCGAATCGTTAGTGACCACTGGCAGCGTCCCACACCGGAGAAATAGATGCCTGATGAAGACAAAGCGGCGGGAAAAACAAAACGCGCAATCGGCTCCTTCCTGAAGTCGGTTGCGGCAAGCGTGATGTCCGAGCGCGACGCGCACCTGGGCGATGTGCCGAACGAATACTATGCGATGTGGCTCGACCCCAGAATGGTCTATTCGTGTGCATGGTTCGAAAACGGCGACGAAGACCTCACTACCGCGCAACTCAAGAAAATCGACCACGTGCTCACGAAAATCGGTTTGCGGCCTGACCACCGCCTGCTCGATGTCGATTGCGGCTGGGGGGCGCTCGTGATCCGCGCCGCCGAAAAGTTCGGCGCACGCTGCACGGGCATCACGCAGTCGAGGAACCAGTTCGAATGGGCCACCGAGTGCGTCAAGGCGGCGGGCCTTGCCGACCGGGTCGACATCCGTCTGCAATCGTACGCCGATGTGAGAGGCCGATTCGACCGTATTACGAGCCTGGGCGTGTTCGAGTGCGAGGGCCGCAGCGATCTTCAGGATTACGTGACAGTCTTGCAGGAGCGTCTCGCGGCCGACGGCGTGCTCGTGAGTCACGGCATCACGACAACGGGGCCGGGCAGCATCGACTCGCGCTTCGGGCTCGACAACGGCGCGTATCTCGCGCGCCATCTTTACCCCGACGACGAACTGCCCGACCTGGGCTATGCGTTGACGGCGATGCGCGAAAGCGGCATCGAAGTGTCGAACATCCAGAACCTGCGGCGCCATTGCGTGAGGACGCTGCACTTGTGGGAGGCGAACTTCCGCGCGAAGGAACTGGCGTTGCGCCAGCTCGTGAACGACCGCAAGTATCAGACTTGGTGCACGTATCTGCGCGACTGGGCCACGGCGTTCGAGCGCGACGACGTGTCGATCTACGAGATCGTGGGCCGCAAGGTGGGCACGCGCGCGAGCGCATTGCCCTGGCCGGGCGCGGCGGGCTGAACGGCCGCGCCCGTATTCGCAACGAGCGCGTCCCGCAGGCGCCCTAGCGCGTTTCGCGCACCGAACGCGGATGCCACAGGCGCGCGCCGCCCTCGATGCCCCGGTCGTTCGACACGGTGGCCACGTTCGGCGGCAGCTCGAACGTGAGGCGCGATGCGTTGCCGCCGCCTATCCACAGCTTGTCGTAGTGCACGAGCGAGTCGAGAACGCCGATGATCTTCTCGACGCGCTTGTTCCAGCGTTTTTTGCCCGCCTTGCGTCGCGCGGCGTCGCCGATGTACTCGTCGTACGCGTGGTTCTTGCTGACCGGGTGATGCGCGAGTTCGAGGTGGGGCATGAGCTCGCCGTCGCGGAACATCGCCGTGCCCACGCCCGTGCCGAGCGTCATGACGAACTCCAGACCGCGCCCTTCGATGGCGGCGAGGCCCTGCATTTCCGCGTCGTTGATCATGCGCACGGAAGGGATGCCGAGGCGCTCGCCGAGCATCTGGGCGAGCGGCACGTCGTTCCAGCCATCGGGCCCGAGATGCGGGGCGGTGAGCACGCGATTGTTGCGCACGAAACCAGGGAAGCCGATCGAAACATGCGTGGGCGGATACGCCTCGACCAACGGCGCGACGAGCGTGCAAAGCGTTTCGACGAGCAGCGCGGGCGGGCAGGGGTGGGGCGTCGCCACGCGCGCACGCGGGGTGCGCATGTTGCCGTCCGCATCGATGATCGCGGCCTTCAGGCCGGTGCCGCCGATGTCGATGGCGAGAATGTTTTCGATGCCGCTCGATGCGCGCGATTGGCGTGCGGGCGCTTTTGCGGTCTTCTTTGCAGCGGCTTTCACCGGTTTCTTCGCGGGGGCTTTCGCCGCTTTTTTCGCCGGGGCTTTCACCGCGGCTTTCACATTGGCCATGCATCCTCCATTGCTGTCGGGTTCACTGCTTTTCGGGTGCTTGCGGCTTGTGCGGCTCGTGCGGCTCATCCGGCGCCAACGAGCGCCAGGCGTGGCCGTCGCGCGCGAGCAGCGCATCGGCTTGCGCCGGGCCGGCGCTGCCCGCCGCATAGTCGTGCACCGTAACCGACGCGCCGTGCGGTGGATGCAGTACGCCATCCACGGCCGCCCAGGCGGCTTCCACGCCGTCGGCGCGCTGAAAGAGCGTCGGGTCTCCGAGCATGCAATCGTACAGCAGTGTCTCGTAGCCGACATTGGCGTGTTCCGCGAAGAAGTCGTCGTAGTCGAAGGTGGAGTGCACCGCGCCGATCTGCACGACCGGCCCCGGCGTCTTGACGTTGAAGTCGAAGCTCGTGCCGTGCGTGGGGTCGATGCGCAGCGTCAGCACGTTGGGCGTGAGCGCGTCCACGGGCGTGTCGCGGAAAAGGCGAAACGGCACGCGCTTGAGCTGCACCGAGATTTCCGTGCGCCGCGAGGCGAGCCGCTTGCCGGTGCGCAGATAGAACGGCACGCCCGCCCAGCGCCAGTTGTCGATCTGCACGCGCGCGGCGGCGTAGGTTTCGGTGCGGCTGTCCTTCGCGACATCGGGTTCGTCGCGGTAGGCCACGCCCGCCGCGCCCTGGCCGTACTGCCCGAACACCACGTCGTCGGGCGTGAGCGGCTTGAGCGCGTCGAATATTTCCGCTTTGCGGTTGCGCACCGCTTCGGCGTCGAAGGAATTGGGCGGCTCCATCGCGACCATGCCGAGCAACTGGAACAGATGGTTCGGCACCATGTCGCGAAACGCGCCGGTCGGCTCGTAGAAGCGGCCGCGCCCCTCCACGCCGATCACCTCGGAAGCCGTGATCTGCACGCAGTCGATGTATTCGCGCCGCCACACCGGCTCGAACAGCGCGTTGGCGAAGCGCACGGCGAGAATGCTCTGCACGGTGTCCTTGCCGAGGAAATGGTCGATGCGATAGACCTGCGATTCGTTCATGAAGCTCAGCAGGTGAGCGTTCAGGTCGCGGGCAGAGGCGAGGTCGGCGCCAAACGGCTTTTCGATCACGACGCGGCGAAACGCGCCGTTGCCCGCCTGGCTTTCGTCGAGCAAACCGGCCTTGCCGAGCCGTTCGATGATCGGCTTGAAGAAGCGCGCGCCCACGGCGAGGTAGAACACGACGTTGCCGGCGCCCTGGCCGGCCGTCTTGCCGCCCAGTTGCTGCGCGAGACGCGCATACGTCGCGTCGTCCTCGAATTCGCCCGCCATGTATTGCAGGCGGTCGCCAACCCAGTTCCAGGCCTCTTCGTCGAGCTTGCCGGCGTGGAAGGTGCTCGCCTTGTCGGCGGCGAAGGTTTGCAGCGCGCCGTGCAGGTCGTCGCGCCAGGCCTGCGTTGCGCGCTCGCCATGATTGACGCCGATGATCTTCGTGGCGTCGTCGAGCAGGCGGTCGACGGCGAGGTTGTACAGCGCGGGCATCAGCAGGCGCTGGGTGAGGTCGCCGCCCGCGCCGAAGATGACGAGCGTGCAGGGCGGCGCCGGGTGCCTGCCGGCCGGCGAGGCGGGCGCGCCATGGGGATGGGAGGCCACTTTGGCGCTCGGCGTGGCAGGCGTGGATCTGGCGTGATGGCGGGTGGGCGGATTCGTCGGCATGATCGGGCTTCAGTGGATTGGGAGGTCGGAACCTTCACGGGTAGCAAATGCGATGCCTCGAATCGCCGCGCGCCTGTAGGTGTTCTGTAATGCGCCCGGAGATTCGACGGCGGCGCAAGCGGCCGGGGCGGTGTAAAGTCGGCGTTCGTCCGCAACGCATCCTGGCAAGGAGAAACGATGAGCGAGCCGCACGACGGGAAACCAGCAGGCTTTGCCAAAGGGCTCACGAACTATGGCGACCGTGAGTTCAGCGTCTATCTGCGCCGCACGTTCGCAAGCTCGATGGGCTACAGCCGCGAGATGCTCGATCGTCCCATTGTAGGCATTGCGCATTCGGCCAGCGGCTTCAACAACTGCCATCGCCACTTTCCCGAGATGATCGAAGCGGTCAAGCGCGGCGTGCTGGCCGCGGGCGGCCTGCCGATCGAGTTTCCGACCATCTCGCTCGGCGAGACGTTTCTCACGCCCACGAGCCTTAAATTCCGCAACCTGATGTCGATGGACGTCGAGGAAATGACGCGCGCGCAGCCCATGGACGCGGTCGTGCTGCTGGGCGGCTGCGACAAGACCGTGCCCGCGCAGCTCATGGGCGCGGCTTCGGCGAACCTGCCCGCCGTGCAGCTCGTGGCGGGGCCGATGTCCACGAGCCGGCATCGCGGCGAGCGGCTTGGCGCCTGCACCGATTGCCGCCGCTTCTGGGCGAAGTTCCGCGCCGGGGATATCGACGCCGACGAGATCGACACGGTGGAGCGGCGTCTCGCCTCGACGGCGGGCACCTGCGCGGTGATGGGCACGGCCAGCACGATGGCGATCATCGCCGAAACGCTCGGCATGATGCCCGCGAACAGCGCCGCCTGCCCGGCCGTGGATGCCGACCGCCTGCGCATTGCCGAGGAAACCGGCCGCGTGGCGTTCAACCTGATCGCGAACCCCATCCGGCCGAGTGAGATCATCACGCCGCGCTCGGTGGAGAACGCGCTGCGCGTGCTGCTCGCGATCGGCGGCTCGACCAATGCGGTGATCCACCTCACGGCGATCGCGGGGCGCCTTGGCATCCAGGTCGATCTCCAGCACCTGAACGCGCTGAGCGAAACGACGCCGGTGCTGGTCGACCTGAAACCGACCGGTCAGCACTACATGGAGGACCTGTACGCGGCGGGCGGCGTGCCCGCGATCCTGCGCGAACTCAAGCCGCTGCTGCATCTGGATTGCCGCATGGTGACGGGCGAGACGCTCGGCGAGCGGCTCGACGCGGTGAGCTGGGTGGATCGCGAGGTGGTGCGGCCCGCCGCGCAGCCGGTGCGCGAAACCGGCGGGCTCGTCGCGCTGTTCGGCAATCTCGCGCCGCGCGGGGCGATCCTCAAGCGCTCGGCCGCCGACCCGGCGCTGTTCGAGAAGGAAGGGCGCGCCGTGGTGTTCAGTTCGCTGGAGGACCTGGCAAACCGCATCGACAGCGACGCGCTCGACGTCACGCCCGACGACTTTCTGGTGCTGCAAAACGCCGGGCCCACGAGCGAGGCGGCGATGCCCGAGGCGGGCTATCTGCCGATTCCGCGCAAGCTCGCGCGCGCGGGCGTGAAGGACATGGTGCGCCTGTCCGATGCGCGCATGAGCGGCACCGCCTACGGCACGATCGTGCTGCACATCACGCCCGATGCGGCCTCGGGCGGCCCGCTCGGCCTCGTGCGCAGCGGCGACCGCATCCGTCTGAGCGTGTCGAAGCGCTCGCTCGAACTGCTTGTGCCCGACGACGAACTCGCGCGGCGGCGCGAGGCGCAACCGCCGCGCGCGCTGCCGCGGCATACGCGCGGCTATGCGAGTCTTTACGAGCGCGAGATTCTCCAGGCCGACGAGGGCTGCGATTTCCGCTTCCTCAAGTCGTCAGGATGACTGATCAAGCAGCAGTGACAGGCATCGGGTTGGCGGCGCTTGCCGGTCACGCTTGCGCGAAACGCGCCTGATCGAGATCGGCGATGAGCGTCGGCCCCGTGGCGCGCCAGCCAAGGCGCGCCTGGGTGAGCGCGCTCGAAGCGGGCATGTCCATGCCGACGAACATGCCCATCCAGCCGAAATGCGCGGCGGTTTCTTCGGGCGCGATCGACACGGCGGGCAGGTTCAGTCCGCGGCCCAGCGCTTCGGCAATGACGCGGCTTGCTACGCCTTCCTCGCCCACCGCGTGATAGCGTGCCCCCGCCGCGCCCTTTTCGACGGCGAGACGGTACAGCCGCACGACGTCCGAGAGATGCCCGGCCGGCCAGCGGTTCTGGCCGTCGCCCACATAGGCGCACACGCCCTTCTCGCGCGCGATGGCGACGAGTGGCGTGATGAGCCCCTGCCGGAACGGGTTGTGCACTTGCGGCAGGCGCATCACGCCTACGTTGAGCCCTTGCTCCAGCAGCGCTTGCGCGGCGAGTTCGGAGGCGAGACGCGGATTGCGATGGCCCGGATTGAAGACGTCCTCGCTGGCGGGCTCGCCGTGCTCGCCCAGGCCCGCGCCCGTGCCGGAGGTGACGATCAGCGCGCGGCTCGAACCCGCGAGCGCCGCGCCGAGCGCCGCGATGGCGCGCCGGTCCTTCTCGCAGTTTTCGAGGAAGCGCGAGAAGTCGTGATCGAAGGCCGCGTGGATCACGGCGTCCGCGCGCGCCGCGCCGCTGCGCAGGCTTTCCGGGTCCTCCAGCGTGCCGTGGTGGACTTCGGCGCCCGCTTTGGCCAGCGCTTGCGCGCCCGCCTCGGAACGGGTCATGCCGATCACCTCGTGGCCGGCGCCGATGAGTTCGGGCACGAGCGCCGAGCCGATGAAACCGGTCGCTCCGGTCAGAAAAATACGCATGGTCAACTCCCTGGTGGTGACGTGACGTGCGTACTATCCTTGGAATTCTTATACCGTTAAAGTAGTGAGATCATCATAGTAAGATGACTAACAGGCTTTCCATTCCCATCCATTCGGCCAGTTCCCTCGGCGACTTTCTCAGGCGTTGCCGCACGCGCCTGGACCCCGCCAGCTTTGGCTTTAGCGGGCGCAGGCGCACGCCGGGGCTGCGCCGCGAAGAAGTCGCGCAGCGCGCCAACATCAGCCCGACCTGGTACACGTGGCTGGAGCAGGGGCGCGGCGGCGCACCCTCGGCGGAGGTGCTCGAGCGCATTTGCAGCGCGTTGATGCTCACCGACCCCGAACGCGAACACCTCTTCATGCTGGGCCTCGGGCGGCCGCCCGAAGTGCGCTACCGGCCGGTTGACGGGGTCAATCCACGGCTGCAACGCCTGCTCGATTCGCTCAGCTTCAGTCCCGCCATCGTCAAGACCGCCACGTGGGATGTCGTGGCGTGGAATCGCGCGGCCGCCGTCGTGTTGACCGACTACGGCAAGCTGCCCGCCGGCCAGCGCAATATCCTGCGTTTCCTGTTCTGCAACCCCGACGTGCGCGCGAAACAGCACGACTGGGACAGCGTGGCGCGTTTCGTGGTGGGGGCGTTTCGCGCCGATGTCGCGCGCGCGGGGGGCGTGTCGGCAGTGGGCGAGCTGGTGGATGAACTGTGCAGCGTGAGCCCCGAGTTCGACGCCCTGTGGCGCGACAACGAAGTCCATACGCATGGCGAAGCCGCCGCGGTCAAACGCCTGCACCATCCGACGCTCGGGCTGGTGGAGCTGGAGCAGTCGGCGTTTTCCGTCGATGGCCGCCCGGACCTGCACATGATCGTCTACAACCCGACCGATGCGGGCCAGGCCGCGCACATCCGCGCGTTGATCGAGGAGGCGGCCGGGGCGGTGGCTTGAGCGGTGGCTTGAGCAGTGACCTGAGGCATCCGGCCTGACCCGGCCCGGCTAGACGCGCGGCAGATCGTCCATCGATTTTTCGACGCTGCCGTCGGGCACTTCCATGTCGATGCCGTCGATGCCATTGGGATGCGGAACCGGCTTGATCTTCGGCCCGAGGTAGCGCCTGCCGCCCAGCGTGAAAACGGAATACACCACGGCGCCCGAGCGGATGTCCTGCGTGACGGCCGCGATCTCGGAGATTTTCGGCTGCGAGAGCCAGTCGTGCGTCTGGGGGTCGATTGCCGCCCAGCGCACATGCGTCACGCGGTCCGTGGAAGCGCTGATGCGCACGCCGTCGATACCATATGTAGCCATTGCCGTCCCCTCCGAGCGCACATAGTTATGGTAGTCCGTTGCTACTCCGATAGCCAGTGACCGGCAAGCGGCGGAAAATGCCTTAATCTGGCCTGACCCCAATGGACCGGCCGATCGGCAAGGAGGACGCGATGGACGAAGGGCACGCAGCCGCTGTGAGCCAGGCAGGCGCGCCGCCGCCGCGAGGCTGGCGCGCGATATTCACGGTGGCGCAATGGCTGCCGGGCTACCGGCTGCCCTGGCTCGGCGCGGATCTCGTGGCGGGCGTCACGCTGGCCGCGTATGCCATTCCCGTGTCGCTCGCCTATGCGACGCTCGCGGGGTTGCCGCCGCAATTCGGCATTTACTGCTACCTGGTCAGCGGTATCTGCTATGCGTTGTTCGGCTCGTCGCGCCAGTTGGCCATTGGGCCCACGTCGGCGATCTCGATGCTGGTGGGCGTGACGGTCGTCGATCTCGCGGGCGGCGATGCGGCGCGTTTCGCATCGATTGCCGCGTTGACGGCGCTGCTCGTCGCGCTCATGTGCCTGATCGGGTGGCTGCTGCGGTTAAGCTCGCTCGTCAACTTCATCAGCGAAACCATTCTGCTCGGCTTCAAGGCCGGTGCCGCGCTGACCATCGCGCTCACGCAGTTGCCCAAGCTCTTTGGCGTGAAGGGCGGCGGAGAGGCGTTCTTCGAACGTATCGCGGTTCTGGCGGGCCAGCTACCGCAGACTCATTTCGTCGTGCTTGCGTTTGGCATCGGCACGTTGGCGCTGTTGCTGCTCGGCGAAAAATATCTGCCGGGGCGGCCGGTCGCCTTGATCGTGGTGGCGCTCTCCATCGTTGTGCTAACGGTTACGCCACTGGGGGCGATGGGCTTCTCCGTTGTGGGCGCGCTGCCGCGCGGCTTGCCCGATTTGCGGCTGCCTGGCGTGCGCGTCAGCGACGTGGACGGCATCGTGCCGCTCGCGTTCGCATGTCTGTTGCTCTCGTATGTGGAGAGCGTCTCGGCGGCGCGCGCGATCGCGCAAAAGAACGGCTACGAGATCGATCCGCGCCAGGAACTGCTCGGACTCGGCGCGGCGAATCTCGCCGTGGGGCTCTTTCATGGCTATCCGGTGGCGGGCGGCCTGTCGCAATCGTCCGTCAACGACAAGGCCGGTGCGAAGACGCCGCTCGCGCTCGTGCTCGCCTCGGCTGCCATCGGCCTGTGCCTCATGTTCCTCACCGGCCTGCTGACCAATCTGCCCAATGTCGTGCTCGCGGCGATCGTGCTGGTGGCCGTCAAAGGCCTGATCGACGTGCGCGAGCTGCGCCACCTGTGGCGCGTGAGCCGCTATGAGTTCGCGGTCTCGATGGTCGCGTTCGTCGCCGTCTTGCTGCTGGGCATTCTCAATGGCGTGATCGTCGCGGTGCTCGCTTCGATGCTGCTGCTCATCGGGCGCGCCGCGCATCCTCACGTGGCGATTCTCGGGCGCATTCCCGGCACGCACCGCTATTCGGATGTCGAGCGTCATCCCGACAACGAGGCGATACCCGGCGTGCTGATGTTCCGCGTGGAGGCGTCGCTGCTGTACTTCAACAGCGACGCCGTGCGCGCCGCCGTATGGGAAGCGGTTCGCCGCGCGCCGTGGGCCGTCAAACTGGTGATCGTCGATTTGTCCAATTCCCCGGCCGTGGATATCGCGGGCGCGCGCATGCTCGCGACCTTGCACGCGGGGCTTGCCGAGGCGGGCGCGATCCTCAGGATCGTCGCCGCGCATGGCAGCGCGCGCGACATGCTGCGCGCGGAAGGGCTGGAGCAGCAGGTGGGCCATATCGGCCGCAGCGCCTCGGTGGACGATGTGATCGCCGCGTATCTGCACGAGTTCGATCCCGGCGCCCCGGCGTCGCCCGGCCGCCCCTGATGGTGCCTGATGGTCCCTGATCGCCCTTGATGGTTCGGTTGACTTATCATCGTTCGGGCAGTCCGTCGCGTCCGCCACCTTTCGACGAGGTCTCATGAGCAACGCCAGCAACGCCAGTCACGCCCGGCAAGACGAATCCGAAAAGCGCGAGCCGGTTCTCAACACCGTGGACCGCGTGACCGAACTGTGTTTCGGCCTCTTCATGGCCTTGACCTTCGTGGGCGCGGTCAAGGCGGTTTCGACGGGCGAAGACCTCGGGCGCAAGATGTTCTTTTCCGCGCTCGGATGCAACCTGGCGTGGGGTCTCGCCGACGCGGTGATGTTCCTCGTGCGCACGCTTGCCGATCGCGGGCAACGCCTCACGCTCGCGCTGACCGTGAAGCGCGAGCGCGACCCGGCCGCCGCCGTCCGCTCATTGCGCGACGCCTTGCCGAGGGCGCTGGAGCCGCTCGTCGACGACGCCGAACTCGAACTCATTCGCGTGCGCCTCGCGGCCGTGCCCACGCTGCCGCCGCGCGCGCATCTGGTGCGCAACGACCTGCTCGGCGCGCTCGGCATTTTTTTGCTTGTCGTCGTCTCGACCTTCCCGGTGGCGCTGCCGTTTCTCGTCGTCAGGGATCATGTCACGGCGCTCGTCATCTCGCGCGTGCTCACGCTGGCGATGCTGTTCGGCGCGGGCTATGCGCTCGGCCGCTACACGGGCGCGGGTGCGCTGCGGGCGGGCCTTGCCATGACGGTGCTCGGCGTCGTGCTGACCGCGGCGATCATTGCGCTGGGCGGCTAGCCGAAGGGCGTGCGCGGCTCAAACACGCTCGCGCAGCGGCAGGCGCCGCAGGTCGTCGGTCAACGGAACGCTCGCGAGTATCACGAGCACCACCGACAAGGGCACGCCCGCCGCGAAGCCGAAATGGCGGAAGGCCAGCGCGCCCAGCGTGCCGCCCACGAGGAACATGGCGAGCAGGGAGCCGAGCACGCGCACGCGCTGCATGTCGGCCGCCACGTGATGCCCGGCGGCCACGGGCACGCCCCAGTTCCAGTACAGCGCCTTGCCCAGTTCGATGCCCAGGTCCGTCACGATGCCGGTGACGTGCGTGGTGCGGATTTCGGCGTGCGAGATTTTCGTGATCATGGCGTTTTGCACGCCCATGACATAGCAGAGCAGCGCGACCGTGACCGGCACGAACAGCACGCGGTGCACTTCCAGATTCGCGCCGAGGGCGGCAAAGCACAGCAGCAGGGCGGCTTCGAGCAGCAGCGGCAAGGCGTAGACGCTGTGCGCGCCGCGGCGGCGTCCCCAGTTGATCAGGATGGCCGAGGTCGCCGCGCCGCTGGCAAAGGCGATCACGGAGCTGATCGCGGCCAGCGCGATGCCGAAATCGCCGAGCGCGACGTTGTCCGCGAGCGACGAAACGATGCCCGACATGTGCGAGGTGTACTGCCCGACCGCGAGAAACCCGCCCGCGTTGATCGCGCCGGCCACCCAGGCGAGCGCGCGGCCGAGCCGCAGGTTGGCCCGCTCGGTGCGGTCGACTGAGGTGAAGCTGCGCAGGTAATGGATAGGCACGGCGGCTTTCCGGGCGGCGGGCGTGAAGTGAGATAGTGTACGACGCTCGCCTTGGGCGCGGCCTGGCCCCACGCCTTGCCGGATATGCGGCGAGTTGTCGCACGGTCGGTCGGGAAACGCCGCCGGATCGCCGTTTTCCGGATTGACCCCCAGGCGCTTTAAATGCCGTTCGACCGTATTGAGCCGTTACCCGTTTGCGATACGATACGGTTCTTTATCGCCTGGACCGATCGGGCTTTTCGCGGCTTTAACATATTTCGTTTCGCTTTCATTTGCGGTGAATTCGCGCTGTTTTAAATCGGCGCGCCCCGTGTTCGCGCCCGACTACGACTGACCCCGCCCGATCCCTTTTCATGCCCAGCACCCTCGCGCTATTCGGCATCCTGATCGCCTCGTGCCTGATGAGCGTCGCCATACTGGGTTCGCTGCGGCGTGCCGCCGTGCCCGGCATCGACCGCTGGTGCGCGGCTTATGCTCTGCTCGCGGTGGTCTCGTCGCTCGTGCTGTTCATCGACGAGCGGCCCGCGCCCGCCGCGATCATGGTCGTCGGGTTTATCACCTTCGTGGCGGTCGCGCTGCTCGTGCAGGGCACGCGCCAGTTCTTCGGCATACGTCCCGCGCGGCGCGACGAGACGGCGGCGTTCATCGTCGCCTATGGCGCGCTGGTGTATGTCACCTGCGTGGCGCCGGACGTCGAAATGCGGGTTGCGCTCGTCTCGGCCGTGCTGGCTTACGGGCGGGTCGCCGTGGGCACGCTCGTGCTGCGGCACGCGCCGCGCGACGGCGCGCGCTACGGCTACTGGTTCGTCACCGTGGCCGCGTATCTCGGCGCGCTGGTGCATGGCGCGCGCGCCGTGGGCGTCGCCATCGGCGCGATGGCGCCAGTCACCTATCTGCAACCGACTGCCTGGAGCGTGTTGTTCGTCGGGCTCGCGATCATCACGCTGCCGTGCATGTCGATCGGCATGGCGATGGTGGCGCACGATCAGCTCGTGCGCAGAATGGAGAAGCTCGCGACGATCGACGAACTGACCGGCGCGCTCATGCGGCGCGCGTTCATGGCGAAGGCGAACGCCTTGCATGCGCGCGCGCTGGCGGCGGGCGAGCCGCTTGCCGTCGCGATCCTCGACATCGACAACTTCAAGGCCATCAACGACGGCTTTGGCCACGCGGCAGGCGATCGCACCTTGACGCATTTCGGCGCGGTCGTGGCGAGGGAGTTGCGAGCGTGCGACCTGTTCGGGCGCCTGGGCGGCGAGGAGTTCGGCGTGGTGTTCGCCGGCACGCACAAGCCCGAGGCCCTCCGGTTCACGAACGCGCTGCGGCTGGCGCTCGAGCGGGCGGCGCACGACGGCGTGCGCTGCACGTTCAGCGCGGGCGTGGCCTGCATTGCTCCGGGCGACGCGCTGGAGGCGGTGATGGCGCGGGCAGACGCGGCGCTTTACGCGGCCAAGGCCATGGGGCGCAACCGCGTCGTGACGGCCCCGGACGCCGACGCGCTGTCGACGGTCTAGCCGCACGCCGCCTGGCAAAAGGCGCTTCGCACTGATCCGATCATTCCTATAATCGTTAGGCATGTGCGCTGGCCACGTTGCCGCCACGATCCGGGAGGCGCCCCGCCGTGTTTGCTCCCAAGGCCGCCAGGCCCAAAACGGTGCCAGCCGGGAGATCCGCGCGCCGGCCGCCGAAACCGCTCGCGAACCCGCTGTCGAACGCAGCTTCGCCCGTCCTGGGCGAGCGGCCCGGCCGCGAAACCGGCGAGATTCCCCGCTTTGCGCCCGAGCGCGCCGAACCGGCGCCGCCTGCGCGCGCGCCCGTTGCACCACCCACAGCGCTACCCATTGCGCCACCCGCGCTCGCGGCCATCCAGGCGAAGACCGTGCTGGGCCGCAGCGACGACCCGCTGGAGCACGAGGCCGACCACATCGCCGACCAGGTGATGCGCATGCCGGCCCCCGATTCCGCGCCGACCGTGCACGCGCCGCCACAGCTCATGCGCAAGCGCGCGGCGCATGACGAGACGCCGACAGCCGCTACCACTACCGCCGCCGCCGAAGCCCCCGCCATCGTCGAGCAAACGATCCGCTCGCCGGGGCGCCCGCTCGACGCCGCCGCGCGCGCGTTCTTCGAGCCGCGATTCGCGCGCGACTTTTCGGCGGTGCGCATCCACGAAGGCGGCGTGGCGGACACGGCGGCGCGCGCCGTGTCCGCCCGCGCCTTCACCTTGGGGCGCGATATCGTCTTCGGCGGCGGCCACTACGCGCCGCATACGGCGCGCGGGCGTCATCTGCTCGCGCACGAACTGGCGCATGTCGTGCAGCAGGAAGCGGCCCCCGCGCGCGGCGTGCTGCGCCGCGATTCGACGCCGCCCGCGCTCGCGCTCAAGGCCAATGACGAGATCGCGGTGGCCGTGTACGGGCTGGCGAGCAACCCCGAGCCGGATCGCACCTACTCGCGGCGCTATCGCATCGACGCCCAGGGCGCGATCCTGATCGACGACGGGACCAACAAGGTCTCGATCGCGCTCGCCGGCCTCGCCGCCGCAGCAGCGGCCCGCAAGATCGCCGACAGCCTGGTCGATGCCGAGCTCTTTCGCGGCCCTCACGTGTGCGTCACGGGACCGGGGCAGGGCGCGCCGGTCTGCGCCGATGCGAAGACGGCGATGTCACCGGCCGTCGCTCGGGCCTACGGCAACTTCATGGCGTATATCAAAACGACGCACGAACCGGCCGAAGCCGTCGCGCGCTATTACCAGTGGGTTCACGACCACGCCGACAGCCCGGAATTCCTCACGATCACGCCGCCCGAACTGTGGGCGCAGAGCCTGCGCCAGCCCGAGCGGCCGAAGGACCCGGAGGCGGAGCGCACCCAGGAGTGGCTGCGCTTCATGAAGGCGCGCCTGGCCGAGAACGCCAAACTTCCCGCCGAGGAGCAGGCGCGCGCGGTCGAGGCGCTGCGCCGCTTCCAGGACTGGTACGAGCAGCACCGCAACGACAAGGACTTCGCGAAGGCCGATCCGGCCAAGGTCTACGCCGAGATTTCAGTCGGCCTGCTCAAGCGCGATGTCGAGGCGTCGGCGCGCAAGAAGATCGAGGCCGACAAGGAGGCCGCCGCGCAGTCGCCGGAGGTGCTCAAGGCGAAGTCGGCCAAGTTCGACGAATTCCTCGCCAAGGCGATGAAGCTCTGGGGGTATTCGTCGCGCCGGTTCCCGTATTCGATTCCGCTCGATTCCGAGGGCAAGGACATCCTCGTCACCGGCGACCCGGCGTTGCAGCGCGTGCTCGACGCGCTCGCCAACGACCTCGTGCAGTGGGCCAGCATCCATATGCAGGATGCGAACTATGCGACGGTTTCCGTCAATCAGGTGCTGCTCAATCTGCTCCAGGGCGGTTATTCGGAGCGCATTGGCGAGGCGCAGCAAAAGCCGCTCGAACACGAAACGATCGACCGCAACGAGTTGCTGCCGAAGAGCGTGCTGGCCTCGTTCGGCGAGACCGTGGCGACGGGGCTGTTCGCCGTGGCCGTGGTGGGGCTTTTCGTGGGGGCCGAGGTCATCACGGGCGGCCAGGCGACGTGGCTGCTGGTCGGCATGGCGGGCTACAGCGGCCTGCAATCGTACCGTGCGCGCCGCGACGAGATTGAGCGCGGCAACTACGACGTGCCCGTGCCGCTCACCCTGCTGCATTCGGCGGGCGACATCATCGGCGTGAGCCAGCTCCTCGAAGGCATCACGGGCCAGCGCCTCGGCACGGAGCAGTCGCTCGGCAGCGAGGCGCGCTCGTCCCAGACGGGCACGGGCGGCGGCAGCCTGCTCACGCTCTTCCTCGGCAGCCGCGCGTATCGGGCCGGGCAGCGCGTGGGGCAGACGGTGCGGCTGTCGATGCCAGGCACCGTGCCCGCAGGCCCCAACGCGCACGTGCCGCTGCCGCCCGCGCCGCCCCGCCCGGTCGCGCCGCAGGTGAACCCGGCCATCGGCGCCGTGGAGAATGCCGCGCGCGCCGCGCTGCCCGAGAATCTGCGGCCGGGGCTCGACATCTGGTCGGCGGAGATTCGCCAGAACGGCGGCAATCCGGAAACCGTGTTCCGCAGGATTCCTGCCGAGCGCATCCGCGCGCAGGCGCAGACGTTTCTGGACCGCTACCAGGCCGCCGTCACGGCCGCCGACCGCGCCGCTTATCAGGCCGCGCACGCCACCGACGACCCGTTGCGTCCCCAGTTGCGCAACAACCAGCCGGTGCCCGATTCGAGAGTCACGCTGCACTTCGAAAACGAGCCGCCCGGTGCGCACGAAATCGCCCAGGCCACCGAACTCTCGCGGCGCACCGGCGAGGAGATTCATCTCTTCGGCGACACGACGAGCGGCATTCAGTATCCCGGCATCGACGGCACCATCGGGCAACCGCCGCGCGCGCTCTCGCTCAAGCGCGCCGTGGCGCAGGCGCATCCCAATCTCGCGCGCCAGATGGCGTCCGACGCGCTCGTTTCCGCGCAGCGCGCCGGTTACTCCCATGTCGAAGTGCGCATCGACATGCCGGGCAGCCGGGTGGCCGACATCCAGGCGGCGTGGGACGGGCCGCCGCCGCGCGCCACCGACCCGATCCCCGGCCCGGCGTTTCAGGGTGATACGATTGCCCGCATCATCGTTCGCGGCTCGGATGGCGAATGGACGCTGAGCCCGCCGCTCGCGGGACCGGCTCGCACCGGCGTAACGCCGGTTCCGCCGCGGCCCGACGTGCCCGACAAACGCAAGAAGCCCTGACCGGATGCCTGTGAGACGCACATTCCTGCCCGCAGTGGGCGCCGCCGAAGGGGCGGCCGCGCTCGCGCGCGTGCTCGCGCAGCGCGGTTGCGAGGTGCGCGCGCCCGGCGACGGCGCAAACGCGCCCGCTTCGGGCATGCGAGTGTTCCGGGACGCCGGGGTCGTGCAGTCCGGCGTCGATGTCGCGTGGGTGCTCGAAGAAAGCGCGGCCGAAGCGGGCGGCTGGGACGCCGCGCTGGCGCAGGCGCTGTCGGCGAAAACCGGCGGATTTGCCGTGAGCGTCGAGACTTCGCGCACGCCGGGGCGCGCCGGGTACGCGGTGTTCTTCGCAGGCAGAAGCATCGAATTCATTTCGGAGAACCAGGCACAGGCGGCCTTCGCTGAAGGGCTGGCTTCAGAAGGCGTCTATGCGGCGTTCGCGCAGGCTTATCCGCTGCTGACCGGCTGGCCCTTTCCCGAGCCGCAAATATGGGCGGACCTCAAACCGGTGGCGGCGGCGCAATGCCCGGCCGAGCCCGCAGGGCGCCCGATGCCGGACGAACCAGGCGAGGCGGACGTGGCAGGCAAGCTGGCGCTGGCGGTGTTCCCGCTCGTCGCCGGCGATGAGTTTTCGGCTGCCTGGCGTGGCGTCGTGCCGACCGCGATGACGAACTGGACGTGGCAAGCCGCCGAGACCGCGACCGCCCACATTCCCTACGTGATGCTGACGCGCGCAGGCGATCTCGACGTCGCGCTGTGTGAATCGCTCGCGGCGCAGCTCGACGTGCCCGCCGCGGCGGTCGGCCTGAACGGGCCGGGCGCGCCGTTCGACTGGTGGCGCGCGCAATCCTCGCAACGCGGTGCGGGCGTGGGAGCCGAGAGTTTCGCGGGCGCCCTGATGCCGGCCTTGTCTGCGCTCGGCGAGCGCCCCGGCATCATCCGTCTGCGTTGACCGCGCGCGTGTCTAGCCTGCCACGCGCCGAACATCCGAGGAGGTCCGCATGCCCACTTCCACGCTTGATCTGAGCCAGCGCGTGGCGCTCGTCACCGGCGCCTCGCGAGGCATCGGCCGCGCCATTGCGCTCTCGCTGGCGGCGGCCGGTGCGGCGGTGGCCGTCAACTACCGGCAGCGCGAGTCTGAAGCCGACGAGGTGCTCGCGCGGATCGCAAGCGCCGGGGGGCGCGCGATAGCGGTGCGTGCCGATGTCTCGGTGGCGCACGAGGTCGAGGCGATGATCGACGCGGTGCAGAGCGGGCTAGGCGCAATCGACGTGCTCGTGAACAACGCGGGGACGGGGTTGATCCGCGACATCGACGAGCTCACCGAAGCGGAATTCGACCGCACGCTCGCCGTGAATCTGAAGTCGGCGTTCTTGTGCACCCAGGCCGTGTTGCCGGGCATGCGCGCGCGCCGCTGGGGCCGCATTGTCAACCTTTCGTCGGCTGCCGCGCGTGGCGGCGGGCTGGTCGGCGTGCACTACAACGCGTCGAAAGCCGGACTCGAAGGCTTGACGCGCGGCTACGCGGCGCGCCTGGGCCGCGAAGGGATTACCGTGAACGCCGTGGCGCCCGCCCTCATCGACACTGAAATGGTCGCGCCGCTGAAAGCGGCGAACGTGGTCGAGCGGATGCCCGTGGGGCGGCTTGGCGAACCCGACGAAGTCGCGCAGGCCGTGCTGACGGTGGTCGGCAACGCGTTCATTACGGGGCAGACGATTGCCGTCAATGGCGGCGTGACTTTTATCTGAAACGCCGGTTGACCGGCCTTCCGCACGACCGGGAAAATTCTTGCCGGGCGGCCTAAACTGGTTGCTATGGCGAACGTGTGCATGCCGGTTCGAGCCCGTGGCGGTTTCGAAGCGGGCGCGCACAGCGTGCCGGGCCAGACGATGCGCGAGCGACGCAAGCGCATGGCGAGCGTGAGGTGAGCATCATGACAGGGCGTGATCGATGCCGGCTGCTGTTCGTGGCGGTGGCGCTATGCATCAGCGCAACGGCGATTGCGGGCAGGGGCGGCGGCTGGGTTCATGGCGGCGGCGGGGGCTACGGCGGTGGCTATGGCGGCGGCGGTTACGGCGGCGGCTATGCCAGCATGAATCACGGCGGCAGCTGGAGCGGCGGCGCGCATGGCGCGTATTACGGCGGCGCGTACCACGGCGGCGGCTATTATCACGGTGGTTACTGGCACGGCGGCTACTACGGCTGGCACGGCGGCTACTATCATGGCGGCTGGTACGGCTGCTGCGGGTCGGTGAGCGTCGGCTTCTACTTCGGTCCGGGCTTCATCTACGGCTATCCGTTCTATCCGTATTACTACCCGCCTTACATCGCCAGCGTCTACTACCCCTATGTGTCCGGCGACTTTTCGCAACCCACGCAGTACATCGAGCAGGGCCAGGCCCAGTTCCAGGGGGGCGGCGCCGACATGAACGACCAGGGCGCCGCTGCGCCGGAACTCGCCTACTGGTACTACTGCGATGCGCCCCAAGGCTACTACCCCTACGTGAGGGCGTGCCCAGGCGGCTGGCAGAAGGTGCCGGCACGGCCGCCCGACAGTTGACGCCGCGAAGTTGCGGGGCGCGCTCGCGCTCCCCGCAGCGCACGTTCCGCGCTCAGGACTGCGGCTCGGGCATCGTCTGGACGATCAGCGTGTAGAGGTCGTCGAGATCGTCCTCGGTTTCGAGAGTCTCGAACGGATCGCGATTCGCGCCGAACGCCTCGTCGATCTCCACCCAGTCGGCGGTGGTGAGGCAGCGCTGTGCGGCGGGCAGAATCACCGTCTCCTCCAGGTTCCGATGATTGGCGTAGAAGCCGGCGTAGCCGTTCACTTCGTCGCGCAACGCGGCCAGCATGGCGGGGCCGCCCAGTTCGTAGCGCGTGAGCGCACGCTCCAGCGCGCGAACCCGGCGCGCGCCGTCTTCGTGCTGGCGGCCGAGTTCATCGAGGACGGCATCGCATTCGCCGGTGCGCTCGCGCAGGCGCGCGAAGAGGTATTGCTCCTCCTTCGGGTGATGAATCCGCTCGGGGAATTCCTGAATGTAGTAGAGCATCGCGCGCAAGAGCATCGCCGCCGGCGCACCGGCACTGCGTGCCATGCAATCGGCCATGCGCGTCATGCCGGCCACGACGCTCGCAAGACGCCTGTGTTCGCTCAACATCACCTGAATGGCGCTGTGCCGCGTGACGAGTTCCATGTCGCTCTCCCTGCTGGAAGCGGCCGACCGGAAGGGGGCGTGCCGTGGCCGCGGGTCTCGTTCACTATGCGCGCCGTGCGTCACGGCGCATTGATATTTGTCAAATTACGGCGGGCTGCGTGTGGGGGGAGAGGGGGCTTGCCGCAGGGCCTCGCGGCAAGCGGCGCGCCTATTGAGGCGCTTTGCTGAGCGCCTTCCACACGACCTTGGTGACCTGCCTGAAGGCATCCGAATCGGCGCTGCCCTTGCCGGCGCGCCGGATGTACACGACGAGCCCGTACAGGTGCGAAACGAGCTGTGCGCCGCGCAGTACGCATTCGTTGGCGCTGAGCGCGGGATTGAGCTCGGCAATCAGGTCGGCAAACATTTCCTGAAACTCGCCCGTGATCTTTGCCATCAGGTCGCGCGCGAATTCCTCGTGCTCCGCGAGGCTCCAGCATTCGAAAGAGAAGGCGCTCACGCTGGTGCCGGGGCCGGTCAGTGCGGCAAACGTTGCGTCGACGATGGCGTCGAGCCGCGCCTCGGGCGACTGGCGGCTGTCGCGCGCCATCGCGACGAAGTTATCGAAATAGCGCCTGACCATCTCCTCCATCGTGGTGCGCAGCAATTCTTCGCGTGTAGCGAAATAGTGTTGCAGCGTGCGCAGCCGGATGCCGGCTTCGCTGGCGATGCGCCGCTGGGTGAAACCGGCATTGCCTTGCGTGGCGAAGACGTTGATGGCGACTTCGATGATTGCCGGTACCCGGGTCGACCGGTTGCCGCGGCGCGCGGGCGCGCCCGCCGTCGTGCCGAGCACCTCTGCCGAAGTGATGATCATCTCTTTCATAGGTAGCAATTCTCCCATGCCGCAGCCTTCGAAAGGTCCGGCACGCGCGCCGCGTGTGCTGCGTCGCTAATGCGCGCCTGCATGGACGATGAGCCGCTGGCCTGCAAGCTCCCGCTTGCCTTTGACCGCCTGGATGAGAAGGATAGTCGCATGACTAACTAGATTGGGTCAATTGACTAATATCTAACATCTCGTCCGTGCGCCTCCCAATCCCGTTCCTATCGTTGCGGAGTCTCGCCTGTGCTGTCAACTCGCGAAACACCGGTCAGTGTTTTCCCCAAACTCCTTTCGCTTGAAAATGGGTCAAGCGACTACTAATATTTAGTCAAACGACACATTGTGCATCGCGTGATCGTCATGTCGGACCGACGTCTGAAAACCGGCCTTGCGACTCGATCGCACGCGTGCGCCGCGGCATTTGCCGGCACGTGCCCAGGGCCCTTCTGGTGGAGCGAAGCGTGATGAAACGACGAATGGAGATAGCCGGGTGGGTGACGCTGGGCGCGGCGCTCGCCAGTGCCTTCGCGTGGCGCGCGATGCAGGCACCGAGCGCGCCGCCAGTCAGTGCGCCGTGCTTCTACTACGCGGGAACCTGCGCGCCGCCGATCGCCATGCCGGTAGGCCGCATTCAGTTGATTCCCTGAACGCGTCCCGCGATTCCATCCAATCCAATCGCATCAAGACGACAACGACATTGCCTGATGCCGGCGCACGAGTCGCATGAAAGCGCGGGCTTAAACGTAGGGAAACGGAGGAGTGAAGTGGACATCGTAAAAATCGCCGTGGATTCGGGCTTGCAGGTGAAACTCGAGGGTTGCATCGATCGTGACGAGAACCGCAGTGTGGTCGGCTCATTGCAGGCCTTGCAGCGATTTGCGGAGGCGCTGCGCTCGTCGGTCGCGCTCGAAACGCAGGACGCGCTTGAGCCGCTTTACTGGCGCGACCCGCTCGTCGATTGCCGCGCCATCTCCAAGCTCATCGAGGCTGACCCGCTGATGTTGATTTGAACGCGCCCGCGCAGGCGGTGAGACAGGGCGGCATCGCGACTCGTCTGTCTTGTCTTGAATGGGACGCCTCGCGAGCAACAGCATTGACCAACGATCCGAACGATCACGCGAGCCGGGAATGGAACTGGACGAACCCACATTACGCACGTTGACTGAATGCGCCGACCGCGCCGCCATAGAGAAGGTGCTCGGCCTGTACTGCCGGGCGATCGACCGGCTCGACGTCGAGCTGCTGCGCAGCATCTACCACGCCGATGCCACCGACGATCACGGTGCGATGCATCTCCCGGCGCATGAATTCGCGCCCCGCATAGTCGAGATGCTGTCGCGGGTGTGCACGTACTCGATGCATACGGTCACGCACGCTGTGGTCGATCTGCATGGCAAGCAGGCGACTTCGGAAGCCTATTATTTAGGTTTCCATACGATAGACGGAAATGAAACGGCAGTCGGCGAATTCTTCGGCGCCGCCTATCTGGAAGCCCAGCGCGCCGCAGGGCTGGCGAACCAGCCACATGAATATGTGTGTGGCGGCCGCTATCTCGATCTGTTTGAAAAGCGTGACGGCGAGTGGCGCATCCTGCGCCGGAAGATCACCAACGAATTCAGCGTTTGCCGGCCGCAAAGCGCGGTCCAGGAGGGAATGCCCGCGAGCTTTTATACGCCTGGCACGCGTGACAGGAATGATCCCGTGTATGGATTGATGACCCGGTGAGCGGTTTGGGCCGAACGCCTGCGCGTTCGGCCGGCGCTCGTCCGGCCATCCGGCTGGCAAATTAGCTGGAGATTTAGCTGGCGAATATGAACGCCGCGCCGAGCAGCGCGCCGTAGAAGCCGAACATCAGGGCGCGTTGCTCGTCGAACGCGCGCCGCCAGAGCAACCCGGCAATGAAACAGGCGCCGGCCAGGCCGAGAACCATCAACAGCGTGCCCAGTTGCAATCCGCACATGTCTCCAACCGTGCCGGGCATGAGTTCGAAGTGCGAAGCAGTCAGTTGCAGGCCGATGCCGACAATGCCGATCAACACCAGACCGAGTGCCGGCAAGCCGTGATGGTTCGATAGTTCTTTCATGTCTCCTCCTGCGCGCACGCGGTTCAATCACCTGGCGGTACGCGATCTTCACGCAGTATAGTATCCGTTAAGATGGTATGCATAGATTCAAATACTAGGGGATACACTGAGCAGGAAGGAGTTGGTCGTCAACCGGTCATTGATGTAATGAAAATTCGGTTTACGATAAGAAGCCGCTAAATGAGCGCAAATTTGTAGTGCATCTCCTCGATGATCGCAAGGTGATACGGCGGGTGACGCAGTTTGTTGAAATATGTACATATACATACGAATATTGTATATTCGACAGCCAGTTCATTCGAGATGTCATGGCTCGCCTCGTGACATCACACAGCGAAAAACAGGGGGAAGCATGCAAAGCACAGCCGCCAACCGTTCCATCCGGGCCGCAAAATGCGTTCTTGCCGTCGCCATGATGGTGATGGCGTTCCACTTCTGGCAAGCCATTGCCAATGAGGGAGTGGGGCACGGTGCCGGGATGGACGTGTTCCTCGCGGGCTACCGCGCCAGCGCGTGGCAGGCTGTCATCAACGCCGACCTGATCGTGGGCTTGTTGATCGCGGTTAGCTGGATCTACTGGCGCGAGCGTGGCGCGGCGAGTGCGCTCTCCTGGATCGGCGTCATTCTCTGGTGGGGCAATATCGCCGTGGCGGCCTACGCTTATCGCCAGCTCAACCGCAGCAGCGGCAACTGGCGGGCATTCTTCCTCGGCGCGCGAGCGAAAACTGCATCCACGCACGGCGGCGCGCCGCACGAGAGACAGGGGACGTATTGCGTGCTGCTCTATCTGGCGGCGCTGCTGGTCATCGGCTTCATCGTGTTCAAGTGCTGGTCCGTGCGCTTTGCGTTGGTCCCGACGATTGGCTACGTGTGGGGCCTGGGCTGTTTCGTACCGCCCCTGCTGCTGGGCGCGCGCTCGCGCGGCTGAACCCGCGCCGGCGCGCGAAAGCGCCGGGCATACCGCATCACTGGCGCCTGCCTCGCATTCGTGTGGGCAGGCGCTTTCTTTTTGGCCCTGCGGACTATCTCACGGGCGTACGCCCGGTCTCTTCTCCGATCTTCTTCCTTGCGCGCGTGCCGCCACTGCCGCGCCGTATCCACATCGCCTCGACAATGCGTTGCCGGAAAGGATTGCTACAACGGATCGATACATATAATATGCATGCATCCGATATAATGGGAGACGAGTGCCGGGGCGAACGCCGCTCCGAGACGCTCGAAACAACATCAGGGAGAAAACGGCAATGGCAGGACTGTATTTCGAACAATTCGAAGTCGGCCAGCAGTTCAATCACGACGTGCGCCGCACGGTCACCGAGACCGACAACGTGCTGTTCAGCACGATGACGCTCAATCCCGCGGCGATCCATCTCGACCGCGAGTACGCGAACGGCACGGAGTTCGGCAGGCCGCTCATGAACAGCGCGTTCACGCTGGGTCTGATGGTCGGCATCTCGGTGGGCGACACCACGCTCGGCACGACGGTCGGCAATCTCGGCTGGGACGAGGTGCGCTTTCCAAAGCCGCTATTCGAAGGCGACACGATACGCGTCGAGACGACGGTGCTGGAGAAGCGCGCGAGCAAGTCGCGTCCCGATAACGGCATCGTGGTGTTTCTGCACACGGCGATCAATCAGCGTGGCGAGGTTGTGGCGTCATGCAAGCGATCCGCGCTGATGTATTGCCTCAGTGCCAAGAAATAACGGCGCGTCACCTTACCGACAGGTTCCCATCGTGATGCAAACGTCGCTGGACCCGGAATCCAAAAGCCTCATCGAGCAAACGCTGCGCCGTTTTCTCGCCGATTGCTACGACCCGGCCGCCAGGCTCGAACGGCTGGCCGCCGACGCGGTCGATTACCGCGAGCATTGGGCCACGCTCGCACACCTCGGCGTGCTCGCGCTCGCCTTCGACGAGGATCACGGCGGCCCAGGCGCATCGCCCAGGGATCTCGCCGACGCGGTGCGCGTGCTCGCGCCGGGTCTGATCCTGGAGCCGTTTGTGCAAACGGCCATCGTTGCCGGCCGCGTGCTCGCCGCAGGCGCCGACGCCGCCACGCGCGCGGCGTGTGTCGAGCGTCTTGTCGAAGGCAGCCGCGTGACCGTGCTCGCAGGCGGGCGCGACGCCCGGTGCGACCGTTTGCGCTGCGAAAGAACGGCCGACGGCTTGCGCCTGATCGGCTCGCTGCGCGTGGTGCCCTATGCGGCGCAAGCGGACGAGTGGCTGATCGTCGCCGACGACGCGCAGGGCAAGCCCGTGATCGTGCGCGTCGATGCCGCCCGAAGCCACGCAAAGTTGAGCGGATACCGGCTCATGGATGGCCGCCCGGCGGCCGACCTCGTGTTCGACGACGAACACGTCGAGCGGGGCGGCCTCTGGCTCGAAGGCGAAGCCGCGCAACGCGCCGTGGACGGCGCGCGCCTTGACGCCGTCAATGTGCTTTGCGCGGAGGCCGTGGGCGTGATGGAGTCCTTGATCGCCGTGACTGGGGAATATCTGCGCACCCGCGTGCAGTTCGGTGCACCGCTCGCGACGTATCAGGCGTTGCAGCACCGCTACGTCGACATGTACATGGCGTACATCGAGTCCAGCGCGATCTCGCGCGAATACGCCGACGCGCTTGGCGCGGAAGATCGCGAAGCGCGGGCGAGGCTGGCGTTTTCCGCGGCGCTCGTGGTCGCGAGGGCCGCGCGCCTGGTGGGCCACGAGGCCATTCAGATGCACGGCGGCATCGGCGTGACGGACGAATTGATGGTGAGCCACGGCAACGCCCGGCTCGCCGTGATCACGAGCATGTTGCGCGACTGGAGGCCGGAGTGGAAAAGTTGATTGACGACGCGTTCGATGAAGAGGCGTTCCGCGAAGACGTGGCGCAGTTCGTTGGCGAGCATCTTTCGGCGCGCACGCGCCACAACGTGGCGAATGGCCTGTATCTGCACAAATCCGACTACGTGGACTGGCAAAAGGCGCTGCATCGCAAGGGCTGGTTCGGCGCGGCGTGGCCGCGCGAATACGGCGGCCAGGGCTGGTCGGTCAAGCGCGAGCACGCGTTCGTGCAGATGTGCGCGCTGCACGCGGCGCCGCCCATCATTCCCTATGGCGTGAACATGGTGGGGCCGGTCATCTACACCTTCGGCTCCGAAGCGCAAAAGCAGCGCTACCTGCCCGGCATCCTGTCGAGCGATACCTGGTGGTGCCAGGGATATTCGGAACCCAACGCGGGCTCCGATCTCGCTTCGCTGAAAACCGGCGCGGTGCGCGACGGCGATCACTATGTCGTGAACGGCACGAAGATGTGGACCACCGAAGCGCACTGGGCGGACATGATGCATTGCCTCGTGCGCACGGGCAAGGGCGAGCGCAAACAGCAGGGCATCACGTTTCTTCTGATCGACATGAAGACGCCCGGCATCACGGTCGAGCCCATCGTCACGCTCGATGGCGTGCACCACACGAATCAGGTGTTTTTCGACAACGTGCGCGTGCCGGTGGAGAACGTGGTCGGCGCGGAGGGCGAAGGCTGGAAGCTCGCCAAGTTTCTGCTCTCGCGCGAGCGCGCATTCATTGCCGATACCGGCAACAAGCTGCGCATGCTGCGGCAGATGCGGGAAACCGCACAGCAATACACGGGCTCCCTGTCGCCAGGCGAACGCGAGAGCGTGATGGCGCGCATGGCGGAGTTCGACGCGTCGCTGACCGCGCTCGTGGCGCTGGAGCGCCACTACGTCGACGAATGGACAGCAGGCCGCGACGACGGCATTGGCGCGTCGATCCTCAAGGTGCGCGGCTCCGAACTGCTTCAGTCGATGACGACGTTCTGGCGCGAACTGCTCGGGCCGTATGGCGCGTGCTATCACGCGCGGGATCGCGAGGCCGGAGCGGGCCTGGGTTCGCCGCAGCCGTGGATGCAGGCGGCCTCGATCAACTACGCGTATTTGTATGGGCGCTGCTGGAGCATTTTCGGCGGCGCCAATGAGATTCAACGCAACATTATCGCGGCGTCGCTGCTGCGAGCCTGAGTGAAACTCGACACGGGGTGCACAGCCAAATGATTGAACGAACGCTATTTCTCGAAGAGCACGCTATCTTTCGAGCCGCAGTCCGAAAATTCATCGAGAACGAGATCACGCCGTTTCATCTTCAGTGGGAGCGTGAAGGCATCGTGCCGCGCGCCATCTGGGAGAAAGCCGGCGCGGCGGGTTTGCTCGGTTGCTCGATTCCCGAAGAATACGGCGGCACGGGCGCCGATCATCTGTTCGACTTCGTGCTGGTCGAAGAACTCGCGCGCGCGGGCATCACCGGGCCGGGCTTCGCCGTGCACAACGAAATGGTGATGCCTTATATCCTCGCGTTCGGCACAGAGGAGCAGAAGCGCCACTGGTTGCCGAAGATGGTCAAGGGCGAGGTGATCGGCGCGCTAGGGCTCACGGAGCCGCACGCAGGCAGCGACCTCAAGAACATTCATACGCGCGCGGTGCGTGACGGCGATGAGTACGTGATCTCCGGCCAGAAGGTGTTTATTTCCAACGGTCAGTTGTGTGATGTCGTTGTGCTCGCAACCAAGACGAATCCCGAGGCGTCCAGCAACGGGGTCTCGCTCTTTATCGTCGAGGCTTGGCGCGAAGGCTTCAAGCGCGGCCGCCGGCTGGAGAAGATCGGCCTGAAGGCGCAGGACACCTCGGAGCTTTTTTTCGAGGACGTACGCGTTCCCGCTTCGAACCTGCTCGGGCCGGAGCACGGCGGCTTCAAGCTGCTGATGAAGAATCTCGCGCAGGAGCGCCTGACCCAGGCGGTGCGCTCGGCGGCTGTGGTGGAAACGGTGCTCGATTACACCATCGACTACGTGGCCAGCCGCGAGATGTTCGGCCACACGCTCGGGGACTTCCAGAATACGCAGTTCAAGCTGGCCGACCTCAAGACCGAAGTCACGATCGGGCGCGTTTTCGTTGACCGCTGCATCGAGCTATTCATGGCAGGCAAGCTCGAAGGCAACGACGCCGCCATGGCGAAGCTCTGGCTTTCGAACCTGCACGGGCGCGTGGTCGACGAATGCCTGCAATTCTTCGGCGGCTGGGGCTACATGACCGAATATCCGATCTCGCGCGCGTTCGTCGACGCGCGTATCACGCGCATTGCCGGCGGCTCGATCGAAGTGATGAAGCACATCATCGGCCGCAGCCTGTTCGAAAAGCGCGGCAACGCAAACCACCGATAAGAGGGGAGTCCACTCATGGAACCAGCGAAAGCCGTTCCGCTGCGCTCGATGCTTTTCGTTCCGGGCGACAGCGAACGCAAGCTCGCAAAGGCGGTGACGTCGCCGGCCGATGCGCTCATTCTCGATCTCGAAGACGCCGTCGCGCCCTCGCGCACGCATATCGCGCGCGAGATGGTGCTGGAGTATCTGCAATCGCGCCCGCGCAGCGGACGGGCTTCGCAGCAGCTCTGGGTGCGCGTCAATCCGCTCTCGACGCCCGCCGCGCTGCGTGACCTTTGCGTGGTTGCCGGCGCGCCGGACGGCATCGTGCTGCCGAAGGTCGACTCGGCCGCAGACGTCGTCCGGCTGGCGCGCTATCTCGACGCGCTGGAAGTGAGAGAGGGCGTCGAGGAAGGGACGATTCGCATCGTGCCGGTCGCGACGGAAACGCCGCTGTCGCTCTTCGCGCTCGGCGGCTACGGCGAATGCAGCCCGCGCCTCGCGGGCATGACGTGGGGCGCCGAGGATATCGCGGCGGCGCTTGGCGCGAGCACCAACCGGCGCGCCGATGGCGAATACGACACGGTCTACCAGCTTGCGCGCGCCCTGTGCCTGGCCGGAGCGGCGGCGGCGGGCGTTCAGCCGATCGACACGATGTTCGCGGACTATGCCGACGCGGCCGGCCTGCAAGCGGACGCGCGCGCGGCGCGGCAGGCGGGCTTTAGCGGCAAGATCGCCATTCACCCCGACCAGGTCGAGATCATCAATCGCGCGTTTTCGCCCAGTGAGGAGGAGGTGAGCTGGTCGCAGCGGGTGGTCGACGTGTTCGGCAGCAACCCCGGCCTCGGCACGGTGGGCCTGGACGGCAGGATGCTGGACATGCCGCATCTGAAGCAGGCGCAGCATATCCTGCATCTCGTGGCGAGCTTCAAGGCGCGCGCCGCGGCGGCAAACGAGGTGACGTCGGCCTGAAGCGTGAGTGGTGTTGGCGTGACGGGCACGGCCCGTCACCCGTAAAAACCAACGGGATGCCCGGTCAGTGCAAGACCGGCATCCCGTTGGTTTTTTGCTGCGCCCCTCGAAGGCCGTTGCAAGCGCTTTCGAGGGGCGCGGCATACTTACGGTTCGAGCCAGCTGTCGCGGTCGATACCGGCGTTCTTGCGCGAGAACTTGATGATGTCGGCAATCGCCTGGTCCAGTTCCTCGGGATTCTTCGTCGCGGGCGTAATCGGGCCATGCTGCCAGCTTTCCGCCACGGAATAGCCATAACCCCACGCTTCGAAAATCCGGCCGCTCACGCCGCGCGAAGCGGGACTCGCCAGCCACGTGACGAGCGCGGCGATCCACTCGGGATTGCGCCGCTCCAGCTGCTCGGGCGTCCATTCCTTGAGGCCGTGCGTCATGCGGGTTTCGGCGCGCGGTGCGAGCGCGTTCACGGTGACGCCATAGCGCGCGAGTTCGCGGGCCGCCACGATCGTCATGGTGGCCACGCCGGCCTTGGCGGCCGCATAGTTGGTCTGGCCGATGTTCGCGTAGAGCGCCGAATGCGAGGTCGTATTGATCACGCGCGCATCGACGGGCTTGCCGGCCTTCGACTGCTCGCGCCAGTAGGCGGCCGCGTGGTGCATCGGCGCGAAGGTGCCCTTGAGGTTCACGCGAATGACGGCGTCCCAGTCGGCCTCGGTCGTATTGACGAGCATGCTGTCGCGCAGGATGCCCGCGTTGTTGATGAGGATGTCAAGGCGTCCGAACGTTTCGACGGCATTCTGAACCATGCCCGATGCCGCGCTCCAGTCAGCCACGTCCGACGTGTCGACGATGGCCTCGCCGCAGAGCGCGCGAATTTCGTTGACCACGTCCTGGGCCGGCGCGACGTCGTTGCCGAGACCGTTGGCGGCGGACCCCAGATCGTTCACGACGATTTTGGCGCCTTGCCTTGCGAGCATCAACGCGTGGGCGCGGCCGAGTCCGCGGCCTCCGCCCGTCACGATAGCGACACGACCTTCACAGATTTTCATGGGTTTGCTCCGACTGTTGATGGGTGACTTCAATGAGGGATGGCTAGCGGTGAGTCAGCTGGATCAGCCGCTTGCCATGGTTTTCGCCGCGATACAGCGATGCGATGGAACCGGGTGCCTGCTCGATGCCTTCGACGATCTCTTCGCGATAGCGCAGCCTGCCATCGCGCACCCAGCCGGCGAGCCGGGTGACGGCCTCTTCGTAACGGTGCTCGTAATCCCACACGAGAAAGCCCTGCATGCGCGCGGCCTTGTTGAGCAGATGCCGCTCGACGCGCGGGCCGTGCGGCCAGGGCTCCCAGTTCGCGACCGACGCCGTGCCGCAGACCACGATGCGCGCGCCCTTGTTGATGTGCTGCAACACGGCGTCGCTGATCGCGCCCGCCGTGTTGTCGTAGTAGACGTCCGCGCCGCCGGGCAGCGCCGCGGCGAGGTCTCGCTCGAACGTGGCGCTCTTGTAGTCGAGTGCGATGTCGTAGCCGAACGCTTCGACGCAGAGTTGCGCCTTGGCGGGCCCGCCGGCGATGCCGACCGTACGGCACCCCGCGATCTTCGCGATCTGCCCCACGGCCGAACCCACCGCGCCGGCCGCGGTCGACACGACGACCGTGTCGCCCGGCCGCGGCTCGCCGACTTCGCTCAGGGCGAACCACGCGGTAATGCCGTTGATGCCGAGCACGCCGAGCGAAAGCGAGAGCGGCAAGTCTCGCTCCTTGACCTTGCGGCGAATGGCCTTGCCGTCCGTGAGCGCATACTCCTGCCAGCCGAGCATGCCCATCACGAGGTCGCCCTCTTCGAAACCCGGATGACGCGAGGCGACGACTTCGCCGGCCGAGAAACCGCGCATCACTTCGCCCAGGCCGACGGGCGTGCTGTAGTTGGCGGCGCTGTTCACCCAGCCGCGCATGGCGGGTTCGACCGAGAGATACGCGTTGCGAACCAGCAATTCGCCTTGCGCGAGTTCGGGCAAGGGGCGGCTGACAATCTCGAAGTGTTCGGCCTGGGGAATGCCCGCCGGCCGGGTTTTCAGTAGAACTTGACGGTTTTCACGTGGCAGCATGGTGAGGGATGCGAAGGGTTTGAGCGCAGCACGGCGAGCCGCGCCACCGGAGGGCGGCGCGGCGGGACTCAGCTATGCAGGCCGAGCACCGAGATCGCCGCGATGCCGAGGTAGGGAACCCCGCCGAGGTTGTGCGTGAGCCCGATGCTCGGATTCGCGAGCTGTCTTTCCCCGGCCCGCCCGAGCAACTGGTTGTAGACCTCGTAGGCCATGCGCAAACCCGAGGCGCCGATAGGGTGTCCAAAGCATTTGAGCCCGCCGTCCACCTGGCAGGGCACGCCGCCGCCGGTGCGGTCGTAGAAGCCGTCGAGCACGTCGTGAACCGCGCGGCCTTCGGGCGAGACGAACAGGTCTTCCATCGTCACCAGTTCGGTGATCGAGAAGCAGTCGTGCACTTCCATGAGGCTTAGCTGCTTGCGCGGGTCGGTGATGCCCGCTTCGGCATAGGCGCGCTTCGCGGCTTCGCGCGTGGTGCGCACATAGCTGCCGTCCCATTGCGTGGTGGCCGTTTCGACGCCCGAGCCGATGGCGAGCTGAATCGCCTTGACGGTCACCATGTCGCGGCGGCCCATCGCGCGCGCGATTTCCGGTGTCGTGACGATGGCGGCGGCCGCGCCGTCGCTCACGCCGCAGCAGTCGAACAGGCCGAGCGGGTCCGCGATCATCGGCGCGGCGAGGATCTGCTCGATGCTCACGCGCTTGCGGATATGCGCCTTGGGGCTCAGCACGCCGTTTTCGTGGCTTTTCCACGAGACGTGGGCGATGGCGCGCTTGAGATCCTCCTTCGATATGCCGTGCCGCGAGCGATAGCCCGCCGCAAGCTGCGCGAAGCCGGCCGGCGCCGAGCCGAGCGGCATCCACATGTCGTTGAACGTGCCCTTGAACGGCGGCGGCAGGCCGCCGTAGCCCGTGTCCTTGAGTTTTTCCGCGCCCACCGCAAGGGCGATGTCGGCCGCGCCCGACGCCACGGCGTACACCGCGCCGCGCAGCGCCTCGGTGCCCGTCGCGCACATGTTTTCGACGCGGCTCACGGGAATGCCGTCCAGTCGCAGCGCCATCGAAGCCGGAATCGCGGAGTTGCCGATATTGACCGCGTCCATGCACGAGCCGAACCAGGCGGCGTCGATCTGGCTGCGCTCGATGCCGGCGTCGGTGAGCGCTTCCTCGAAAGCCTCCGCGAGCAGCGCGGGCGTGCCCGCGTCCCAGCGCTCGCCAAAGCGCGAGCAACCCATGCCCAGTATTGCGACCTTGTCCTTGATGCCAGTTGCCATGGTATTTCCTCGATTACGCCTGAATCGGCGTGGCTTTCCAGAAGTAGCGCGGGTAGCCGCGCACCTTGTCCATTTCCTTGATGCGAAACACCATGCGCAGCGGCGTGCCGACATCGAGCCCGGCCTGGCCCACGTCGACCACTTCCATGAGCAGGCGCGCGCCGTTCTCGAATTGCACGAAGCCGACGTAGAGCGGCGGAGCAGGGTGATAGGAGAGCCAGTCGGCGGTATGCGTGAGCATGGAGGCGCTCGCGTCGGCGAGCGAAACCGGTTCGAGCTTGCCGCGCGGCGCATTGCAGCCCGGCGTCACGCAGTAGGGCAGTTGCGGGAACTGCACCGTGTTGCAGCAACGGCATTGGCCTGCCACGAAGCTCGCGAGCTGATCGCTCGAACGGTATTGTTCGGTGAGCGCCGTCTTGGCGTTCTTTTCGGCGCGCATGCCCCATTCCGCGTCGAGACCGCCTTCGTAGGAGAGCAAACGAAGATAGGCGTCGTGCGATTGCGCATCGGCAAGCGCGCCGCTCACGCCGCGGCGCGGCGCGAACTCGCGGATCGCATCGGTCGCGCGCAACACGAGCGCGTCGCATCCCTGGCCAAAGCCGACCAGCAGGATCACCTCGCCGGGCGCGGCCTTTTCGAGGACGTGCGCAAGCATCAGCAACGCATGCGTGCTGCCCGTGTAGCCGCAGTTTGCGTCGAGGTTGTCGGCTTCCGCGCTGGCCGGAATTTCCAGCTTTTTGGCCAGTGCGCTTGCGATGCCCTTGAACGGCGCGGGCATCACGAAATGGCTGACCTCGGAAGGATCGACGCGCGCTTGCGACAACGCCGCGCGCGCCGCGTCGGGCACGAGCTTCATATAACCTTCGTCGCGAATCCAGCGCTCTTCCCAGACGTAGTCGTAGTCCGCGCCGGCGGGGCGGAAGTGATCGACGAACAGCTTCGTCACGCTCGCCGCGCCGAGCAGATTCGCGATGACCCCTTCGCTGCCGAGCGTGAGCGCCGCCGCACCGGCGCCGCTCGCGATTTCCTGCGTGCTGGCGGCCTTGCCGCGTGGACGATCGCTCGCTACGAGCAGCAGGTTGCCCTGCGCGGCGCGCAAGGCCGACAGCAGCGCCGAGGTGGCGGCGCGCTGCGAGTGGGCGCAGTCGAGGGTTTGAACGTGGGCCGGCAGATTCAGTGCGCCCGCAACGATCGCGCTGTTCTGCAAATCGGCGAACGGCATCGTGCAGGAGCTCAGCCAGAGCGCCGAGAGGTCGGTGCGCGCGCGCTCGCCGAGCGCGTCGCGCGCGGCTTCGACCGCCATCGTCACGCTGTCCTCGTCCCAGCTGCCGAAGGCACGCTGGCCCTTGCCCAGCGACCGCAGCGACGGCGCCATCCAGCCATGCGCGGCGGCAATCGCCGCGCGCTGCATCCTGAGCCTCGGAATGTAGCCGCCGAAGCCGGTAATCCCATAGGTCGAAGTCATCACATTGTGCCCTTCAAGGTTATCCGATTAGATGGTATGCATGAATACGATACTTGACCATACCGAATCGAGTCAAGGCATTCGTGGGACACCGGTTCGGATAGCCGGCAAATGGAGCGGCGGCAATGAGGGCGCGTTAACGCGGCGCGGCCACGCGCGCGGCGGCGTCAAGGTGCGAGGAAGATGGAGCGGGGATTGCGGGGAGTCGCCACGGACGTGGCGCCCGCGATGCGGGAGAGGGGAGAAGGCGCCTCGAACCGAAGCCGTTCAGGCTCGCCATTCAGGGCATGCGCCGCGGGGCGCGGCGCACGGATTGCGAGGCGCCGTGGTATCAGTGGTCGAGTTCGAAGCTCGTCAGCTCCTCGGTGTCGTCGACGTCGCTTTCATGCTTGAGCGACAGCAGATTCTTGCGCACGAGCTGGAGCATGGCGGCGAGTTGCACCCGCTGCTCACGGTCGAGGCCCGCGAGAATCAGCTCGTTCATTTCGTGGTTCTTCAGGCGCATCTGGCGCACGAGCTGGTTGCCGGCCGTGGTCAGATACACGCGCTTGACGCGCCGGTCGGTGTCGTCCGGGCGGCGCTCGGTGAAGCCCGAGACTTCGAGGCGGTCGATCAGGCCGCCCAGGGCGGCCTTGCCGAGCTCCAGCACGTTGGCGAGATCGCTCTGGATCATGCCGTCGTGGCGCGACAGGTAGGCGATCACCCACCACTGCGAGCGCGTGATGCCGAGCGGTTTCATGAATTCGTCGAAGACGATGCGCCGCAGGCGCGATACATCGTGCATCACAAAACCGAGGCGTTGATCCCAGTTCTCTTCGTCAGGCACCCGCGCGGACGCCCTCGCGGATTGACGACCGGCAGCCGCGGCACTCGTGGGCGCGTCTTTCTTTGCTGCGGTGTTTTTCATACGGTTTTCCTCGGTCACTGGGTTCAAAAGCAGCGCGCCGGCAGCGCCCGGCGCACTTTATTTCGGGTAAATACCGTAGACTAGAATACCATTTGGTTCGAGTCAAGACACGCAATCAAGGGTTGCCGCCGGCGTTTGCGCCCGCGGGCTCGCTGGCGCCGGCCCGCTTCGCCCGGATCTGCTTGCGCACCTCGATCCGCTGAATCTTGCCGGTCGCGGTGCGCGGCAGCGCGGCCATGTCCTCCAGCGCCTTGGGCAGCTTGTAGCCTGCAATGCGCTGGGCCGCGAACGCGCGCAACTCCGCAAGGCTCGTCTGCTGCCCGGTATGCCATTCGACTACCGCGACGACGATTTCACCCCAGGTCGCATCGGGCGCGCCCACCACGGCCACATCGCGCACCGCCGGATGCTGGCGCAGCACCTGTTCGACTTCGGCGGGATAGACGTTCTCGCCGCCGGAAATAATCATGTCCTTGATGCGGTCGGTGAGAAAGAGATACCCCTGGTCGTCCAGGTAGCCGCCGTCGCCGGTGCGGTACCAGCCGTCGATCAGTGCTTCGGCTGTCGCGTCCGGACGATGCCAGTAGCCCGACATCAGCGTGGGCGACTGAATCCAGATCTCGCCGGGGGCGCCAGCGGGCTGCGACTGGCCGTGCGAGTCGCGGATATCGACAAGCATGCCCGGCAGCGGCTTGCCCACCGAGCGCAGCAGATGCGGCCGGTTGACGTCGTGATCGCACGGCGGCAGGAACGTGACCGTGCCGCAGTTCTCCGTCATGCCGAAATACTGGCCGAACGCGCAGCCGAACGTTTCGATGCACCGCGCGAGCAGCGTCGCGTCCATGGTCGAGGCGCCGTAGTACACCGTCTTGAGCCGGGGCGCGGGCGCTTGCGGACCGATTTGTTCGAGCAGCATGCGCACGACGGTCGGCACCATGAACGTGCGCGTCACGCCATGCGCGCGCGCGAGCCGCAACAGGTTGGCGGGCGAGGCGTCCGCGGTGAGGATGCAGGTCAGCGAGCGCATCAGCCCGATCAGCATCCACGAGAGTCCGCCCACGTGGAAGTTGGGCATGGGCGAGAGAATAATGTCGTCGTCGTTCCAGTCGGTCCAGTGCGGCGAGCCCACTTCGACATGGCGCGAGAGGGACAGCGCCCGGTGCGAGAGCATGACGCCTTTGGAGCTCCCGGTCGTGCCGCTCGTGTACATCAGCATGGCGCAGGCGTCGGGCGCGCCGCGGTGCGCGGTCTCGTTCACAGCCGTGGTCGAGCGCAGCACGTTTTGCAGCGACTCGGCATCGCTTGCGCGCGTGGGCAAGAGCGCCGGTTGCTGCGGGATCTGCGTGAGAGCCGCGTCGATCGTGCCCCGAAACTCTTCGTCGTGGATGAGCAACCGGCTTTGCGAATCGTCGAGAATGAAAGCGATCTCGCCCGGCGCGCAGCGCCAGTTGATCGGCACGAGGGTCACGCCGGTGCGCAGGCAGGCGAAGAAAACGGGAAAGAACAACTCACTGTTCTTGCCGAGGTAGGCCACGCGCGCACCGGCGCCGATGCCGCGTTCTTTGAGCCAGGCGCCGAACCGGTCGCTCGCGCGATCGAGTTGCGCATAAGTCAGCGTGCCCTGGTCGGCGACGATGGCCAGCCGGTCGGGAAACCGCATCGCACCGCGTGACGGATAGTCGGCCATCCAGAGCATGGCGTCGAGATCGCCGATAGGTTGTGCTGCTTGTCTCATAGGCTTTTGGCTTCGCGATGAAGCGGCTGGTTTCGAAAAGACCCTTGGCATACGTGCGGTTCGCGCCGGGCGAGGGCGAACCCGGATATGATTGTATATATATCGTCATCTAGCATACGAACTATGATGCGAAGTATGTGAGTGAGACGATTGACTGTCAAGACGTGATCAGCCATGGATAGATACGGGTAAACCGCGAATTCCGTGCCACTGCTTTCCGCGCTTCGTTGTCGTGAGACCTCTCGTTCGACTATTTCCGTATGCACGAATAATATATTTAAAGGATCGATTTACGAGGCGGCAATGTCCCCCGAAGTCTTTCCTCCGATCGAACACTAACGCTGGGGATGAATCGCATGAGTGACGATTCCGGATTCGGCTGGACCGATGCTTACCTCCTCGGGTATCAGCCGATGGACGCGACCCACCACGAATTCGTAGAGTGTGTGGACGCCCTGCTGAGCGCAAACGATGCGCTCGCGCCTGCGGCGCTCGATGCATTGATCGACCACGCGCGCCGCCACTTCGGAGAGGAGCGCGACTGGATGGAGGCGAGCCGGTTTCCGGCGCGCGAGTGCCACATCGAGGAACACGACAAGGTGATGGCCTCCGTGCTGGAGGTGCGTGCGCTCGTGGCCCAGGGCGATTGCACCTATGTCCGCCCGCTCGCGCGGGAGCTTGCGCGCTGGTTTCCTGGACACGCCGACCAGATGGACTCCGCGCTCGCGCAGTGGATGGTGCGCAAGCGCCTTGGGGGCGCGCCGGTGGTGCTCAGGCGCGACGTGCTTGCGAACGCGGCGCTGGCCGCCGGGTCGCCCCATGATCATCCACCATCATGATAATATGCTAGCGAACTAATAAGTGGGGGAGACAATGCTGATTCCGGCCAATCGTATCTGGACCGCGTTGAACGAGGAGTTCGCGAAACTCCAGGCGTATATCGCTGACAGCAGCGTGGATGGTTCCGCTGCCATGTCCATCGCGAACGCGCTGCAATTGCTGTTCAATCGCGAGACGGGGGGCGTGGCGGCGCTGCATGCGCGCGCCGCGCAACTCGACGCCGTGCTCGCACGCATGCAGGACACACTGAGCGCCGCGGCGCCGCAAGCCGTGGAGGATCTGGCGGTGATTCGCGCGAGCCTGCACGCAATGAAGGACGGGGGGCACGCGCTGCCGGCTTGCGAGAACGCATGGCGCGACGCACTGGTTCGATTGCAGGCCGTCGTGGCGAGCGTCAATGCGCAGGCCGCGCTGCCGGCGAGCGTCAAGGCCGCGCTCGCTCGCGAGCTGGCCGCGTGGGAGTCGGCCTATTTGCTCGCGCATACCGGGCAGGGCGATGAGGCGGCGAGCACCGGCCAGAGCACGGAAATCACGCGAGAAAACCTGAGCGCCTATTTGCAGGACCGCTTCGATGAACCGGGGCTTCGGGTCAGCGCGTTTCAGCCGCTCGCGGGCGGTTATGGCAAGCAAACGGTGCTGTTCGATGTCGAAGGCAAGGCATTGTCGGGATCGTTCGTCATGCGAAGGGATATCGGTTCCAAACCGTCGGTTGCAAACGACTGCCATTTGATCCGTGATGAATTCCCGGTGATCAAGGCCGCGCACGCACGCGGATTCCCGGCGCCCGACGCGGTGTGGCTCGATACGGCGCACCGGCTGCTGCCGGGCGGAGACTTCATCGTGATGCGCCGCTCGCCGGGCAAGCTGCCCGGCAACTTCTTCGGCGCGCGCAGCCAGGTGCCCGCGAGCCTCGCTTCGTCGCTTGCCGACGTGATGGCGCAGTTGCACACCATGCAGCCGCTGACCGAGCTGGGCGATCTCACCGAATCGATCTGCACGCAACGCTGGAACCTGTCGCGCGGCGAGTGCACCGCGCTTTACATTCGTAGCTGGTACGAGCTTTACCTGAAGACGGAGCACACGCCTTCGCCCGCGCTCACCGCCATTTACGGCTGGCTGCTCGACAACGTGCCGATGCGCGCCGGCCGGCCTTCGCTGTTGCATGGCGACATTGGCTTTCACAACTTCCTGTTCGATGACGACCGGCTTTCGGCCGTGCTCGACTGGGAGTTCGCGCACGTGGGCGATCCGGCCGAGGAACTCGGCTATGTGAGCGTGACGGTGGGCGGCTCACTCGACTGGGCGCAACTCATGCAGCGCTATATCGAAGGCGGCGGCGAACCCGTTGATGACGCAACGATGCGCTTCTTCAAGGTGTGGGCCTATGCGCGCAACGCCACGGGCGCGAATCTGCTGTCCACGCTGTTCTCCACCGGCCACGCGGCCGACCTCAAGCTCGCCATTCTGCCGGTGGCGCATATTCCCCATTTCATTCGCGGCGCGCAGGCGCTGATCGACGAGCGCGCATGATGAGCACGACGACCCCGACAGCCCAGGCTCAAGGCGAGCACGCCGCTGCGCCGCGCGACGCGCAACTCCAGGCGCTGCTCGACAAGGACGCGCTTTACGAACTCGCCGTGCGCTACGCGCGCGCCATTGACCGGCGCGATCGCGCGCTGCTTCTGAGCGTCTATCACGAGGACGCCGTTGACGACCACGGTGTGATGTTCAAGGGCTCCGCCGCCGCATTCGCCGACTGGCAGCCCGAAGTCATGGCGCGGTTCGAGGTCACGGCGCACTACATCATGAACACGTCGTACCGGCTGGACGGGGATCACGCGCAAGGCGAGTTGTATTTCGTGGCGTATCACCGCACGAAGGCGCCCGATGCGAAGGAGGTGGTGATCGGCGGGCGCTATCTGGACCGCTATGAACGTCGCGCGAACGTATGGAAGATCGCGCATCGCACGCTGGTGTGGGACTTCTCGCGCGAGCATCCGCTCGATCCCGCGCAGCGCGACTTCCTTGCGTCGCTTGGCGAATCGGGCTGCGGTAGTGACGACGCTTCATTCGGCTTGTTGCCGCTTTTCAAGCGCTAACCGGCGTTGACAAAGGGGAGGGCGCCGATCGGCCCCACCCCCGCCTTCCCGCTTCAATCCAGACCGCTCGCGACAAAATGCGGATTGTCGAGCCCCGGCTTGGCGTAGCGCAGTTCGCTGCCTTCGAGCGTGCGCACATGGCCGCCCGCCGCGCGCACCACGGCATGACCGGCGGCGATGTCCCATTCCATGGTGCGCCCGAAGCGCGGATAAATATCGGCCTCGCAGGCGGCGATCAAGCACAGTTTGAGCGATGAGCCGGCAAATACCGAGCGCGCTACGCGGCGGCCCGCCAGGAAGTCGGCGAGCGGCGCCTCGCTGCCGTGCGAGCGGCTCGACACCACCGTGCAGCCTTCGAGCGGCGCGCGCCGGCACGTAATGGCGCTACGCACGCCCTTTTCCTCGACATAGGCGCCCGCGCCCACCACACCCGCGAACAGCCGGTCGAGCGCCGGCGCGAAAACGACGCCCAGCACAGGCTCGCCATGCTCCACCAGCGCGATGTTGACCGTGAACTCGCCGTTGCGGCCGATGAACTCCTTGGTGCCGTCGAGCGGATCGACGAGCCAGAAGCGATCGGTCACGTCGGGAATCCGCCCCGCTGACGCCGCTTCTTCCGAAATGGCGGGAATGTCCGGCGCGATGCGCGCGAGCCCGGCCAGGATCACGGCTTCCGCGCGCTCGTCGGCGAGCGTGACGGGCGACGCGTCGGCCTTGTTGTCCACGGCGAAGTCCGTGGCGTAGACGTCGAGAATGACTTTGCCCGCTTCGCGGGCGAGGGCGGCGATCTCTTCACACAATTGTTGCGGGTCGGGGCACATGGGCTGCGGTTTCCTTCGTCTTGTGAGTATGCCTTGTATGCTAGCCGTCCCGTGGGCCGCAATACCGGGAAAATTGATATTTACAATAAGATATGCATGCGATACAAATCGCGCATGGATACGCCCGAACGCTCAGCCCTGACGCTCGATGAGCTCAATCACAAACGCACGGAGGCGGTCCGGCTGCGCCTGGCGGGCGCGACGCTACGCGAGGTACGTGTAGCCACGGGCCTGAGCACGCCGACCATCGTGGCGGCGCATCGCGCATTCCTCACGGGCGGCTGGCCGGCGGTCAAGGTCAGGCCGCGCGGTCGTATGCCGGGAGACGGTCGATGCATCGACGCGACGGCGGAAGCGCAATTCGTGCGCTTGATGCTCACGCATACGCCCGAACAGGCGGGCGTTGGCGCCGCGCTATGGGACGCCACTGTTGCGCGCCACGTATTGCGCGAGCGCTTCGCGCTGGAACTGGGCGCGCGCAGCATGACCAATTATCTCGCCCGCTGGGGGCTCGCGGTAGAGAAGCCGCACGAGCGGCGCGAGCGCGCAAGCGAGCCCTTGCGGCGCTGGCATGCAACGATCTATCCGGGCATCGCCGCGCGCGCCCATGCGGAAGGCGCGGACATACTGTGGGTCGATGAACTCGCGCTGCGCTTGCCGGGCGGTGCGCAAGGGGCTGCCGTGCGGGCCGTGAGCAATCGCGGCAAGCAGATGTGGCTCGCCTACGAAGGCGTATTGCGCGCGCCGATCCTGATCGAATTCCTCGACCGCCTGATTCGCACGACGCAGCACAAGGCGTTCGTGCTGTTCGACGGCATGCAGTGGCACCGCGCCGCCGCGCTCACGCACTGGCTCGCGGACCGGGCCGAACGCATTCTGGCCTTTCACCTGCCGCAAAGCTTGGCCGACAGCGTACTCGCGGCGCCGGCGCGCCCTGTGGCACCGGCGCCGTTGCAGTTTCGCTGCGCGGACCCTTTCGCCGCGCAAGTCAAATATCTAATTGCTCAGTCGGCGTTGTCGGATGCAAGCATACGATATCCAACCATAACCAGTGGGAGGAAATCGACGACTATGACACTGACTCATCTTCAACGGCTCGAAGCCGAGAGCATTCACATCATGCGCGAGGTGGTCGCGGAGGCCGAGAACCCCGTGATGCTCTATTCGATCGGCAAGGACAGCGCCGTCATGCTGCACCTTGCCATGAAAGCGTTCTATCCGGCCGTGCCGCCATTTCCGCTGCTGCACGTGGATACGACGTGGAAGTTCCGCGCCATGTACGAGCACCGCGATCGCATGTCGCGCGATCTGGGCATGAACCTCATCGTGCATACGAACCCCGAGGGTCTTGCGCAAGGCATCAATCCGTTCACGCACGGCTCGGCGATTCATACGCAGATCATGAAGACGGAGGCGCTCAAGCAGGCGCTAGAAAAATACGGCTTCGACGCGGCGCTTGGCGGCGCGCGGCGCGACGAGGAGAAGTCGCGCGCGAAAGAGCGGATCTTCTCGTTTCGCTCCGCAAGCCACCGCTGGGACCCGAAGGCGCAACGCCCCGAACTCTGGAGAGTGTTCAACGCACGCAAGCACAAGGGCGAGAGCATGCGCGTGTTCCCGTTGTCGAACTGGACCGAACTGGACATCTGGCAATACATCTACTTGCAGAACATTCCGATCCCGCCGCTCTACCTGGCGCAGGCGCGACCGGTGGTGGAGCGCGACGGCATGCTCATCATGGTCGACGACGAGCGCATGCCGCTGCGTGAAGGCGAAGTGCCCATGCTGCGCAAGGTGCGCTTTCGCACGCTCGGCTGCTATCCGCTCACGGCGGCGATCGAATCGGAGGCCGACACGCTCGAGGCCGTGATTCAGGAAATGTTGCTCACGAAAACCTCGGAGCGTCAGGGTCGGCTGATCGATCACGATTCGGCGGGGTCGATGGAGAAAAAGAAGCAGGAGGGGTATTTCTGATGTCACACGTATCCGAACTCATTGCGTCCGATATCGGCGCCTATCTGAAGTCCCATGAGCACAAGAGCCTGTTGCGCTTCATCACCTGCGGCAGCGTGGACGACGGCAAGAGCACGCTGATCGGGCGGCTGCTCTACGAATCGAAGATGCTGTTCGAGGACCAGCTTGCGGCGCTCGAAGCGGACTCGCGCAAGATGGGCACCCAGGGCGAGCAGCTCGACTTCGCGCTGCTCGTGGACGGCCTCGCGGCGGAGCGCGAGCAGGGCATCACCATCGACGTGGCGTACCGCTTCTTCTCGACGGACCGGCGCAAGTTCATCGTCGCGGACACGCCGGGCCACGAGCAATACACGCGCAACATGGTGACAGGCGCCTCCACGGCCGACGTGGCGGTGCTGATGGTGGACGCGCGCAAGGGCATCCTCACGCAAACCCGCCGCCATAGCTATCTCGTCTCGCTGATCGGCATTCGCAAGGTCGTCGTCGCGATCAACAAGATGGACCTCGTCGATTACTCGGAGAAGGTATTTCGTTCGCTCTGCGAAGAGTATGCGGCCTTCGCGAGTCATCTCGGCTTCGACGCCATCACCTACATTCCGATGTCGGCTTTCAAGGGCGACAACATCACCGGGCCCAGCGAGAACACGCCGTGGTATCGCGGCACCACGCTGATGGGCTACCTCGAAACCGTGCCCGTGGACGAGGAGCATTTGCAGAAAGCGCCGTTCCGTCTGCCGGTGCAGTGGGTCAACCGCCCGAATCTCGACTTCCGCGGCTTCGCGGGCACGATTTCGAGCGGCATCGTCAAGGCGGGCGACGCGGTGCGCGTGTTGCCCTCGGGGCGCACCAGCACCATCGCCCGCATCGTGACCGCCGACGGCGACATGGAGCGCGCCGTGGCCGGCCAGTCCGTCACGGTCACACTGGCCGACGAAGTGGACTGCTCGCGCGGCGACGTGATCGCCTGCTCGGACGCCCCGCCCGAATGCGCGGATCAGTTCGAGACGACGATCGTCTGGATGCACGACGAGCCCATGCTGCCGGGGCGCACCTATCTGATGAAGCGTGGCAATCGCACGGTCAACGTCCAGGTCACGGACATCAAGTACCAGGTCGACGTCAATTCGATGGAACACCTGGCCTCGCGCGAGCTCACGCTCAATACCATCGGCGTATGCAACATCAGCGTGGACCAGCAGATTCCGTTCGACGCCTATCGCGAGAATCGCGACACGGGCGGCTATATCCTCGTCGATCGCCTGAGCAATCACACGGTGGGTGCGGGCATGTTGCACTTCGCGCTGCGCCGCTCGAAGAACATCCATTTGCAGCCCATGGAAGTGGAGAAGGCGTCGCGCAGCGCGATCAAGGGGCAAAAGTCCTGCGTGCTGTGGTTCACGGGACTTTCTGGCGCGGGCAAATCGTCCATCGCCAACGCGCTGGAAAAGCGCCTGCTCACCATGGGCCGCCATACTTATTTGCTCGACGGCGACAATATCCGGCACGGCATCAACAAGGACCTGGGATTCACGACGGCCGACCGTGTCGAGAATATCCGGCGCGTGGGCGAGATCGGCCGCCTGATGGTCGATGCGGGCCTGATCGTGCTCACCGCGTTCATCTCGCCATTCAGGGCGGAGCGCGAGATGGCGCGCAGTCTGCTCGCGGCCGGGGAATTCATCGAAATCTTCGTCGATACGCCCATTGAAGTGGCGGAGCGGCGCGATCCCAAGGGACTCTACAAGAAGGCGCGCCGCGGCGAGCTGACGAACTTCACGGGCATTTCCTCGCCGTATGAAGCGCCGGAAACCCCGGAAATCCGCATCGACACCACGGCGCTTACCGTCGAGCAGGCCAGCGAGGCGATCATCGCGCACCTGAAGCAGTTCGGCATTCTCGTCAACGACAAGTGAGCGCATGCGCCTGACGCGCGCCACGACATCATATCAACCGGAGGAAACGACATGACAGCTTCACAGATTACGGCAAGCCCGCAGTTGAACGAGGCGTGGTTCGCTTACCACGCAGCGCTCGATGAAATGCGCCAGCAGATGGAGGCAACCCCGCGCTTTCAGCAAACGCCGCAGCATCGCGCCAAGGCTTATCACACGCTGATGGAAATGCAGGCAATGGCGTACAACTTCGCGATTGCGCCGCGCATGCTGCATCCGCGCATCTTCGTGAATTGCGGCTGGTCCACCGACATGTACACGCTCGGCCAGAACGGGCAGGACTTTCTGTACGGCGTGGCGTTCGTCGACGGTGCGCAGACTTACCGGTTGAAAGGGCGCATGGGAGACATCTCGCTCTTTCTGCTGCAAACGCTCAACGGCCTGTTCGGCGAGCCGGACGTCAAGGTGGACGGCAATTACGACTGGGCCGACTTCAAGGTGGACGACGACGGGCGCTTCGAAGTGATCCTGAGCCCGCAGCGGCATGAGGGCAACTGGATTCGCCTCAATCCCGAGATCGGGTTCCAGTTCATGTTGATCCGCCGGGCGCTGCCGCGCTGGGACGGTGATCCGGGCGAACTCAGCCTCGAACGGATCAGCGAGTTGCCGCACGACCACTACGACGGCGACGAGTTCGACGAAGCCGCCATGGCCGCGCGCATCCGGCGCGCCACCTTGTTCGTGCGTTACCTCACGCACGACTTCAACGTGAACCTGTACGACATGTATTTCGCGCAGGCGGGCGGCAAGAAGAACGTCATGGGCCTGCTGCCGGGCACCGTGACGAGCCAGGTGGGCAGCCCCACTTCGAACTATGCGATGGGCGTTTTCGAATTGAAGGACGACGAGGCACTCGTGATCGAAATGGACCAGGTGCCAAACGGCGTGTACTGGTCGTTCCAGCTCGGCGATGTGTGGTCGCGCTCGCTGAATTTCAGTTCGCGCCAAAGCAGCCTCAACAACTGGGAATCGGCCGTGGATGGCGACGGCAAGCTGCGCATCGTGGTGTCGCTGCGCGACCCCGGCGTGAATAACTGGCTCGATCCGTGCGGTCGCGTGGAAGGCACGGTGGTGTTCCGCAACTATCGCGCGACCAGCAGCCCGGTGCCGACGTCGCGGCTCGTGAAGTTCGCGGAGCTGGAGCGCCTGTTGCCCGCCGGCACGAAGCGCGTGAGCGCCCAGGAGCGCGAGGCCGCCATGGAGCGGCGTCGTCAGGCCATGCTGAAGCTGTACGGCGAATAATTTATTATTGCGCCCCCGCAAGGGGGCGAAGGAGGAGATAACTGTGAGTGACAACAACTATCGCGTGAAATCGTGGACGCCGCCGCCGAGGCCCGAATGGGTGCAGCGCATCAACGAGGAGGGGCGGCATCTGGACCTGCGCGGCATTATTCCGCTGGATGCCGATTCATTGATCAGTCATGCGAAGCGAAATACCGGGCTTGACGACTTTGGCGGCGACGACTGGCTCGAACCGTTTCAGATCTACGTGCGCTCGCTTGACGAGGAGGCGGATCTGAACCTGATGGGCCGCATCCTCTCGCGCAGCGACCTCTTGATGTATCTGGAGTTGCGCTTGCGTGTCGAGGCACTGTACCAGCAACACTCCGAGATCGACGACGTCGTGCTCGCGCCGCCGGTGCTGGTCACAGGCTCCGGGCGCAGCGGCACCTCGGCGCTACAGAACCTCATGGCGCTCGACCCCGACAACGGCACGCCAACCCACTGGGAAGCGCTCTTTCCGTGCCCGGCGCCGGAGGCGGCCAGCTACCGTAGCGACCCGCGCATCGATCTGGCGCACGCGCGAATGACGCAATGGAACCGCGTGACGCCGGAACTGACGTCGATTCACGAGTTCGGTGGCGCCATGCCGACCGAGTTGATCCAGCTTGAAGCGGCGAGTTTCCAGAGCCCCGCGTGGATGATCTTTTGCGGCTTCACGCCGAGCTACGACCAGTACATCTATGCGCGGCCAAGCCACAAGCCCGCTTTCGACTATGCCAGGCGCGTGCTCAAGGTGCTGCAATGGAAGAATCCGCGCAAGCGCTGGCTGCTGAAAAGCCCCGATGCGCTGCGGGTGCTGCCCGACTTCTTCGCGGCGTTCCCGAATGCGCAACTGCTCTGGATACACCGCGACCCCGTGAAAACGATGTCGTCGGTCACGAGCCTGATCGGCACGATCATCTGGACGCGCAGCGACCGTCCGATGCCCGAGCAGGCGGTGGCGCAACTTACCAATCCGCGCGGTTTGGCGGGGCTGTTCGACAAGGTCATCGACGAAATTGAAAGCGGGGCGATTCCGCGCGAGCGCGTGCACCATATGCAGTACGGCGATTTCATTGCCGATCCGGTTGGCCAGGTCGAGCGCGCTTACGGTCAAATGGGCATCGACCTGAGCGATACGGCGCGAAACGCCATGCATGCGTATCTGGAAGCGAACCCGCGCGAAAGCCGGCCCGCGCACAAATACAACGTGGACGCGCAAGGCCATCTCAGCGAGGAACGCGAACTCTTCAAGCGCTATCACACGTACTTCGACGTCAAGACCGAAGCGTGACGCACGCGCCGGACCTACCATGAACCCGCCGCGCCTTTAAAGGCGCGGCTTTTTTCTTGCGTCAAGCCGGTGCGCGAACCCAGGCCGGCAGGGCGCGTTCGCCCATGGCGTCGCGATAGGCGGGGGCCACGCAGTCCTCGAAAATGTCGAGACGGGTGTCTTGCGGCGTCCAGCCGAGTTCGGCGCGCGCGCGCGGCGAGCGCGTGCGGCTGCACGACGAGAACACGATCGGCCCCATGAACTTGTCCCAGATCTCGGCGGCTTCGCTCACGGTGACGCTGCGTGTCGCCACGTTCAGATGCCGCGCGATCTGCTGCGCAAGCGAACGGTAGCTCGCTTCGCCCGAAACGGCATGGTAAAGGGCACCCGCCACGCCTTTTTCGAGGGCGAGCCGGTACACCTCTGCCAGGTCATCGACGTGAACGTTCGAATAGACGTTGAGCCCGCGCCCCACGTAGCACACGGCGCCGGTTTTCGAGGCGGAATGGTACAGATCGGCGATCACCTTGCTGCCGCCATGTCCCCACACCAGCGGCGGCCGGATGCAGATGGCGCGCACGCCGCGCTGCGCATGCGCGCGCACCATGTTCTCGATATCGAGGCGCGGCGCGATCTGGCGGCGCGGCGGAAAAGCCTCGTCCTCGGCATAGTTGTTTTCGCTCCAGTCGCCATTGGTGCGCTCGGAAAGCAGGCTCGTGCCGCCCGTGAAGAGGAACGGCTTGTCCGTGCCCTCGAAATTGGCGAGCAGCGTGGAGACGACATGGCGCTCGTCTTCGAGCATCAACTGGGCGGCCCAGACGATGGCGTCGTGCTCGCGCCCGAGCGTGGCGAGCAGGGCGTCGTCGCTCAGGTCGCCCTGTAGCGTGACGAGGCCGGCCGCTTCGAGCGCGGCGGCGCTAGAGGCGTTGCGGATAAAGCCGGTGACGCTGTGGCCCGTCGCCAGCAGGCGCGCGGCGACATGCTTGCCGATATAGCCCGTGGCCCCAAACAATAGGACATTCATAATCTGCATTCCTGTTTAATTTGCTGATCGATTTCCGCGCGACAAGGCACGCTAAAACTCCGCAGTGCGCGACGCGCTCACGCCTTGCCGGTTGCGAAGCCTCGGCCGTGTTCGCGGTCGTAAAGCGCGCCTGCGCCTTCATAGGCGCTTTCCGAGCCCGGCAGCTCCTCCAGGTAGGGAAAGCGCGTGAGCTGGTTGCCGCCGCTCACGTCCAGAACGGTTCCGGTCACGTAGGTCGCGCCCGCGAGCCAGCGCACCGCGTCGGCCATGTCGTCGGGCTCGCCGAGCCTGCCGAGCGGCACCTCGCGCACGAAGCGCTCGCCCACGCCAGGCGTGTTGTAGAGGTCGCGCGCCATCTCGGACATGACCGTGGCGATGCGAATGCCGTTCACGCGCACGCGCTTCGGGCCATATTCGATCGCCGCGTAGCGCACGAGGCATTCGGTGCCGGCCTTCGCGCATGCATAGGAGAAATGCGGGGCGATGGGGTGGGTCGCGCTCATCGAGGAGATCAGCACGATCGAGCCGCCGTCGGTCATCGCTTCGGCCATGTCGCGCACGAAGTAGGTCATGCCGAACAGGTTCACCTGCACGGCCTGCTGCATGATGGCGGGCGTGGCGTTGGCGATCATGCTCATGGTGGGCGTGGCCGCCGAGTTGACCGCGATATCGATCCTGCCGTAGCGCTTGAGCGCTTCGTCGCGCAGCGCCGTGATCTGCGCTTCGTCGCCGCCGTCGCACGCAATGGCGGTGCCGCCGATCTTCTCGGCGAGCCGCTTGAGCGGCGCGAGGCTGCGCGCGGCGACCACGACCTTGGCGCCCGCCGCCGCGAGTCCTTCCGCGATGCCCCAGCCGGTGCCGCCCTCGGCCGACGCGCCGAGCACGACCGCCACCTTGCCTGATAGATTGTCCATGTGAGTCCCCATTGGATTGGTTTGAGAGAAACGCGCGCGTTAGCGGCAAGTCAGTCCGCCATCGACGACATACTCCGCGCCCGTGGCGAAGCGCATGTCGTCGGAGGCGAGCAAAAGCATCATGTGCGAAAGTTCGTCGGGTTCGCCTACCCTGCCGGCGGGTACCACCGAAAGAATCTGCTGAAGCGAATCGGAGTCGCCCGCGGTCATGTGGGTGCGAAACGGGCCGGGGTGCAGCGAATTCACGCGTATGCCGTACTGCGCCAGTTCGAGCGCGGCGACCTTGGTCATCCCGCATACGGCGAATTTGGAAGCGGTGTAGGCGAGCGTGCAAGGCACGCCGCGCAATCCGCTCGTCGACGACACGTTGATGATCGAGCCGCCGCCCGCGCGGCGCATGGAGGGCAGCACGGCTTGCATGCCGAGGAAGGTGCCGATCTGGTTCACGGAGATGACGTTGCGCACGTCCTCTTCGCTGAGCTGCTCGATGGGGGCGACCACACCGAGCACGCCCGCGTTGTTCACGAGCACGTTGACCGGCCCGAACTGCGCTTCGGCGAGCGCCACGCTGTGCGCCCATGCTTGCGCTCGCGTGACGTCGTGGTGAACGAAGCGTGCGCGCTCGCCGAGTTCGTGAGCGAGCGCCTCACCGGCCTCGTCCAGCACGTCGCATAGCACGACGCTCGCGCCCTCCGCGATCAACCTGCGCGCGAAGGCGGCGCCCAGCCCGCGCGCCGCACCCGTGACCAGTGCGGTCTTTCCGCTGACTCGTCCCATGATGGTCATGTCCTTTCCGGTTCAGTGAATTCGATGAATGTGCGTCTATTCGGCGAGGCTGCCGCCGTCGACGACGAGCGCATGGCCGTTCACGAAGCTCGCCTTGTCCGAACAGAGCCAGATAGCCGCTTCGGCCATTTCGTCCGGCGTGGCGAGGCGTCCCATGGGCGAGTGGTTTTCGAGCATCTCGCGCACCTGGGGCGACGTTTGCATGATTCCTTCGATCATCGCCGTGCGCGTGACGCCGGGGCACAGCGCGTTGACGCGAAGGTTCTGCCGCGCATACTGGAGCGCGGCCGACTTCGTCGCGCCGATGACGGCATGCTTGCTCGCGGTATAAGCGGGTTGAAACGAGGTTCGCGAGGCAATGAAGCCCGCGAGCGACGCGGTATTGACGATCGCGCCGCCGCCGTTGGTGAGCATCGCGGGAATTTCGTGGCGCAGGCAGGCCATCACGCCGAAGAGATTCACTTCGAAGGTTTTGCGCGTGGTTTCCTCGCACCATTCGCCGTCGCCGGAAAGCGCGACGCCCGCGTTATTGAACGCGCAATCGAGGCGGCCGAAGCGCGCGAGCGTGCCGCGCACGAAGTCGGCCACGACCTGGTCGTGCGTGACGTCGCCATCCAGCGCAATCGCGGGTTTGCCCAGTTCGGCGATCAGGGCGGCCGTTTCGTCGGCGCGTTCGCGGCGCACGTCGGTGACGACGACGCTCGCGCCGCGCCGCGCGAAAAGCAGGGCGGCCGCGCGCCCGATGCCGTCACCCGCGCCTGTCACCAGGGCGACCTTGCCGGTGAACCACTGTTCGATGCTATCGGTCATTGCATTCCTCGTCGGTGGTCGCAACGGCGGCGCGCATCTGGCGCGCACAGACCGTTTGCGTGAGGCGGAGCGCGCGGCGGCCTCAGCGCGCCTGCACCTCGCGAATATGGAAATTGGACCAGGTGTCCATGAGATCGCCCTCACCGCGCCGCCCGTCGTAGCGCAAGCGCATGCAATGCATATGGACGAGCAGGTTCTGCCAGTACATCTTGGGAATCATCGAGACCGTTTCGCCCACTACGTGGCGGATGTCGCCGCATGCGTCTTCGATATCGATTTCGATGGCCTTGACGACCAGGCTCTCGTTGTCGATCTGCGTGCGCACGTCGATGCGCACGACGGGCCGAGGTTCGCCGTTCACGGCGAACCAGCCGCTACGCAGGTTCAGGCTGGGTGTGGGACCGCCGGACTCCCACTTGTTGATACCTTTGCCGTCGGGGCCTTCTACGCTCTGGTGCCAGCCCGGCCCGAATGCCTCGCTCTCCAGCAAGCCGGTATCGAGCCACGCGAGCACGAAAGCGCAGTCGGCGCCGAACCAGCCCGTGATCCAGCGGTAGGGCGGCGTGCGTTCCGGTTGCTCGGGGCGCGCATAACCCCACGAACGGTCGCGCACATAGAAGCCGTCGATCACATGGCGCTTCGCGTCGAGCGTGAGTTCGCCGCGCGTTTTCATGAGCTGCGTGAAGTGCCTGCCGCCTGGCCGCCCCACCGGTGGCAACGCGGCTTCATAGTTCAGGCGCAGGGCGAATGCGCGTGCCGGATCGTCGACTTCGATCGAGATACGGTCGAGCGGCTTGTCGATTCGCAGCCGCATTTCGCAGGAGCCCATTTGCAGGCGATAGTCGCGGATATCGGCCACGGCGGGCAGATATTGATGCTCGACGAAATAGTCGGCGGCGAGTTGATGGCGCAGAATGCGCGCACCCTGATAAACGAATATATGCGCCGACATCGTGTTGAGCACGGGATGCCAGAGCAGATAGATATTGCACTGAATATCCTCGTGCGGAATGTTGAATCCGTAGAGATTCGTTTCAATGCTGGTGAAGGGCGCATCGGGCGCCACGGGATGAAGGAAATCGTCCTCGGGCGTGATCTCGCTGAAGGCGAGTGCGCAGCCCGCGTGAGCGCTTTGTTTCCACATCGAAGGGTTCTCCGGGTTCACACGCGGGCAACGATGAGGCGCGTGAAGCGCGCCACGCGCTGCCGCGCGACTTCGGACAGACCATAGGGCGGCAAGGGCAGGCGCAGGCCGACAAAGCGCGCGATCCTCTCGCCGGAGGACATCAGGTAGGTGATGGTGCGAATCAGGCTTCCCACATTGCTGCCGTGGTGCTCGAAACGCTCGCCGCCGACGAAACGCCCGCCGTGCTGCTCGGCCTCCTCGCGAATGAGCGCGAGATTCTTTTTCGACGAACGCCGGCACACCACGTAGACCGCGAACGCCGTGGCCTGTAGCGTGGCGCGCATGTCGGCGCGCGCGAGCAGCGACCAGATCGGCACGCACGGATGGTGCTGCCACGTGTTGGAGACGAGGCAGATCAGGTCATAGCGCGCGCCAAGCGCCTGCTCCGGCTCCACGACGACGGGAAGGCGCGCTCCCGCTGCCGCCGCTCGCGTCCAGCGCTTGACGTCGGCAGGCGAAAGCGGTCGTTGCAGGCGCAACGATGAGTCGGCGAAATCGACCCGCGCCGTGGCGACTTCGTAGCCGGCAAGGGCGAGTTCGCCCGAAGCCAGCTCCACCACGCGCTGCGCCTCGCCCGTGAACGTGTAATAGATGAGCAGCGCCTTTTTCATGACCGTGCCTTTCGTGCATGGGAGGGAGATAGCCGGGCGCGCGGCATGCGCACCCTGCACGTCACGCCTCGCCGCCCATGAAGCTCGCCACGATAGCTTCGATTTCCGGGTCGGTCTTGCGTGCGACTTCGCAAAGGAAGCGCGAGTCGTCGCCCACGGGGTAGCGAATCCGCGGCGAATCCGCTTGCAGCGCGGCCAGCACGGTGTCGGCGATCACGGAAGGGTCGAGCATCGTGTCCCACGACTTGTTCGCCACGGCGAGAAACCCGTCGTAGAACGCGCCAAAGCGTGCCGCGTGTTCGGGCGAGAGCGCCGCACGATCGCGCGCCACGCTCTCGAGTTGCCCCGTGACCATGGCTGTTTTCACGCCGCCCGGCTCGATCAGGACGACTTCCACGCCATCGGCCTTGGCTTCGCGGCGCATCACGTCGGCCATGCCTTCCAGCGCGTGCTTCGACGCGACGTAGTGGCCGAGGAACGGCAGGCCGACCTTGCCGGCAAACGAGCTGATGAGCACGAGGCGGCCCTTGGCGGCGCGCAACGCGGGCATGCAGGCCTGGTAGATCGCGGCGGCCGCCACGGTGTTGATTTCTAGCGTGCGGCGCAGGCCCGCGAGCGAAGCGATTTCGAGTGGCCCGGTCGGGCCGACCGCCGCGCAGACCACGACCGCGTCGAGCGACGGCAGGGCAAGCGCCTTGAGGTCGTCGAGCACGCGATCGGCGTCGGCCAGATCGAGCTTGAGCGTGCGGCTCACGCCCGGCGCGCTTGCGCGCAGGTGCGCGGCCTCGTTGTCGTTCAAAACTGTCGCGGTGACGGCGTAACCCTGCTGCACCAGTTGCTTCACCACTTCGGTGCCCATGCCGCCGGCCGCGCCGACTACCAATGCTGTGCGACTCATTCAGTTCTCCTTGTTGTCCTTGTTACCGTGGGGCGCTGATCGCCCCGCCATGTCTTGAGTGCTTGCGTCGTTCAATTCACCCGCTGCCGCTCGCCGGTGCGCGCGGCGGTTTCGATGGCGTGCAGCAGCTTGTGACGGACCACGGCGTCGTCGAAGGTGGGACAAAGCCGCGTGCTGTCGCGCAGGTCTTGCGCGAGCCGGACATAGGCCTGCGCGACATTGAAGGAGAATCCCGGCGCGGGTTGCGGCGGCGCCCAGCGGTAGCGCCCGGGGACAGGCAGCGCTTGCAATGCCGTTTCTCCGCCGCGCGCGCCGAGTACCGAAAGCTCGAACATTTGCGCGTGGCCGCCGTTCGAGACGATCTGGATATCGCCTTCGCTGCCGTTGATTTCCCACAGCAGATTGGTGCCGCGCGAGACGCCGCCGCGATAGTGAATGGCGAGCGCCGCGCCGTTGCCGAGAAGGCCCGTCACGCAAAGCTGGTCATGGGCGGTCATCGGCAGCACCTCGCCGGTTTCGGCCACGGTGAAGCGCGTGTTGCGGTTCGCCGCGGTTGCCGTGACTTCGGTGATTTCGCCCAGCACGTGGCAGAGCGCATCCACGGTATGGCCAAGCGGAATCGTCAGCATGGTCGCGCCGTTGCGGATATCGCCGGTGTAGGCGTTGGGCTGCTCCATGACCGGCCCCCAGTTCATGCCGGAGCCGATCAGGGTGGTGGACAGCACCTCGCCTACGTAGCCTTGCTGGATCAGGTCGCGCACATAATTGATGGCGGGCGCGCTGCGCGCCTGCAAACCGACCACGGCATGCAGGCCTTTGCGACGCGCCAGTTCGGCCAGTTCCGCGGTTTCGGCGAGACCATTGCCAAGCGGCCATTCGCAATAGACGGCCTTGCCCGCTTCGAGCGCGGCGCTCACGAGTTCGTAATGGTGCGGCACCTTCACGGCGACCACGACGAGATCGACGTCGGGGCAGGTCACGAGATCGTGATGATTGTCGAACGCGTGCGCAACGCCGAACTGGCGCGCGGATTCGGCGGCCGTGCTCGCGCGGGTCGTCGAAACCGCGGTGAGGGCGAAGTCGGGGATCGACTTGAGCGCGGGGATGTGCGCAACCGCGGCCCAGCCGCGGTCCGGACTTGCCCCGATGATGCCGACGGAGATTGTGCGGGTCATGTAACGGTTCCCAGGGTGTCGCGCACCGCTGGCGGCGGCGAATAAATATGAATAGATATGGTATGCAACAATACAATAATTGCGCGGTAAGCGCGACCTGGCTTGTGCTCTCGTATACCCGTATGGGGAGAATGTGGCGGGATTGCGCCGTTGGCGGCGACCATGCGGCCGCCGTCGCATGCCGGACTACGCGAGCGCGCGCGAGCGGTGGAGGGTGAGTTGCGCGAGGCGCGCGAGAGATCAAGCGCGCGAGGCCCGTGTGCTGTTGCACGGCACTTCGCGCGCGGCGTGGCGCCGGTTCAACCCGGCTGGTTCATCTTCCACACGTAGTCGTTCCACTGAACTTCCTGGGTTTCGCCCCAACCCGTCTGGCCGTTCCAGTCCCATTCGACGAGCCCGACGTGACAGTTCATGTTCGACCAGCCCGACCAGTTGCTTTGCGCGGTGACCTTGCCGGTGAGCCGGTAGACCTCGCCGGTGCTGTCCTCGAACTCGTACTCGTGGCTGAGCGGCCGGCACAGCGGAAACTCCCGGTGCGTGATTTTCGATGCCCGCACGATGCGGCGCTGCTCGCCGCGCACGACCACCCAGCCGTCCTTGAAGATACCGGCAGGAGGCTCGAACTTGCCGATCCAGTCGGGGTTTCTCGCGGGGTCGTCGTGCGAGCCGACGCAGAACGCGAAGTCGGCGCCGAACGCACCGGTCACCCACGTATAAGGCGGCACCGGTGCATGCGCCTCCGGTCGCTGCTCGCCCCACGAGCGGTCGCGCACCGGGTAGCAGTCGACTGCATGGCGTTCGCCGCGCAGCACGAGCGTGCCGGTTGCGTGCATGACCTGCTCGAAGTGTTTGCCGTTGGCGCGCATGACGGGCCGGTCGGTTGCCTTCAGTTCGACGTCGAACGACGTCTCGCGTACCGGGTCGTCGAACGTGAGCCGCACGTGCTCCGTGGGCACGATCACCTGAGCGCGAAAGCCGTTGGGCAACTGGATATCGTGCCCGTCGCCGATCACGGCCGAGGCCATGTAGTCGCGGAACTCGAACAGCTCGCATTCGAGGTGCTGCTGCTTGTGGCCCTTGAAAATCATCAGGCCGGCGGTGACGACCTTGAGGTTGGGGTGCACCCAGCAATACGCGAAGCAGTTGATCGCGGCCTGGGGCACATGGAAGTTCCAGTACCACGTTTCGGTCAACGTGTCGCCGGGCTCCCCCGTGCCGTGGAAGAACTCGTCGGCCGGCGTATGCACGCCAAAGCCGCCGCCCAGGTTGCTGTTCCAGTCTGTGTCTTCAGCCACGATTTTCTCCTGATTCGGTAGTGAGCAGAATGCCAGCCTGCGCCAGCCGCGGACAAGCCGTGCATGCGCGCGGCAAACCACGGGCGCGGCGGCCGGCACTGCGGGTGTTCACGTTAATAATGCTTGTATAACGTATTCATCAATACTAGATGATCGTGGCCGACATTACCTGTCCTCCGCGACATCGTCAATCCCCACCACTACCACGGTGTCTGCGCGACGGCACAACCGCACAGCGCTTATTCCAGCATTGATTCCAGCGTATCTCCGGGCCTCCTGTCGTAAGCGCCGCGCAACACGTCAACGGCGATGAGGATCTCTGCCGCACGCTCAACCCGCCGGGAAACAGTCATCCAAAAAGCGTGTTTGAAAAATTATTGACTGCATGAGAACGGTATGCCAGCATACGAACACGGTGGCGAAAAAGGGTACCGGTTGTGAAAGAGAAAGGTCCAGGCGGCGCAAGACAGGTCAGCTTCGGGCCACACATAACATACACATGGAGACGATACGCAAATGGCGGAGGAGACTAGGAGCGAGTTCCACAGATTCTGGCGTGCGGTGCTGGCGCTCAGTGTCGTTACGATTTGCGCGCTGCCGGGCGTGGCGCGCGCGTGGCAGTTCGACACCGGCATTCCGGACCTCACGGTCCAGTGGGACAACACGGTGCGATACAACCTGGGCATTCGCGCCGAGGATTGCGATCCCAACATTTGCGGCAACGGCAAGGGTGCCGGTGACGTGACCGCGCACCAGTCCGACTCGAAGTTCGCCAAGGCGGGCGATATCGTTCAGAACCGTATCGACCTCGTGTCGGAACTCAACGTCATCTACAAGAACGACACCGGCGTTCGGGTGAGCGGCACGGGCTGGTACGACTTCGCGTATGCGGGCGGCCCCTCGGGCGATCCCTTCTTCCTCTCGCAAGGGATCAACGCGTTTCCGAACAACAAGTACACGAGCTATATCGACCGCTGGAACAACGGGCCTTCCGGGCAACTGCTCGACGCCTTCGCGTTCACGAAGTTCAATATCGGCAGCGTGCCGATCAGCGTGAAGCTCGGTCAGCACGAAATCTACTGGGGCGAGTCGCTCTTCTGCTTCGTGTGCGGCGTGGCGTACAACCAGGGACCGGTCGATATCCGCAAGGCCATGACCGACCCCGGCGCGCAGGCCCAGGAACTGTTCCTCCCGCGCCCGCAGATCTCGTTCTCCGCCGCGCTTCCTTATAACCTCACGCTGGCGGGCCAATACTTCTTCGACTGGCAGGCGTCGCATCTGCCCGACGGCGGCACCTATTTCGGTCCGGCGGACTTCTTCACGCTGGGCGGCGGGACGGTGGTGCCGATTCTCGGTGTGCCGACCAACTTCGTGGGCAAGCAGAACCCCGACCATCAGACAGGCGACTTCGGCATCGCGCTCAAGTGGCACCCGGAGTGGCTCGACGGCACCGCCGGTTTCTACTATCGCGAGTACACGACCACCTTCCCGCAGATGGTGATCGACGGCGTGTCGAACGGCGTGCTCAACGTGGGCCTGAACTACAACGCGCCGCGTGAACGGATGTTCGCCTTCAGCTTGTCCAAGCAGATTGCCGGCATCTCGTTCGGCTCGGACCTGACTTACCGCACCAACGCCGAGCTTTCCGCTTATCCGTTCGCCAACGTGATCCAGCAGAACCTCTCGGGAGCTGACTGGATTCCGCGCGGCGACGTGTTCACGGCGGTGGCGAACATGGTGGCGTTCGTCGGCAAGACACCGATTTTCGACTCGGCGACGTTCACGGCCGAAGTGAATTACGCAGGATTGCAGAAGGTGACGCATGACCCGTACAGCCTCTATTACGGTCTTGCGCAGAACTGCGGTTCGGACGGCGTGGCGACGCACCACGGCTGCCCGACCCGGAACGCAGTGGGCATCGCGGTTCAGTTCATGCCGATCTGGTACGGCGTCGGGCCGGGCATGAACCTCAGCATGCCGCTGTTCGTTGGCGTCGGACTGAGCGGCAATTCGCCGGTCATGTTCGGCGACAACCAGGGCCAAGGCTCGTACAGCATTGGCTTGAGCCTCGATATCCAGCAGCAGTACACGGTGTCGCTGAAGTACAACGGCTTCCTTGCCTTGCATAGCAACGACAGCCTCGGCGCCGCCTCGTTCAGCAATTCGAGCCTCGGGAAGTATTGGGACCGCAACTGGGTGTCGTTGACACTCGAGGGCAAATTCTAGGCATCATCAGGAGACGCAACATGATTCGCACCATTCGATTCGTGCCCACCGTACTTGCACTGGCGTTCGCGGGGCAAGCCTTCGCCGCGGTGAGCGCGGACGACGCAAAGCAGCTGGGCGGCGCCACGCTCACCAGTTTCGGCGCGGAAAAAGCGGCCAGCAAGGACGGCTCGATTCCGGAGTACGACGGCAAGGGCATCGCGCCGCCGGCCGACTGGGATCCGAAGCAACCGGGCCGCCGTCCGGACCCGTTCCACGAGAAGCCGCTTTTCTCGATCAACGCGCAGAACTGGCAGACCTATGCGGACAAGCTGACCGAGCTGCAAAAGGAGATGTTCAAGAAGTACCCGGACTATCGCATGGACGTGTACCCGTCGCACCGCACGATGGTGTTCCCGAAGTACGTGATCGACAACACGTTGAAGAACGCGACGTCGTGCAAGGCGGTGGACAACGAACTGCGTCTCGACGGTTGCTATGCGGGTATTCCGTTTCCGCTGCCCAAGACGGGCAAGGAGGTGATGTGGAACCACCTGCTGTTCTACGGCACCCCGACCAACGCCGAAAACCAGCGCACGTGGCACGTTCCGCCCAATGGCAGCGCGTACCTCGCGAGCGCATCCCATGGCTTCGAGGCGTTTCCGATCTACGATCCGAAGCGCACCACGCCGCTTGACGGCAAGGACGTCTACTGGCGCGTGCGCCTCGACGACTACGCGCCGGCGCGCGCGAACGGCCAGAAGCTGATCCTCGTGAACGCGGTCGACCAGGTCAACATCGGCCAGCGCGCCTACCAGTATCTGCCGGGCCAGCGGCGTGTGAAGCTCGCGCCGGACCTCGCGTACGACACGCCGTCGCCGACCAACGGCGGCGTCGGCACGGTGGACGACGCGAAGCTGTTCCTCGGCGCGATGGACCGTTTCGACTTCAAGCTCATCGGCAAGTCGGAGAAGTTCCTCGCCTACAACACCTATGGCGCGACCGACTACAAGACCTGCCCGGAGGACAAGCTGGTTTCGACCAAGCACTTCCCGAACCCCGACTGCATCCGTTGGGAACTGCACCGCGTGTGGGTGGTGGACTCGACGCTCAAGCCGCAATTCCGCCATATCTACCATCGACGCACGTTCTATTTCGATGAGGACGGTTACGGCGCGGGCATCCAGGAAGCCTATGACGCCTCCGGCAAGCTGTATCGCGGCGCGTTCAACACCTTCTATACGTACTGGGAAAAGGACGGCGGCAACGACGGCTCGGTCGTCAATCTCGACCTGATCACCGGCGAGTACGTGATGCAGGGTACGGCGGGCGCACCGGGCGCCGGGTTCTGGCCGGTCGAACCGAAGCCCGATGTGTTCTACAGCCCCGAGGCGCTGGCCGGGGAAGGGATCAACTAGCTTCCGGCTGTACGAGTGGGCTCTCGCGAAGTCAGCACACGAATGAGCGTCCGCTCTCTTGCCGCGACGGATGGGGCAGCGCCGCGCCGTCGCGAGCGACGTACATGAACGAGCGCAATGTTTTGGGCTATGAGGTGCACAGTGCTATTACTTGAGAGTCTTCGCAGCGTTTGCAGGGCGGCGCGCGGCCGTCGCACGATGTGGGGCAGCGCCGTCGGGGCGTGTGTTGCGGCGCTGCTGGCGGCCGCGCCCGCGCACGCATTCGAGAATCCGGAGCGCACGCCCGCGATGTCGAGCACGCTGGCGGCGCGCTCGCCGCTGATCGGCACGGCGCGTGCGGGCAAGCGCATTGTCGCGGTGGGCTTGCGCGGGCATATCGTTTATTCGGATGACGAAGGAAAAAGCTGGCGGCAGGCGAGCGTGCCGGTCAGCACGGATCTGGTGGCGGTGTCGTTTCCCACGGCGCAGCAGGGCTGGGCCGTGGGGCACGGCGGGATCGTGATTCACAGCGTGGACGGCGGCGCCACGTGGACCAAGCAGATGGACGGCGAACGCTTCTCCGCGCTGGCGGTGAGCTACTACGGCAAGCTTCAGCAGACCAATGCGTCGCCCGAGACGAAGCGCGCGCTGAACCAGGCGCAGACACTCGCGACGGACGGCAGCACGCGCGCCTTGCTCGACGTGTATTTCGACAGCGAAACGAGCGGCTTTGTCGTCGGCACCTTCAACCGCATCTATCGCACGGAGGACGGTGGCAACACCTGGACGCCGTGGATGGAGCGCTCGGGCAATCCGCGGGAACTGCACTTCTATTCAATTCGGGGCGAGAACGGCCGCGTGCTGTTGACGGGCGAACAGGGGATGGTCTGGCAACTCGACGTGACGCGCACGCATTTCGAACCGATCCAGACGCCCTATAAGGGCACGCTGTTCGGCTCGGTGCTTTCCGGCGCGGACATCTTCGTGTTCGGCATGCGCGGCAGCCTGTTTCATAGCGCGGACAGCGGCCGGACCTGGGAAAAGGTCAAGGTGCCGAGCGAGGCGGGCATCACGGGCGGCATGGCGCTCGGGCCGGGCCGCATGCTGCTCGTCAACCAGGCGGGCACGGTGCTCTATACCGGCGACGACGGCAAAAGCTTTGAGACCGTCAAGCTGCCCCACCCGATGGCCTATTACGGCGTTGGAGACGCACCGGACGGCAACATCGCGCTCGCGGGTTCGCGCGGCGTGCGGGTGGAGGCATTGCCCGAAGCGGACCGCGCGGCGACACGCGGTGCGAATTGATCGAATCCCGCTAAAGAAGGCATAGACATCATGGTGACAACAGGCAGCGACGAGTCGATGGCGGTCGTTTCGGACCCCAAAGATTTCGACCAGAAGTCAGGGAATTTGCTGGAGCGGCTCATTTTCAACCACAGAATCTGGGTGGTGGCCGGCTGCATCTTCCTCACTCTGTTTTTCGGATTCCAGTTGCGTGGGCTGGTCGTGGGCGCGAGCTACGACAAGATGCTGCCGCACGCCCACCCGTACATCAAGAATTTCCTGGAGAACCGTGGGGAGTTGCGCGGCCTCGGCGACACGTTTCGCGTGGCCGTGGAGAATCCTCGGGGCGATATCTTCGACCCGGCGTATCTCGACGCGCTCGCGAAGATCAATGACGAAATCTTCCTGCTGCCGGGCGTGAACCGTGCGTGGATGAAGTCCATCTTCACGCCGGTCGTGCGCTGGACCGAGGTCACGGAAGACGGCTTCGTCGGCGGGCCGGTGTTGCCCGACACGTTCAACGGGTCGCCCCAGTCGATCGAGCAGTTGCGCATCAACATCGCGCGCGCGGGCGTGGTGGGCAGCCTCGTTTCGAACGATTACCGTTCGAGCATGATCATCGTGCCGCTGCTCGGTGACGGCGCCGAAGGCAAGCGCGTGGACTATCACGCGCTGTCGGTCGCGCTCGACGAGATCCGCGCGAAATACAGCAAGCTCGGGCCCGACGGCAAGCCGCTCGTGCGCGTGCATGTCATCGGGTTCGCGAAGCTCGTGGGCGATCTGATTCAGGGCCTGGGCGAGGTGATGTACTTCTTCGTCGCCGCAGCCGCGGTCGCGACGATCATCATCTTTCTGTTCACGCGCTGCGTGCGCAGCACCGTGCTGGTCGTCGCGTGCTCGTTGATCGCCGTGGTCTGGCAACTCGGCATGGTATCGATGCTCGGGCGCGAACTCGATCCGTTCTCGATCCTCGTGCCGTTCCTCGTGTTCGCGATCGGCGTGTCGCATGGCGCGCAGAAGATGAACGGCATCATGCACGACGTCGGCCGCGGCACGCACAAGTGGGTGGCGGCGCGCTACACCTATCGGCGTCTGTTCTTCGCGGGCATGACGGCGCTGCTCGCCGACGCCGTGGGCTTCGCGGTGCTGACCGTGATCGACATTCCCGTGATTCGCGAACTGGCACTGACCGCGAGCCTCGGCGTGGGCGTGCTGATCTTCACGAACCTCATCCTGCTGCCGGTGCTGCTTTCGTATGTGGGCGTGAGCAAGAAGGCGGCGCTGCGCGCGCTCGCGCAGGATCAGGACGAGGCGCGCGGCAAGGGCATGGGCCGCATCTGGACCGTGCTCGAGCGCTTCACGGAAAAGCGCTGGGCGATCGGCGCGGTCGTGCTGGCCGTGATACTGGGCGGCGTGGGCTACGTGGGCGGCATGAAGCTGAAAGTGGGCGACCTCGATGCCGGCGCGCCCGAATTGCGGCCCAACTCGCGCTACAACCTCGACAACGCGTTCATCACGAGCCACTACGGCATTTCGAGCGACGAACTCGCCGTGATGGTCAAGACGCCCGCCGGTAAATGCGGCACCTTCGAGAACCTCACGGAAGCCGACCGCCTGGCGTGGACGCTCGCGCAGGTGCCGGGTGTGCAACGCACTACGTCGCTGGCTGACACGATTCGCTCGTACACCATGGGCTCGTTCGACGGCAACCCGAAGTGGATGACGATCAGCGAGAGTCAGAGCCTGATCGACCCGCAGGTCAATAACGCGGTGGCGTGGAACTCCGAGTACCTGAACGGCGATTGCACGCTGCTGCCCGTCATCGCCTATCTGTCCGACCACAAGGCCGAGACGCTCGACCGCGTGATCCAGGCGGCGAGCGACTTCGCGGCGCGCCACGACACGAGCGAGCGCAAGTTCCTGCTCGCTGCGGGCAACGCGGGCGTGGACGCCGCGACGAACATCGTCGTGAACGAGGCGAATCACACGATGCTGCTGTACGTGTACGGCGCGGTGATCCTGCTGTGCGCGATCACGTTCCGCAACTGGCGCGCGGTGGTGGTGGCGGTGCTGCCGCTCGCGCTCACGTCGCTGCTGGCCGAAGCCGTGATGGCGGCGCTCGGCATCGGCGTGAAGGTGGCGACGCTGCCGGTGGTGGCGCTGGGCGTGGGCATCGGCGTTGACTATGCGCTGTATCTGCTGAGCGTGCAGCTCGCGCAGCAGCGCCTGGGCCTGAGTCTTTCGCAGGCCTACAAGAAAGCGCTGGGATTCACCGGCAAGGTGGTGGGGCTCGTGGGCGTGACGCTCGCGGCGGGCGTGGTGACGTGGGCCTGGTCGCCGATCAAGTTTCAGGCCGACATGGGGATCATGCTCACGTTCATGTTCCTCTGGAACATGGTGGGCGCCCTCGTGCTGATTCCGGCGCTCTCGTGGTTCCTGCTGCGCGGCGTTCGGCAAAGACAGACGACGGCGGTCGTTCAACTGGATGGACTGGGAGGACAATGATGAATCGACAAGCGGGACCGGATAGAAAGACGCTGGTGGAGATGTACCGGAAGATGACCTTGATAAAGCAGAACGACGAACGGTTCCGCTCGGTCATCAAATCCGGCAAGCTCGTCTTGCCGTATTACTCGCCGCGCGGCCAGGAGGTGATCCCCTCGGCGGTTTCCGTGCATCTCACCAACGAAGACTACGTGTGCACGATCTATCGCGGCATGCACGACATGCTGGCCAAGGGCGTGCCGACGAAGCTGCTGTGGGCGGAATTCGCGGGCAAGGCCACCGGCACCTGCAAAGGCAAGGGCGGGCCGATGCACATCACGCACCCGGAAAGCGGCGTGATGGTGACCACCGGCATTGTGGGCAGCAGCATGCCCATCGCCAACGGCCTGGCGCTCGCCGCGCAGGTGCGCGGCGAGTCGCGCGTGAGCGTGGCCTACTTCGGCGACGGCGCGAGCAATATCGGCGCGTTTCACGAGGCGCTCAATCTGGCCGCGGTGTGGAAGCTGCCCGTGATCTTCGTGTGCCAGAACAATCAGTATGCCGAACATACGAAGTACGAAGTGGGCACGGCGGCCGCGCGCATCGCCGATCGCGCCGTGGCGTATTCGATGCCGGGCGTGCGCGTGGACGGCAACGATCCCGTCGCCATGTGGAGCGCGGCGCGCGACGCCGTGGCGCGTGCGCGTGCGGGCGAGGGACCGACGCTCATCGAAGCGATGACTTTCCGCTTTCACGGCCACGTATTCGGCGACGCGGACGGCTATATGGAGCCGACGGAGAAGGCCGCAGCCATGGAGCGCGATCCGGTGCCGGCGTTTCGCACGTGGCTCATCGAGCGCGAACATGCCACGGAGCCGGAACTGGCTGCCATCGAAGCGCAGGTCGAGAGCGAGATCAACGAGGCGCTCGAGTTCGCGATGTCGAGTCCGTATCCCGACGTGGCCGAGCTGAAACGGGACGTCTACGCACAGGAGCTCACAGCATGAGCGAGGCAACGAAGAACGTGAATACGATCCAGGCGATCAATCTGGCGCTGGATCACGCGCTGGCCGAGGACCCGCGCGTGCTGGTGTTCGGCGAGGATGTGGCCGATCGCGAGGAAGGCGGCGTGGTGGGGGTGACCAAGGGACTCTCCACGAAGCACGGCGCGAGCCGCGTGCGCTCGACGCCGATCTCGGAGCAGGCGATCGTGGGCGCGGCCATCGGCGCGTCGATCGCGGGCATGCGTCCGGTGGCGGAGATCATGCTGATGAACTTCACCGCAGTGGCGATGGACATGATCACCAATCACGCCGCCAAGCTGCGTTTCATGTCGGGCGGACAGACCAGCGTGCCGCTCACGATCCGCACCATGACGGGCGCGGGCTTCAGCACGGGCGGCCAGCACTCGGACTTTCTGGAGGCGTGGTTCGCGCACACGGCGGGGCTCAAGGTCGTCGTGCCCTCTACGCCCGCGGACGCCTATGGCCTGCTGCTCTCCTGCATCGACGATGAGGACCCCTGCATTTTCGTCGAGAACATGGTGAGCTACTGGACGCCCGGCGAGCCGCCCGTGCCGGGCCGGCGCATTGCGCTCGGCAAGGCCAACATCGTGCGCGAGGGCGGCGACGTGACCGTGATCGGCTACAGCCGCCAGGTGGCTGACATCAGCGCCGTTGCCGAAAAGTTCGCGAAGGAAGGCGTCAGCGTGGAAGTGATCGATCTGCGCACGATCTCGCCGCTCGATACCGAAACCATCCTCAATTCGGTGGCGAAGACGCGCCGCGCCGTGATCGTCCACGAGGCGGTCAAGAACTTCGGCGTGGGCGCCGAGGTGGCCGCGTGCATTCAGGAAGCACTCTTTGGCCAGCTCAAGGCGCCGGTGCGCCGGGTCGCTTCGGCGTTTTGCCCCGTGCCGTTCGCCAAGCCGCTGGAGGCCGCGTTCGTTCCTGGGCAGGACCAGATCGAAGCCGCCATTCGTTCGACGCTGGATTGAATCACTTTATCGACGCAGGGGTTAGTGTGACTACACAAGTTCTTTTTCCGAAGATCGGCTTCTCGATGGAAGAGGGCACGCTCGCCGAGTGGCTCGCGGCCGACGGCGCGGACGTGGCCGAGGGGCAGCCGCTCTACGCGCTGGAAAGCGACAAGTCGGTGCAGGAGATTCCCGCGCCCGCAAGCGGCAAGCTCAAGATACATGGCGCGATCGGCGAGCTTTACAAGGTCGGCGATCTGCTGGCCGAAATCGGTTGAGCCTCGGAACGGGAGTTCGCAATGAGCCACACACTTGAACTCGCCTTGCCGCCGTGGCCCGATGTCGATTACGCCGCGTTCGGTGAAATCGAAACGGTCCCGCTGTCGCGCATCCAGAAGCTCGGCGCGGGTTATCTCGCGCGCAACTGGGTGACGATACCGCATGTCACCCACCAGGACGAGGCCGATATCACGGCGCTCGAACCCGTGCGCAAGCGCCTGAGCGAGGAGTCGGGCGTCAAGGTCACGCTGCTGCCGTTCCTCATCAAGGCGGTGGCGGCGGGACTGGCGCGCTTTCCGGCGTTCAATGCCTCGCTCGACGCGGACGGGCAAACCCTCGTGCTCAAGAAGTACTTCCACGTCGGCTTCGCCGTGGATACGCCGAAGGGCTTGATCGTGCCCGTGGTGCGCGACTGCGAGCGCAAGAGCGTGGTCGAGCTTGCGTCCGGGATCGCCGCGCTCGGTGCGCGGGCGCGCGACAAGGGCCTGCCGATGGCGGACATGGTGGGCGGCTGCATGACCGTCAGCTCGCTCGGCCATATCGGCGGGACGGGCTTCACGCCTATCGTGAACGCGCCCGAGGTGGCGATACTCGGCGTGATGCGCGCGCAGTGGAAGCCGCAGCGCGAAGGCGACGGCATGAGCTGGCGGCTCATGCTGCCGTTGTCGCTGAGCTACGACCACCGCGTGCTGAATGGCGCCGACGTGGCGCGCTTCGCGGCGCATCTCGCCGACATGCTGGCGAAGCCGGAGAGCTTCCCGCTTCTCTGAGTGTCGCCCCGGCGCTGTAGCGGCCCGCGCCGACGGCGCCTGCCTTTACCTTGCGTATATTCCCATGCACATCGGAGTGCCCGCGGCCACGCGGGCGAACGAAACCCGCGTTGCAGCGACGCCGGAGAGATGGTGTTCGGCGATGCGAAGCAGGTTATCGAGGAGATGGTGAAGGCGGCGAGCCGGGCGGTTGGTGTGTGGCCGGTGTGCGGCGCGAGCGTCGTCAAATGAAAACGCTCGCGCCGCGCCGCTCAGGCGCTCAGTCGAACTTCGCGCCGCTGCGCGAGAGCATGGCGGTGACGCCGTTGCCGAAGTCGGTGCTTTGCGCGCAACGCGCCACCGCATCGGCCTCCATGGCGAGCAGGCGCGAAAAGTCAGGATAGGCCGCGCTGTTCAAAAGCCGCTTGGTGCCCGCCATTGCCACCGACGGTCCGGCGGCAAGACGCGCGGTCAGTTCGCTCACCTTGTCGTCCAGTTCCTCGTCGGCAACGACGCGCGTGACGACGCCAAGTTCGAGCGCCTCGTGCGCGTCGATGCGCTCGCCGAGCAGGGCAAGGCGCTTGGCCGCTTTCACGCCCATCGCCCCCACGAGCAGCCCGCTCAACCCGCAGTCCAGGCTCAGACCAATCAGCACATGTGCGGCGAGAAAATAGCTGCTGCTGCCGCAAATCACGAAATCCGCGGCGAGGCACAGGGCCACGCCCGCACCGGCCACGGAGCCGCGCGTGGCCACGACAATCGGCTTGCTGCAATCGAGCAGCACTTGGGGCAGCCGGTTGCCCACCATCAGGCGGCGCTCGAACACGTCGTAGCGTTCGTCGGGCGGCAGCGTCAGGGGCTCGTGGAAGCTCTTGACGTCGCCGCCGCCGCAGAAGTGCGCGCCCTCGCCGCGCAGCAGGATGCATTTGACGTCGCGCTCGCTATCGGCCAGGCGCACGAGTCGAATCAGTTCGCCCGTGAGTTCGGGGCTCAGCGCATTGCGCGCGTCGGGACGATTGAGCGTGATGGTGGCGACGCGGCCGGCCACGTCATAGGTGATCTGGGTAGTCATGGTGACGATCCGTAGAGAGTGGGGCGGAGATCACGGCGCGGGAAAGCGCGGCTTGCGGCCCTCGCGAAAGGCGGCAATGCCCTCCTTGAGTTCGCCGTTCTGGAGCAGCGTCAATCCTTCGCAGGCAAGCGAGTTGTCGAGCACCGAAGCGATCATCTGGCGCAGCGGCAAGTTGGTGCACATCTTGGTGTAACGGATGGCCGACTGCGCGCCGTTGGCGATCTGCCGGGCGAAGCGCTGCACGGTGGCGTCGAGATCCGCCTCGGCCACGCTGTAGTTGATGAGGCCGATGCGCGCCGCCTCGCCGGCGTCGAGACTATTGCCCGTCAACAGGAACTCCTTGGCCCGCGCATAGCCCACGAGTTGCGGCCAGATAAGCGCGCCGCCGTCCCCGGCGACGAGACCGATGCGCACGTGCGGGTCGGCAATGCGCGCGCTGTCCACGGCCACGATGATGTCGCACAGCAAGGCCAGCGTCGCGCCAAAGCCGATGGCGTCGCCGTTGATGCGGCAGATCACCGGCTTGGGGCATTCGAGCACGCCCGCGACGATCTTGCGGCCTTCGCGCAGCGAGTGCAGAAACGGCTGGCGATGCTCGATCTGCCGCGTGAGCCAGTTTAGATCGCCGCCCGCGCAGAAGGCGCGCCCCGCGCCGGTCAGGACGACGACCGAAACCTCCGCGTCGTCGGCGAGGTCGTCGAAGATCGTCGCCAGTTCGCGGTGCAGCGTGGCGTCGATGGCGTTCAGCGTGTCGGGCCGGTTGAGCACGACGGTGGCCACACCGGCCTCTTTCGTGATCGCAAGGCTCTCGTAGCGTGCGTAGTCGATGGTGGGTTCCATATCGGCGGCCTCAGGCAATGTCGGCGCGGCCGTTGTTCAGCACGACCACGTCGCGTTCGGCCACGCGCGCGACGAAGCTGATCGTCGAACCGTCGCGCCAGAACTCGGTGACGATGGTCTCGCCCGGATAGACGGGCGAGGAAAAGCGCAAGCGCAGCGAGCGCAGGCGCGCCGGGTCGTTGTCGCACCATGTTTGCAGCACCGCTCGCGTGGCGACGCCCAGCGTGCAGAGCCCATGAAGAATCGGCTGCTCGAAACCGGCCTTGCGCGCGAGCGCCGGGTCGGCGTGAATCGGGTTGTAGTCGCCCGAGAGCCGGTAGAGCAGGGCGGCGCGCCCGAGCGTCGGAATGCTGCAACGCGCGTCGGCGGGGCGCTCGGGAATGGGATGCGGCGCGGGTGCCTCGTTTGTCGTGCCGCCGCTGCCGCCGTCGCCGCGCAGCACGTAGGTCGAGGTCACGGTGCTCACGAGGCGCTGCGTGTCCTGCTCGTGCAACTGTTTTTCCTGGTAGAGCATCACGCCCTTGCCGGGTCCTTTGTCGACCACGCGCGTGACGCGAAAGCTGCCCACATACGTCTTGCCGACTTCGAGCGGCTGGTGCATCTCGAAGGCCTGTTCGCCGTGCAGCAACCTGACCCAGTCGATTTCCAGCGCCGGGTCCTTGACCCAGCCGCCCGGGTGGGAGATCACGTTGACCATGGAGGGGAAGACCTTGAGGCCGTCCTCATAGGCGAACTGGAGCTGGGCCGGGTCGTGCGGCGCCTCGCCGATGCCGATGCCGAGCGCGTACAGCATGCAGTCGCGCGCGACGAGCGGATGCTCGATGGCCTCGAATTTTCTGGAAAGTACCTTCTCGAGATTCATGGTGGGTCTGCTCTTGTGAGTGGGTTGCGCAGGCGCGACCGGAGGGCGCGGAGCACGGCCGATCGTTAAAATTAATATACGGAAGCATACGAAATGTGTCCACGATTTTGTGGGTGAAAACGGGCAATAGCACGTGATTCAAAGAATGGTTGTGATCGGTTTGGCGAAAATTATCGTTCGCAACATTACGATATTTGAATGGGATGTTATGCTTCGGAACGAATATCGACCGGCGGCTTTCGCCCGACGTGATTCCACGCCGTGGTTTCGCGTGGTGTTTCCAGGTAGTGACGACCAGTGACGACGAAAGAGATCACCATGACCGACGCTTACATCCGCCTGCGCGGCGCGCCGAATTTCCGGGACTTCGGCGGCTATCACACCCGCGACGGGCGCTACGTGCCGCAGCGCAAGCTGTTTCGCTCCGACGTGCTTGCCGGCTTGACGCCCGAGGACTTCGGGCAAGTGGCCGGGCTCGGCATCCGGCTCGTGTGCGATTTGCGCGGGGCGCTGGAGCGGGAGCGCGAGCCGACGCCCTGGCCCGCGGGGCAGTCGCCCGAGGTCCTGCACATGGACGTGAATGCCGATCTGCGCTCCGGCGAGTCCTGCATCCTCGACATGCTGCGCGAGAGCACCACCCAGGCCGCCGCCGAAGCAGCGATGCTTCAGACCTATCGCGAGATCGCGCATGCGTTGCAGCCGCATCTCGCGGCCTTGTTCAAGCGGCTGGCCGAGGGCGACGGCGCGCCGCTCATCATTCATTGCACCGCGGGCAAGGACCGCACTGGCGTGCTGGCGGCCGTGATCCAGATGGCGCTCGGCGCACCGCGCGAGCACGTACTTGCCGATTACCTGCTGACGGCGCGCTATCGCGACCCGGCCCGGCTCGAACTCACCATCGCCGACCTGTTGCTCGTGCTGCTGGGCCGCGAGCCGTCGCGTGCCGTTGTCAGCGCGCTGGCGGCCGTGCGCGAGTCGTATCTGGAGACGGCGCTGGAGGTCATCGAACTGGAAAACGGCTCGCTGGAGGGCTATCTCGCGGCAGGCGGCGTCGATGCCGCCACGCTGCGCGAGGTCCGCGAGCGGCTGCTCGCCGGATAAGGCGCACGACAGCCGCGCCACCGCAGTCCCACCGTGCTCTACCCGAGCCATCCATTTCGTCCGGCGCCCACGCGTGCCGGCCAACATTGACAATACGAGAGGTTTGAAATGACCGGCACTACTTCTGGGGAGCGCAAGCGCGGCCACGCGTCGGCTGTGAGTCCGCTCGTTTGCGAGCTTCATGCGAACGACAGCCGTCCGCTTCCGCTTGCGCTGCGCGCGGCGGGCACTGTCGATCCGCTGGCCCGTCCGGTTGCCTTCGCGAAGTATTGGGACGCGGCGTTTGCGCAGCGCGAAACGGAGCATGTCTGGAAGAAGACGTGGCAATTCGCCTGCCGCGAAGAGGATATTCCCGCCGTTGGCGATCGCGTCAATTACGACGTCGGCAACCTGTCGTTCATGATCGTGCGCAGCGCACCCGATGAAATCCGCGCGTTCTACAACGCATGCCTGCATCGCGGCACGCGTCTTTGCGGCGGCCTTGGCTCCGGCGAGCGCGTGCGCTGTCCGTTCCACGGCTGGGAATGGAATCTCGACGGCAGCTTGCACAACATTCCGAGCCAGTGGGACTTCCCGCAGACCGAGGGCAGCGACTACAGCCTGCCCGAAGTGAAGGTGGGCCGCTGGGGCGGTTTCGTGTTCGTGAACGCCGATCCCGAGGCGGCGCCGCTGGTCGAGGCGCTCGGCGTGCTGCCCGAGCATTTCGCCAGCTGGAAGCCGGAAGAACGCTTCACCTTCGTGCATGTGCGCAAGCTCGTGCGCGCGAACTGGAAGGTCACGCTCGAAGCGTTTCTCGAGGCCTATCACGTGATCGAGACACATACGGACGCGTTGCCGTTCACCGGCGACGCCTCCACGCAGTACGACATCTGGGACGACGGCAAGAGCCATGTGAGCCGGCTCATCACGCCGCTTGGCATTCCGAGCCCGCATCTGGGCGATGACGCTTCGGCCCAGGCGGCCGTCGACGCCGTCACCCAGGTCTTCGCGATGGCCATGGGCCCCGACGCCGTGGTGCCGCGTTTCGACGCCGCAGCGGGACGCGGGCGCGCCGAAGTCGCCGAGTGGCGCAGACAGTTGATGAGCAAGGCCCTGGGGCGCGACTTCTCCGCGCTCACCGACGCGGAACTCGTGGACACCGTGCAGTACTTCATGTTCCCGAACTTCTGCCCGTGGTACGGCGAAGGGCTGCCGCTGAGCTATCAGTTCCTGCCTTACAAGGACAATCCCGAGGAGTCGGTGATGGTGATCCGCCTGCTGCTGCCGCTGCCGGGCAACGGCGTGCCGCGTCCGCCGTCGGCGCCCGTGATCGAACTGGGTTTCGACGAGACGTTCGAGGGTGTGCCGCAACTCGGCCTCATCAGCCACATCTTCGAGCAGGACATGAGCAATCTGCCGAACATTCAACTCGGCTTGCGGGCCGCGAGCGACGCGCGCGCGTTTGCGACGCTCGGGCAGTACCAGGAGTGCCGCATCAGTCATTTTCACGAGACGCTCGATCGCTATGTCGACCAGTGAGCCGGGCCTGACCCTGAGTTGAACTTATGGAAACGGAAAAGGTAGCCGCCGGGGCGCAATTCGTCGACGCCATGGCGTCGGCGGAGCTGGCCTCGGGCGCGCAGCGCGCGGTGAACGTGAATGGCCGAAGCATTCTGCTTTGCCGCGTGGGCGGCGAGGTGCATGCGCTCGCCAATCTATGCCCGCATGCGCACCAACCTCTGGAAGGCGGGGCGATCGAGGGGGGCGCGATACGCTGTCCGCGTCACGGCGCGTGTTTCGACCTTGCCAGCGGGGCGTCGCTGAACGGCGTGACGCGTACGGCGGTGCGCACGTTCGCGGTGCGCGAGCGCGCGGGGCGTATCGAAGTCGATGCGCCCCGCGCGAACGTCGGCTATTTTCCGGATTTCAGTCAGGATGCCTGAGGTTGTGATGATGCCTGTATCGATCGTCGTAGTGGGCAGCCGGCGCGCCGTGCGCTACGAAGAAGTGACGCTTTCGCGCGACGGCAGCCTGGTGCTTTTCACGGGCCGCTTCGGCGAGCGGGAAGTGCGTTGCGCCATTGCGCGCGAAACGCTGGAGCAGCATTTCTGGCTGCCCGAGGGCGCGAGCGAGTCGTATGTCATCAAGTCGTTTCTCGACGGGAGCCAGCGCATCACGGCGGCCGTCGAGCGGCGTTTGCTCAGGGAGCGCCGCGAGCCCGTGATGCTCGGCTCGCGCGACTTTCGCGATCAGGCGAAGGTTGCGCTGCATGTAGCGGCTTAGTCATCTGATAGCGGCTGGGAGCGCCAGCAAGCTCCCGCCAGTGCTCACGAATTCAGACGTTGCGTTTCTGCGCGAGTGCTTCCTCGCGTTCATCCCTGTCCGTCGAGACGGACAAGGCTCGCCATGCCTCAATATTGGCCCGGAAGCTGTCGATCTTCGCCAGTGCGAACTCGACCGCGTCGGAGCCGGCAGCGTACCGCAGCGGCGGGCTGGCGGACTCGGCAAGGCCAAGCAGCGCGCCCGCGAGCTTCGCGGGGTCGCCAATCTGCCGATGGTTCATCGAGCGATGCCGTTCCACGAGTTGCGCCGTGAACGGCGCGTAATCGTCGATATCGAACTGGCCGTAGCCGATCGAGCTGGCGTCGAGAAAATTCGTGCGAAAGAAGCCGGGCTCGACCAGCGTCGCGTGGATGCCGAACGGCTTGAGTTCGTGCGAGAGTCCTTCCATCCAGCCTTCCAGTGCGAACTTCGAGGCGCTGTAGATGGAGGAGCCCGAGAACGAGACGAATCCCGCAATGGAAGACACTGTGAAGATGTGCCCGCCGCGCTGCTTGCGCATGGCGGGCAGCACGCCGCGCGTGAGGTTCATCGCGCCAAACACGTTGGTCTCGAACTGCGCGCGCACTTGCGCGTCCGACGTGTTCTCGAAGCAGCCTACCTGTCCGTAGCCGGCGTTGTTCACGAGCACGTCGATGCGCCCGAAGCGCCGGTACGCGGCGTCGAGCGCCGCGTGCACGTCGTCGCTGCGCGTCACGTCCAGCGGCACGGCGAGCAGCCGCTGCGCGTGCTGCGGCGGCGCTTCGATTGCGCCGGGATGGCGCGCCGCCGCGACCACCCGATGTCCCGCTTCCAGGGCGGCGGCAACGACCGCCGCGCCGATGCCGCGCGACGCGCCCGTGACCATCCAGACCTTGCCCGTCATTCGTGTTCTCCTCGTCTAGTTGTGCGCCGTGCGGTGGCGCGCCTTGAGCACCCTGCGCAGGAGCTTGCCGGTTTCGGTTCTCGGCAGTGCGTCGACAAACTCGATCGTGCGCGGGCATTTGATTTTCGAAAGCCTCGCGGCGCAATGCGCGAGGAGGTCCGCGCGCACAGCGTCGCCGCAGGCGCTCGCGGGCTTGAGCTGCACGACGGCCTTGACTTGCTCGCCGTAGACGGCGTCGGGCACGCCGATCACCGCCGCATCGAACACGGCCGGGTGCGTCAGCAAGACGTTTTCGATCTCCTGCGGGTAGACGTTCACGCCTCCCGTCACCACGAGATCGGCGCGCCGGTCGCTGATGTAGAGATAGCCCTGGGCGTCGAGATGCCCGATGTCGCCGTATGTCGCCCAGCCGCGAGCGTCGACGGCCGAGGCCGTTTTCGCGGCGTCGTTGTGATAGGCGAAGCCCACGCCGCCGCTGAACCAGATCGAACCGGTTGCACCCGCAACGAGTTCCGCGCCGTCGTCACCGAGGATATGCGCGGCGCCGCATATCGGCCGCCCGACCGAGCCGCGATGCCGCAGCCAGTCGTGCGAGTCGATATAGGTGACGCCCGCGTTTTCGGTGCCGCCGTAGTATTCGTCGAGAATCGGACCCCACCATTGGATCATCGCGTCCTTGAGCTCCGGCGGGCAAGGCGCGGCGGCGTGAATGGCACGGCGCATCGAAGCGAGGTCGTAGCGCGCTCGCGTTGCCTCGGGCAGCGCGAGCAGCTTCACGAACATGGTGGGAACCCAGTGCGAATGCGTGACCCGATGCCGCTCGATGGCGGCCAGCGCCGCCTCGCTGTCGAACTTGTCCATCACCACGGCCGTGCCGCCGCACTCGATCACGCGCACGTTGAAGCGCCCCGTGGAGTGATAGAGCGGCGACGGGCTCAGGTAGACGGTGCCGGCGGAAAGCTCGAAGATCGCGCGCAAGCGCTGTTCCAGTTCGGGCAGCGCGTAGCGGTCCTCGTAGCGCGCGAGCGGCCGCCGGATGCCGCGTGGCTTGCCGGTGGTGCCGGAGGAATAGAGGAATTCGCGTCCCACGGGCCGCGGCGGCAGTTCGCCTTCGTCGCTCGCGGTGAGCACGGCGGCTTCGTAGCACTGCGCATGGTTCTGGGTCTCGCCAATCACGAAGTGCCCGATCAACTCGTTTTGCAGGAGCGGTGGGAGATCGTCGGCGATAGCCGCGGTGCGGGTGGTGGTGATGAGCAGTTTCGCGCCGCAATCGTTGACGATGTCGGCGACCTCGAAGCGGGTGAGTTGCGTGCTCAGCGGCGTGTAGTAGATCCCCGCGCGGCGCGCGCCGAACCACAGCTCGAAGGTGCGCGGGTCGTTGTCCATCAACAGGGCGATGCCGTCGCCGGGCGCGAGGCCGAGCGAGATGAGCCAGCGCGCCACGCGCGAGGCGCGGCGGTCCAGTTCGCCGTAAGTGAGGGAGGCGCCGCCGGTGAACACGGCGGCGACCTTGCCGGGGTGCAGCATTGCGTTGTCGTGCAATCGGTCCATGCAGGCGCCTTTTGTCGGTTCGTTAGCCGGGGCGTGATTGAGTCGTGCGTCGCCGCGCCGCTCCGATCAGAACGCCACCTGGTCGCCGCCCTTGAGGTCGAGCATCTTGCGCGCTTCGTCGGGCGTCGCGACTTCGAGCGAGAGTTCTTCGAGAATGCGGCGGATCTTCGCGACCTGCTGCGCGTTCGATTGCGCGAAGCGGCCGCGCTCCAGATAGAGGCTGTCCTCCAGACCGACGCGCACATGCCCGCCGAAAAGCGCGCTTTGCGTGACGAAGCGCATCTGGTGACGGCCCGCCGCGAGTACGGAGAGGTAGTAGTCGTTGCCGAACAGACGATCGGCGACCGCCTTCATGTGCGCGAGATTCTCAAGGTCCGCGCCAATGCCGCCGAGAATGCCGAAAATGCACTGCACGAGGAACGGCGGCTTGAGCAGGCCGCGCCGCACGAAATGGTCGAGCGTATAGAGGTGGCCCACGTCATAGCATTCGAACTCGAATTTCACGCCGTGACGATGCCCGAGTTCGACGATGATCGTCTCGATGTCCTGGAAGGTGTTCTTCAGCACGAAGTCTTTCGTGCTCTCCAGGTAGGGGCGCTCCCAGTCGAACTTGAAGTCGTCGATCTTCTGCGCCGCCCCCGAGATATTGAAGTTGATCGACCCCATGTTGAGCGAGGCCACTTCGGGTCGCGCCGCGCGCGCGGCTTCCACGCGCTGGTCCATCGACATGCCGAGGCCCGCGCCGGTGCTGACGTTGAGCACGGCGTCGGTGCGGCGTTTGATGGCCGGCAGGAACTTCATGAACAGATCCGCGCTGGGCGAGGGGCGGCCGGTTTGCGGATCGCGCGCGTGCAGATGAATGATCGACGCACCGGCTTCGGCCGCACCCACCGCCGCTTCGGTGATCTGCTCGGGTGTGATGGGCAGGGCGTCCGACATGGTCGGCGTATGAATCGATCCGGTGACGGCACAGGTGATGATGACTTTGTCTGCCTGACGCATGAGCTCGCTCCTGGTGGCGGGATGGGCAAGGACGGCCGCATCCTCTATTGTGTTTTTGTGCATACGATACGGAAGAATACTATATTTCGACGCGGCGGGAAATCACCGGAGTTGGGATATGAGCGCGGAAACGGATGCGGGCTGCCACGTACCGATGATTGAGCGTCTCGCCGTCAGCGCTTGAATAAGCGTTGCATATCGTATGCAAGCGTACTAGAATTGCGCCAGAAGAGTGCCATTGAGGGTGCTCGCTTGTTCAACGTCTGCGATCGAGTCTCTATGAACTTCGCCTTGTCAGAACTGCACCAGGAAATCGATGCCAACGTCCGCAAGGTCTGCGCGGGTTTCAGCGACGAGTACTGGACCGAATGTGAGGAGCAAAGCCGCTTTCCGCAGGAGTTTTACGCGGCCATGGCGACCGCCGGATGGCTCGGCATCACGATGCCCGAGGAACTCGGCGGCTCGGGCCTGGGGGTGACCGAGGCGGCGGTGATGATGCATGCCGTGACCTCCAGCGGCGGCGCGTATTCGGCCGCCTCGACGCTCCATATCAATCTGTTCGGCCCGCATTCCATCGTGGTCCACGGCACGCCCGAGCAGAAACGCCGCTGGCTCGTGCCGCTCATCAAGGGCGAGCAGAAAGCCTGCTTTGGCGTGACCGAGCCCGACGCGGGGCTCGACACGACCAGCATCTCGACGCTGGCCACGCGCGTGCCCGGCGGCTATCGCGTGACCGGCCGCAAGCTGTGGACGTCGACGGGCCAGGTCGCTGACAAGATTTTGCTGCTCGCGCGCACCACGCCGAAAGTCGACTGCGCGAAGCCGACCGAAGGCATGTCGCTGTTCTACACCGACCTCGACCGCAGCAAGATCGAAGTGCGCCGCATCAAGAAGATGGGCCGCAACGCGGTCGATTCGAACGCGGTGTTCATCGACGATCTGTTCATTGAGGAGGCCGATCGAATTGGCGAAGAAGGCCGCGGCTTCCACTATCTGCTCGACAGCCTGAATCCCGAGCGCATTCTCGTGGGCATCGAGTCGGTCGGGCTCGCGCGCGACGCGATCCGGCGCGGCGCGAACTACGCGCGCGAGCGCATTGTGTTCGGCCGGCCGATCGGGCAGAACCAGGGCATTCAGCATCCGCTCGCCGAATGCTGGACGCAAACGGAGGCGGCCTACTGGATGTGCCTGCGCGCGGCGTGGCTCTACGATCAGGGGCTGCCCTGCGGGGCGGAAGCCAATGCGGCGAAGCTGCTCTCGGCGCGCGCGGCCTTCGATTCGAGCACCCGCGCCGTGCTCACGCACGGCGGCATGGGCTATGCGCGCGAGTACCAAGTGGAGCGGCTCTTTCGGGAGTCGATCCTGCCGCGCATCGCGCCGGTGACCGAGCAGATGATCCTCTCGTTCATTGCCGAACGCGTGCTTGATCTGCCGAAATCGTACTGATATGACCCGGCCGCGATCCGGCGGCCTCATACCGGCGCGGGCCGCATAGGCCCGCGCCGTTTGCGTCGATGCCTTGGTGCCTCAGCGATTCTTCCACACCGGCGCCCGCTTTTCGAGGAACGCGCGGCGTCCTTCCTGCGCGTCCTCGCTCGCGAGCACCGCGCGAAGCGACGGATACTGGGCGGGGTCGAGCGCGCTTTCGAGGTCGGGCAGATCGAGGCTTCGATAAGCCATCTCGCGCGTGGCCGCGAGCGAGAGCGGCGCGTTGCGCGAGAGCTTCACGGCGAGCGCGCGCGCCATTTCCATGACGTCGCCTTCGGCGACTGCGTTCACGAAGCCAAGGCGCAGCCCTTCGGCCGCGGTGATGATGTCGCCCGATAGCGCGAGGCCCAGTGCGCGCTTGGGCCCCAGCTCGCGCGTGAGGCGCACGACGCCGCCCGCGAGCGCGGCAAGTCCCACCTTCACCTCGGGCAGGCCGAAGCGTGCGCCCGCGCCAGCGACGATCAAGTCGCAGGCAAGCGCAAGCTCGAAGCCGAAGCCTAGCGCCACGCCATTCACGGCGGCGATGACCGGCTTGCGCCCGCGCGCGCGGCGCACGAGTTCCGAGCCGAACATCGGCGCCTCATACAGTTCCGGATGCGCGTTGGCGTATTGCAGATCGAAGCCCGCGCTGAACGCGCGCTCGCCCGCGCCGGTGATGAGCGCGACGCGCAGCGCCGGGTCGTGCTCGAACGCGTCGAGCGCCGCGCCGAGTTCCGCGCACGCGGGTGGATGAAAGGCGTTCAGCACGTCGGGCCGGTTGATCGTGAGCGTGACGACGCCATCGGTGGCGGAGGCCTCGATGTACCGGAAATTTTCGGCGAGGGAGGGTATCGGGCTGTTCATCGCGGGAAGAAGAAGTGGCAACGGCCGCCGGCAAGACGCGCGAACCAATGCGTCGTGCCGAGGCCGTTGTGTGGAGGCGGTAGATGAAGCGCCCAGAAGCACGGCAGGCGCTGCTCAAACAAGGCTCAAACGGCGGCGATCCCCGCCAGCTTGATGCCGAGATCCTGCATCACCTTGATGGCGGTTGCGCGGCCGCCGCCCGTCACGGCGCCGCCCGGATGCTGGAACGGACCCGAGAGGTACAGCCCGCCGATGCCCGGCACCGCGTACTGTGCGATTTCGGAGAACGGACGCCGGCCCGACCACTGATGAATGTACGAGCCCACGCCGAAGATGTCGCCGTTGCGGAAGTTCGGGTTCCAGTTCTGCATGTCGAGCGGCGTTTCAGCATAGCCGGCGATGATGTTGCTCTCGTCCATGTTCGTGCAGTACTTCGAATACTCGGTAATGACCCACTCCTTCACCTCGTCGCGTTTGCGCTCCCAGCCGGCCAGGCCCCCGTCGGCGAGCAGGAGCGGCGCGAACGTGTAGAGATAGAGCGTGTGCTTGCCCGCGGGCGCGCGCGACGGATCGTGATTGGTGTGCACCTGGATCACGGCGTTGAAGTCGTCCGGCATGCGCCCGTAGCGCATGTTGTCGAACGTCTTGCGAAAACGCGCCATGTCGGCCGGCACGACTTCCGTGCACACGGCCGTGTTGCAGCGCGCATCGGCCTTGTACTTCGGCGCTTCGTTGAGCGCCCAGTGCGTGTTGACCGCGCCGAACTGGCTCAACTGCACCTTTCTGCCCTGATCGATCAGATACGGATCGAGACCCGGCAGGAACTTGCCCAGGTCGTGCGGGTGGATGCCGCCGATCACCGCGCGGCTCGCGCTCAGCGTTTCGCCGTCCTCCAGCTTCACGCCGGTGCAGCGGCCGTTCGAGACGATGTATTCGGTGACGAGCGCGTTCGTGCGCACCTCGCCGCCGTAGTGTTCGATGCAGCGCTTGAACGAGTCGGCCAGCGACTGCGAGCCGCCGACCACGATGCCCGCCTTCTTGCGGTGCTGGATCGCGGCGAGGAAGTAGGGCGTGACGCCCGTGCCTTTTTCCTCGGGACCGATCATGAGCTCCGAGGCCCACTTGAGGAAGTGCAGGCGCACCTTCTCGTGCGTGTAGATTTCGCAGATGACGTCGTAGCTGCTCTTGAGCATGGCCGAAACGAGTTCACGCCCTTCGCGGCTTTGTTCGAGCAGCGAGATGAACTGGCCGAACGGCAGCGGCGGCTTGAACGTGCCGGAGAGGAACAGCTCCGACATGGGCATCATGCGTTGCACGAGCGAGCGGTGGGCTTCCGCGTCGACGGGCGACACCTCGGCGATCGCCTGGCAGGTCTTGTCGAGGTCCGTGTACGTGAAGAGCGCCGTGCCGTCGTCGAATGCGGTGGCGTGAAACGGGGCGTCGCCGGTGTCGGCGAACGAAAGGCCGAACTTCGAAAGCAGGCCCAGTTCATCGCTCGCGATCATCGGATTGGCCATGACGAGCACCATGGTGGTCGCATGGGTATCGTGCATGAAGCCCGGCGCCGTGACCGCTTTGGACACCACGCCGCCGCCAACCTGGCCGTTCTTTTCGAGCACCAGCACTTTCAGCCCGGCCTTCGACAGATAGGCCGCCGCGGTCAGCGCGTTCTGTCCCGCGCCCACGACAATCAGGTCATAAGACTTCGACATACTCTTTCCTCTTATAGGTGAGACACATTGCATGCGCTGCGCAGCCGGCCTTCATTGCGGCGGCGCGGCGCTCAGATAGCGGTCGATTTCGGCGTGCAGTTGCAGGATCCGCTGCTCCTGCTCCGAGTAGCGGTTGAACCGGAACGCGCGCGAGTGCAGGCCGCGCTGCACGCCTTCGACGTTCGAGATGTCCTGGTCGAGCACCTCGCCCAGTTCGTTGTCGAGCTTCGAGTTGTAGCGGCGCGCCGGACGCGTTTCGCCGCTGATGTCCACGTGCGGCTCGACGCCCATATAGGCGGGCGGCCGCACGTTCCCTTTGAGCTTCCGGCTGATGACCCAGACGTGGTAGTAGCTCTTTTCGGGGTCGGTCGGGTGCGGCAGGAAACGCATGACGAGCACGCCTTCCGGGTGCGTGTTGAACGTCATGTTCGGGAAGATCGAGTAATTCCAGTCGTCGGTGACCTGGCTGTCCGAAAAGCCGCTGTAGTCGATCCCGTAGGGGTTGTCCGGCACGCGCTTGGCGGCGAGCAGCGCGTCGCGCGCCTGCATGGCGCGGCCCTCGTACGCCGCCGGGTCGACACCCGCCTCGGCGAGCATATAGGCGAGGCCCGGCGCCACGGTGCTGCGGTCCTCGCAGCGCGGGCTCGGATAGCCGATGGCCGTGTGCAGCCGGCCGTGGCCGTTGCGAAAGAAGTCCAACTGGTAATGCACTTCGTCGACGAACGGCTTGGCCTGAGGATGCGTCTCCTGCAAGTGATAGGACTCCAGGAACGCTTCGAGCACGACCTTCCAGTTGGCGTCCAGTTCGATCACGACGTCCTTGACCACATGCATCTGCTCCATCTGGTAGCTCTGCATGAAATGCGGAATTTCAGCGAGAAAGTCGGCAAGCGGCGGGGCCTCGTCGTCCATGTTCACGAACACGAATCCTGCCCACGTCTCGCAGCGCACCGAGGGCAGATTCAGGCGGCCTTTGAGGACTTCGGGCTTGAAGGTGGACACATCGGTGATGAGGTTGGTCTGGCCGTTGATCTTCCATTGCCAGCCGTGAAACGAGCAGGTGAAGCGCTCGCTCTTGCCGAAGTCGCCGTGCACGAGCTGATTGCCGCGGTGCTGGCAGACGTTGTAGAACGCCTCGATGCGATCGGCCTCGGTGCGTACGACCAGGATCGATTCGCGCCCGAGGTCGTACTTGAACCAGTTGCCCGTTTCGGGAATATCGGACGCCCGGCCGGCGCAGGTCCAGGTGCGCGTCCAGAGCCCGTCCCACTCTCGCTGCGCGTGCGCACCGCTGAAATAGCGCTCCGGGCTCACGTGCAGGTAGTCGTCGCGATTGGGGTAGAGCTCGCGCATGGGCGGCGATTTCTCGTCGTGACTGCCCGGCGGCGCCTCGGGAGCGATGGTGTACTCGCCCGGAACGACTTCCTTCGGGTAATGAAACGGCATTGAAGTCTCCTTCTCAGTCTCTGAGTGGGTCAGCGCCCGCACCTCGCGCGCATGCGCCGGAATCCGTATTTCTGATTATCGTATGCAACAAGACGATACGCTATGTGAGAAAAACGCGTCAAGCTGAATTGCCAGCCGACCAGCAAAATATCCGGCAACATTCGTCAATCTTGTATGCTACGATACGATATGTCGAAAGACATGAGTGAGACAAAAGCGTGAGCGACGGAGCACGCGAGAAAAAACGGCGCGGAACAGGGAGGTGAGCGCGATGAGCGCTCGCCGCGCGCTCGAACAGGACACGGTGTTCACAAGAGGCATGCGATGCACCATTCGGAAGACACGATTGCCGAACGCTCCTTTCAGGAGCTGCTCGATTTGCGCCACGACGCCGGACCCGACGGCGAAGCGCGCACGGTGCTCGCCATCGAGGCGATGCACCTGAACGCGGGGCGCGTGCTGCACGGCGGCGTGGCGATGACCATGCTCGACGTGGCGATGGCCAACGCATGCCGCGCGCGCGACACGCTCGGGCGGCGCGCGGTGACCGTCGAAATGAAGACCAGCTTCTTGCGGCCGGGCGGGGTGGCGGGCGACCGCGTGGCGGCGAGCGGGCTGGTGCGGCACGTCACGCAGTCGATGGCGTTCTGCGACGGCGAGTTGCGCGACATGGCAGGCACCTTGCTGGCCACGGCCTCGGGAACGTTCCGATACGTGAGCCCGGGCTCGCCCATCGGCACGACAACGGCCGGCTGACGCGGCTGCACGCATTCACAAGAGGATTGAGGAGGAGATCGGATGAAACTTTATACTTCGGACAACTCGGAATTGATGGAAGTGACGGCCATCAATTCGAACGGAACGCGGTTGATCGTCACCGGCACGATCATGGGCGCGATGCCTGTGGAGGCCATCCTCACCGGCACCGAATTGCGCAAGATCTTCGCGCTGCTCGGCTTCAGGACCATCCTCGCCGCATTGAGGATCATGTTCACGAAATAGGCAGCATTCAAAGGCATTTCAGGATCACTGACACGGCTTAACGGAGGAGACACGCATGGCATCGGCAATCGTCACGAAGGACAATCTGTTCGTTTCGCGCTTCAAGGTCGACCCCGCGCGCAAGACGGAATTTCTTTCGATCTTTCATGCGCTCGGCAGCGGCGCACTCCCGGTTCTCGAAGCGCAGACCAATCTCGTTTTTTGGGGTTGGGGGCGCGACGGTACCGAGTTCGTCGCCATCGAATCGTGGAAGAACGAAGCGGTGGTGAACGAGGTGCGCGCGTCGCCCGACTTCAAGGCGGCCGTGGGGGCGATGCTCGCGTGCTGCACGGCGCCGATGACGATGGAGCTGTTCAGCGGCATGGATGGCGCGCGCGACGTGTTCGAACTGTATCCGAGCGGCCCTTCGCAGGTGCACCCGAGCAGCGGCGATATCAACGTCAAGTTCATCTGAGGCGTAGCGTCTGCGTATTGTCGGGAGCGCATGAAGCGGGCGTGCCGTAAGGTCCGCCCGCTTCGTCGTTTTGCGCTCGGGGTCAACGGCGCGGACCTTGGCCCTTGAACGCCGGCGCAATGAGCCGGGCCTCCTGTTGCAGTTCATACGCGATGTATTCGCGTATCAGGCCGCGCGCCTGCCGGTAGTGCGCGGTGTCCTTGATGCCGGCGTCAAGCATCTGGAGCGCCTGGAGCGACGCGAGCGTTTGATAGACCTGTTCGCGCAGGTTCAGGGCGCGAGCCCGCACAAGTGCGAGATCGTCGCCAGCGCTTTCGAGTTCCGCTGACTCGTTGTCGAGCGTCGAGCGTATGCGCTGTGCAAGGCTCGCCTGGGCTTCGCCCAGCGTGTCGATCTGGGCGGCCAGTTGCGTGAGGAGCGAACGGGTCTTGTCGATATCGTCGAGCAGAATTGCCGTTTCCAGGCGAAGGCGCACTTCGACGTGACGCACCATGTGCCGGCACGTTGCGAGCGCGCTTTTCACGGACATGCGCCCAAGCTCGGGATCGGAGGCGTCGAGCAAGGCATGATCGACGCAGTGCAAGATTTCCGTGGCGGTTGGATAGATCACGGCGCGTTCTCCACCGAGGTGTTCAGTTCAGCGAAATAGGACGGATCGGGCGCGGGCACCAGGCCCATGGCGTGCGCGAGCAGGAGCTTGCTGAAGTGCAGCACTTCGGTGCCGGTCCAGGCCTGCCGGATCGGCGTGGCGGGCGAGCGATGGACCGACGCGCCGGCGCGGTGGCTGAACGCCAGCATGCGCAGCGCGCGCACCATGTAGTAGTACTGCACCGAAGCCGCGCTGACCGGCGCCCCGCCAACGCTGCGGTAATAGTCCAGCGCTTTCTCCAGATCCCACAGCACCTTGCCGTCGCGCACGATGGTCGGCGTGAACTCTTGCAGGAAGGCGAAGTCCGCGGCGGGGTCGCCGATATGCGCTTCCTCCCAGTCGCTCATCGCGACGATTTCGCCGTTCGCGAAGATCTCCTCGCCAAGCCCGTTGGTGCCCTTGCACAGCGTGATGCGCGAGGCGGCAGGCGCGCGCTCCTTGAGCCATTCCACCGCTTCGAGCACGATGGGTATGGGCTCGATGCGCTGCGACTCGATCAGCGCGAGGACCGAGTCGAGGTAATGATGCGCCGCGCTCGCAGTGTCGGGCGCGGTGCCGAGCACCGCGTTCAGTTCGAGGGCGCGCCAGTCCACCGCGTGGACGAGTGCCAGCTTGCGCATGTGCTCCTGCGAAATGCGCATGCGCAGGTCGTCGTATTCGGGCGAGGGGTCCTTGAAGTGGGGAATGTCCCAGCTTCCGGCCACATGCTCGCGAACATAGAAGGGCCGGTCGGTCCATGCGGGGTCGTCTTCCCACCAGAGCACGCGCGCGACCGGCACCGCAGTGCGGCCCAGGCGCTCATAGATGAAGTGCTCCTGGTTCAGCGGCGAAAAGTCCACGCTGCCGGTGGCCGGGTCGCGGCGAAACACCAGATGCCGCGCCTCGCCCTGGCCGCCGGCGCACGTGACGAACCAGGTTTCGCGCGACGTGCCCCGGCCGAACTTCTCGACCTCGACGACCTCGCATGCCGGGCCGAGCTTGTGGCGCAAATAGGGTGTCAGGCTCGCTTTCGAGAATTCCATCGCGCGCGCTCCTTATTCGAAACCATAGGGCGCATACCGGCCCTGAATGAAGTTTTCCACCTGACCCTGGCCGCGATGGCGCGTGCCGTTCGGCGCGATCAACTCCGTGCGCACCAGAAACTCCAGGCCGTGGATCTTCTCGCCCGAACCGAGCCCGAACGCGGCGAGCACTTCCGCGCTGGTCGCGCCGCGGCCCGTTTTCGGTTGATAGGGCGTGTAGAGAAAGGGCTGCTCGCTGAAGTCGAAGTCGTCCCACTCCATCGCCAGCGTCTCGCTGCCGTGGTAGGTGTGCATCGTGCCGCCGTCCTTCCAGCTGCCGGGCGTATAGCCCATCGTCTGCACGACCCAGGGCGGCGCGGCCACTTCGAAGTGCTGCGTCCACGCGCGATTCTGGTCGTCGGTGAGGTGAATGGTGCCGCCCGTGAAGATGCGTGTGCCTTCCTTGAAGCGCAGCTCGTGGCGAGCCGCCTTCAGCGCCACGGTCGGGCCCTGCCAGCCGTTGAACAGGTTGCCTTCGAACGGCGCGCCGAAGACGTCGTTCATCTTGACCTGCTCGCCGTCCGGCGACTCGTGGATATGATAGAAGCCCGACCACTCGCCCGCTTCGAAGAGCGTCCAGAAACGCAGTGCGCGCGGCACGGCCGGGGCTTCGCGCGGCGGCAGCCATTCATGATGCCCGCCAAGCGGCTTGCGGTCGGCATAGAGCCCCCAGGAGTGATCGCGTGCGCCGCTCCAGGTGCCGGGTGTCACGTCATAGCGCTTGCCGTCGAACTCGATCACGCCGCTCGCCACGCCGGGCTGCGAATAGCGGGTCTGGTCGGTGGTGATGCGGCCGCGCGTTTCGGCGATATGGTGGGCCTCTTCGAACGCCGGGGCCACGCCGGTCCACATGATGTCGAACGACAACGCCGAGTCGTTCGCTTCGAGGCGCAGCCGGATCGCCTTCATCGGCTCGACGAACTCGTAGCTGAGCGGGCCGATCACCGTGTCGATCTGCTGGCGCCAGCAGCGCGAAAAACGCACGGAGTGCTGGCGGCCCGCCACGTTAATGATCGCGTAGGCGCCCACCATGTCCGCGTTGGGATTGATGCGCATGCCCGTGAGCAGAAACACCTTGTGCTCGGCGCTGAACACGCCGAAATAGTAGCCGTCGTCCCAACTCAGGTCGGTGGACGGAATGTGCGCGAACGGACGTGATGCCTGGTGAACCGGAAACTCATCGTATTTGCTTAGCATGGCTAATGGATAGATATCGAGTTGAGAAACGGTGTGCGCGGCTCAGGGGCCGCTCAGATGTGGCTCAGATGTGGCTCAAGCGCCAGCCTGTAGCAGCAGCGCTTGCGGGCTTTCCTGCTTCTGCCTTGCGACGAGCGGAATGGCGAGCCACGCGATAAAGAGCGCAAAGAGAATGGTGAGCGTGGCGGCGAACACCTTGACGCCGTGGCCATAGGGGCTGTTCAGCGCGAACCACACCGGCCAGCAGGCGCCGGCCGCGCCCGCGATGGCGCCGATTGGGGCGAGCGCCACGATCATGATTCGGCTCCAGCCCTGCAACAGCGCTTCATAGCGCGCGATGAGCGCAGTGGGCGTGATCAGCATGGCCATGCTGGCGAACGACCAGTAGACCGGTTGCAGGCCGAACGGCTGGTACGGTTGATCGCCGAAATACGACCACAGGCCGACGCGGATCAGCGGTACCTCGTAGATCCACGCGCTGGCGGTCACGCCAAAGAGCATGAGCCAGATCGTGCGCGCCGTATAGCGCCGCTCGCGGAAAGCGGGCACGAGCGACAGGTACGCAAGGCCGAAGTAAAACGTATAGGAAATCGCGGCGTGCCACGGCACCCTCTGGCCGAGGCTTTCATACGCGAGCTGCTGGCCGTTCTGCGCGTGCGTGGCGTCGAGCAGGCGCGTGAGCAGCGGTTCCAGAAAGCACGTGACGGTGCCGCCCAGGCAATAGAGCAGCGGGTTGGGAGAGCGTTCGGCGATGCAGCGATACATGGCCAGCAGGTACGTCAGCACGGCCAGTGCGGAAAAGAGATAGAGCGCCCACATTTGCGCGTCCTGCGGCATGTCGAAGAGCGGCACGCGCATATAGTCGGGCATCGTTTGATATACCATGATTTGTCTCCTCACATACGATAGTCGCCTGGATGTGACGCATATTCGACTCCATTGAAAAAGCGGAAAAGACGGAGGAGGCAACGATCGGGTTGGCTTGTTTCGACTACATAGTACGCATACGTACAATATAGTCAAGCGACAATGGTGGGGATGGCGACGAAGAAAGCGAGGAGCGGGCTCGCCGGTGTATCTGCGGCGAGCCTCGCATGGGCGGCGGGATTATGCGGCCAGTGCGTCGAGCGTGCCCACGTCGTCCATTGCCGTGGCAATGCGGCGGATGAATTCGAGCGTGATATCGCGCGGCTGCATGTCGGGCAGGCCGGGCGGCGGCGTCAGCGTGACGGTCCACCAGGTCAGCGCCGTGACCAGTTGCTGCCGGTAGGCGTTCCAGCCCTCGTCGAAGGACACTTCGGGTCCGCCCGCGTCGCGCAGCGCGTCGAGATAGCACTGGATCAATTCGCGCTCCCAGGCCCGGCGGTCTTCGACGGTGAGCGCCGTGGCCAGGGTGTACGCGAGGTCGCGCCCCCAATGGCCGCGCGAGGCGCACTGCCAGTCGCTCAGGCCCATTTCGCCGCTTCCCGCGACATACCAGTTCTTCAGGTGCACGTCGCCATGCGAGAGGAAGTGAGGCGCGGCGGCGTGCAGGTCCATGCTGCGCAGCGTCGCGGGCCAGATTTCCTCGTAGCGGCGATAGAGGCGGGCGGGAATGACTTCTTCGGCGGCGAGAAAGCCCTGGCTCGAACCCGCTTTCAGGCCGAATGCGCCGCACTTTTCGAAGTAGGCGGGCCAGGTGGGAAGCTGTTCCAGCGCGGCGCGTATTGCCGGATGCGCGTAGGTGGTCCCGTGCATCTTGCCGAGCAGGCGCATCTGGCTGCGGGCGCGCTCGATCGTCATCACCGTCTTGTGATTGCAGAACTCGGTCACGCTGCCCGATAGATCCTCCAGCATGATGATCGAGTTGAAGCTGACCGGATCGAAGCGCGCGTGGAATCCGCGCGGCACCTCCACGTCGAGATGCGGGCGAATGGCGTTGTAGAAGTGGACTTCCGTGAAGGCGCCACCCGAAACGCCCAGCACGATGCGATTGGCCAGTTCATGGCTCGCCTTGCAGAACAGCGCCTGCGGCAGGCCCGCTTCGCGACCCGCCCGGTTGTACTCGACTTCGATGCGGCGGCGGTTCGACGACCCGCTGTCGGCCGGTCCCAGTGTGTGGCCGGTCACCGCGGCGCCCGGCACGCCCCGGCATAGCACGGCGCTCAGCCAGCGGTCGGTGATCGAGTCGAATGAAACGGGAAGGTCGTCGGCCGTCGTCGCCTCGGGCTGGCGTTGATGATCGCGCTCATACGCTGTCTGTATTTCCGAAATCAAATCGTTCATGTCGTTTGTCCCTCTCTCCTGTCTCTGCCAAATGCCTCCGGATTCCCTGGCGCTCTTGCCGCGCATTTTGCGCGACACACAAGGAATGCTACACCTCTCATAACGTATGCTACCATACGTAAATTGAATCGATGGTCAGTATCGGCTCACATCTGTCGCGGAACGTGAGGCCAGAACGGGTGAATCGCGTTTTTATACTAGAAAAACGTATCCATCGATATCAAGACATTCACTGACGTAGTGGTGAACCCTGGGTGCAAACGAACCCAACAAGGAAACGAGGAGGACGACAGATCATGCAAGCGACCGTGCCGGACCATGTGCCCGCCGAACTGGTAAAGGATTTCAACTACGCGGACATGCGTGGCGAAACCGATGTCTATGAACATTTCCGCAAGCTGCATGACGGCCCGGACATTTTCTGGTCGCCGCATCATGGCGGGCACTGGGTGGTGACGCGCCACGAGGATATCGCCCACGTGCTGACGAACAAGACGGACTTCTCGAACCGCTTCCAGTCGTTGCCGAAGAATCCCATCGCCTTGCCGCTGCTGGAGTACGACGATCCGCTGCACATGGACTTCCGCAAGGTGCTGGCGCCATTTTTCACGCCCAAATCGATCGGTGCGCTCGAGCACGTCTCGCGGGAGCTGACCAATCGCTTGATCGACGACTTCCACGCGAAAGGCCATTGCGAATTCGTCAAGGAGTTCTCGCAGCGCATGCCCATCATGATTCTCATGAGCCTGCTGGCGCTGCCCGAAGAAGACACGCCGTATCTTCTGAAGATTTCCGAGGAGATCGTTCGCTCCGCCGATCCGCAACTGCAAGAAGCCGCATTTGCGCGTGTCGCCGGTTATATCGCCGAAAAGGTGTTGCCCGCGCGGCGCGCGAATCGGGGCACCGACATTTTCAGTTCGATGCTCCAGGCAAAAGTGGATGGCGGCCGGGCGATGAGCGACGAAGAGATCATCGGTTTCGGCACGCTGCTGATCGCGGCCGGGCTCGACACGGTCGCCTCGATGCTCGGGTTCATTACGCTCTTTCTCGCGCAGAACCCGGCGCAGCGGCAACAACTGATCGACGATCCCGGCTTGATCAACGAGGCGCTGGAAGAATTGATGCGGCGCTTTCAGATTGCCAACGTGGCGCGCATGGTGATTCGCGACATGGAGTACAAGGGCGTGCAGTTCAAGGCGGGCGATTGCATCCTGACGCCGACTTCCGCCGCGGGTATCGACGCGCGCCGCTATCCCGATCCGTTCTCGGTCGACTTCAAGCGTGCGGACAAGAAAAGCATCGTGTTCGGCTTCGGCGCACACCAGTGCATCGGCGCATTTCTCGCGCGCACGGAATTGCGCGTGTTTTTGCGCGAGTGGCTGCTGCGCATTCCGCACTTCGAACTGAAACCGGGCGAGACCGCCGTTGCCGTGCCGGGCAAGGCGAACGGCATGCGTTATTTGCCGCTGGTCTGGGATCGGGCATGAGCGACCACGCCACGGTAGCAACGAGAGGGACGGAGGGGATGGCCGAATGAAAACGTATATCTGCCTTTTTTGCGGTTTCGTCTACGACGAGGCGGCCGGCATGCCCGAGCACGGCATTGCCGCGGGCACGCGCTGGGAGGACGTGCCGGAAGCATGGGAATGCCCCGATTGCGGCAATCCGAAGTCGGCCTTCGTCATGGAAGAACTGTGAGCGGGAGATTGCCTGTGAGCACGCACGACGATGTGATCGTCCAGCACCTGATCGACCCGGAACTGTGCATTCGCTGCAATACCTGCGAGGAGACCTGTCCTTCCAATGCGATCAGCAATGATTTGCGCAACTACGTCGTGGACGTGGATATCTGCAACGGCTGCCAGGCCTGCGTGAGTCCCTGCCCGACGGGCGCCATCAATAGCTGGCGGCCGGTGCTCAGGCAATCCGCCTACACGCGCGAACAGCAGTTCGCGTGGTCGGCGTTGCCCGAAGCGCCGAGCGACCCGGCGCTGGACGCTGTGCCGCCGGGGCGAGGCAGAGGGGACGGCAGCGTCGTGGTCGAAAACCGCTTTACGCCTGCGCGTCCCGCGCTCGCGCGTGTCGTGGAGAATCGCTGCGTGACGCCGCGCGCGGACGCGGCGGTTCATCACATCGTGCTCGATGTGTCGAACGACGATTTTCCGTTTCTGGAGGGGCAATCCGTGGGCGTGCTCGCGCGCGGCGTTGACGCGCAAGGCGCACGGCACGCCATGCGGCTCTATTCGGTAGCGTGCTCGCGCGACGGCGAGGAGGGCGTGGCGGGGCGGCTGGCGCTAACCGTCAAGCGCGTGATCGAAAATCGCGGGGGCGAGGAGGCCCGCGGAATCTGCTCGAATTATCTCTGCGATCTGACGCCGGGCGACGCCGTGGAACTTGCCGGGCCCTATGGCGCGGACTTTTTGATGCCTGACGACACGACAGCGCCGCTCATCATGATCTGCACGGGCACGGGCGTCGCGCCAATGCGGGCCATGCTCGACAGAAGCCGGGCCTTGCCCGCGCCGCGCGCGCCGCAACAGCTGTTCTACGGCGGCCGCACGCCACAGGAGATGGCGTACTTCGACGCCTTGCAGGCGGCGTACGGAGCAACGTGCGACATCGGTTTCGCGCTGTCCCGGCAAGCCGGGGAGTCAAAGCGCTATGTGCAGGACCTGCTGCGCGAGCGCCATGACGTTCTCGCGCAACTGCTCGCACGCGAGAACACGCACGTCTATCTGTGCGGTTTGCGCGGCATGGAGGCGGGCGTGTTCGAAGCGCTCGCGCAGGTATGCGAGCGGCACGGCCTGAACTGGCAGGCGCTGGAAGCGGCGATGACGCAGCAGCGCCGCCTCCATGTCGAGACCTATTGAGCTCAGACCGGTTGCGCGGCGCTTGCCTGACGGTCTTCGGGGGCGCGCCGCGCGAACTCGCGCAGCGCAGCGCCGATCTGGTCGTCTTGCCATTCGCTGAGAAAGACGACCAGTAGCTGGAGTTGGGCGCGCGCGAGAAAGTTGTTTCTGAGCGCCGGGTCGTGGCGGCCCTCGATCGCGCGAATAGCGCCGATTTCGCGCTCGATCAGTGCGGGCGCATCGAGTATCCACGCGATGCCCAGCACGGCGACCGAGAGCCTCACGAGTTGCGCGAGTTCGTCGAGATCGATGGCGGGGCCGCCGCCACGCCGGTATTCGTCGACGAAAAGCGCCAGCAGGTCGCGCCGGTGCGCGTGCAGAAAACCGGCTTCGGCCGCGCACGTCATGCCATAAAACGCCTGCGCGACGTTCATCTGGGCGACGCTCCCCCAATCGAGCAGACCGGCCTGCAACTCGCCGCGAGCATCGCGCCAGAACCATGCGTTGTCGAGATTCATGTTCCAGTGGCACAGCGCAATATGGTCGGCCGACTCGTTGAGCGCGGCGCGGATCGCCAGTTCATGCTCCAGCACGAAGGGCGCTTCGTTCACGAACTGGTTGAGGAAACCGCCGTTGCGCAGGTGCTCGGGAAAGAGCTGCGGGGCTTGCGCCACGAAGTCCAGCAGTTTCGCGAGCTTGGCCTGCAATTGCTCCGGCGTATAGGGAATGCGGCTGCCGGGGTCGATGTGCTGCGCGTCGAAGGGAAATGCCTGCTGCGTTTCAAGGCCGAAATTCCCGGCCTTGTGATAGGCGGCCAGGCGAGCCATGGCTTTCGTGAGCGCACGATAGTGCTCGACAGGATTGCCCAACTCGTGATCCAGGCATTTGTCATGGCGCGGCTCGATGCCGTTTTCGCCATATTCGATGCGTTCGGTGATGAGGATGCCGGTCGTGGTCGCCGCATGGTAGTCGGCGAAATAGCAGGTCGGCACCGCAACGGGAAAGCCGCTTCTGCGTGACAGCAAGGCAAAGCGAACCTCGGGTTCCATTAGTGGTCCGAACAGTTCGCGCAGCGGGTCGCCGAAGTCGCGCGTGAACTTGACGAACAAATGGGTGTGCAGCCCCGGATCGTCGCGCGCATAGGCCACCGAAAGCGAGACCTTGCGCCCCATGCCGCCGCCGAAGAATTCGGTAAAGCCCGTGATGGCCGTGACGCGGTTGTCCTGCGCCAATGCGCCTGTCCACCGGAACGCCGCGGTGAGGAAGTCCGCGCCCGCTTCGCGCAGGGCTTCCACGCTGACGGGAAACGGCAGCGCCGATCGATCTCCCACGACGCGATCTGGATCATTCATGACTGGCGGCCTCAGTTGATGAGTGAACGAATGTTGTCAATCAAGAATATCATATTGAAGCGAACAAAATACGGTGACATCGTCCAGCAAGTACTTGAGTATCGTATGGATGCATACTACAATGCGTTTCAAGCGTGACCAATCCCCGTTGCCGTCTCATGCTGCAAAGGAAAAGAGTTCATGAGTGACGTATTGGATGTTGTCGACGCAGTGACGCCTGGGCGCGCCGTGACGGTTGCGGCGAATGATGCGCCCGAGCCCGCGCTCGACTTTCGGCTGTCCAACCGCGTCGCCATCATGACGCTCAACCGTCCCGCGGTAATCAACGCGCTGTCGCACGACATGGTGCGTGAGATGGCGAGCCTCGTCGAGCGCTGCCGCAGCGACCGCGAGATCGTGGCCGTGGTGCTGCGCGGCGCGGGCGTGAAGGGCTTTTGCGCAGGCGGCGACGTGCGCGCGCTCTATCGGGCGGCGACGCTCGGTTACGGCAACTGGCGCGAGTTCTTCGTGGACGAGTATCGGCTCGACTTCGCGCTGCATTCGCTGCACAAGCCGCTGGTGGCGTTGATCGACGGCGTGACGATGAGCGGCGGTATGGGGCTCGCGCAGGCGGCGTCGCTGCGCATCGTGACCGAGCGCACCCGCCTCGCCATGCCCGAAGCGCGTATCGGCTTCGTGCCCGACGTGGGCGCGACGCGCTTTCTCGCGGACCTGCCCGTCGAACTGGCGCTTTATGTGGCGCTGACGGGGCAATCGCTCACGGGCGCCGACGCCATCCGTTACGGCCTGGCCGACGCTTATGCGCCGGGCAGGTCGCTTCAGGGTTTCGAAAAGCGCCTGGGCATGCTCGACATGGACGACGTGCGGCAGAGTATCCGCGATGTGTTCGTGTCGCCCGCCAACGCCGTGCCGCCGTCGGAAATCGTCGAATTCATGCCCTTGATCGGCGAGCACTTCGCTGCGCGAAGCTCGGTCGAGGAAATTGTCGAGTCGATCGAGTGCGCCTTGCAGCGTGAGCGCCCGGTGCGCGAGCGCGAATGGCTACAGACCACGCTCGACGCACTGCTGGCGGGCTCGCCGCTCATGCTCAACGTGACGCGCGAAGCGCTGCTGCGTGGCCGGGCCATGTCGCTTGCCGACTGCTTTCGCATGGAGTTCGATCTGGCCACGCGTGCGATCGAGGTGGGCGACTTCTGCGAGGGCGTGCGCGCGCGCATGGTCGACAAGGACGGCGCGCCGCGCTGGATGTTTCGCGCGCTCAAGGACGTCAATCCGGCAATCGTGCGGCGCTTTCTTTGTGCGCCCAGCCGGGTGGGACCGCATCCGCTCGCCGATCTGGGCGCGTGAGTGCGCGAGGCGCGACGACATGGGCGGCAATGGACGATTTTTACACGGAAGAACCTGAATTTATGAAGATCCTGGTTGCAGTGAAAAGGGTGGTGGACGCCAACGTGAAGGTCGGCGTGAAGTCCGACGGGTCGGGCGTCGATGTCGCCAGTCTGAAGATGGCAATGAACCCGTTCGACGAGATCGCGGTCGAGGAGGCGGTCCGGTTGAAGGAAGTCGGTGTCGCCAGCGAGGTGATTGCGGTGTCGTGCGGCGTTTCGCAGTGCCAGGAAACATTGCGCACCGCACTCGCCATCGGTGCGGATCGCGCCGTGCTGGTCGAGACCGCCGGGGAGTTGCAGCCGCTGGCCGTCGCGAAGCTGCTCAAGGCGCTGGTGGACAAGGAGCAGCCTTCGCTCGTGATTCTCGGCAAGCAGGCGATTGACGACGACTCCAATCAGACCGGCCAGATGCTCGCCGCGCTGGCAAACCTGCCGCAAGCGACCTTCGCTTCGAAGGTCGTCGTGGCCGACGGCCGGGCCACCGTGTCGCGCGAGGTGGATGGCGGCGCGCAGACGCTCTCGCTCTCGCTGCCCGCGGTCGTCACCACCGACCTGCGCCTGAACGAACCGCGCTACGTGACGCTGCCCAACATCATGAAGGCGAAGAAGAAGCCGCTGGAGACGCTCAAGCCCGAGGAACTGGGCGTTGACGTCACGCCGCGCCTGACGACGCTGAAAGTCGTCGAGCCGCCGAAGCGCAGCGCGGGCGTACAGGTGCCGGACGTGAAAACGCTGGTCGGAAAGCTGAAAAGCGAAGCCAAGGTGCTGTGAGAAGGGAGCAAGAGAAAAATGACGATTCTGGTGATTGCCGAACACGACAATGATTCGGTCAAGGCCGCGACGCTCAACACGGTTGCGGCGGCGCAAAAGTTGGGCGGCGAGATTCACGTGCTGATTGCGGGCCACCACGCGCAGGCGGCCGCGCAAGCCGCGGCGAAAATCGCGGGCGTGGCGAAGGTGTTGCTGGCCGACGCGCCGCAACTCGAAGCGGGCCTTGCGGAAAACGTGGAAGCCACCGTGCTCGCGCTCGTGCAGCAGGCGGCGAATGCGTACTCGCACATCCTCGCGCCGGCCACGGCGGCGGGCAAGAACGTCGCGCCGCGCATTGCCGCGAAGCTGGACGTCGCGCAGATCAGCGACATTACGGCGGTCGTGAGCGCGGACACGTTCGAGCGCCCGATTTACGCAGGCAATGCGATCGCAACGGTGCAGTCGCGCGACGCAGTGAAGGTCTTGACAGTGCGCTCCACGGGCTTCAGCCCGGTGGCGGAGGAAGGGGGCGGCGCTTCGATCGTGAGCGTCGATGCCGCGCCCGAGAGCGGCCTCTCGCGTTTCGTGAGCCGCGAAGTCACCAAGCTGGACCGGCCGGAACTCACCAGCGCGAGCATCATCGTCTCGGGCGGCCGCGGGCTTGGTTCCGGCGAGAACTACACGAAGGTGCTGGAGCCGCTCGCCGACAAGCTCAACGCGGCGCTCGGCGCATCGCGCGCGGCCGTGGATGCCGGCTTCGTGCCGAACGACTACCAGGTCGGGCAAACGGGCAAGATCGTCGCGCCGCAGCTTTATCTTGCGGTGGGCATTTCGGGGGCCATTCAACACCTGGCCGGCATGAAGGACTCGAAGGTCATCGTCGCCATTAACAAGGATCCCGAAGCGCCGATTTTCGGCGTCGCCGACTACGGCCTCGTGGGCGATCTGTTCGAGACGGTGCCGGAACTGCTTGCCGAGCTCGGCTAGGAACTGGACCGTTTGAACAGGAAGCGACGATGAAAAGGCATGCGCTGATCGTGTTCTCGAACCCGGTGCCGGGCCGGGAGAGCGAATTCAACGAGTGGTATTCGCAGCGGCACATTCAGGATGTTCTGGAAGTGCCGGGTTTTCTGAGCGCCCAGCGCTTCCGGCTCGCGCAGGACGACGCGAATGCGCATTGGCAGTATCTCGCGATCTACGAGTTCGAGGCCGAACTGCCCGAGGGCGTGCTCGCGGAACTGTTCAACCGCGCGGGCAGCGCCCGCATGGTGTTGTCCGATGCAATGGACATGCAGCACTACAGCGCGACGCCGTGGGTCGCGATTACCGAAAAGCTGGGCGCGAACCCAAACCCAAACCCAAACCGTTAGCCGGCTCCGGCCCGGCATCACAAGAACAGGAGACGAGATGAGCAGGGACTTCGATATCGTGATCGTGGGTGGCGGCGGCGCCGGGCTTGCGGCGAGCATACTCGCGCGCGAAGCGGGCGCGAGCGTGATGGTGCTGGAGGCGGACACGAAGCTCGGCGGCGCCACGGCGCTGTCCGCCGCCGTGATGTATGCGTGCGCAACGAGTGTGCAGCGTGCGCGCGGCATCGACGATACGCCCGACGCCATGTATCGCTACATGACGACGCTCGCGGGCTGGGAGTGCAACACGCATATCATGCGCGTGATGTGCGAGCAAAGCGGCCCCGCGCTCGAATGGCTGATCGGGCTGGGCGTGCATTTTCCGCCCGAGTATCTGCTTTGCTCGGGTGTGGACGAAGTGCCGCGCGGGCATCCGAGTCACGGCGTGGCCGACGCGCTCATCAACGCCGCGGGGGCTGCGGGCGTGGAGTATGCGCTCGGCACGCGCGTCGACCGCTTGCTGGTCGAGAACGGCCGGGTGGTGGGCGTGTCCGCGGGCGGGGAGGAACTGCGCGCGGGCGCGGTCATCATCACGACCGGGGGCTTCGGCAACAGCCCCGAAATGATCGAGCGTTTCTTCCCGACCGCCGCTTCGCACGGCGACTGGACCTATGCGGTTCACTACGCCGCGCCCTATATCGTGGGCGACGGCCTCAAGCTCGGGCAGAGCGTGGGCGCGGGCGTGGTCGGCGTGGATTGCGGCCTGTTGCTGCCCACGAGCGGTCTGGGCAAATGGATCGAAGCGTTCCTGCCGCCGTGGATCATGCTCGTCAACACGGCGGGGCGGCGCTTCATGGACGAGTCCGCGCCGTATGCGGTGTCGGGCTATCTGCTCAACAGCCAGGCGGACAAGCGCGCGTATGCGATTTTCGACGAGCCGACGCTGGAGAAGGCAAGCCAGGACATGCGCTTCGCCGACCCGTACCACAGCGGCACGGCCATGCCAACGTGGGAGTACAACCTGCTGCGGCAGAGCATCGAGAACGGCAAGGTCCTCAAGGCGGACAGCATCGAGGAGCTGGCCGCGAAGATCGGCGTTGATAGCGAGACGCTGCGCGCCACCGTCGAGCAATACAACGCCGATTGCGACGAGGGACGCGACAGTCAGTACTTCAAAGCGATGGAGCAGCGCTTTCCGGTGCGCACCGGGCCGTTCTATGCGCGCGAAGTGCGTGCCTGCGTGATCGGCCAGACCGGCGCGGGGCTCGACATCAACAATGACGCCCAAGTGCTCGACGAACACGGCCGCGTGATTCCGGGGCTCTACGCGGCGGGCGAGGTGCTGGGTTGCGCCGTGGGCAAGCGGTACTCGGGGGGGGGCATGGGCATCTGCAATGCGATGGTGTTCGGCCGTATCGCGGGGCGGGCGGCGGCCGAAGAAGCCTTGCAGTATGAGCTCGAACAGTAGAAGGCCGTGAATATGCCGCCGGTGGGTTCGCGCCAGACGTGCTGACTGCCTGGCGGTATGTCGGCCAACCGGCGGCTGAAAAGCAATCTCCGTAGTTCCTTCGTGACAGACGATGAGGGGAAGCGATGCTCATACCGGCACAACGGATCTGGAGCGCGTTGAGCGACGAAGTCGCGAAATTGCAGGTGCAATTCGCGGACAGCGACGTGGACGGCTCAGCAGTCATGGCGATTTCGAACGGCCTGCGATTGCTGCGAAATCGCGAGGCGGGCGGCGTTGCCGCGTTGCGCGTGCAATGCGACGGGCTCGATGGCGTGCTTGCGCAACTGGAGGTGATGCTAGGCACGGCCGGGAGCAATGTCATGGACGACCTGCGCAAGCTGCGCACGCAGTTGGATGTGGCGCGAGCGCAGACCGCGTTGCCCGGCATCGAAGCCGCATGGCTTGCCGCGCTCGGCCGCTTGCAGGCGCTCATGGCGCGCGTGAACCAGGGCGGAAGCCTCGCCCCCGGCGCGAAAAAGGCGGTCGCGCGCATCCTGACCGATTGGGAAACCGCGCACATGTCGGCACAAGGCGCGGCCTCGGCGTGCAGCGGCGACGACGCCGGTGCGACGCAGATCGATGCACAAAAGCTCGAAGCGTACCTGCGCGATCGCTTTGACGAGCCGGCGCTTCGCGTGACCTCGTTCCGGCCGCTCGCGGGCGGCTTCGGCAAGCAGACGATCTTGTTTGACGTGGCAGGCGAGGCGCTCAGCGGGGCGTTCGTGATGCGCCGGGACATGTCGGAGCGGCCGTCGGTGGAGGGCGATTGTCACCGCACGCGGGACGAATATCCGGTGCTCAGGGCCATGCGCGCGCGGGGCTTTCCCGCGCCGGAGGCGCTTTGGGTCGACACGGCGCACAGGCTTCTCCCCGGCGGCGATTTCATCGTCATGCGTTGCTCGCCGGGCAAACTCTCCGGCAGCGTATTCGGCGTGCGCGCGCAGGTACCGGAGAGCCTCACCGTTACGCTGGCGGACACCATGGCGCATCTGCACACCATGGCGCCGCTCGTCGACGTGGGCGAGTTGACCGATTCCTTGTGCGCCGAAGGGTGGAAGCGCTCGCGCGGAGCCTGCACGGCGCGTTATGTGCGCAACCTGTATGAGCTTTATTTGCAGGCGGAGCACACGCCTTCGCCCGCGCTCGTCGCGATCTATGGCTGGTTGCTCGACAACGTGCCGGACCGCAAGGGGCCGCCGTCCATGCTGCACGGCGACTTCGGGTTTCACAATTTCCTGTTCGAAGGGGACAGGCTTTCCGCCGTGCTCGACTGGGAATTCGCGCACGCCGGCGACCCGGCGGAGGATCTCGGCTATGTCCACGTAACCGTTGGTGCGGCGATCGACTGGGCGCGCATGATGGAGCGCTACGTGGCGGGCGGCGGCGAACCGGTGGACGACGACACGCTGCGGTTTTTCCGCGTGTGGGCGTATGTGCGCAACGCAACGGGCGCGAATCTGCATGCGACCATGTTTTCCAGCGGCCGGGCCGACGACCTCAAGCTGGCCATCCTGCCCGTTTCGCACATTCCGCAGTTTATCCGCTGCGCGCAGGCATTGATCGACGAGGCGTAGGTCCACAGTCACCTCGCCGCCGCACGAAGCCCATACCAGGCAGTCCTTTGTTCACGAATGGATAAAGCGGCATGCAGTCCCGGTTAAGACTGCCATGCGCAATTGCGTTGAAATGATCTCGCAGGTTTGACCCGCCAAAACGATGAGCCGGGTTGTGAAACAGCGAACGGGAGACATCCAGATCATGCGAATCAATGAAGCGCAACAACAAGGGGCCGGGGTCGAATCCGGGGGCAATGGGTACGCGCACGCGCCGCAACGCGCGCCGGTGGTGCTCGGGTTCGACGACCCGGCGTCGCACGGCGCGCTCGTCGGCGGCAAGGGGCGCAATCTTGCGCTGATGAGTCAGGCAGGCTTTCGGGTGCCGCCGGGCGTGACGATCACCACGCAGGCGTATGCACACATGCTGGCTTCGGCCACGGTGCGCGAGCGGATCGGCGCGTTCGTGCAAGGAATGCGCTACGACGACACCGACGACCTCGCGAAGCGCACGGCCGGGATTCGCGAGTTGATCGAAGCGACGCCAATGCCCGAGCAGGTCGCGTCGGAAATCCTGGCGGCCTATGCGCGCCTTGCCGAGCTGGCGGGCGGCGCGCAGCCCTACGTCGCGGTGCGCTCCTCCGGCACGGCCGAGGATCTGGCGGAGGCCTCCTTTGCCGGGCTGCACGATACTTATCTCGACATCAGGGGGGGCGAGGCCCTGCTGGAGGCGGTGCGCCGTTGCTGGGCGTCGATGTGGACCGCGCGCGCGGTCGCCTATCGCCACACGAACGGTTTCGACCACTTCGCCGAGGCGCTTGCCGTGGTCGTGCAGGTGATGGTGGAAGCCGATGCGGCCGGGGTGATGTTCACGGCGAACCCGCTGAGCGAGCGGACCGACGAAATCCTGATCAATTCGAGCTGGGGCCTGGGTGAGGCGGTGGTGAGCGGCATCGTGACGCCCGATGAATTCTTGCTCCGAAAGCGCAATCTCTGCGTCAAGGCCCAAACACTGGGCGCGAAGCAGTCGTTGATTCGCCGGAAAGCGGGCGGCGGCACGCTCCACGAGGAGACCGCGCAGGCGCGGCGCGATCAGTTCAGCCTCGACGTGGAGCAACTGGGCTTGCTTGGCGACCTGGGGCGGCGCGTCGAGGCGCACAGCCAGGGCCTGCCGCAGGACATCGAATGGGCATTGGCGGGCAACGTCATTTACCTGCTGCAATCGCGCCCGGTGACGGGCGTGAACTTCGCGTGGGAAGAGGACATCGAACTTCCCGAGAAAGAAGAAGACGAGGACGGCACGATCTGGGAAAAGTCGTGGGCCGAGGAGGGGTTGACCGGCGCGAATTGCCCGCTGTTCTACACCACGCGCGCGTGGGCCTACGATCGCGCGTACACGAATCAGCTCAAGGTGTATGGCTTGAAGGAAGGGGATTTCAATCTCAAGCACTTCAAGTATTACCGCAGCGCGATCTATTACAACACGGCCACGGAAAAGGCCTTCGCACGCCACACGATGATTCCGCACGCGCGCAACAGCCCGTTTTGCTGGGGCGGCACGCGCTTTATCGAGCCGCAGGCGCACGATGAAATCGTCAACGCGCCGTTCTCGTGGACCCAGTACCTGAAGATGGTCGCGCGGCTTCAGCTTCATCCCATGACGGCCTATATCGGCTGCCGCGCGCATGTCATGAAGACGTGGTTCCAGCGGGAAAAGTGGAATCCAAAAGCATTCGACCGCCATGCGCTGAGAAACCTCGACGACGAGACGCTCAAGCGCACGATCCTCCAGTGGCTTTACGACGAGCAGCTATACGACGACGAAATCACCGTCTGGTTCTACAACCTGCGCGACGCCATCAATATGCTCGCATGGCTCGTGGCCAAATGGTACCGGGGCGACAATCCCACGGCGATGGTCGACCTGATCAGCGGCGCGGCCGGGGAAACGCCCACGTCGCGGGAAAACAAGGCGCTGTGGGAATTCACCCAGCGCATCCGCAATAGCCCGGCGCTCAAGGCATGCTTCGACGAATACCAGGAAGAGGCGTTCTTCGCAAAGCTCGCGCAGTCGGATGAGGGGCGCGCGTTCCTGAGCGATTACGAGGCCTTTGCCGCCGAGCATCCGCATCGCGGCCATAGCGACCGCGACATCTATTGGGTCCGCCGTGGCGAAAGTCCCGCTGTCGACTACCGGGCCATTCAGGCGCTCATGACGGCCGACCCGGAAGACAGCCCGCACAAGCGCGAAAAGGAGACCAACGCCCGCCGCGCCGCCGTGATCGAGGACGTGACGCGCAGCATCGCCCAGCAGGCGCTCGGGCCGATCAAGGTGCAGGCCTTCAAGGTCGTTCTGGAATATGTGAGCACGTTTCTCGTGGAGCGCGATCTCGAACGGTATTCGTACGACAAGCACACGTATATCCAGAAGCTCATGTTCCTCGAAGTCGGCCGCCGCCTCAAGGAGCGCGGCATCCTCACGGGCGAGCGCGACTTTTATTTCCTGGGCAAGGAGGAACTGTTCGCCGTGCTGGAGGGGCACGCCAACATGACCCTGGCGCGCGCGAAGATCGCGGGCCGCATGAAGAATTTCGACGCCTATCACCACAAGGAGTGGAGCCCGCCGCCTTATCTCGTGAAGGGCAACGCTCACGATCCGAGCCGCCTCGACGACGGGAGCGATCCCAACCGGCTGCGCGGCATTCAGCAAAGCCGCGGTGTCGTGACGGGCCGCGCACGCGTGGTCAAGACGCTCGACAAGATCGGCACGATCCAGAACGGCGAGATTCTCGTTTGCAACGCGACGGATCCGGGCTGGACGCCCGCGTTCCTGATCATCAGCGGCATCGTGACCGAAACCGGCGGCGTGCTGTCTCACGCAGCCTGCCTGTCGCGAGAATATGGCTTGCCGGCCGTGCAGATTCCCAATGCCATTCAACGCATTCAGGACGGCGCGACCATTACCGTGAACGGCGACACCGGTGAAGTGATACTCGCGGCCGAAACACCTGAAGCCGCCGAAGCGGCCTAGCCGCATAGCGGATCGCAAGGTTGCGAGCCGGGCGGCGGCGCTGGCGGGCCGCCCGGTACGAACCCGGACACAACCTCAGTCACAGCCTCACTTCAACGGCTGCTGGAGCATTGAAATGCAAGCGAAAACCCGAGGTGTGCCTCGAATCGTGGTGTATGGCGTCGGTCAGTTCGGACAACATATCGTCCGCTTCGCGGTGGAGAAGGGCTGGCCGATCGTGGCGGCCTACAACCGCGCGGGGGACAAGATCGGCAAGGATGTGGGACGGCTCGCCGGGCTCGGCTATGACCTTGGCGTGCCGGTGCAGGACTGCGAGACAGCCGACTATGCCGGTGTGCAAGCCGATATCGGCGTGGTGACCACGACCAACCGGCTGGCGCAGAACATGCCCGCCTACCGTCGCTTGATGAAAGCGGGCCTCAACGTGCTGTGCCACGGTGCGGAGTCCTATTATCCACGCGCGGTGGACAAGGTGCTCGCCGCCGAAATCGATGCCCTCGCGCGCGCGAACCGGGTGACGTTCACCGGCGGCGGGATCTGGGACATGTCGCGCATCTGGATGGGCATTGCCGCCGCCGGTCCTTGCACGGAGCTTCGCGCGCTGCGTCATTCCAGCATTTCCGACGCGCAGAGCATGGGCCGCGAGCAAATGCTGATTTGCGGCGTCGGCATGAGCGTCGACGAATACGAAGAACGCATGGTCAAGGCGGCCGGCGAAATAGGCGGCTATTACAAAACGATTCCGTGGCAGGTCATGGCCGCGCTCGGTTACGACGTCACGCAGGTGAGCGAGCGTCGCGAGCCGGTCTTGTTCGACACGCCGATTTACTGCGAACTGCTTGAGCGAGAACTGGAGCCCGGCGTTTGCGTCGGCACGCGCCTTGTCATCGAACTGGAAACGGCGCAGGGCGTGAGCGTGAGCGCCAGGATCGAGCCACGACTGTTGCGTCCCGGCGAGGTCGAGCACACGCTCTGGGAGATCGACGGCAAGCCGGTTTCGCGTATCCGGGTGGAGCGCGACGATCAGGCGCATTACAGTGCGTCCAGCCTCTTTAACCGCATACCCGACGTGATCGGCGCGCCGCCCGGCATCATGCCGGTTTCGAAACTCGGCATGCTCAGGCACACGGCCTCGCGCGGCGCGCCGGTTTGAGGACCGGGTTGCGGGAAAGACGCCGGTCGCGCCCAAGGGAGCCAATCATGCTGGACATGCTGGAATCGCGCAGTGAGACGCATGACGATGCGTGCAACATCGACACCTTCCGGGCGCGCTTCACGTCGTCGATATGCTCGAGCGATCTGTACGCCATCGAAGGCGGGGCCGCGTTTTCGATGCGCTTCGACGGCATTCAACTGGGCGCGGTCGAAATATTCCGCTTCGACGGGCAGGGCATTCGCGGCGGCATGCGCACCCGGCGGCATATTCGCTGCCAGCCCGCCGACGATGTCTTTCTCGTGCTGCCGTTGAACGACGCGCTGGAAATCTCGCAACGCCAGCATCGAAACGTGGTGCAGCCGGGGCACTTCGTGTTCATTTCATCGGCGGCGCCGTCTGAGGGCACGTGCGGGGTTGCGCCGAACCACATCTATTCGGAACTCGTCATCAAGATGCCCAATGCGCTGCTGCGCCAGCAGGTGCCGCATATCGACGATATCTGCGCCGTGCCGATCGACTCGAATACGGGGGCGGGCCGGGTGGTGCGCAACCTCATCGAGTCGCTGCTCGCCGAGGGGCGCGCGTTGACGAATGCACAGGCGCTCACGTTCGGACCGGTGCTGATCAACGCTGTGGGCGTCGTGGCGCGGGAGGCGAGCGGCTGCGAGGAGCCGGGCCGCCGCGCGCGCAAGCACGCGCACGAGCGCATACGCATGAAGGCGCTGGCGTTTATCGAATCACATTTGTCCGACCCGCAACTCGATACCGCGAAGGTGGCGGAGCATTGCCGCGTGTCGCTACGCCATCTTCATGCGAGTTTCGATTCGGCGGCCACCTCCGTTGGGGCGATGATTCGAGAGATGCGCTTGCAGTGCTGCCGCGCCGAACTCGTAAACCCGTTGCTCAGCCACAAGTCGATCATCGAAATCGCGATGGCCTGGGGCTTCAATAGCTCCGTGAGTTTTACGCGCGCCTACCGGCGGCGGTTCGGCGTGGCGCCCAGCCAGGAGCGCTGATCGTGTGGTGGTCGATGCGCGTGTTCACGGTGACGCGCTTGCGGTTGACAGCCAGATCGCGGCCACGGCGGCGCCCACGCCCAACGTCCAGCCCGCGAGGCCGAATTTCAGCGGCCAGGGCGCGGTGCGTGCGTCCATGAATTGCATCATCACGGCCGCCGTTTTGGCGAAGGCCAGCACCACGATGACGAGCGCGGGCGCAACGCCGAACGCCAGTGCATTGCCGCCAGTTTCCCATGATGCGATGGTGGCTGCGACGAGCACGGCCCACCAGATGATCAGACGCCGCCCGGTTTTATCCACGCGCGCCTCCGAGCAGATAGAACAGGGCGAACAGCACGATCCACAGGAGATCGACGACGTGCCAGAACAGCCCGCCGCTCTCGATCAGAAGGAAACGTTGCGCCGTTAGCGGCGGCCGCGCCGAATCGCGCATGAGGACGAGGACCACGAGGCCCAGCAGCACGTGCAGCAGATGAATGGCCGTGAACGTGAAGTAGTACATGAAGAAGTCGCTCGTGAGCGGCGTCACGCTCCGATGGATCTTCTGCGCGTATTCGGCGAGCTTGCAGACGACGAAGCCGCCGCCAAGCGCGATGGAAATGCCGAAGTGGCGCCTGGCGCCAGGACGTTGCTCGCGCAACCGATGCATGCCGAGCGCGACAAACAGGCTGCTGGAGAGCAGCAGCAGACTGCCGAGCAGACCCAGGCGCCGGTCCAGCAGCAGATGGTCGGCGGCAAAAGCGGCGGGGGCGTTGGAGCGCGCCAGCGCGAAGCACAGGAAGAAGGCCGCGAAAACCATCAGGTCGCCGAATATCAGCACCCAGACGCCGGGCTCGCCCGGTATGCGCGGCGAAGCGCGCAAGGCGTGCATGGCGGGCGTGGCGTCGCGCGGTTCCTCGCAGGCGGCAACGGTGCTCGCCTTAGCCACACTGGCGCTCCTGGCGCGTGATCGCTTTCAGGCACAGCGTGCACTTGACGGAAATCCAGATGCCGAAGCCCACGAGGGGAAACCAGAAAACGAACAGACCGTTCCATGCGAAGGGCCCCGTGCGGGGAATGAAGGCAAACGCGCCGGCCTCGAAAATGATGGCGATCCAGATGGTCAGGAAGCCGAACCAACGTGGAAACGCGCCGTTGCGCGCGGTGCCGGCCTTCAACGCGAGCCAGCCGATCGGTACCATCTGGAAGATGAAGTATTGGTCGGTGGTGACGAGCGTCAGGTTGGCGAGGTCGTGAATGAGCGCGGTGGCGTACGCGGCGCGATCCGGATGAAAGGCCGCCGCGCCCCACAGGATGGGCGGGAATACCAGAAACATCGACATGAGCGCGCCGCCCACGAGTTGCAGGACGGACCAGATTGGCCAGCCCGTTTCCAGCTTCGACATCTGAACGCATACGACCATGGCGATCGGCACCATGAACGCGCCGGTCCATGAGCAAATGGTGGCGCCAATGCGGATTGGGATCGTGTTCGCCTGATAGAAGGCCGCGACCTGCTCTGGCGGCCAGGTCGCGGCCGGCAATGGCAGCAGCCGGATGAGGAAGCCCCATGCGAGGGCAAAGATCACCGCGAAGGCGACGCCCCACCAGATCAGCAGGCGCTGCGCCCGCGGACTCGTTGACAGTCTGATGCTCAATTCGGCCATTCTCGCTCCATACCGATGCAAGTTATCGACGCATGTAACTCATACATATGGTATCGAAGCATACGAGATCGGTGAAATTAGCGCAAGCATACTCAGTCCGCACGGGGAACGTGCGGATCTGTCGCGCCGGGCAGTCTGGGCAAACCTCGCGAAGCCGTCAGGCAGAGTGGCCGAGGTCGCCGCAGAAGAGGTTTGAAAACCCGTCCGCCGGGCTCGCCCTGAGCACGATCGCGTAGTTGCCCGAGCGCAGTTCGGACATCGCGGCCGGAACGCTTTTCCAGATTTGCATGGGTCGCGTTTCGTCGAGCAGGACGTGCTGGTTCAGATCGAACGCCGGTTTGAGCCCCAGATTTGCGCAGGTACCCGGGTAGATGTATGAATACATCGTCGCGGGTCGTGCGGTTTCGGAGGGCAGGCCGCTCACGAGGAGCATGACCTGGGTGGTCGTGGGGCCGGTCGGCATCAACGTCGCCACCGCAATTTTCCCGGCGTTTTGCGGCGTAGCCGCAAGGGGAACTTCGACCGCTGCGGGGCGCTGCTGCGCAGCCGCCATTCCACCGGACATGGCGGCAATGCCGAGAACAGCCGCCAGCGCGGGCCAGGCATGAACGTTCATCGTCCACCTCCTGCTTCGAGCCAGATACTGGGCACTACCTCGATAAATATAGTTCGTTTCAGGGAAAACACGGCAACGAGGCACGCAAGTCGCGCGACATCGAAGCGGCTCGCGGCGTCGCACAACGACGCCGCCGGATCGGGGTGACGGATTGCCTGGGCTTGCGGCTCAGATGGGTGCGCGCTCACCCACCGCGCGGCTCACGCAGTCCGACGACACACAGGCGATCTTCAACCCCGCGCCCTCCACGAGCGGATAGCGTTCGAGCACCAGCGGGTCGTGCCCCGGAATGAAATGATCGGGGGAATCGGCCAACGCCATCAGCTTGCGGTAGCCCGCCAGCATCGCGGCAACGTCGGCGGCGATCGGAAACGGGTTGTTCTGCTCGATGTTGGCGTAGTAGTGCGCGGCGTCGGAAGCCAGCACGATCCAGCCGCGCGCCGTATGCACGCGTACGGCTTGCAGGCCGCGCGTATGGCCGCCCACGAATACGCCTTCGATGCCGGGCTTGAGCGTCCAGTCGCCCGCGTGGAATTGCACGCGGTCCTCATAAACGCGCCGCACGAGGTCGCAGACGTCGTCGACCGAATACGCGCGCCGCAGGTAGGGCTCGCACATGCAGCGCCCGGTCGCGTATTCCACTTCGGCGTCCTGAATATGAATGCGCGCGGCGGGCAGTTTGTCGAGATTGCCCGCATGGTCCCAGTGCAGGTGCGTGAGGATGGCATCGGTGATATCGGCGGGCGCCACGCCGAGTGCGCCGAGCGCCTCGATGGGGCAGTGGTCGAGCTCGCGCTTGCGGCTCGCCGCGCTGCGCGCGCCGAAGCCGGTATCCACGAGCACGGTGGTCCCCGGTCCCTGGATCAGCCAGACGAAGAAGTCGAGCGGCATGGGGCCGTCGTGGTCTTCGAGGTACATGAAATTGTGGCGGCGCGGCCGCGGCATGCGAGCGAAGCGCAGCGCGTGAACCGTGTATTGGGGCAGGTCTGTTGTCGTCATGAAGGTTTGGATTGAAGTCTCGCGCGCCGCTTGATCGCCCCTCAGCCGGCTCTCAGTCGCCCGTCATGCGGCGGGCCAGCGGCCGCCCAGGCGTTCGCTGAGCGCGCGGCCCGCTGCGAGCAGCAGCGGCGTCATGTGGGCGATGGCTTCTTCTGAGTAGCGTTCGAGCGGGCCGGAAAGCGACAGCGCGCCGACGAACTGGTCGCCGCTGCCGAACACCGGGCACGATACGGCCGCGCACGAGGGGTTGCGTTCGCCGAACGAGGTGAAGACGAGCGGCGTGTCTTTCGGCAGCGAAGCGCATGCGCGCCCGAAGTAGTAGTTGATGACTTTCGCGGGCGCGCCGCGGCCAAGCGGCAGCAGGTCGCCCGCGTTGACGTTGTCGAGCGTCGAATGGCGCGAGTCGACGCGGAACAGGCACAGCCGTTGTTCCTCATCGTAGCGCACGTGAAACGACGCGCTTTCGGTGCCCTGGCCGACCAGCCGGTCGAGCGTTTCGAGCACGCGCTCGCGCAGCGGGTGGCTCGCGTCGTAGGCGCGGCCAAGCCGGAACGCGAGCGGGCCGAGCTCGTACTTGAGGTCGGGGCGCTGCACCACGAGCGCGCCTTTTTCCAGCGAGGCCACGAGGCGCAGAATCGTGCTCTTGTACAGGCCGGTGAGGCGCGAAAGCTCCGACAACGAAACCGGCGCGGCCGCGCCCTCGACGGCGGCCACGATGGCGAGCGCGCGGTCGACGGCGGCGACGCCTTCTGCGTCTTTGGGCGGGGTGGCGGTTTCCTGGGTCATGGGCAAGGCGTGATGGAGAGCGAAAGCGTTATTTTCCCTCAAAGAGCAGGCTGATGGCCGGTGCGTACCGTTCGCCATGCCCGGCGGCAATGGCGCGGTCGAACGTCTCGACCAGATTGCGCGCGCCGCATGCGTCCACGCCCACGCGCCCGGCGAGCGCCACCGCGTAGCTCACGTCCTTGCGGGCATACGAAACCGGAAAGGCCTTTTCCGGAAACGCTTGCGGCAGGATCGCCTTGAAGCCGTGGTTGCGCAGCGCGAAGCTGTCCGCGGAGCCTTTCGAGAGCGCGTCGAACAGCACCTGCGGGTCGACACCGGCGCGCCGCCCGATCGCGGCGGCCTCGGCCAGTGCGAGCACGGTTTCGTAGAGCACCATGTTGTTGAGGATCTTCACCACCTGGCCCGCGCTCACCTTGCCCGCGTGCAGCACGTCGCTCGCGAAGGTGCGGATCAGCGGTTCGAGCCGGGCGTACAGGTCGGCGTCGGCGCCCACGGGCACGGCGAGCGTGCCGGCTTCGGCGGCGGCGCGCGTGCGCATCACGGGGGCGTCGGCAAAGCGCACGTGGCGGCGGGCGAGCGCTTCGGCCACGTCGAGCGTGATGTCGACCGACGAGGTGGAGAGATCCACCACGCACTGGCCTTCACGCAGGCGCGCGGCGAGGCCGTCCTCGCCGTTGCCGCCATCGGCGCCGCATACGACCGAGCGCACGGCCTCGCCCGAAGGCAGGGAAAGGAAAATGATGGACGCCTCGCCGGCGATCTGCTCGACGCTGGCGCGCGTGACGCCGTGCTGCGCGAGCCGTTCGAGCGGCTCGGGGTTGCGGTCGCACGCCAGCACGCGCGCGCCGCTTTTGGTGGCGAGATGGCGGCACATGGGCTCGCCCATGACGCCGACACCGATAAAGCCGAGAACGAGAGGAGCGGGTTGGGTCATCGATTGAAATCCGTATGGGTTTGCAAGGAAAATGCGGAATCGGGAGCGCCTGAATGAGACTATCAGGCCACGATCAGGTCGCGATCAAGCCGGCACATTGGCCGGATTCATGCTCCAGTAAATCCCTTTCGACTGCTGATAGAGCCGCACGCCGCTTACGCCTTTCTCGCGGCCGATGCCGCTTTCCTTGAAGCCGCCGAAGGGCGTGGCGATCGAAAGCTGCTTGTACGTGTTGATCCAGACGGTGCCCGCTTCGAGCGCGCGCGCCACGCGCCATGCGCGCTGGTAGTCGGCGCTCCAGATGCCGGAGGCGAGGCCGAACACGGTGTCGTTGGCCTGGGCGATCAGATCGTCTTCGTCGTCGAACGGCAGCACGCACAGCACCGGGCCGAAAATCTCTTCCTGCACGGTGCGCGCGCGGTTGGAGAGCCCCGTGACGATGGTCGGCAGGTAGAACGAGCCGGCGTCGAGCCGCGCGTCGTCCGGGCGCGCGCCGCCGCACACGATTTCACCGCCTTCGGCACGCGCGGCGTCGACGAGCGACTCGATGCGCGCGCGATGCGCGAAGCCCGCGACCGGCCCCATCTGCGCGCCTTCGGCGTCGGGCAGATCCACGCGCAGGGCGCGCGCGCGCTGCGCGAGTTTTTCGACCACGGCTCCGAGCACGCGGCGTTGCACGAAAAGACGCGAGCCCGCCACGCACGACTGGCCGCTGCCTTCGAAGATGCCGTCCACCACACCGGCGACGGCGGCGTCGAGATTCGCATCGGCGAACACGATATGCGGCGACTTGCCGCCCAGTTCGAGACCGACCGGGATCAGGCGCTGCGCCGCGACCCCCGCGATGGCGCGCCCGCTCGCGGTGCCGCCCGTGAACGACACCATGCCCACGCCGGGATGCGCGACCAGCGCCTTGCCCGCGAGCGCGCCGGTGCCGGGCACCACGTTGAGCACGCCGCGCGGCAGCCCCGCTTCGAGCGCGATGCGGCCGACGCACAGCGCCGCGGAAGGCGTGATTTCCGAGGGCTTGAGCACCACGGCGTTACCGGCCGCGAGCGCGGGCGCGACCTTTTGCGCTTCCATGGTGAGCGGCGAGTTCCACGGGGTGATGGCGGCCACGACGCCATAAGGCTCGTAGGCGGTCATCGAAAGATAGTCGCCGCGCGAGGGCGTGACTTCCGCGCCGAGCGTCTCGCAGACGGCCGCGTAGTAGCGCCAGGTCGAGGCGGCGCTCGCCACCTGGGCGAGGCACTCCTTCCACACCTTGCCGTTCTCGATCATCTGTAGCTGCGCGAGTTCCGCGGCATTCGCGTCGATGCCGTCGGCGATTTTCGCGAGCACGCGCGCGCGCACATGCGGCAGCATGGTGCGCCACGCTTTCGAGGCCGCGGCCGAGCGTGCGCTTTGCACGGCGGCGGCGATCTGCGTGTCGCCCGCGGCGCTCACGCGGTAGTTCACCGCGCCATTCGCGGGATTCACCGACTCGAAGGCGTGGCTGTCGTCGCGCACCCACTCTCCGTCGATCAGCATGGGCTTCAGTTCGTCATTCGATTTCATCGTGTTCGTTTCCTTGGGTCAGATGCCGAGAAAGGCTTTTTGCACGTCGGCGTCGGCCAGCAACTCCGCGCCCGTGCCGCTGCGTGTGATCGCGCCCTGTTCGAAAACGTAGGCGCGCCGCGAAAGCTTGAGCGCGAGCCGCGCGTTCTGCTCGACGAGCAGGACGGCGAGGCCCCGTTCGCGGTTCAGGCGTTCGATGGCCTCGGCGATTTCGGCGACGATCTTCGGCGCAATGCCGAGCGACGGCTCGTCGAGCATCAGCAGCGCGGGCTGCGCCATGAGCGCGCGGCCAATGGCGACCATCTGCTGCTCGCCGCCCGAGAGGGAACCCGCCTGCTGGCGGCGGCGCTCCGCCACGCGTGGAAAGAGCGCGTAGATCTCGTCGAGCGTGCGTTGCTTGACCGCGCGCGAGCGCACCGTGTGTGCGCCCACTTCGAGGTTTTCGAGCACCGTCATGTCCGCGAACAGGCGGCGGCCTTCGGGCGAGAGCGCGATGCCGCGCGTCACGCGCTGGGCCGCGCCGCGCGCGCGCACGGATTCGCCGTCCCACAGGATGTCGCCGGCGGCGGCGGGCACGAGGCCCATGACGGCCTTGAGCGTGGTGGATTTGCCCGCGCCGTTCGAGCCGATCAGGGCGACGATCTCGCCTTGCGCCACTTCGAACGACGCGTTGCGCACCGCTTCGATCTGGCCGTAGTGCACGGCGAGGCGGCGGACTTCAAGCGTGCGCATGGTCGGGCGCTCCCAGGTAGGCTTCGATGACGGCGGCGTCGCCGCGCACCCCGGCGGGGGACGCGTCGGCGATCTTGCGGCCCTGCACGAGCACGACAATGCGGTCGCACAGGCTCATGACGAGCGCCATGTGGTGCTCGACCAGCAGCAGCGTGAGCTTGCGCTCGGCGCGCAGGGTGCGCAGCAGTTCGCCGAAGGCCACGCACTCTTCGGGGTTCAGTCCCGCGGCCGGTTCGTCGAGCAGCAGCAACTGCGGGCGCGTGGCGATGCCGATCGCCACGCCGAGTTTCTTCTGGAGTCCGTATGGAAGCGCGCCGGCCAGGGTGTCGCGCACGGGACCGAGCCCCGTGAGTTCCAGCACCTCGTCCACTTCGTGGCGCAGGCGTTCGAGGTTCGCGCGTTGCAGCATGCCGCCGCGCCACTGCGTCCACACGGAGCCGGGCAGCGTGGAGATCGCGCCGCGATAGAGGTTCTCGGCCACGCTCACCTGCGGATACACCGCCGCCGACTGGAACGTGCGCGCGAGCCCGAGGCGAACGACGCGGCTGGGCGCCAGCCCGGTGATGTCGTGCTCGCCAAGATGCACGGTGCCCGCGCTCGGCTTGAGCGCGCCGCAAATCAGGTTGAAGGCGGTGCTCTTGCCCGCGCCGTTCGGGCCGATGAGGCCCACGGTTTCACCGGCGGCCACATCGAAGCCGAGATCCTGCACGGCGCGCAGGCCGCCGAAGCGTTTGGACAGGCCCTGCACGCGCAGGAGCGGCGCGAGGGCCTGGGTTGGGGCGTGGGTTGCGCCGTTCATTGCGCACCTCGCTGCGGACGACGGAAATGAGCGGCAAAACGAGCGGCAATGCGACCCGGCACGCTCGCGAGACCTTGCGGCATGAAGCGCAGGATCAGGATGAGCGCGCAGCCGTAGAAGATGTTCTGCGTTTGCACCGCGCCGCGAAAGAGTTCGGGCAGCGGCGTCATGATGAGCGCGCCCACCAGCGGCCCGAGTGCATAGCGCCGGCCGCCCACCACCAGCATGATGATGAGGCTGACCGAAAGGCCGTACTGGAAGCTCTCGGGCGAAACGAAGCCGATATAGGGGGCGAGCAGCGCGCCCGACAATCCGGCAAACGCGCCCGCCGCCGTGAAGGCGAAGTGCTGCGTGCGCCGCACGCCGAGCCCGCTCGCTTCGGCCAGCGCCGCGTTTTCGCCGACCGCCTCGATCGTGTGACCGGCGGGCGAGCGGAACAACGCGACGAGCGCGCCGATCGACAGCAGCGCGAGACCGGCCGCGAGGCAGTAGAACGACAGCCTGGAGTCGAGCGCGAAGCCGAACAGCGAGGCGGGCGGAATGCCCGCGATGCCGTTCGCGCCGCCCGTCATGCTCTCCCAGGCGAGCATGACGAGCCGCACGAACTCGCCGAACGCAAACGTGAGCAGAACGAAGTACACGCCGCGCAGGCGCAGCATGACGAAGCCGAGCAGGAGCGCGACACCGGCGGCGCACACCGTGGCGCACAGCGCCGCGAGCGCGAACGGCAGGTTCAGGCGCATGGAGGCGAGCGCGCAGACATAAGCCCCGATGCCGACGAACGCGCCGTGGCACAGCGACACCTGGCCCGTGCGCGTGAGAATGGCGAGCCCTGTGACCGCAATGGCGTTGATCGCCACGAGCACGGCGAGGTGCAGATAGAAGGGCCGTTGCAGCACGATGGGGATGGCGGCGAGCAGCACGAGCGCAACGGGCGTGATGAGCGCCGTGCGGTGCGTGAGCCCGCGGCGCGGCGGCGCGGAACTGGGCGCGAGCGCGCCGCCGCCCGCGAGCGCGCGATTGGAAAGAGGTTTGGTTTTCATGCCGTGGAGCGGCCGAAGAGGCCGGTGGGACGAATGATCAGGATCGCCATCACGAGCCCGAAGATCGCGATGTCGGAAACGCTGCCGTCGAGAAACGTGCTGCCGAGACTCTCCGCCACGCCGAGCAGCAGGCTGGCGAGCGCGGCGCCGGGAATGCTGCCGAGGCCGCCGAGAATGACCACGATGAAGGCCTTGAGCATGGGCGTCGCGCCGATGAAGGGCGACACCGAAAAGAGCGGCGCCATCAACGCGCCCGCCACGGCGGCGAGCCCCACACCGAGGCCAAAGCCGAGCGGATAGACGAGGCGCGCGCGTATGCCTTGCGCCGTGGCGATCTCCATGTCCTGCACGACGGCCCGCAATGCGCGGCCCCAGCGGGTCCAGCGCAGGAATACGTAGAGCAGCGCGAGCGCCGCGGCCGAGCAGCCGACCACGACGAGGCGCGAGGCGGGCAGCATGACCGGCCCGAGGCTCACCGCGCCCACGGCTACCGGCGGCATGAACTGCGGGTCGGGGCCGAACGCGATGAGCGCCAGGTTTTGCAGGATCATGCCGAGCCCGATGGTGGCGATCATGCCGTTCAGTTCGTCGTTGCGAAACGGCTTGAGCACGACCCACTCGACGAACCCGCCGAACAGCACGGCCGCGACGAAGGCGAGCAGCACGGCGGCATAGAACGTCAGGTGCCAGTCGGACACGAACACGTAGGCGGCGACCGCGCCGAGCATGTAGAACTCGCTGTGCGCGAAGTTGACGATGCGCATCACGCCGAAAACGAGCGTGAAGCCCACGGCCATCAGCAGATACAGCAGTCCGATGATGACGCCGTTGCTCAGCGCCTGAACGATCAGGGAGGTCAGGTCCATGGTGGCGATCTCCGTTGGAGGGCGGCGGCGCGCGGCGTCACTGGCAGGCCGCGGGCGTGCAGTGCGCGCGCACCACTTCCTGGCCGTCCTTGACTTCGGCGATATAGAAGGGCGCGTCGATCTGATGATTGATGCCGTACTTCGCCGCGCCGGTCCAGTTCAGTTGCCCGAGAATGCCGGCGTAGTTCTTCGTCGATTCGAGGGCGTTCTTCACGCGTTCGCTGTCGGTCACGGTGCCGGCCTGCTGCATGGCGGCGAACAGCATGTGCGTGCCGTCATAGAACGCGGGGCTGAAACCGTTCATGCGCTTGCCGTATTTCTTGTAGTAGCGCGCCGAGTAGTCCTGCACGGCCTTGTTCGCGGGATCGATCGGCGTGTTCACGAGCATGCCTTCCGCCGCGTCCTTGCCCGCTACCGCAACGATCTCGGCCGTGGCCGGTCCGCCGCTGCGCACGATCAGCCCCTTGAAGCCCAGTTCGCGCGCCTGGCGCACGATCAGGCCTGCGGTGGCGGGAGAGTTGCCGTCGAGTTCGATCGTGTCGACGCCGGTGGCGATGATGCGCGTGAGCAGCGGGACCATGTCCACACGCTGGCGCTCGAAGAATTCCTTCGAGGAAAGCTGCGCACCCGCGCGCGCATAGGAGGCGTCGAGATCGCGCGCGATCTGCTGGCCGGTTTCGTCGTTCGGGAACAGCGCGCCGACCTTGCGGATATGTTTGGCCTTCACGAGCCAGTCGATCTGCGGCTGCGAGGTTTCCTCGGTCGTGAGGTTCGGGCGGAACGCATAGGGCTTGTCCTTGCCGAGCGCCTTGGGCGTGAAGCCGAGCGTGAGGATGATGACCTTGTTGCGCTCGGTGACCGGCTCGATGGCAAGCGCCGCCGCCGCGCCCACGGGGCCGATGATGTACTTGACCTGGTCCTCCGAAACAAGCCGGTTCGCAGCGGTCACGGCGTCGTTCGCCTGGTACTTGTCGTCGTACGGGACCACCTGGACCTTGTACTTCTTGCCGCCGACGTCGAGGCCGCCCTTGGCGTTCACGTCGTCGGCGGCGAGTTCTGCGCCGTAGAGCAGCGCCTGGCCCCAGGCCGCGCCCGCCCCGGACAACGTGACGATCGCGCCGATCTTGAGCGTGTCCTGCGCGTGCGCGGTGCTTGCGCCGAAGGTGCCCAGGGTGCCGATGGCGGCGAGCGCGGCGGCGGCAATACGGTGGTTCATCGAGAGTCTCCTTTTCTGGTTCTGTGTCTGTTTCTGGTGTGTCTTGTCAAACGTCGCGCGAGGCGGCGTGAATGCGATCGAGCACCGGCAGCAGATAGCGCCGGAACTGCGCGGGGTTTTCGCTCATCGGAAAGTGACCGACCTCTTTCATTTCGATCACTTCGGCACCGGCGATGCCGGCCGCCGTGCGCCGCGTGTCGTCGGGCGAGCACGAAAAGTCGTATTCGCCGGTCAGCAGCCAGAGCGGCGTGACCGAGGTGTTGATGTTGCCGAGACGGCCGCGCAGATCGCCGTCCACGCGGTAGAAGTGCAGGTCGCCGCGAAACACGCCGGGGCCGCCCTGCATGTATTGCCAGAGCGTTTCGTCGCGGTACTGCGCGGGGCTTTGCGGCGCCACGAGCCCGGAGACGAGTGCCGCGCACACTTCGCCGCCGTGGACGTCGCCGCGATGCAGCCAGGACGTGTCGTACCAGGGCGCCTGGTAGTCGGCGGCTTCGACGCCGATCAGCGCGCGAAACTCGGGGCCGTGGTCGTTGGCGAGTTGCAGGGCGATGCGCCCGCCGATCGAGCAGCCCATGACGACGGGCTGGTCCAGCCCGAGCGCGCCGATCACCGCGCGGATCGTCTCCACATAGCGCGCCGTCGTGAGGGCGTATTCGCCGGGTTGCGCGCCGGGCGGCGGATACGACTTGCCGTGCCACGGCATGTCGAAGGCGATCACGCGAAAGCGATCGGTGATGGCGTCGTCGCACATCAGGTGCCGGTACTGGCGCGCGTCGGCGCCTGCGGTGTGAAGGCACACGAGCGGGATGCCCTGTCCCGCTTCTTCCACGTACACGCGGCAGGCCTCGCCGCCGATGGGCACGCTCAGATAGCGGCCGATGATCGCCTCGTACTGGGGCGCGGCCTGCGGCTTGTCGTGGCTGTGGATTTCGGCGCTCATCAGCGGGCCTCCTGGCGCGGCAGGTTGAGGACGTCTTTCACGTATTGCAGATGCGCCAGCAGGAATTGCATGTCGCCTTCGATATGCATCTCGCCGCGTTTGGTGAGCGCGAACAGGTCGTGCCAACCGGCGCGCGGCAGGGTCTCCCACAACGCCTGCCATGCGCGTGCGCTGCCGCTGACCGAGAGGCGCGTGGCGTGCAGCAAGGGCACGCGCGCCTCGCAGGCGCTCACGCGGCCCGCCTCGCAACGCACGAGATGCGCGATCGAACCGATCCGCACGATCCAGTCGGCGGTGAACGTCGGCGCGCGCCGGGCGAACGCGTCGCTGCGCGCTTCCGGACGCTTCATTGCGGTGACGAGGCGCTCGCTCAGCGCCTGCTCGTCGATGCTGGTCACGTGACCTCCTTGCGGTTCGGTTTACTCTGATGGTCTGCTAGACAGACCGACTGTTCTGTTTTGTGAGTGAAGTTTCGCGACGAAGGACGGTCGAGTCAAGCGGATTGAAGCCAGGGAATGTCCTGGGAGAAGCCCGGTGAGGCGCCTGGATGTTCAAGTAAATCGATGATTGAAAGGGGTAAACGGCGGCGAGCCGATTTTTTGCCCCCGTTTTTTCGGCACTGAGAACCGGCTTCTCTAACTTCCGGCCTGCTCACTGCCTCTTGAGTATTGCTGGATCAATGTATACATTTCAGCCTCGTGCAAGACGACGCGTGTGGACATTGAAGGCGGGCGCTGCGAGCAGCCCGCAAGAGGAGACGACATCGTGGTGATCGACGAACAAGTGGTGCTCGGCCGGATACGCCGGCACATCCTGCCCCTCTTGATGCTGTGTTATTTCGCGGCCTATCTGGACCGGGTCAACCTCAGTTTTGCCGCGCTTTCGATGAACGCCGATCTGGGGCTGTCGGCGTCCGTGTTCGGCGCGGGGGCGGGCATCTTTTTCCTCGGCTACGTTTTGTTCGAAGTGCCAAGCAATATGGCGATGCAGCGCTTCGGCGCGCGCCGCTGGTTCGCGCGCATCATGCTTTCGTGGGGCGTGATCTCGCTGCTGTTCGCCTTCGTGCGCACGACGCCGCAATTCCTGGGGCTGCGCTTCCTGCTCGGCGTGGCCGAGGCCGGCTTCTACCCTGGCGTGATGTTGTTTCTCACGCGTTGGTTTCCTTCGGCCTCGCGCGCTCGCATGATCGGCGCGTTCGCCGTGGCGTTGCCCGCTTCGGCGGCGATCGGCGCGCCGGTCTCGGGTTTCATTCTCAATCTGCATGGCTTTCTTGGCCTGCGCGGCTGGCAGTGGCTGTTCATTCTCGAAGCGTTGCCCTCGCTCGTGCTCGGCTTCGTGCTGCTGCGCAAGCTGGTCGATTCGCCGCGCGAGGCGCACTGGCTCGCAGCCGACGAAAGAGCGTGGCTGGAGCGAACGCTCGCGGCCGAGCGCCACGCGTTGCCGCCTTCGTCCGCGCACGGCGCGGCGGGCGCATGGGGCGCGCTGCGCAATCCGCTCGTGTGGCTGCTGGGCTTCATTTATTGCGGCATCGTCGCCGCGAATTACGGCGTGAGCTTCTTCTTGCCGCAGATCGTCCGGGCGTTCGGCGTGTCGTTGACGGCTGTCGGCCTGCTGTCTTCGCTGCCCTTCGTGGCCGGCGCGCTCGGCCTGCTGTGGTGGGGCGCGCGCTCGGACAAGCGGCGCGAGCGGCGCTGGCATCTGCTCGTGCCCGGCATCGTCGCGGTGCTCGCGCTGATCGTTGCGGCCGCAACCGACTATCCGCCGCTGCGCTTCGGCGCGCTGGTGTGCGCAGGGTTCGGCGCGTTCGCGAACCTGCCGGTGTTCTGGACGCTGCCCGCCTCAATGCTGCCGGAGAGCGAGGCGCCGGCCGGCATCGCGGTGGTGAGCTCGATCGGCAACGTGGCGGGCTTTGCAGCGCCCTATGCGGTGGGCGCGCTCAAAGACATGACCGGCACGTTTGCGAGCGGCATGGCGGCGCTCGCGGTCTTCATCGCCGTGACGGTGGTGGTGGCGGCGCGTGTGGTGAACCGGCGCTCAGGTGTCGCGCAAGGGCTCGTCGCGCCGGACGCGGGCGCTTGAGAAGCAAACGCGACACAAGCGCGAGAGCAGCGCGCGATGAACGCAGCGCCTGAATTGACGTATCGGACTGGAAGGGAGAGAAGGGAACTCATGATAGACGTGCTCGTGATCGGCGGCGGCAACGCTGCGCTGTGCGCCGCGCTGATGGCGCGCGAAGCGGGGGCTTCGGTGCTGATGCTGGAGGCCGCGCCCCGCGCCTGGCGCGGCGGGAATTCGGCGCATACGCGCAACCTGCGTTGCATGCACGACGCCCCGCAGGACGTGCTGGTCGACGCCTACCCGGAAGATGAGTACTGGCAGGATCTGTTGAAAGTCACGGGCGGGCTGACCGACGAAAAGCTGGCGCGGCTCGTCATACGCGCGTCGTCGAACTGCCGCGGCTGGATGCGCCGCCACGGCGTGCATTTCCAGCCGCCGCTTTCCGGCGCACTGCACGTGGCGCGCACGAACGCGTTTTTCATGGGCGGCGGCAAGGCGCTCGTCAACGCCTACTATCGCAGCGCCGAAAAGCTGGGCGTGCAGATTCGCTACGAAACGCCGGTGCAAACGCTCGATCTCGACGACGGACGCTTCATCGCGGCGCGCCTCGCCAACGGCGAACGCATTGCGGCGCGCAGCTGCGTGCTGGCGGCGGGCGGCTTCGAATCAAATCGTGAATGGCTGCGCGAAGCGTGGGGCCAGGTGAACGGCGAATGGGTCGCGGACAACTTTCTGATTCGCGGCACGCGCTACAACCAGGGCGTGCTGCTGCGTCACATGATCGATGCGGGCGCCGACATGACCGGCGACGCTTCGCAGTCCCACTGCGTGGCCATCGACGCGCGCGCGCCGCTCTATGACGGCGGCATCTGCACGCGGGTGGACTGCGTGTCGCTCGGCGTCGTGGTGAACCGCCAGGCACAGCGCTTCTACGACGAAGGCGAGGACTTCTGGCCCAAGCGCTATGCGATCTGGGGGCGTCTCGTTGCGCAGCAGCCCGGTCAGATCGCCTGGTCGATCATCGACAGCAAGGCCGTTGGCCGTTTCATGCCGCCCGTGTTTCCCGGCACCAGGGCCGGGTCGCTGCCGGAGCTGGCGCGCGCCATCGGTCTCGACGAACCGGCGTTCATGCAGACGCTGAACGCCTTCAACGCATCGTGCAAGGTCGGCAGCTTCGATCACGCGGTGCTCGACGATTGCCACACGCAAGGCGTCGCGCCGCAAAAGAGCCACTGGGCCTTGCCGCTCGACACGCCGCCGTTCTACGCGTACGCGCTGCGGCCGGGCATTACGTTCACCTATCTGGGATTGAAAACCGACGAGACGGCCGCAGTGCGCTTTGGCGGCCGTGCGAGTCCGAACCTGTTCGTGGCGGGAGAAATGATGGCGGGCAATGTGCTGGGCAAGGGCTATACGGCGGGAGTCGGCATGTCGATCGGCACGGCGTTTGGCCGTATCGCCGGAACGAATGCGGCGAGCGCGGCGCGCGGGGCGGCCGATTCACAACGCAATGGAGCCTTGCATGCAGCAGCTTGACGCCCTCACTCGCGAAGCCAGTGCGCTCGGCGCGGGCGAATACGCCGCTGTCGATGCGCGCGCCGCCGAACAGGAAGTGGCGCGCGTGATGCAGATCTGCAATGCGTGCCGTTACTGCGAAGGATTTTGCGCCGTGTTTCCGGCCATGACGCGCAGGCTGGAGTTCAATCGCAGCGACGTGCACTTGCTGGCGAACCTTTGCCACAACTGTAGCGCCTGCCTCCATGCGTGCCAGTATGCGCCGCCCCACGAGTTCGCCGTGAACGTGCCGCGCGCGATGGCGCAGGTGCGCGCTCACACCTATCGCGAGTACGCGTGGCCGGCCGCGCTGGGTTCGCTGTACGCGCGGGCCGGGCTCGCGGTGGCGCTGGCGACGGCGGGCAGCCTCGCCGTGTTCCTGATGCTGGCCATCGCGCTAACGGGCGGCCTGAATACGCAGCCGGGCGACGCGAACTTCTATGCAGTGTTTCCGCACAATCTGCTTGCCGTGCTGTTTGGCCTGGTGCTGCTGTTCGTCTGCGGCGTGTTTGGCGTTGGCGTCGCGCGTTTCTGGCGCGAGGGCGAGGCGCATCCGGTCGAAGCCGGTGCGATCGGCGAAGCGGTGCACGATGTGCTGTCGCTGCGCTATCTGGGCGGCGGCCACGGCGAGGGATGCAACAACGAGAGCGATGCGTTCACGCTGGCGCGACGCCGCTTTCATCACCTGACGTTCTACGGCTTCATGCTGTGCTTCGCCGCGACCTGCGTGGCGACGGGCTATCACTATCTGCTGGGCTACGAGGCGCCTTATCCCTTGTTCAGCGTGCCGGTGGTGCTGGGCACGCTGGGCGGCCTGGGCTTGCTCGTCGGACCGGCGGGCCTGCTGTGGCTCAACGTGAGGCGCAATCCGCTCCAGACCGATCCCGGCCAGAAGCCCATGGATCGCGGCTTTATCGCCTTGCTGCTGCTCGTTGCGGGCAGCGGGTTGCTGCTGCTGGCGCTGCGCGAGCAGGCGAGCATGCCGTTCTGGCTCGCGCTGCATCTGGGCTGCGTGATGGGGCTGTTCCTGACCATGCCGTATGGCAAGTTCGCGCACGGCATCTACCGCAGCGCCGCGCTGCTCAAATGGGCGGTCGAAAAGCGCCGGCCCGCCAGGCTCAAGCTCGGCGGCGACTAAACCACGAAGCAAGGCGCCCGGCTCCCGGCGGATACAATGACGCCTTGAATTCGCGCCGGGCGCCCTGGCACGACCTGCCGTCTCACCATGCCACTCAAACCGTTTACCTCCGAGGACGACGAGAACCCGGCGCTGCCGCGCGCCGAGTTCGTCTACCGGCAACTGCGCAGCGCCATTCTGGAAGGTGGGCTGCCGGCCGGCACGCGGCTGCGCGAGATCGAACTGGCGCAGCAGATGGAAGTGAGTCGCACGCCCGTGCGCGAGGCGTTGCGCCGTCTGGAGAGCGAAGGCATGGTGACGGCCGACCGCGCGCGCGGCCTGATCGTCACGGAACTCACGGGCGAGATGGTGCGCGAGTTGTACGCGATGCGCGAGATGCTGGAAGGCACGGCCGCGGCATGGGCGGCGCGCAACGCCACGGCGGTCGAGCTGGCGGCGCTGCGCACCATTGCGGACCAGGACGCCGCGCTCGTGGGCGATCCGCTGCGCCTTGCGAGAAACAATCATCTGTTTCATCAAACGCTGTACCGGGCCGCGCATAACCGCTATCTGCTGAAATCGCTCAGCTCGCTTCAGGCTTCGATTGCGCTGCTTGGGAGCACGGGACTGGCCGCCGGGCAGCGCGCGCATTTCGCGGTGAGCGAGCATCAGGCGCTCCTCGCCGCCATCGAGCGCCATGACGCGCGCAGCGCCGAGGACATCGCGCGCTCGCATATTCGCGGCGCGCTGGAGGCGCGGATGCTGGTGTTGGGGCGGTAGGTTTTTTTGGGGCCGGTTTTCCTCAGCGTAGCGTGTTTTTCAGCGTCCAGTCTCCCGTATCCCGTGGCTAGAGGATGATCGCCGTTGCCCCATCCGCACGGGAAACATAGGGAATTGCATTTCGAGCGGTGCCAGTCAATGGCAGTCGAGGGAGCGACCGCAAGGCGTTTATGGTTAACTACGTGCGTGACATCGCCATCAGGCGATCAAGCTCACGCGTGACGAGCCATCGGACGCCGGAACCTACCGTCCAGATCTTCTTCGGTGGAGCCTCGAGTGCCAGACTTCGAACCCAAACGCTGTCGACCGTGGCTGATCGTTCTTGCGGCGCTGTTGCCGCTGGCGGGTTTCGGATGCCGCGACCAGCAAGCCCAGAGCGGTGCGGCGCCACCGCCGAGCGTGCTGGTCGAAACAGTTGCGGCGCACGCCATCCCCCGTGTGATCGAATTGCCGGGCCGTATCGAAGCGATCCGCTCCGCGGAGGTGCGCGCCCGCGTGGACGGTATCGTCGAGCGGCGTCTGTTCGAGGAGGGCACCGACGTGCGCGCCGGCGCGCCGCTCTTTCTCATCGATCCGCGCGACTACCAGGCCGCATTGCAGCAGGCGCAGGCGGCGCTCAACCGGGCTCAGGCCGTGCGCGGCAATGCGGCCTCCGAGGTCGCGCGCTTCAAGCCGCTGGTGGCGCGCCAGGTCGTGAGCGCCCAGGAATACGAGGCCGCGACTGCCGCGCTCGAGCAGGCCGAGGCGAACGTTGCGGACGCACGCGCCGCCGTGACGCTGGCGCAACTGCGTCTCGATCGTTGCACGGTTCGCGCGCCGATTGCCGGCCGCGTGGGGCGGGCGCTCGTCACCGAAGGCGCGCTCGTCAGTGCGGCGGGCGCGACCTTGCTCACGCAGGTCAATCAGCTCTCGCCCGTGAACGCCGTTTTCACGCAGTCGAATATTTCGCTGCTGGAAGTACGCAAACAAATCGCGTCGGGTTCGCTCTCCGCGCCGGCCGCCGAGAGCGCAAACGTGCGTCTCACGCTCGCGAACGGCGACGATTATGGCGAGACGGGCGTGCTCGACTTCACCGATCTCGTCGTCGATCCTTCCACCGGCACCCAGGTTCTGCGCGCGCGCTTCAATAATGCGTCGCGCATTCTGTTGCCAGGGCAGTTCGTGCGCGGGCGCATCGTGATCGGCACGATACCGAACGGCCTGGCCGTGCCCGCGCGCGCCGTGCAGTTCGACAACAACGCCACGAGCCTTTCGCTCGTTGCCGAAGACGGCACCGTCGTGCGGCGCAATGTCGTTCTCGGCCCCCAGGAAGCGGGCCAATGGGTGGTGAAGGATGGGCTGGAGCCGGGTGAGCGAGTGATTGTCGACGGCTGGCAGCGGGTGCAGCCGGGGCAGCGCGTGGACGCCCAGCCCGCCGCCGCCCCGAGCCACTCCTGAGCGGCGCGCGACATGAACCGATTTTTCGTCCACCGGCCCGTCTTTGCGTGGGTGGTTGCGCTTTTCGTGACGCTCTTTGGCGGCCTCGCGCTCATGCTGCTGCCGGTCGAGCAGTACCCCGACGTCGCGCCGCCCTCGCTCACGGTTTCGGCGGTTTATAGCGGCGCGGACGCGAACACGCTGGACCGTACCGTCACGTCGATCATCGAAAACGAAATGAATGGCGTCGACAATTTTCTTTACATGTCGTCGCAAAGCCGCTCGAACGGCACGGCGCAGGTCACCGTCACGCTCAGACCCGGCACGAACCTCGACGTCGCGCTTTCGCAGGTCCAGGACCGCGTGAGCCGCGTCGAGCCGCGCCTGCCGCTGGAAGTCCGGCAGGTTGGCGTGAGCGTCACGAAAGCGTCTTCGGGATTCTTGATGCTCGTTGCGCTGCAATCCGCCGACGGCTCGATCCCTGCGGTCGAACTGGGCAACTTCGCCGCCAATAACATCGTCAACGAATTGCGCCGCATTCCGGGCGTGGGCGACGCCCAGCTTTTCGGTTCGTCGTATGCCATGCGGATATGGATCGATCCGGAAAAGCTCGCCAGCTTCGGTCTTTCGGCCAACGAAGTGATGACGGCCATTCAGGAGCAGAACAGCCAGACGGCGGGCGGGGCGCTCGGCGATCAGCCCATTGCGCCGGGGGCGGAGCTCAATGCGCAAATCGTCATGCACGGCCGCTTTTCGACGCCCGAGCAGTTTCGCGAGGTCATTGTGCGCTCGAACCCGGACGGCTCCACGGTGCGCGTGGGCGACGTGGCGCGCGTGGAGCTGGGCAACGACAGCTACGGCTTTCGCTTTCGCGTGAACGGCAAGGAGTCCGCGGGGATCGCCATCCAGCTTGCGAGCGGCGCGAATGCGCTGGCGGTGGCGACCGCCGTGCGGCAGCGTCTTGCGCAATTGCAGCCGACTTTCCCGAAAGGCGTGGCATGGGTCGTGCCGTTCGATACCACGCCGTTCATCACGACTTCGCTGAGCGGCGTGCTGCGCACGATGATCGAGGCGTTGCTGCTCGTGACGGTCGTTGTGTTCCTGTTCCTCCAGAAGTGGCGTGCAACGCTCATTCCCACCCTGGTCGTGCCGGTTGCGCTGATCGGAACGTGTGTGGGGATTTATTTGTTCGGACTCTCCATTAATCTGCTGTCGTTGTTTGCGATGGTCGTCGCAATCGGCATATTGAACGACGACGCGATCGTGGTGGTGGAGAGCGTGGAGCGCGTGATCCAGGAAGAGGGCTTGAGTTCGCGGCGCGCGACCATCAAGGCCGTCGGGCAGATTGCGGGCGCGGCGATTGCCAGCACGCTCGTGCTCATTGCGGTATTCGTTCCCATGGCCTTCTTTCCGGGCTCGACGGGGGCGATCTATCGCCAGTTCTCGGTCACGCTCACCGTCTCGATCTTTTTGTCCACCTTGCTCGCGCTCTCGCTGGGCGTGGCCATGTCAGCGGCGCTGCTGGGCAGCAAGGCGAAAGCCGATGACGGTACGGGCAAGCAGGCGGCCACGCGTTGGCCGGCGCGCATTCAGCAGCGCATTTTCGATGCGTTCAATCGCGGCATGGATGCGGCCACCGAGCGCTACGTGCTGGCGGTGCAGGCCATGCTGCGCAAGCCGGTGCGCTGGCTCATCGTATTTCTCGTCGTTTGCGTCGCGACTGGTTTCCTTTTCACCCGCTTGCCGCGCGGTTTCATTCCGGGCGAGGACCAGGGGCATATATTCGTCGCGTATACGGCAGCGCCTGGCGCGACGGCGCAGCGCACGCAACAGGTCGTCGATCAGGTCGAGGCTTTTCTCAGGCAGCAACCCCAGGTGCGCAATATCGCCTCGGTCACGGGCTTCAGCTTCTTCGGCCAGGGGCAGTCGGCGGCCATGTCGTTCGTCGACCTCAAGCCGTGGGCGGACCGGCCGGGCGCGGCGAATTCCTCGGCGGCGCTGGTTGGGCGCGCGAACGCCGCCTTCCGCAATATTCCACAGGCGCTCGTCTTCGCGCTCGATCCGCCGGCCATTCCCGCGCTCGGCAATGCGAGCGGCTTCACGATGAAGATACTGGACCGCAGCGGCGTGGGCGGCGCGGCGTTGCAGCAGGCGAGCGCGCGTCTGCTGGCGGAGGCCTCGCGCAGTCCCTTGCTGGTGGGCGTGCGCCCCGACGGTTTGCCGCCCGCGCCGCAACTCTATGTCGATATCGACCGCGTAAAAGCGCGCGCGCTGGGGTTGCAAATCGGCCAGGTGAACAGCGCGCTCGCGCTGGCGTTCGGCGCGAATTACGTGAATGACTTCGTCTACGAGGGCAACGTACTGCGCGTGCTCATGCAGGCCGACGCCGACCAGCGCATGCGGGCCGAGGACATCGGTGCGCTGCGACTGCGCAACAACGTGGGCGAGATGGTGCCGTTCTCCGCGTTCACGAGCGTGCACTGGACGGCCGGGCCGCAGCAGGTCGAACGCTATAACGGTTTTCCGTCGGCAACGATCTCGGGCCAGGCCGCGCCGGGCCGCTCCAGCGGCGCCGCGCTCGCGGAGATGGAGCGCATCGCGGGCAATGTCCTTTCCGGCAGCCTGACGTACGAATGGACCGGTACGGCCTACGAGGAACAACAGGCGGCCGGGCAGATCGGTGCGCTACTGCTGCTTTCGCTCGTCGTCGTATTTCTGTTGCTCGCCGCGCTCTACGAGAGCTGGGCCATTCCCATTGCCGTGCTGCTCATCATTCCGCTGGGTGTGCTGGGCGCGGTTCTCTTCACCATGGCGCGGCGCTTTCCCGCCGATATCTACTTCAACATCGGCCTCGTGACCATCATCGGCCTCGCGGCGAAGAACGCCATCCTGATCGTGGAATTCGCCATCAAGGAAGAGGCCGCGGGCAGCGATATCGTGAGCGCCGCGGTGAACGGCGCTCGCCAGCGCTTGCGGCCCATCCTGATGACGAGCGTGACCTTCGTGCTGGGCATGCTGCCACTCGTGCTCGCCACGGGCGCGGGCGCGGCGGGGCGGCAGGCCGTGGGCACCGGCATCATGGGCAGCATGCTCACGGCCACGCTGTTCGGCATCTTCTTTACGCCGGTGTTCTATGTGGTGGCGCGCAAATGGCTGAGCCGCAAACGCGCGCAGGGCGACGATGAGGGCGATGCGCGGCCCGCAGGAGCGCACGATGCTTAAGACTGCCAGGTGGATGGCGATCGTCTCGTGTCTCGCGCTGGCTTCGTGCAATTTCGCGCCGCGCTACCAGCAGCCTGATCTGCCGATAGCCGGCGCCTACGAGAGCGCGGATATCGCCACGCCAGGCGGCGAGCGTCTCGCTTCCGAGCTGACGTGGGAGACCTTCTTTCGCGACCCGGCGCTCAAGCAATTGATCGCCAAGGCGCTCGCCGAGAACCGGGACCTGGCGGCGTCCGTCGCACGCATCGGGCAGGCACAGGCGCTTTATCGCGTGCAGCGCGCAGCGCAGTTTCCGCAAGTGGCCGTGGGCGCGGACGCCACCCGCACCAAGACGCCGCTCAACACCATCGAGCCGGAGCTTCCCAACAACAACACCTCGGTCCACTTCAACCAGTACAGCGTGCAGGTGGCCGTCACGTCGTTCGAACTCGACTTCTGGGGACGCGTGGCCAACCTCAGCGAGTCCGCGCGGCGCAATTATCTGGCGACGGTCGAGGCGAATGAAGCGTTCCGGCTCTCGCTCATCAGCAACGTGGCGGCGACCTATTACGCCATTCTCTCGGGCAAAGAAGGCATCGACCTGGCACAGCACACGCTTGAAACGCGCCAGTACGCGCTGGAAGTCGCGCGCCTGCGTCTCGAAGCGGGCGCGACATCGCTCGTGGACTATGAGCAGGCGCGTATTCTCGTCACGCAGGCACAGACGCAGCTCGCCGAGCTGCAAAGAACGACGGGCCAGCAGCGCGATCAGTTGGCTGTCCTGATTGGCGGGCCGCTACCCGACTCCGCCGACATGACGCAGCGCCACGTGCTCGCCGACGCCGACCAGTTCGGTACGCTCGACGCGGGCCTGCCTTCTTCCCTGCTCACGCTGCGCCCCGACATTCGCGCGGCCGAGCAGTCGCTGCGAGCCGCCGCCGCCGATATTGGCGCCGCGCGTGCCGACTACTTCCCGCGCATTTCGCTCACGGGCAATTTCGGCTATGTGTCTCCGGAGTTGAGCGACCTGTTCGTGCCGGGCAAGCAGGCGTGGCTCATATCCGGATTCGTCACGCTGCCCATATTCGACGCGGGCCGCCGCAGCGCGCAAGTGCGCCTGTCCGAAGCGCGCCAGACCGAACTCGTGGCGAACTATCAGAAAACCGTTCAGGTGGCGTTCCGGGAAGTTTCGGACGCCCTGATCGCACGCCAGCGGTTGCAGGAGCAAATCGCCGCACAGGAGCGCGCGGTGGCCTCCGAGGCGCGCCTGGCTGAGGCCGCCGAACTGCGCTACCAGAACGGCATTTCCATCTACCTGGAGGTGGTCGATGCGAAGCGCAGCCTGTTCGCGGCCCAACAGCAATTGATCCAGTTGCGCGCGGCGGCGCTGCAAAACGGTGCTTCGCTCTATGTGGCGCTTGGCGGTGGGCAGGGTGGTTGAGGAAAGGGGGGCTGGCTGGAAATGTCGCGTTTTGTGCAGGTCGAGTGTCGGACATCCACATGGAAGCGCCGGCGATGAGCGCGACTGGGACGATCACGATGACGATGCGTGAAGTTGACCGATTCAAGGCCATTCAGGATGTGGTGGACGGCAGGCTCACGCCCACGCGCGCCGCAGAACGTTTCGGGCTGACGACTCGCCAGATTCGTCGGCGGGCGGCGCGATTGCGCGAACATGGGTCCGAAGGCCTCGTGTCAGGCAAGCGCGCGAGGCCGGGCAATTACCGGCCGCAGGCCGCAACAGCCAACCACGCGCTGTCTGCTTGACCTTGCCGCAGTGCGGAGCGACGTTGCCGGTGCGCATGCGCGAAGCGCTTCGCACCTGTTCTATTCGCGGCATCGAGGGCCCCTTCAGCGGGTCGAGTCCGCACGACGCGAGATGTCAACTTGCGCAAACCCGTCGCTCCTTGCGCTCCGCTGCCCGCGCTACGCTTGTCTCTTACCCCTGCTATGCTTGGCGACGATATCGGGGGCAACCGTGCCTTCGAACATCGCATCGACCGGTTCAAACCAGAAGGAGCTAGACATGAGCACGACGCTTTACGACATTCCCGTGAACGCGATCGACGGCACGCCAACGACCCTGCGGCCCTTCCAGGGCAAGGTGCTGCTGGTCGTGAACGTGGCTTCGAAGTGCGGGCTGACGCCGCAATACGAGGGCCTGGAGGCGCTCTACAAAGACAAGCGCGAGCGCGGTCTGGAAGTCCTCGCGTTTCCCGCAAACAACTTCAAGGGGCAAGAGCCTGGCGCGAATGAAGAAATTCTGGCGTTCTGCACCGCGACCTACGGTGTGGAGTTTCCGTTGTTCTCGAAGATTTCGGTCGTCGGCGCGGACCAGCATCCGCTCTATCGCGAGTTGACCCTGGCGCAACCGCAAGCCACGGGCGACGGTCCTTTCCGCGAGCGGCTGAAGGGGTACGGTATCGAACCGAATCCCGCCCCCGACGTGCTGTGGAACTTCGAAAAATTTCTGGTGAGCCGCGAAGGCAAGGTGGTGGGGCGCTTCGCACCGAACGTGAGTGCCGACGACGCCGCTTTGGTGAGCGCGATCGACGCCGAACTCGCGAAGGCGCCGTAAGCGCCGGCCCCGGAACTCGATCGAGACGCTCCGCAACCGACCCGCACCGGTGTCGCCGATCACCGATGCGGTCGACCTGCGGCTGCCCCTCGCGTCGTCGAGGCGCTCCATAGGCTCGGCATTCGTCCATACACACTGACGGTGCCGATTCTGCGGCGAGGCCTTCACTCGGCCACGCCGATCTTCCCGCTCAACCCTTTGAGTGCGAACGTCGCGGCGAACGTGAGGAGCGCGCACGCCGTCATGAACCATGCTGGAGCGAGCGGGGTGCCCATCTTGCCGATCAGCCAGGTGCCGATCAACGGCGCCGTTCCGCTGAAGATCGTAAAGCTGAGATTGAACGCGATCGCCACGCCGCTAAAGCGTACGCGCGTGGGGAACATGTCGGCGATGATGCAGGCGAACGTGCCGTTGATCAGCGCGGCGCCCAGCCCGCCCAGCAGCATCAGCGTGACGAGGTCCATGCCGTGCGCGACGAGCACCGAGTAGAACGGCAGCGACAGCACGACGAGAATCAGCGCGCCTGCGCGCATCAACAGCCGCCGTGGCACATGGTCGCCGAGATAGCCCACGATCAGGATGCCGATCGATGCCGTTGCGAGCGCAACGTTCTGCGCGATCGCGACGGTGTGCGGATCGTAATGGAGCACCTTGTCGAGGTAAGCCGGCATGTGCGCGAACAGCAGGCCGTTGTAGCCCGCGGTGGCGGCCGTGGTGAGAATGCCGCACACCACGGCGCGCCAATGCTTGCGCCACAATTCCGTGAACGGGCGCTTCGAGGCGAGGTGCTTCATGTTCGCGAATTCGGGCGTTTCCTCGAGCTTGCGGCGCAGCCAGAACCCCAGCAGCCCGATCAGGCCGCCGAACACGAACGCAATGCGCCAGCCATAGGCGGGGACGTCGGCCGGTGCGAGCGCGGCGTGCACGAACAGGTTCATGAGCGCCGCGAGCAACACGCCGGAATTCACGCAGAAGAACACGATGCCGCAAACGAAGCCCGCCCGCCGGGGCACCGTTTCGACCACATAGGTGATCGAGCCGGGCAGCTCGCCGCCAAGGCAGAAGCCCTGGATGAGGCGCAGGCCGATCATCGTGAAGGTTGCCGCAAGCCCCCAGCTTGCGTAGGTGGGCACGAGACCCATGCCGATCGTCGAAAGCGAAACGACGATCACGGAGACGATAAACACGCGCCGCCTGCCATAGCGGTCGCCGAACCAGCTCAGGACCGCGCCGCCCAGGGGCCGCGACAGATAGCCGATGGCGAACACGGCGAACGACATGACCAGCGACATCATCGGGTCGAGCATCGAAAAGAACGCCGCGCCGATGAATTGCGCGAACACGCCGTAGACGACGAAATCATAGAATTCGAGCGCGCCGCCGAGGCTGGCAAGAATGATCAGCCGCCACTGGCTCGCGCTGAGGCGTTCACTGGAGGCGCCGAGCGCAGTGCTCGATTCGAGGGTTGGCATGCTTGTCTCCGTGTTTTTTTGGTGTCGATGAGCGATGAGCGATGAACGATGAGTGGGGCTAGTCGGGGTCGACGGTCGCGATTTGCGAAATGTCCGCGTCGGCCAGGCCTTGTTCGACGGCTCGCGTGAGCCAGCGGCGCACGAGCGCGGCGACGGGCAGCGCCGCGCCGTGCGCGCATGCGAACGCTTCGACGGCGTCGAGGTCCTTGAGCATCGTGCGGATCGTGCCGCTCGGTTGCACGGGCGCGACGATCATACGCGGTTGCAGTGTTTGCAGCAGGACGGAATCGGCCCATCCGCCGGCGAGCGCGCTGGGTATGCTCGCGGCGTCGATGCCGGTGCGCTGCGCGAGCCGCGTGGCTTCCGCAATGGCGGCGATGGTCGTCATCACGATGACCTGGTTCGCGAGCTTGGTTGCCTGGCCTGCGCCACTCTCGCCCATGCGCGTCACACGCGCAGCGTAGGCCGTCATCGGCGCGGTGGCGGTGGCGATGTGCCCGGCGTCGCCGCCCGCCATCACCGCGAGCGTGCCCGCCGTCGCGCCGGCCGTGCCGCCGGAGACGGGCGCGTCGATCCACGCGCCGCCCGTTTCGGCGCGCCATCGCCGCGCGAGTGCCTGGGCCTGCGCGGGCGCCATGGTCGAATGATCCGCGACGATTGCGCCGCGCCTCGCCCCGTGCGCGAGCCCTTGCGGGCCGAAGGCGACCTCTTCGACCGACGCATGGTCGGCGAGACACAGCATGACGACGTCGCTTTGCGCGGCCACGTCGGCAGGCGTTGCGCCAACGGCGGACATCCCCTGCGTCGTCGCGCACAGCGTGTGCGCCTTTTCCGCGGAACGGTTCCAGAGCGCGGTGCGATACCCCGCTTCGACGAGACGCCTGGCCATCGGCAGCCCCATCTTGCCCAGTCCGCAAAAGCCGACGCTCAACGCAGCTTGCTCGCTTTGCAGCGTGGTGCTCATACGGTGTCTCCATGCGTGGGGGCGTCGTAGGGCCAGTCGAGGTTGCCCGAATGCGTGACCGCGCCCAGATGCGCGGGCCGCACGAGCGCCGCATACTTTTCGAGCACGCCGGCCAGCCGCTTCGGCTTGTGCGGGGGCATTTGCGCACGGCGCTGCGCAAGTTCCTCGTTGGCAAGCTCGACGTGCAGCACGCCCTCGCGCGCATCGATGCGAATGCGGTCGCCGTCACGCAGCAGCGCGATCGGGCCGCCTTCGGCCGCCTCGGGCCCCACGTAGCCGATACACATGCCGCGCGTGGCGCCGGAGAAGCGTCCGTCGGTGAGCAGGGCGACTTTCTCGCCCATGCCCTGACCGTAGATCGCCGCCGTCACGCTCAGCATTTCGCGCATGCCGGGGCCGCCGCGCGGCCCCTCGTTGCGGATCACCAGCACGTCGCCTTCGCGATAGCTTCGCGCCGCGACCACCGCCATGCAGTCCTCCTCGCACTCGAAAATGCGCGCGACGCCCTTGAACGTCAGCGACTTCAGGCCCGCGATCTTCAGGCACGCGCCGTCTGGCGCGAGGTTGCCGCGCAGGATCACGAGGCCGCCGTTGTGCGAGAGCGGGGCGTCGCAGGCGCGCACCACTTCGCCGTCGGGGCCGCTGAATTGTGCAAGCGCTTGCGCGAGCGTCGTGCCTTCGAGCGTGAGCGTGTCGCCATGCAGATGACCGCCCGCCAGCAGCGCGTTGAGCACGGCGGGCACGCCGCCCGCGTGATGGAGATCCTGCGCGAGATAGCGGCCGCCCGGTTGCAGGTCGCCGATCAAGGGAATGCGCGCGAACACGCGTTCGACGTCGTCGAGCGTGAAGCGGATGCCCGCCTCGTGCGCGATCGCCGGGATGTGCAGACATGCGTTGGTCGAGCCGCCCGTCGCGGCCACGGCCGCGCAGGCGTTCTCCAGGCTCTTCACGGTGACGAGGTCCCGCGGCAGCGGCCCGCCCGAGCGCAAGGCGCGCATCACGGTCTCGCCGGCGCGCCGCGCGATGCCGATGCGCTCGCTGTAGACGGCGGGCACCATCGCCGAGCCGAGCGGCGCGAGCCCCAGCGTTTCGGCCACCATCGCCATGGTGTTCGCGGTGAACTGGCCGGGGCAGGAACCGGCTGTCGGCGTGCATTGCTTTTCAATGGCGTCGAGTTCGCTGCGCGAGATGTCACCGCGCTGCGCGGCGCCCACGGCCTCGATCGCATTGAGGATGGTCGCCTGACGCTGAAGCCCGTGGCCCGCGCCGCCGGGAATCGCGCCTGGTGCGCTGCCGGGCAGCATCGCGCCGCCGAACAGGAACACCCCCGGAACGTTCACGCGCACCATGCCCATCAGCATGCCAGGGAGCGTCTTGTCGCAACCGGCCACGCCGACGATGGCGTCGTAGCCGTGCGCGCGCACGAACAACTCCACGCTGTCCGCGATCACTTCGCGCGAGACGAGGCTCATGCGCATGCCCGCGTGGTTCATGGAGGTGCCGTCCGAAACCGAGATCGCCGTGCCGCGAATCGGCACGCCGCCGCCCGCGGCCACGCCAAGGCGAACATTGTCGGAAACCTGGTTGAGCGACATGGAGCAGGGCGTGTTCTCGCCGAAGGTGTCGACGATGGCGACGAAGGGCTTTTGCATCGAGGCGTCGTCGAGCCCGGTCGCGCGCAGGAACGCGCGATGCGGTGCGCGCGTGACGCCGTCGGTCACCATCCGTGAGCGGTGCTTGTGAAGATCGGTCATGGTCGTATCGTGGAGATGTCGATTCGTTGCATGCGCAACGTGCAAGAATGGATTGGGCGATTTCGCCCGGGTCACGCGGTCACGAGCAAGAAGCCGTTTTCGGCCGCAATGACCTGGCCGGTGATCGCGGGCGCCTGGTCCGCCAGGAAGAATGCGAGATCGGCGATTTCCGAGGGCTGCGAGACACGCTTGAGCGGCGAGTTCGCCGTCATGCGGCCGAGCACTTCGCGATATTGCGAGGGTTCGAGCGAGCGCAGCAACAGGCCGTCGTCGACCATGCCCGGCGCGATCGCGTTCACGCGCACGCGCGGCGCAAGCGAACGAGCGAGCGAGAGGGTCATCGTGTTGACGGCCCCTTTCGAGGCGGCGTAGGCGATTGACGAGCCGGTGCCGTTCAAGCCCGCGAGGGAAGAGATATTGATGACGCTCGCACTACGCGTCGCGCTCGCGGATTCGCGCAGCAGCGGCGCGGCAGCGCGCGTCATCTGGAAGAGGCCGATCGTATTCACGCGATAGATACGCTCGAACTCGGCGGCGTCGATGTCGTCGAGCGCGTGATGGGGGATCACGCGCGTCGTGCCCGCGCAGTTGACGAGGGCGTCGATGCGCTGCCAGCGCGTTGCCACGGCGTCGACAGCGCGCCGGCAGGCGGCGGCGTCGGCAACGTCGGCGTCGAACATCAGCGTTTGCGCGCCGAGCGTGCGGCATTGCTCCTCGATGGCGAGCGCGCCGGGCCGTGTGGCGTCGTCGAAGTTGCCGATGGCGACGGACCAGCCCGCGCGTGCGAAACGAATGGCCGTGGCGGCGCCGATGCCGCTTGCGGCACCCGTGATCATGCAGACCGGAGCTGCGGTTTGCGTCATGTTGATTTCCTTGAACCAGGCGGTGAATCAGTGGCTGCCGGTAGCCGCCCCTTGAGGCGGCGGCGCGGCTCGCAGCGTCAGCACGAGCGCTGCGCCAATGAGCAGAGCGACAGCAATGGCGAGCATGCCCGGCAGCAGCTTGCCGCCGCTCAGATCGGACAGCCAGCCGACGAGGAACGGGCTCACGAAACCCGCGAGATTTCCCGTGCAATTGATGACGGCGATGGCCGCGGCGGCGCCCGCGCCGCCGAACAGCGCGGTCGGAATGCCCCAGAACACCGGCGCAATCGAATTGATGCCGATGGCGGCGACCACCAGCGCGGCGACGGCCACGGCCGGCGTCGCCGCGAACAGGACGGAGGCGAGCAGGCCGAGCGCACCAAGCACGCAGCAGATCGCCACGGGCCGGCGGCGCTCGCCACGGCGATCGGCGTACCGCGCGATCGCCACCATCGCCGCGATGCTGATGAGCGACGGCACGGCCGAAAGCCAGCCGATGTTGCTCACGCTGGCGACGCCGCTCGCCTTGATGATCGTCGGCACCCAGAAGGCGAGGCCGTAGTTGCCCATGGCGATGCAGAAGTACAGCAGGCCGAGCAGCCAGACGCGCGGGCTCGCAAACGCACTGCCCACCGTTTGCTCGACGCGCGTGTGCGCGTCGCGGGCGAGGTCGGCCGTGAGCAGCGACTTTTCGGCGGCGTCGAGCCAGCGCACGGAGTCGATCCGGTCGTGCAGCATGAAGAACGCGGCGAAGCCCACGAGCAGCGAAGCGAGGCCTTCGACAACGAACAGCCACTTCCAGCCCGCAAGCCCGAGCGCGCCGCCCAGATGCGCCATCACCCAGCCGGACAGCGGGCCGCCAATCGCGCCCGAGACGGGAATCGCCGCCATGAAGAGCGCGATGATCTGCGAGCGCCGTGTAGAAGGAAACCAGTTCGACAGGTAGAGCACGACGCCCGGAAAGAAGCCGGCCTCCGCCACGCCCAGCAGGAAGCGCAGCGTGTAGAAGGAGGCGGGCCCGCTCGCGAACATCGTGAGGCTCGACACGATCGACCAGGAGATCATGATGCGAGCGATCCAGCGCCGTGCACCGACGCGATTGAGGATCAGATTGCTCGGCACCTCGAAGATGAAATAGCCGAGAAAGAAAATGCCCGCGCCGACACCGTAGACGGTCTCGCTGAGTTGCAGGTCGGCGAGCATTTGCAACTTCGCGAAGCTGACGTTGACGCGGTCGATATAGGCGACGACGAACGCCAGAAAGAGAAACGGCACGATGCGCCGCGCGAGCTTGCGGTAGAGGGCGAGGCGCGCGGGATCGGTGGCGGGGTGGGCATGCGCGTGCGCCGCGGCGGCGACATCGGCGCAGGCGGCCGATGTGGCTTTCGCGCCGGATGGCTGGGTGCTCATGGTGTCTCCAGTACGCCGGTGTGGCGTTCTCACCTGCCGGCTTTGTTATGCTTCGCCTGCATGTAAAACTCGCGACGAGCCTGAAGCGCAAGAGTAGCCGCCCGCGATGGACTGCCGCAAATCACTCTTTCGGTATCGCACATAACCAAATTGGTATACCGGATACGGGAAACCCCTATGCAAAACGACGCGCCCATCGACCGGTTCTTCCGCAGCGGACTGAAGCTCGCGCACTTGCGCATCCTCGTCGCGCTGGCCGATCTTGGCCAGGTCACGCGCGTGGCCGCGGCTTTTCACGTGACGCAGCCGGCCGTCTCCAGACAGATCGCCGAGATCGAGCAGGCAATGGCGGTGAGCGTCGTGAACCGGGTCGGCAATGCGCTCGAACTCACCGCCATCGGCACGGTGATCGTCGCGTGCGGGCGCGAGATACTGCGCCATCTCGAACTTGCGCGCCGCGACGTGAACGCGCTCGCCACGGGCACGGGCGGGCACGTGCGCTTTGGCGCCGTGGTGACGATTCCCGAGCCGCTCACGGCGAATGCCGTGCAGCTCTTTCTTCGCCGCGCGCCGGCGGCGTCGCTGTCGTTCGTCGAAGGCACGCTGGACCGGCTCATCAAGATGCTCGACGAGGGCGAACTCGACATCGCCATAGGACGCAACCGCATACCGACCGCGCAAACGCAGTTGCGCCAGGAAGCGCTCCATAGCGAGCCGTTCGTGTTCGTGGCGAGCGCCCATCATCCGCTCGGGCAGGTCGATCAGGCCGTCGAGTGGGACGACCTGCGCAATTGCCGCTGGATCACGCCGCTGCACGGTTCACCGGCCTATGCGACGCTGATCGAGACGCTCTCGTCGCACGGCATCGTGCCGGGGGCGAGCAACGTCGAATCGAGTTCCCTTTCGCTGAATGTCACGCTGCTCACGCACGGCGAATTCGTCGCGATCCTGCCGCTTTCCACGGCGCGCCAGCACGCCATGCGCGGCCACATGCGCATCCTGCCGCTGGCGCCGCTCGAACCGTTGACCGAGGTGGTTGCGTACTGGCGTGCCGACGCGCTTCAGGGCGCCGGGCAACTGTTCGTGGAGTGTCTCAAGGAAGCCGGCAACGAAATGCGCAAGGATTGAGCGGGGCGCAACGCCGGCGCTGGACCTTCAGTGGCCGTTCGACGATAGACAGTTCGGTTGACGATAGAGGAGAGCGCCATGAACGAGGTTTCGCTTATGGGCATCGCACCGGACGCACGGCTACCATTAACCGGATACACGGCGTTCTGCTCGATTGAGGTGTCCTCTATAGCAACGGCGAATGCAGATGATCCGGATGATCGAGCATGTCGGCGACGAGATGCAGTGACTCTTCTATTCCCAGCGCGTCGCTGGGACCGCCGAGACAGATGCGTACGGCGTTGGGTGGATTCCCGTCGGTGCTGAACGCCGCACCAGACACCACGCCAATTTGCTTCGTGCGCAGATGCGAAGCGAGTTCCGACGCGCTCCATCCCGTTTCGCGCGGGACCTTGAGCCAGAGGTGAAAGCAGTCCTTCGACGCTTCGAACTCGCGTGCAGCGAACACCTGCGCCGCAATTTGCTGGCGCACCATGCACTCGTTACGAATGGCTTCAAGCATCTGCTGAGCCACCCCGCTCTCGATCCAGCACGCGGCGAGATGCGACATGTACGGGCTCGCCATGACCGTGGTCGCGCGCAGCGCCCCCGATAGACGCTCGGCATGGCGCGCGCTCGGTGCAACGACGAACGCCACACGCAATCCCGCACCGAAGCACTTCGACATGCCTGTCACGTAGTAGGTGAGTTCGGGCGCGAGCGTTGCAAGCGCCACGGGCGGCGCTTCGCAGAGCATGCCGTACGCGTCGTCCTCGATGATGGGCACGTTATAGCGCAGCGCGATATCGGCGATATGCTCGCGGCGATTCTGTGAGAGCGTGCGCGTCGTCGGATTCTGAAGTGTGGGATTGCAGTAAAGCACTCCGGGCTTGCGAGTCTTGCAGAGCGCTTCGAACGCCGTGGCGTTGATGCCGTCTTCGTCGCGCGGCAACGGGGCGAGCGGCATGCCCAGTTGATTCGCGATCACCTTCAGGCCGGGATAGGCCAGGCAATCGGTGCAGATCGTTTCGCCGGGTTTCACGAGCCGCAGCAGCAGCGCAACAAGCGCGTTGTGAATGCCGGGGCAGACCAGCAAGCCATCCGGGCGATGCGAAGGCAGCGTGTGGCGCAGCCACTGGCTGGCCGTGCTGCGCTCGAACTGCGAGCCGCCAAAATCCTGATAACGCAACATGGACCACGGGTCGGCCGCGCCAACGATCCGTGCCGCCGATTCCGCGAGCAGCGCCCTCATGTCCGGCGGCTCGGGCGGCATGTTCATGGTCATTTCCAGCGCCGTACCCGCGCGCAGCGGCACGGCCGGTGGCCGGCCGCGCACATAGGATCCGCTGCCTGCGCGCGAATCGATCAGGCCCCGCTTGCGTGCCTCGGCATAGCCGCGCGCGAGCGTCGTGTAGTTGATCTTGAGTGCATCGGAGAGATCTCGCAGCGCGGGAAGCCGGTCACGCGGGCGCAAACGGCCGCTCGCAACGTCCTCTTCGATGAGATCGGGAATGGTCTGATAAACGGGCTTGTCGCTTTCGGCGAGCCGTTTCAGCCAGTGAGTGGTGAAATTCGACATGGAGCGTGCGCGTGCGATCGGGTGAAGATGGGCTCATTCATTCTAGTGAGAATCCACGGCGGAAAATAAACAATTGATTGTGAGTGATTGCATCGAATGATCCGAATTGATGCGCGCATGCACCGAAAGTGATTGCATATTGCCCAGCACCAGGGCGTGAGCCATTTCATGCGGTTTGCACGCCATGTCACGCGAAAGGGGGTGGCACGCACTTCACGAAAAAAATCTGCGTGGATCATTCGCGGCACGTCGAATTGATTGGGTATTGATTGCATGACGCGTGCCGCCAGATGGCATAGCCGTTGCAAAAAGAGAGGCGCCGGCCACGGGTCGGCCACAGTCCTCAATCATTCAACGGAGTCACATCATGCCCGCCATCACCACGCCCGCCCACAAGACCGGCGACTTTCTCGTCGACTATGAGGAGAAGGTGTTCGAGGACGTCAAGGCGGAACCCGGCGAGAAAGCGCTCGTCACGTTCCACACAGTCGCGTTCGAAGGCTCCATTGGCTTCGTCAACATGCTTCAGGCCACGCGGTTGCAGCGCAAGGGCTTTGAAACCTCGATTCTGCTCTACGGTCCCGGTGTGATGCTGGGGGTGCAGCGTGGTTTCCCGACGCTCGGCGCCGAAGCGTTTCCGGGGCATCTGAACTTCAACAACCAGATCATGAAGTTCATGGCCGAAGGCGGCAAGGTCTACGCGTGCCGTTTCGCGCTACAGGCGCTCTACGGCCACGGCGAGGCCTCGCTGATAGAAGGCGTGCGGCCCATCAATCCGCTCGACGTGCTCGACCTGAAACTGCTGCATCGCAAGTCGAACGCGCTCGTGATCGACACCTGGACTGTCTGAGCGCACACGGGTATCGCCATGTCGATCCAATCCACGAACCGCATCGTTCGCGCCGCCGCCGTGCAGATTGCGCCGGATCTCGAATCGTGCACGGGCACGCTCGCGCGCGTCGGCGACGCGATCGTCAGCGCCGCGCGCGAGGGCGTGCAACTGGCCGTGTTTCCCGAAACGTTTCTGCCGTACTACCCGTACTTCTCGTTCGTGCTGCCGCCCGTGCAGTCGGGCGCGGAGCATCTGCGGCTGTACGAGCAGGCGGTGACGATACCCGGTCCGGTCACGGAAACCGTCGGCGCGCTTGCGCGCGAGCACGGCATGGTGATCGTGCTCGGCGTGAACGAGCGCGATCACGGCAGCCTCTACAACACGCAACTCATTTTCGATGCGGACGGCCAGATCAAGGTGAAGCGCCGCAAGCTCACGCCGACGTTCCATGAACGCATGATCTGGGGGCAGGGCGATGCGGCCGGCCTGAAGGTCGCGCACACGGCCGTGGGGCGCGTGGGTGCGCTCGCGTGCTGGGAACACTACAACCCGCTGGCGCGATACGCGCTGATGACGCAGCACGAAGAGATTCATTGCAGCCAGTTTCCGGGCTCGCTGGTCGGGCCGATCTTTGCCGAGCAGATCGAAGTCACGATCCGCCATCACGCGCTGGAGTCGGGCTGTTTTGTCGTCAACGCGACAGGCTGGCTCAGCGACGCCCAGATCACATCCATCACCAGCGACCCCAAGCTGCAAAAAGCGCTGCGCGGCGGCTGCAACGCGGCCATCGTCTCGCCCGAGGGCCAGCACCTGGCCCCGCCGCTGCGCGAAGGTGAAGGCATGGTGATCGCCGATCTGGACATGGCGCTCATCACCAAGCGCAAACGCATGATGGATTCGGTCGGTCACTATGCGCGGCCCGAACTGCTGAGCCTCGCAATCAACGAGCGTGCCGCCACGCCTGTTTTCTCTCTCGACGACACGAGCGTCACCGCTTCATGGAGCTTCCACGATGAATGCCAGCGTCAATCTACCGGAATCGAGTCTGCGACTCTTGACTGAGCTGCAATCGAGCGGCCTGCGGCTCGCGCAGCCCGATGCCGAGGGCCTGTCGCGGCGCGGTGGGGCCGGTCCGTCCGACCACAAGGCCGTGATGATCGACGGCGTCGCGCTGATGGTGCCGGTGCATACGCACAGCGCGCACCAGTCCGCCTTCGTCGCCAACGCGCCGGACGCGGACGGCACGAGCCTGCTCACACGCGGCAGCATACCGGTTGCCCAGATCGCCTTCGCGAAGCCGCCGCGCTTCTACAAGCTGCAAACGCTCGATGGCGTACCGTACTCGCACATTGCCACGCTGCATGGCACCGACGTGCTCGCCACCACCGTGCTGCAAACCTGTATCCGCTACGAGAGCCGCAAGAAAGCCTGCAAGTTCTGCGCGATCGGGCAGTCGCTCGCGGCGGGGCGTACGGTCGCGCACAAGACGCCGGAGCAACTGGCGGAAGTCGCGCGCGCCGCGGTGCTGCTCGACAATGTGCGGCACATGGTACTCACGACCGGCACGCCGGCCACGCCCGACCGCGGCGCAGCCATACTCTGCGAGAGCGCGCGTGCGATCAAGCGCGCGGTCAATCTGCCGATCCAGGCGCAGTGCGAGCCACCTGACGACGACGGCTGGTTCGGACGCATGCGGGAGGCGGGCATCGACACGCTCGGCATGCACCTGGAAGTGCTCGGCGAGGCGGAGCGCGCGCACATCATGCCCGGCAAGGCAACGGTGCCCGTGAGCCGCTACATGGAGGCGTTCGAAGCGGCCGTGAGCGTGTTCGGGCGCGGCCAGGTGAGCACCTACCTGCTCGCGGGCCTGGGCGACACGCCGCAACGCATTCTCGACACCGCGCAGCAACTCGTACGTATCGGCGTCTATCCGTTCGTGGTGCCGTTCGTCCCCATCGCGGGAACCCCCCTCGAAGACCTCGCGCCACCCACGCCCGAATTCATGCGCTCGATTCTCGCACCGCTGGGTGCGATGGTTCGCGAAGCCGGTTTGCGTGCCGACGACATCAAGGCGGGGTGCGGCAAGTGCGGCGCATGCTCGACGCTCTCGTCGTTCGAAAAGGTGACGCTATGAACGCAGTGAGCGACTTCGACGACGAAATCGTCGTGCGCTGGGCCGGTGAGCCGTGGGAGCGCGAAGGCGCGCTGGCGATCCGGCGTGCTGTGTTCTGCACGGAACAGGGCATTTTCGAGGGCGACGACCACGACGAGATCGACGCCGCGGCACAACTGCTCGTCGCCGTGCAAGGCATGCAGGGGGCTGCGTCCCGCGTGGTGGGTACCGTGCGCATCCATCGGGATCCCGTCGACGCTTCCACCTGGTATGGCTCGCGGCTTGCCGTGCGCGCGGACTACCGCCGGCACGGACGCATCGGTGCGACGCTTATTCGTCTTGCCGTGAGCAGTGCCCACGCGCTCGGCTGCACAAGATTCCTCGCATCCGTGCAGGCGCAGAACGCGCCGCTCTTTCGTCGCCTGCACTGGCGCACGCTTGAAGAGGTGATTGCGTTCGGACGTGCCCATCACGTTATGCAGGCCGAACTCGCACACTATCCACCGTGCGCGACGCCCTATGCCGGCTTCCCTGTCGATCAGCGGAGGGCCGCATGACGCTCGACGCAATCGTGGAGACGATCCGAACGAGTCGCGGTCTCGCGCACAAGACCGATATCGCGCCGATGCTCGCAGCGCTCGATGCGGGCCACGACGCGTCCGTGGTCATGGCCGCGGGAGACGACTGCGCCGCGATTCCCGATGGCGACGGCTATCTGCTCTTTGCCGCCGAAGGCATGGTGAGCGACCTGATCGAAGCGATGCCGTGGTTCGCGGGCTACTGCTCGGTGCTCGTGAACGTGAGCGATGTGTGCGCCATGGGCGGGCGCCCGATTGCGGTCGTCGACGTCATCTGGAGCCAGGGGATCGAGCCTGCGGCTCAGGTGCTCGAAGGCATGGCCGCAGCGTCGCGGCAGCTCGGCGTGCCCATTGTGGGCGGACACAGCAACGCGCGCAGCGAGCGCACGCAACTCGCGGTGGCGATTCTTGGCCGCGCGCAGCGCCTGCTGTCCAGTTTCGAGGCGCGCGCGGGCGACAGGCTGCTGATGGCGGTCGATTTGCGCGGTGCATTCGTCGAGCCGTATCCCTACTGGAATGCGGCCACCGAAGCGCCCGCCGAACGCCTGCGCGCCGACCTTGCGCTGCTCGCGCAGATTGCCGAGGACGGTCTGTGCGCGGCGGCGAAGGATATCAGCATGGCCGGCATCGTGGGCACCGCGATGATGCTGGCGGAGTGCTCGCGTGTGGGTGTCACGCTCGATCTGGCCCGCCTGCCGAAGCCCGAAGGCGTGCCGCTCGAGCGCTGGGTGGAGATCTTCCCCAGCTATGGCTACCTGCTGAGCGTGCGTGAGGAGCATGTTGCCGAGGTGATTGCGCGTTTCGAGGCGCGTGGCATCGCGTGCGCGGACATCGGGGAGATGCAGTCCGAGCCCTCGGTGGATGTGCGCTGGCATGGCGAGACGCGAAATGTCTGGCGGCTCGACGCACAGCCCTTCATCGTACCCGCCGACCGTCGCGCGACCCGGGCGTTCGCCCCGGCGGCGTGCGAGTCCGCTGAGTCCGCTGAATCCGCCGTATCCATTGACAAGCGCTTCTAGCACTCGACCAGGAGGTATCCATGCCAGTCACTTATTTCGTCGTGCGTTGGCCGGACGGCACCGAGGCGCGCTGCTATTCGCCATCGAGTGTCATTCGAGACTATCTGCGCCCCGGCGAGTATCCGCTCGACGCGTTTCTCGGTGCCGCGCGTGATGCGCTTGCGGCGGCATCCGAGCGCGTGCGCCAGAAGTTTGGCTACGCGTGTTCGTCCGCGCTCGACCAGTGGGACGCGATCGAGCGCACCGCTCAACCGTTCCGGTCGCAACCGGCCGCGCGCGTAACCGTCGTGAGCGTCGATTGAATCACAGCATCGCGGCAGTGTGCCCGCCGCGACCATCGCACAAGGAGATTTTCATGTCCATTCAGGCGCCCGCCGCCGAGGCCCATTTCAGCGTCGCCATCATTGGCGGCGGTCAGGCTGGTCTCTCAATGAGCTATTGCCTGAAGCAGTCCGGCATCGATCACGTCGTGCTCGAAAAGCGCACCGTCACACACACCTGGCGCGAACAGCGCTGGGACGCGTTTTGCCTCGTCACGCCGAACTGGCAGTGCGCGTTGCCGGATTATCCGTATCGCGGCGACGATCCGAACGGCTTCATGAAGAAGGACGAGATCATTGCCTGGCTCGACGGCTTCGCCCGGCACGTCGATGCGCCCGTTCGCGAAGGCGTGGCCGTCACGCGCGTTGCGCGCCGTCCGCAAGGCGGCTTTCTCGTGCAGACATCGGACGGCGTATTGAGCGCCGACCAGGTTGTCGTGGCGTCGGGCGGCTATCACACGCCGATCATGCCTCGCATGGCCGAACGGCTGCCTGCCCACATCGCCCAGATCCAGTCGTCGGAATACCGCAACCCGGCCGCGCTGCCCGAAGGTGCGGTGCTCGTGGTGGGTTCGGGACAGTCGGGCGCGCAGATCGCCGAGGACCTGCATCTGGCGGGTCGCAAGGTGGTGCTCGCGGTGGGCGAGGCCCCGCGCTGTGCGCGGTTCTATCGCGGCCGTGACGTGGTCGACTGGCTGGCGGACATGAAGTACTACGACATGCCGGTCGAGGAGCATCCCTTGCGCGAGGGCGTGCGCGACAACACCAATCACTATGTGACGGGGCGCGACGGCGGCCGTGATATCGACCTGCGCAAGTTCGCCCGCGAAGGGATGGCGCTTTACGGTGCGCTCGAAGATTACGCGGCCGGGATGCTGCGATTCGCGCCGAACCTGCGCGCAAATCTCGACAGCGCTGACGAGACCTACAACCGCATCAACGCGTCGATCGATCGTTTCATCGCGCAGGAGGGCATCCAGGCGCCGCCTGGCGAGGCGTACGAGCCGGTGTGGAAGCCGCACGCGGAGCGCGAGTTGCTCGATCTGGCGGCGAGCGGGATCGGCAGTATCGTCTGGTGCATCGGCTTCCGGCCGGACTTTGGCTGGATCGACCTCCCGGTGTTCAACGGGCGTGGATATCCGGGCCACACGCGCGGTGTCACGGCGCAGAGCGGCCTTTATTTTCTCGGGCTGCCGTGGTTGCATACCTGGGGTTCGGGGCGGTTCTCGGGCGTTGCACGCGACGCCTCGTATCTCGCGGAGCGGATCGTTGCGCAGGCGAGGCCCGATGCGCGCGCGGCGTGAGACCGCGCCCTCGCCCGGACGGACGCAGACGCCGGCCGGGTCGCGCACGCACTACGTTGCCGGCATGCCCGAGCTGGCCTTCGCGGGGCTCTCGGAGCAGTGGCTTTTGCGCACCTGCGGCCAGTTGCACTGGAACGCGCTGGCCGGCCAGGCGGGGTTCGCCACACCGGACTTCTTCGACGACGAAGGGCAGAAGTCGTATGCCGCGTTCACGGCGATCCGCGTGCGTGAGGCGCGGTTCGAAGAGGTGGGCGAGCATCAACGCTTCGCCATCGAAGCAGACGTGCAGCGCATCGCGCACGCGAGGCATTTCGGTGTCTTTCGCGTGTTCACACCCGAGAGCGCGATCGCCCGTGTCGAGATGATCTCCACTTTCGTGCGCCGTGAGCACAGTGGCGACAATCGTTCGGTATGCAGAGCGATGTTCGACAGTGCGCCACAGCGCGTGACGCCGCCCGGCGCAGGCGAACTCGCGGCCCAGGCGAAGCGCTTTCGCACGGGCGACTGGACGCGTCACGGACGGCTCGACCGGATGGAACACGCCACACAGCATGTCGTGGAGTACCTGCCATGTCCGTCACTCGATTTCAACGGCGCGCATCTGCTGTACTTTGCCAGCTTCCAGTCGATGGTCGAGCGCGCGGAATGGCACTGGCGCTCGGCGCCGCAGTCCGCGCCGCCGTGTCTCGTCGAGCGGGACATGGCTTTCTACGGCAACGCCAACGTGGGAGACCGTCTGACGCTTTCGTTTGGCGCGCGCCATGCAGGCCACGACGGTCTTTCGCACTGGTGCTCGATAGCGCGCGCGGGGGACGGCGTGCGCATTGCCGATGTCGTCACGCACAAAAGGTGGTCGCATGAATGACACGGCATCCTTGCCGCGCAAGCCGCTCTATACGCCCGCGGATCTCGAAGGCGTGCCGTGGCTCGACGCACGGCCGGGCGAGTTTCCTTATCTGCGTGGCGTGCATGCGAGCATGTACACCGGGCGGCCCTGGACGATCCGGCAATACGCGGGTTGTGCCGACGCCGCCGCGTCAAACCTCGCGTACCGGCGTGCGCTGGAGGCCGGGGCAACTGGGCTTTCCATCGCCTTTGATCTGCCGACCCATCGCGGCTACGACTCCGATCACGGTGACGTTGCCGCCGATGTGGGCCTGGCCGGAGTCGCCATCGACTCCGTCGAGGACATGGCTCGCCTGTTCGACGGCATCGCGCTCGACCGGGTTTCCGTTTCGATGACGATGAGCGGCGCTGTGCTGCCGGTGTTCGCGGCCTTCATCGTCGCGGCCGAGGAGGCGGGTATTGATGCGATGCGGTTACGCGGGACCATCCAGAACGATATTCTCAAGGAATTCATGGTGCGCAACACGTATATTTTCGCGCCTGAGCCTTCGATGCGGATCGCGACGGACGTGGTGCGCTACGTGCTCGATCACATGCCGCATTTCAATGCGATGTCGATTTCCGGCTATCACATTCACGAAGCGGGAGGGGACAGCGTGCTCGAACTCGCGCTCACGCTCGCGAATGCGCGCGAGTACGTGCGGCGGGTGGTCGAAGGCGGCGCCGAAGTGGATGGCGTATGCCGCCAGTTGAGCTTCTTCTTCGCGGCAGGGCGCGACTTCTTCGGCGAGATCGCGAAACTGCGTGCAGCCCGCGTACTGTGGGCGGAGCTGGCGCGGTCGCTGGGCGCACGCGAGCCGCGCGCGATGCAGTTGCGCATGCATTGCCAGACTGCCGGATCGACCTTGACGGCACGACGCGCGCCCAACAACATCGTGCGCACCACCGTCGAGGCCATGGCGGCAGTGTTCGGGGGCACGCAGTCCTTGCATACGAATGGTTGGGACGAGGCGCTGTCGCTGCCCGGCGAGGACGCAGCAACGCTCGCGCGCGATACACAACTGATCCTTCAGCACGAGATGGGTTTGTGCGAAGTGGTCGACCCATGGGCCGGTTCTTATCTGATGGAGGCGCTCACGGCACGCACTGCGGACGCCGTGCGCGCCCTGATTGCCGAAATCGATGCCCAGGGCGGTGTGATCGCCGCGATCGATTCGGGCTGGGTGCAAGCACGTGTGCATCGGGGCGCCGCGCGGATTCAGGCTCGGATCGACGCGGGCGAACATGTGGTGGTGGGTGTCAACCGTTTTCGCTCCAACGCAGATGAAGAGAGCGGCAGCCACGAAGTCGACGGACGAATGGTGCGCGCGCTTCAGTGCGATCGATTGCGCCGGTTGCGCGAGGGCCGCGACACGCAACGTGTGCGTGTCGCGCTGGAGCGGCTCACGCTGGTCGCGCGTACCGGTGAGGGAAATTTGCTGGCCGCGGCGATAGCGGCAATTCGTGCGCGCGCAACGGTCGGTGAATGCACGGCGGCGCTGGAACGTGTCTGGCCGCGCTGGACCGCGGCACTGAGCGGCGATGCCCGTGCGTATGGAGATAACCGCAGGGGAGACGAGGCGTGGGAGGCAGTGAAAGCTTCTGTTGCACGCTGGCGCCGCGAGAGCGGACGCGCGCCGTGCCTGGTGATGCTCAAGCTCGGCCAGGACGGTCACGACCGCGGAGCGCGCGTCGTGGCCGCGGCACTCGCGGATGCGGGCTTCGAAGTCGAAATCGGCCCGCATTTCATGACATCGGCTGTGGCTGCGGAGTGGGCCGCGCTGCGTTCGTCCGATATCGTCGGAGTTTCGACTCTCGCGGGCGGGCACTTGAGTCTTGTGCCGGCACTCATCGACGCGATGCGCGCGCGGGGCGTCGAAGCGCCTGTTGTCGTAGGCGGCATCGTTCCGCACGTGCATCGCGAAGCACTGAAAGCGCAGGGCGTAGCGGCGATATTCGGCGCGGACACGCCGCTCGATGAAATCGTTCGCGATCTGTTGTGCGTTGCGAGCCGAACGAAGACGCCTTTAGCGTGACGCGGGCCACCGCCCGGCAACCAGCAAGACGGCACTCAGGCAAACGCCAAGCGAGCCGACGCCGGACCTTGCGAGGGTGAAAATGTGCAGTGCACAGACTCGGCTACGGCTTTGATTTCATAAGGGAAATCCCCACGTTTTTTCAACAAAAAAGGTATAGAACAATACCCAAAAGATGTTGGACGCTAACGCGATCACTGTCTATTATCCGATCGAATCAAGGTGCACAAGTGTTTCTGTAGGGCCAGCACAAGGTCGACCATGCCAGGAGACAAACAGTGTTAGCAGAGGCCTACGCGGCTTCCCGCAGCGATTTCCAATGGGCTGAGGTCGGGTCTGGATGAATAAAGAAACGTTCTCCCTTCAATCAACGCGGTAGCTTGACCTCCATGCCGTCCTTCTATTTATCGCGCAAAAGCGCTGTGTTCGATGGAGCAGACCCTCGAGAAGTCTCCGATTACGTGAACCACGCGGTCGGCCGACATTCAATTCGAGTGTCGGCCAAGACGCAGCCTGGCGCACGTCTTCTGTTAAGGAAGGTATGCGAAATAGGACTGTGCAACATCAGTTACGGTGCCAGAGTCGAAATCTCGACAGAATCTCTTCGTGATTCCTATCAATTGCAGGTTCTATTGCGCGGAACCTCCATGTGGACAGGCGACCAGAATACCTACGAGTTCAACCCCGGTGAATTTCTCGTCATCAACCCCGCAGACCCTGCGCGTGTGCAATACTCAAGCGACTGCGAGAAGCTTATCGTCACGCTGCCGGTTGACGTGGTGGAGGCGATGTCTTGTGAAGCTAACGATAGCAGAGGCGATAAGCGCGTACGGTTCCTCCGCCCGGTTCAGACGCTTGCATGTGTCGACGGACTCGCCGGCTTGCTCGCCCTGATGTGCGAAGAAAGCGAAAACGCCACATGCAGCCCGGAGATCCAGCGTCAGTATTCGCAGATCCTGGTTCGCAAGTTGCTCACTCAGCTCGAAACGAACGTGCTTGAGCGACAGACACATGAACCCAGCGTGGCCTTCGAGAGGATAAAGAAGTACATACTGGATCATCTCTATGATGACCTCTCGCCTGAGACCGTGGCGTTTGCATCAAATGTCAGTTTAAGAAAAATGTATGCGTTGTTTAAATTACATGCAAAAGAGAGCCCTCGCAGTTTCATTCAACGCCTGAAGTTTGACCGCGTTCGCGCTGATCTTCTGAACGCACGCACTTCGGACAGCGTTACGGAAATTGCCACCCGCTACGGCTTCTCACACCTCAGCCGCTTCTCGGCGGCTTACCGCGCTCGCTACGGCGAATTGCCGTCCCATACCCTTAGCCGTTCCCGGTAGGATCTGCCAGTTATACATGATGACCGTTCTGGCGGTCATCGGCTATCGTGATGGCACGCTCTAGACTGCCGTGCACGATGATCGACTATTCCGTGGCAGAGCCGGAGCGTCGATGGTTTAAGTTCTCTTCTAGCCTTGCATGGATGACCGCTGCCCTGAAGCTCAGGTGACACGTCGCGCCACATCTTCCGGGGCAAGCGGCCGAGATCGATTCAGCAGGTTATCAACACGCGGTCAAACATGGTAAACGTCGATAACTTGATGAATCAAGTCGTTCTTCAATATGACTTTTTTGTTCAGAATGGAAAATCCAGATGAACCGATCTTCAATGTGTAGCAGGAGGTTCCGAAGAAGTGGTCGAGCGTTTTGTATCTGTAACTCATGGTGTGCCAGTTAAAGCGCACTTCGACGCTGTTCTCATCGCGCTGCACAATCTCGACGTTAGCGATGTTGTGGGTGGTGCGAGGCTCTGGACTACTTGCGCCGGAACGCTCAGTGTTAAGACGGAAGACCCGGTCCTCAAGACCAACACGATTTGGGTAGTAGATGAGTGAGATATGCTTGTTGGGATCGTCAACGAGCTGATCTGAGTCGTCCCAGCAGGGCATCCAGAATACCGCTTCCGGGTCGTAGCATTCCACCCACTCGTCGAATTTCCGATCGTCAAGCAAGCGTCCTTCTCGAAAGAGGAAGGCGCAGACGTCGAGATAAAGGTTCTCAAAGGCGCTCATTTCAGAACCTCGACGGGTTGTACGTTGATGATACTCTGCTCGGCGGAAAGGCTACGCAGCATCGTTTCGGACCAGTACCGGTGCTGTTGCACGAAGAGCCCCTCGTCTTCGATTCGAACTCCGCTGAGAATCGGATCATATCCGACGCGTGCAGCGTTCTCGTCGCGACCACTCACCCACCGGGTAGCACCTCGACTCAGGTCGTTCCATTGAGCTGCGGTGCCTTTAAATCCGCTTTGGCAGGCACGGAATTCCTCAAGGTCGTCCGGCGTTCCCATGCCGCTGACATTAAAAAAGTCCTCATATTGGCGAATTCGCGTGTGACGATCCTGTTCGCTCTCGTCGCGGGGGCCGAAGCAATAGATCGTGACTTCGGTCTTGTCCACCGAGATAGGCCGGACGACACGAATCTGTGTGGACACCTGGTCCATCACGTAAAGATTCGGGTAAATGCAGAGGTTGCGCGTGTGATTGACGATAGCGTCCGCTACCGCTTCGCCGAGTCGTGCCTTCAATTCCTCGCGGTGACCGTATACGGGACGGACCTCTGGATTGAGTAGTCGTGTCCACAAGAGGATATGGCCATGCTCGAAAGCGTAGAATCCGCCGACGCTTTTTGACCAGGCATTGGCGTCAACCGTACGGACATTATCGTCGGACCGGTCGCGGCGACCGACTGTAGCAACATAATTCCAGTGAACTGCGCTAACGTGATATCCGTCGGCCCCGTTCTCGATTTGCAACTTCCAGTTACCGTCGTAGACGTATGAGGAACTTCCGCGCAGGACTTCGAGTTCCCCTGGCGTCTGATTGATGATCTGGTCAAGAACGGCCTTGCTGCCTCCCAGGTGTTCTTCGATCGACCCGACGTTCGGGTTCATCGAGCCAAACAGGAAGCCCCGATAATTGGCGAAGGAGGGGACTCGCGTCAGGTCGTGCGAGCCGTCAACGTTGAAACCTTCCGGGTAGTTGTCCGCCTGCCCGTCCTTCACTTTCAGAAGCTTCCCGGTATTACTGAATGTCCAGCCGTGAAACGGGCAGGTGAAACTCCCCTTGTTCCCCTGCTTGCGCCGGCACAATTCGGCGCCACGATGCGCACACGCGTTGATCACGGCGCCCAGCTTACCGTTCTTGTCACGCGTGATGATAACGGGCTGGCGACCGATGTTGGACACGAAATAGTCGTTGGGATTTGCGATTTGGCTTTCGTGTGCCAGGAAGACCCAGTTTTGCTCGAACAGGTACTTCATTTCGTATTCGAACAGCGCGGCATCCGTGAAGATGTCGCGACGGCACCTGAAGCGACCGCTGGATGGATCGTCTTGTACCGAATCGGACACCAATTGGTGAATGGCGCCGACGCCCGCCGCTGAATTGAGTGAGGCATTCATTGGTTGCTCCTCCATGAGTTTTGATTGGAGTGATTTTCATGAAGGAGAGCGGTTGATCATATCCAGTCAGTGCAGATCTTCTATCCAATTTGTGCAAGCTTTTGAGGGCGGGAAATTCTAGCGGGTGCGATAAGGCGCCTGTGAGGGGAGTTCGCGCTACCGGGCCTCATAGCGCACAGAAAGGCGGCGTGAGTCGGCAAGCCGGTATCGGGCTGCAATCTCTGTGGTTGAGTAGTGCCTGATCTCATTCGACCCGAAACGTCTGCAATATCTCATCAATCATCGCCCGGATACGTGCGGTATGCCTCAGGTCCTGGCACGAATCGGGGAGGATTGCGCAGGCATCGATGCGTGCGCTCGCACTCGTGCGGTCGGCTTCGTGGTTGGCGGTGCAACCGGCGGCAGTTGCGAGGCAAGAATCGCATCAACATGCCGCGTGTCGACGAGCTCGGTGTCGCACACGGCGCACGCGTAGCGGATGGCCGTGCGCAACTGGCGCAGATTGCCTGGCCACGCATACATCGCGAGGCGCGCCGCGAGGGTAGCGTCGAGCGTGAGCGGTCTGTCCACGGCCTGGGCTTCGTCCGCGAATATCGTGTCGATGAGCGCGGCGATGTCGTGCCGCTCGCGCAGCGGCGGCAGCGTGAGCGCCGCGCCGCTCAGCCGATAGTAGAGATCGTCGCGAAAGGCGCCGGTGTGGGTCATATGCGCGAGGTCCCTCTGCGTCGCGCAGATCACGTTGACGTCGACATGCCTCGACGATTTGCCGTCAACCGTCACCATCACGCCATCCGCAAGCACGCGCAGCAGGCTCGCCTGCTGCGCCAGCGGCATATCGCCGATCTCGTCGAGAAAGAGCGTGCCGCCATCGGCCATCGCAATCGTGCCACGTATGTCGGCGCGGCGCGCGGCCTCGAATGGGCCAGGTCCATATTCGAACAGTTCACGCCTGATTCGCGATTCCGGTAGCGCGCAGCAACTGACAGCAATGAACGGGCGGTTGCGTCGCGCGCCGGCGTTGTGAATCGCGCGGGCAAACACCTCCTTGCCCACGCCCGTTTCGCCCTGAAGCAGGATTGGCAGCCGCTTGCCCGCCACCCGTTGCGCGATGCGTGCGTTCTCGACCACACGCGCATCCGTGCTGCGCAGGAAAGGGCCGAGCGCACTGCAATCGTGTTCTCGCGCTGGTGCGCCGCTTTCATGCGACAGCGGTATTGCTCCGTGCCTGGCGACTGGGCCGCGGCGGCCGACGTGTCCAAACGGCGCGCGAACGCGCGCGTAAAGCACTGTGCCGTTCGCACGCAGGCGCAGTTGCGCAATGGTCCCGGTGTGCCCGATGTCGCGCAGCTTCACGTGCAATGGATCGAAGATCTCGTCGATGTGATGCGGGCCGTTGGGACACGGCATCCATTCGCTCGCGCGTCGGTTCGCAGCGACCACGTTGCCGCTCTCGTCGAAGGCGATCAGCAAGTCAGGTCTAACTTCTACATGATTGCGGCTCTGATGGCCGAAGAGTATCCAGCACGACGCCATGCGTTGCAGGAAGCAGGCATTTTCTATGAGCGTGGCGCTATCGCGCACGAGCCGGTTGACGATGCGCTGGCTTTCGCGGTTGTCGGGCGACTGCACGGCCGAGGCGTCCAGCACGCCGATCAGATCGCCATCCGGCGCGAAGATCGGTGCTGCGCTACAGGTGAGGGTCGTGAACGCGGCGCGGAAGTGATCGGTCTTGTGTACCGTGACGGGTGCGAGGTCGGCGAGCACATTCGCTATGCCGCAGGTGCCTTCCTCATCTTCCGACCAGCACGATCCGATATGGAGTCCTGAGTGCCTGAATTCTTTGCGGCGATCGTGGGCGACGCGGTAGTCGATGGTCACGCCGCGTGCATCAGCAAGCATGACGCAATAGTTGTCGTCGCGCACCATATCGTGCAACCGCGTGAGGCATTCAGCCGAGGCCCGCATCAAAGCCTCTTCCCGATCGCGGATTTCGCGCACCTCAGTGGCGCTCAACACGCGTGGGCCGGTCACTGCGCCAGGGTCCAGTTGGTAAAGAGCGAACGAGCGCTGCCACGAGGCGGCGAGTTGAGGCGAACCGGACGGCGCAGGAAGACGGCCTTCCACAGCGCCACGCACGTGCTCGGCATGACGGGCAGCGGCCAGGACGTATGACATAAGCGGTTCCAGACGGTTGCAGACGGGAAGCGCCGGACCGGAGAGCGTTCGGCGGGATTCTTTGTAGCACATCCCTGGCTCGTGATCACACGGCGGCGAAGCAGGCAAGACCGCTGAGACGTTCGTCTCATCGTGCGACACTTCGCATGAAGTCGTGGGCTGGAACGTCGCTCAGGCGCGCCGTGCGGGGCCGCCGCGATTTCTGTCGTGCGAGCCCAGGGCGGTTCTTCTCGTGTCTTGCAGGGTACGAGACGGTGGCTGAGACGCTGCGAGCGATGCAAGCGTCGATGCTGCGAAGGCTGAAAAACGGCTAGGGCCCTTGCTGCGTGGTACGTTGCGCAGACGCACAGCGTTGTGAGTGTTATTGGCACGTCGCTTGCAAGGTCCACGGGAAAATGCGAAGCACGGTCTCGCACGGCGCGTCGCTATCAGGAAACACAATCTTGGGTCCGGCCTCGGACCGCGAGTCACTCTCTCTCGCGTGCATTCCAGGCGGAGGTGGTCGGTGTGACCGGCGAAGGGACGCACGACCGGTCTTGTCGTATTTGCACACGCTGTTCGGTGTGGCTCACACTAAGGCGAGACAGTCCTGGCGCGAAGATCGGAGAGGGGCAACCGGTGTGAGGTACCGGCCGCGCATGAGCCGACTCACGCACGCTTGCCTGGGCAGACGGTGATGCGTCGCCTCCAGGATCGTGCCGCGGTGATGGTACATTATCGGCCTAACTCGAAAACATCGGGTGTGCCTTGAAGCGCTGCCCGAGGCGTCCGGTTTGTGTGCCAGTACGATCGTGCCCGGCATCACACGTCGCGGACACAGGAGACGACAATGGACGTGCGGCAACGTGATCATATCGAAACCGTGGTCCTGACGACTGCCGGCCAGCCGCCGGTGGCCGCCCGGATGCACGACGCAATCATCCAGAGCTCCTGGCAACGTTGCGTGCATCAGTACGGCCTCGATCCAACGCGTATGCAGGAAGCGCGCATCCTGCCGCAGATGCGGCTGCGCGAGCATCAACAACGCATCGACGATTTTGCTCGCATTGCCCGCTATGGACTGGAAACCCTGTACAGCCAGGTGGCCGGGATGGGCTACGTCGTCTTGCTGACCGATGCGGACGGTGTCACAGTCGACTATCTTGGCGATGCCGGCACAGACGCGGGGTTGCGTCGAGCGGGTCTCTATCTGGGCGCCGAATGGAGCGAGAACGGTGCCGGCACGTGCGCTGTCGGCACCGCGCTGGCGACAGGCCAGGGCTTGACGGTGCATCAGGCCGATCATTTCGATGCCACGCACATTCCGCTGACCTGCACAGCCGTGCCGCTGTTTGATCCGCACGGCCGGCTCAATGCGATTCTGGACATTTCCGCGCTCAGTTCGCCGCTGGCCAAGGACAGCCAGACGCTCGCGCTGCACCTGGTGCGCACCTATGCCGGCCGGATCGAGGACGCTTATTTTCTGCGTCGGCATCGGCAGGACTGGATCCTGAAGCTGAGCCCGGCGTTTGAATTTCTCGATGTCAATCCGGAGTATCTGATAGCGCTCGATGCCAATGGCTGCATCGTCGGCCATAACCGTCGCGCACACCAGATGCTGACGGCCGAGCCCGGCGTCGGTGCGACGGGGACGTCTCTCCTCGGCGCACGATTCGACACACTCTTTGACGCGCGCGCGGAGGAATTGGGCCGCTTCGTCTATTCGCGGCCCAGCGAGCAACGTATCGTCCAGCTGAGCCGCAGCGCAAAGCGACTCTATCTGAGTGTCATGCCGCCGATGCTGCGTTTGCCTCCCCACACGCAAACGCCATTGCCGGCCGGTCTGGCGGCGCTGTGCGGCGGAGATGCGGCGCTGGAGCAGCAATTGCAGCGTGCCTCCAGGCTCATTGACGCGCCGATCAACCTGCTCATCAATGGCGAGACCGGCAGTGGCAAGGAATACTTTGCGCGAGCGATGCATCGGGCCAGTGCGCGTCGGGACGGTCCCTTCATCGCGGTCAATTGCGCGGCGATTCCGGAGACGTTGATCGAGAGCGAACTGTTCGGCCACCTGCCTAACAGCTTTTCGGGCGCGGGCTCGAAAGCCAAACGCGGTTTGATCCAGGAGGCCGACGGCGGCACGTTGTTTCTCGACGAGATCGGCGACATGCCGAGAGAACTCCAGTCGCGCCTGCTTCGAGTGCTCGCCGAGGGCGAAGTCCTGGCGATCGGCGCGTCACGTCCGGTACCCGTCAACGTGCGGGTGATTTCGGCGACTCACCATTCGCTTGATCAATTGGTCAGCGGGGGGCGCTTTCGCGAAGATCTGTATTACCGGCTCAACGGCGCGCGGCTTACCTTACCCCCGCTACGCGAGCGTAGCGATCTGGACTGGCTGGTCGAGAAGTTTCTCACGGTGCCGCAAGGACTGCCTGCCTACACGCTCTCTGAACCGGCCCGAGCCCAACTGCACCGCCATCGCTGGCCGGGCAATCTACGCGAACTGCGCAACGTGCTCGAATATGCACGCGCGGTGTGCAGCCACCGGCACATCGAAACGGACGACCTGCCCGAGGGCATCGGTGGGCAACACCTCGTGCCCACGCCCGAATGCCCGGCGCCTGACGCGGCAGCGCATTGCGCAGACGCGGAACCGCACACGCTATCCCCCGAAGGCATGCTGCTCATGCAGTATCTGCGCGCCTCCGGCTGGAACCTGAGTGCTGTCGCGCGCCAGATTGGCATCAGCCGCATGACGTTGTATCGCCGCATGGCCCGCCATGGCATCCAGTCGCCGAACCGCAACGATACCGCTTCTGGCCGCGCAGACGGGAGCGAGCACGCCGGGCACTGACGCGGTACGGAACGTCAAGGTGCACTGAGACACCTGTCAAACGCTAGACAACCGATGCTGTGACACCTGTCACACGCACCGCACGGAACAGCGTGTTTCACCGTCTGTTCTTCAGGGTAACCCCCTAATTTATCGCTTCTGCCAGCCAGCATTGGTGTTGGCACAACTGTTGCAATAAGTCCTGTCACTAAAACCTATCAGGAGACAGGCATGCACGAACCTTCCCCGGTTCGTCCGCCACGGGTCGGCATCATCGCCAACCCCGTATCGGCTCGCGACATCCGGCGCGTCGTCGCCAACGCCAACAGTCTGCAATTGTCCGACCGCGTGAATATCGTGCTTCGCGCGATGGCGGCGCTGGGCGCATGCGGCGTGACGCGGGTGCTGATGATGCCGGACCGTGAAGGCCTGAAGCCCATGCTGGAGCGGCACATGGCGCGCGAGCGCGCGGCAGCAGGCCATAGTCACGCATGGCCGCAACTGGATTGGCTCGCGATGCCGGCGACAGGTCGCGTGGACGATACTTTCCGCGCAGCGCACATGATGCGCGAAGCCGGAGTCGCGGCCATCATCGTGCTGGGCGGCGACGGCACACACCGCGCCGTGGTGCGCGAGTGCGGACAGATCCCGATCGCCGGATTGTCCACCGGCACCAACAACGCCTATCCCGAGCTGCGCGAGGCCACACTGGCCGGACTCGCGGTCGGGCTCCATACCGTGGGCCGCATTCCGTCCGATGCCGCGCTGGCTTTCAACAAGCGGCTGGACGTGACGCTGAACGCGGCCAATGGGGCCGTACGTCACGACATCGCGCTTGTGGATGCCGTCATCGCCCACGAGCACTACATCGGCGCCAAGGCGTTATGGCGGACCGACTCGCTTGCTGCCGTTTATCTGGCCTTTGCCGAACCTGAGGCGATCGGGCTGTCGTCCATCGGCGGCATGCTGGCGCCAGTGGGCCGGCGCGAACACGGTGGACTGTACGTGGAATTGACTCCGCCCGGGCCGGATGATCTCGCGACCGGCGCCGCTGACGAGCCGCTCTTTCATCTCCATGCCCCGATCGCACCCGGTCTGCTGCGGCCCATACCGATACACGGCTGGCGCCGGATGGTCGACGGTGAGCCGATGCGCGTGCGTCAGCGCGCCGGGGTGGTGGCCCTGGATGGCGAGCGCGAGTTCACGTTTAGCCAGAAGGACTGCTTAACGATCACGCTGCGCGAGCGGGCCTTTCGCTCGGTCGACGTGGCGCGTTGTCTGCACTATGCCGCAACGCAAGGTTTGCTTCGAGGAACGCCCGCAACAGCGCTCGCGGCTCAGGCGAACACCGCATACGAATCCACCGGGGCCGAGCCCCTCGCTTTTCCTTCGCTGCCGTAAAACACAACCTTTCAAAGGAGACACGCATGACTGCGAAACCTGCTGCCCTACCGCTGGGCCATGACGAACTACTCGAGTGCTATCGCAGGATGCGCACTATCCGCGATTTCGAGGAACGCCTGCACGTCGATTTCTCGCGCGGCGACATCCCTGGCTTCGTGCACCTCTACGCCGGCGAGGAGGCAACCGGGGTCGGGATTCTGCATCATCTCCATGACGGCGATCGCATCGCCAGCACCCACCGCGGGCACGGCCACTGTATCGCCAAGGGCGTGGACGTGATCGGCATGATGAAAGAGATCTACGGCAAGACCGGTGGCTCCTGCAATGGCAAGGGCGGTTCCATGCATATTGCCGACCTGTCCAAAGGCATGATGGGCGCCAACGGCATTCTTGGCGCCGGCGCGCCGCTGATCTGCGGTGCCGCGCTCGCCGCCAGGTTTCGCGGTAAGGGCGAAGTGGGGATCACCTTCGCGGGCGACGGCGCCTCCAATCAGGGCACCTTCCTCGAAAGCCTGAATCTGGCGGCGGTATGGAATCTGCCCGTCATTTTCGTCATCGAGAACAACGGCTATGCCGAGGCCACTTCGCGCGACTACGCCACCGCGGTCGATAGCTACGTGGACCGCGCGGCCGGATTCGGCATCCCTGGCGTCACGGTGGACGGCACCGACTTTTTCGCCGTGCACGAGGCAGCGGGCGAAGTCATTCGCCGGGCGCGTGAAGGGGGCGGTCCCTCGCTGCTGGAATGCAAGATGGTGCGCTTCTACGGCCACTTCGAAGGCGATGCACAAACCTATCGCGCACCGGGCGAACTGGACGACATCCGCGCCAATCACGACTGCCTGAAGATTTTTTCGGCCCGGGTCATCGAGTCCGAATTGATCACACGCGCCGAACTGGATGCGATCGACCGCGACGTGGCCGCCCTTATCGAGCGCGCCGTGGAGGAAGCGAAGGAAGCTCCGCAGCCCAGGCCTGCCGATCTGCTCACTGACGTCTACGTGAAGTACTGAACAGCGAACCCGACGAATCAAAGGAAATACGTATCATGGCCCGCAAACTCAGCATGAAACTGGCGATCAACGAAGCGATCGACCAGGAAATGACCCGCGACCCGAGTGTGATCATGCTCGGCGAAGATATTGTCGGCGGCGCCGGCGCGGAAGGGGAAAAAGACGCATGGGGCGGGGTGCTCGGCGTCACCAAGGGACTCTATGCGAAGCACGGCGACCGCCTGCTCGACACGCCGCTGAGCGAAAGCGCCTATGTGGGTGCTGCGATCGGCGCCGCGGCTTGCGGCATGCGGCCCATCGCGGAACTGATGTTCATCGATTTCATGGGTGTGTGCTTCGACCAGATCTTCAATCAGGCCGCCAAGTTCCGCTACATGTTCGGCGGCAAGGCCGAGACGCCCGTGGTCATCCGCTGCATGGTCGGCGCGGGCTTCCGCGCGGCCGCACAGCACTCGCAGATGCTCACGCCACTGTTCACGCATATCCCGGGGCTGAAGGTGGTATGTCCGAGCACGCCGTATGACACCAAGGGGTTGCTGATCCAGTCGATTCGCGACAACGATCCGGTGATTTTCTGCGAGCACAAGAACCTGTACGGGTTCGAAGGCGAGGTGCCGGAGAACTCGTACGCCATCCCGTTCGGCGAGGCGAACGTCGTGCGCGACGGGAAACATGTCTCGATCGTCACCTACGGGCTCATGGTGCACCGCGCGCTCGAGGCCGCCGCCCAGCTTGCGCGGGAAGGCATCGAGGCCGAAGTGATTGACTTGCGCACGTTGTCACCGCTCGACATGGACACGGTGCTCGAATCCGTGGAGAACACCGGCCACCTGGTCGTGGTGGACGAGGCCAGCCCGCGCTGCAACATCGCGACTGACATTTCGGCGCAGGTGGCGCAACAGATATTCAAGGCACTCAAGGGACCGATTGAAATGGTCGCCCCGCCGCATGTTCCGGTGCCTTTCTCGCCCACGCTTGAGGATCTCTACCTCCCTGGCAGCGCGCAGATTGCAGCGGCGGCCCGTCGTACCCTGGGCAAGGGAGGAAAGCACTGATGGCCGTCAACATCACCCCTATCGTCATGCCGAAGTGGGGCCTGGAAATGCGCGAAGGCACCGTGCAGGACTGGCTCGTGGCCGAGGGCGAGCGCATTCAGGTCGGCCAGGCACTGGTGGACGTGGACACCGACAAGATATCCAACGCCGTCGAGGCGACCGATGCCGGCCTGCTGCGCCGCATCGTCGCGCAGAGCGGCGAGACGCTGCCGGTCAAGGCGCTGCTCGGCGTGCTTGCCGAGACGGAGGTGAGCGATGCCGAGGTCGAAGCCTACATCGCCGCGTTCGAGGTGCCGGCCGCCGACAGTGACGACGCAGACACCGGTCCGGCGTTCGACTACGCAGAGGTGGACGGCATTCGGGTGCGCTATGCGCGTCGTGGTCCGGAATCGGGCACGCCGGTGCTCTTCATCCATGGCTTTGGCGGCGACCTGAACAACTGGCTGTTCAACCTCGATGCGGTGGCGGAGAAGCACCCGGTGATCGCGCTGGACCTGCCGGCGCACGGGCAATCGACTGTCAAGCTGGCCGGTACCACGCTCAAGGCGCAGGCGGCTTTCGTCGGCCAGTTCATGGATGTGATCGGCGTGCCATCGGCGCACCTGGTCGGTCACTCGATGGGGGGTGGCGTTGCCGCGCAGATCGCGGTGGACGCGCCGGACAAGGCGGCCTCGCTGGCATTGATCGACAGCGCCGGCTTCGGCGACGAGGTCAACGCCGACTACACGGACGGCTTTGTGCGTGCCGATTCGCGCCGCGAACTCAAACCCGTGGCCGAGCTGCTGTTCGCCGACACCGCGCTGGTGAGTCGCCAGCTGCTGGACGATCTGCTCAAGTACAAACGCCTGGACGGTGTGAGTGAAGCGCTCGGCGCGCTAGGCACACAACTGTTCGGTGGCGGCAGGCAGAGCGAACAACCCGGCCGTGCGCTGGGCAGCTTCGGCAAGCCGGTGCTGGTGATCTGGGGCAGCGACGATCAGGTCATTCCGGGCAGCCATGCCAAGGCCGCGCCGGCCGAAGCAAAGGTGGAACTGCTCGACGGTGCAGGCCATATGCCGCAGATGGAGAGGGCCAACGAAGTGAATGCACTGCTGCGTCAGCATTTGAACCCGTGAAGCAAGCGGGTCCGCCTTGGTGATGACCTTCTGAATACCGGGCTGACCGCCGCGCCTCACCGTGAGTCAGCCGATCTCCAGGACGCCTCGCCGCATTGCGCAGCAGGGGCGAGGGGTTCTGGATCACCTCATTCGAAACAGATCAAGGAGTTTGAACCATGAAGGCAGCACGTTTTTATGATCGTGGAGATATCCGGATCGAAGACATACCCGAGCCCGTCGTGGCGCCGGGCACCGTCGGCATCGACGTGGCGTGGTGCGGCATCTGTGGCACGGATTTGCACGAATTCATGGAGGGGCCGATTTTTATTCCGCCCTGCGGCCATCCGCATCCGATCTCCAGGGAGTCCGCTCCCATCACCATGGGCCATGAATTTTCTGGCGTGGTGTATGCCGTGGGTGAGGGCGTGAACGATATCGAAGTCGGCCAGCATGTGGTGGTGGAGCCCTACATCGTGGCCGACGACGTCCCTACCGGGCCGGGCGACAAATATCACCTGTCCAGGAACATGAATTTTATCGGCCTGGGTGGCCGTGGCGGCGGCCTGTCCGAAAAGATCGCGGTCAAACGCCGTTGGGTGCACCCGATCTCGAAGGCCATTCCACTGGATCAGGCCGCCCTCATCGAGCCCCTGTCGGTGGGTCACCATGCCTTCACCCGCAGCGGCGCCAAGGCCGGCGATGTGGCCCTGGTCGGCGGCGCCGGACCCATCGGCCTGTTGCTGTCAGCGATTCTGAAAGCCAAGGGCCTGCGCGTCATCATCACGGAGCTGAGCGCCGCGCGCAAGGAAAAAGCCCGGGAATCCGGCGTCGCCGATTACATCCTGGACCCGACCGCAGTGGATGTGGTCGCCGAAGTGATGAAAATCACCGGTGGCGAAGGGGTGGATGTGGCGTTTGAATGCTCCAGCGTGAACAAGGTGCTGGACACGCTGGTGGCCGCGACAAGATCGACCGGCGTGGTGGTGATCGTGTCCATCTGGAGCCACCCGGCCAGCGTCAATGTACACAGCGTGGTCATGAAGGAACTGGACGTGCGCGGGACGATCGCGTACTGCAATGATCATCAGGAAACCATCAAGCTGGTGGAGGAGGGGAAGATCAATCTGGAACCGTTCATCACCCAGCGCATTCAACTGGATGACCTGATTTCGCAGGGATTTGACACCCTGATTCACAACAATGAATCAGCCGTAAAAATCATCGTTCAGCCCAGAATGAAGTGAGCATGGGCTCCTCCGCAAGAGGGGCACTCTGCCTGTCCAGGCCTCCGGCTGCCGCATCGCAGCCGGATGAGGCGAAGCCAGGACACCCATACCAAGGAGACATTCATGCAGCAAGCTTCTCTTCCTCTGGCCGGCAGATCGGCCGTCGTGACCGGTGGCGCGCGCGGCATCGGCCGCGGCATCGTGATGGCGCTGGCCGAGGCGGGCGCCGATATCCTCATCGCCGACCTGCTGGAGGACGACATGCGCGCCACCCAGGAGGCCGTGCGCAGTCTGGGCCGCAAGGCGCTGGTGCGGCGTGTGGACGTGACCGACGCTGCGCAGGTGCAAGCCATGGTCGATCAGGCCGTGACCGAACTGGGCGGGCTGGACGTGCTCGTCAACTGCGCGGGCGTCATCAGCATCCACCCGGTCGCGGATCTTGCCGAGAAAGACTGGGACTTCGTCATGGACGTCAACGCCAAAGGAACCTTCCTGGGCTGCAAGGCCGCATTGGGGCCGATGCGTGCACGACAGTCGGGGCGCATCATCAACGTGGCATCGATCGCCGGCAAGGAAGGTTTTCCGAACCTTGCGCACTACAGCGCCTCGAAGTTCGCAGTGGTGGGTTTCACCAACGCGCTGGCCAAGGAAGTGGCCCAGGAAGGCATCACGGTTAACGCCATTTGTCCCGGCATCGTGCGAACCTACATGTGGGACCGCCTCGCCGATGAGTGGAAGAATGAGGGTGAATCGGTAGAGGACTCCTGGGCCCGCCACCAGCTTTCACTGATTCCGCAGGGCCGTGCGCAAACACCGCAGGACATGGGGCGCCTGGCGCTGTTCTTTGCCACGATGGACAACGTCACCGGCCAGTCGGTCAACGTTGACGGCGGCTTCACCTTTCACTAGGCACGAGTGTCGCCCCGGTCGAGCGGGGTTGGCGTCACGTTCCTCACGCACACGCAAATGCCATTCGACATTATCGATCTTGATGTTGGCACCGCCGATCCGCTCGTCGCGGAGCAAGACCTGCTGTCGCTGGCGGTGTCGGGCCGGTGTGTCGCGCATCTTTGGCAGGCACCGCAGTCGCTGGTGGTGCCGCGCAGCTACCAGCGCTTCGCCGCGCTGGAGCGTGCGCGCGCCGAGTTCGCGGCGCGAGGTTGTCCGGTCTTTCTGCGCATGTCTGGCGGTGGTCTGGTGCCGCAGGGACCGGGCATTCTCAATCTTAGTCTGGCCTACCCGCTGCGCGGCACGGTGGGCGGACTTTCCGAAGCCGTCTATCGACATCTGTGCACGATTCTGGGCGAAGCGCTCGCCGTGCTGGGGGTGCGGACGCATTGGCAGACGGTGAACGGCTCGTTTTGCGATGGCCGCTTCAATCTGGCCTGGGGGCCACCCGGCGACGCACGCAAGATCGCCGGTACCGCGCAATACTGGCGCCGCATCGAGGCGGCGTCGCAAGCGTCGTCATCGCCGTTGCACGTGGTACTGGCGCATGCCGTGTTGCTGGTCAGCGCCGATCCAGAGGAAATCAATCAACGTGCCAATGCCTTCGAGGACGCCATCGGGAGTGGGAGACGCTATCTCCCCGAGCGTGTGGTCACGGTACAGCAGGCGCTTTCCGGCACGGGCGACACGCCGGCTGACCGGCTTGACGAGCGCGTCGTGACAGCACTTCGTGCCTGTGTGGCCGCAGCAACGCCTCCCGCGGCGATAGACGGTTGAACGCAGTCAATCAGGGTAGTACCGACAAGCGACGATAGTCGGGCACGCGATCCGCGCTTGCGGGCTTCGCGTCCGGCTCCCCGTGGCAATAAGCAAATGGAGACGAGATACATGGAACCGATCCAAACCGGTGCCAATACGGCACCAAGCATCGCGACCGGAAGTGGGAGAGCCACACTCGGTCCGTTCGTATTTCCAATCGCAGTATTTCTGATCGTGCAGGTCGTCAGTCTCGGTGTGTGGCGTCTGTTCGTTGACCCCGTAAAGGCGGTCTGGCGGTACTATCCTCAACCGTTTGGTATGTACCTCTTCTGGGGCATCCTGGTTCTCGTCTTTATCGGCTTCAATTTCGGCATGGCCGGCTTCTCCACCTTGAAGCAGCCACTGCGAGGCTGTGCCGCCACTGGTTTGACGCTCCTGCTTGGATTCGCGATTCCCGCTGCCTTCGTGTATGGCTATGGACGGCTGGATCCCACATTTGCCGGGAGTGCCGGACAGGGCGCAACCGGCCTTATTGTTCTGATTGGTTTCTACGGTTTCGGAATACTTGCCACGGGAATGGCCGGATGGCCCTGGACAGACAGTGGGCTAAGCCAGGCCAAGGCAGGCTTGGCGCAATTAATGAGTGGTGTGTGCCTGACAACGCTCGGCTATTTCCTTCTTGTCTATCCCAATCTCTCGTCTACCAGCGCGTCACACAAAGCCCTGTTGAGCTTGCCCGTTACGATTGGCTGGTTTTATTCCGTTATCGTCGCATGGTTGACGACATTCCTCATTTTTGATAACTGGCCATGGAGTATGCTGAAGCGCAGAGGCCTTGTCGCGCTTGCAGCGTTTTTCGGCAACTTCTTGATGGGGACCGCAATCTATTTCGGCTTTATCGCACTGATCAAAGCGTATCTTGTTCCCGATGAAGCGCTTTCGAAAATCGGCGAGGCACTCCCGATATGGGCTGCGCAACTCGGTGTATGGATCGTCTTCTGGTTGATATTCTGGGCGAATGTCATGGGAAATTTTCCCCAGAGATTCGGTTCCTTCTGGAATCGAATGACTCGATTTCTCCTGTGCTGGGGACTCGGAATCGTCTCCTTTCAATTCTACACACGATGGTTTGCGGAGAGAATTCTGCATGAGGCACCGATTACCTCAAGCTTCAGTGGCGACCCGCTGACATGGGTGGATCTGCTGAATTTTGTCATGTTGATTTACATAGTTTATTTCGATTTTTTTGGCATTTCAAAAATAAGGAATGCGAATAATTAAGATTGGAATTTTTCCAGAATTGTATGAGGGCATCTGCACGGATCTGCCACAGCAGCGCAAGAAGTATGTCTGAAGTGCCTGCGTGCCTGGCAAGCCGGATCAGCCACCGCCTGGATCATCTTGAGTCGGTCAAGCTCTCGCCTCGTCACGGCGGAGCGGGACAGTACGTTCAACGACGTCACCGATCCGGATGATCGTCTTCTTTCAGATACCGCAGCAAGATCTGCACGGCGGGTGACGGTGTGCGCGATTTGCGCGTGACGATGCCGAGATTGGCCATTGAGAGTGGCAATGCCACGGGCAGTATCGTGACCATTCCGTATTTGGCGTAATGCTGCGCAACATCGTTTGGCACGACGGAAATCATGTCCGATGCTTCGATCATCGCGGTCGTGGCGAGGATCGAGGCCGTCTCAACAATGTCGAGATCGGCTGTCAGCCGGGCTTCCTGAAGCGCACCCTCGACCCGCCGGCGCATGGGACTGCCGAGGGGGTGGAGAATCCATGTTGCGTTGACCAAAGTCGCCAGACGAAGCTTGTCGCAGCCAGCGAGCGGGTGATCCGGTCGCGCGATCACGCGCATCTGTTCGCCCTTCTCGAACGGCTCGATATTCAGGTCTTGCTCGTTGAACTGGTCGGGCAAACGGCCGAGCACGACGTCCAGATCCCCGCGTAGCAAGGCCGGCAGCAAGGTATCGCTCGTGCCCACCTCGATGCTTAGCCGCACGCGCTGATTCGCCTGCTTGAACGCCGCCAGCGCGCGCGTCAGGAGCGTGGGTACGGGGCCCATGACGGTGCCGACGCGCACGAGGCCCGCCGCCCCTTTTGCCAACTCGGCAATTTCCGCCTCGGCATGTTCGAAATCGTGCAACACGCTTTGCGCATATCGAATCATGACTTCGCCATAAGCGGTCGGCTCCATGCCTCGTGAAAGACGCTCGAACAACTTCACGCCCAGCCGCTCTTCCAGTTGTTGAAGCAACAGGCTGGCGGCAGGCTGGGTGGTGTGCATCGCGTCCGCCGCGCGGCGCATGTTGCGAAATTCGTTGAGCGCGTAAAGCAACGCGACGTGCCGGCTCGAGATGCGCAGGCTGGTATGGGGCTTCGATGCCTTGGGCGATTCGTCCGTTGACATCGCCTGCGTCGCGGGCTTGGGACTCATATCAAATTTGAAATCGATATATACAGAAACACAATTATACGGGTATCGCGCGGATTCGTAGAATCGCTCCATCGTTTCCTCGTCCGATCCACGATTTCGATATGACCACTCGCATCACTCATCTGACCGTACGCGATATCCGCTTCCCGACCTCCCGCTCACTCGACGGCTCCGACGCCATGAACAGTGCGCCCGACTACTCGGCCGCCTATGTGGTGTTGCATACCGACTCGGCGGCCGGTCTCGAAGGGCATGGCCTGACGTTCACCATCGGCCGGGGCAACGAGCTGTGTGTCGCCGCCGTGAATTCCTTGGCGCCGATGGTGGTTGGCCTGACGCTTGAAGAGATCGTCGCCGACATGGGCGCCTTCTGGCATCGGATTACCACCGGCGACAGCCAGCTGCGCTGGCTCGGCCCCGACAAAGGTGCGATCCACCTCGCCACGGCCGCGCTCGTCAACGGCGTGTGGGACCTGTGGGCGAAGGCGCAAGGCAAGCCGGTGTGGAAGCTGCTGGCCGACATGACGCCGGAAGAACTGGTGCGATGCCTCGACTTCTCGTATGTGACGGACGCATTGACCCCGGCGGAGGCAATCACGCTGCTGCGCCGCAAGGCGCCGACCAAGGCGCTGCGCGAGGCCGAGATGCTGGAGCACGGCTTCCCCGGCTACACCACGGCCGCCGGCTGGCTCGGCTATTCGGAAGAGAAGCTGCGTCGCCTTGCACGCGAAGCCGTCGAGGCAGGCTGGACCCACTTCAAGCAGAAGGTCGGCGGCAATCTGGAAGACGATATCCGCCGCGCGACGATTCTGCGCGAAGAGATCGGTTGGGAGCGCACCCTGATGATGGATGCGAATCAGGTTTGGGGCGTCGATGAGTCGATCGAGAAGATGCGGCGCCTCGCCGAGTTCGATCCCTGGTGGATCGAGGAGCCGACGAGTCCGGACGACATCCTCGGTCACGCCGCCATTCGCCGCCGCATCGCGCCGATCGGCGTGGCCACTGGCGAGCACTGTCACAACCGCGTGATGTTCAAGCAGATGTTCCAGGCGGGCGCCCTCGACTTTTGCCAGCTGGACGCGGCGCGGCTCGGCGGCTTGAACGAAGTGCTGATCGTGCTGCTGATGGCGGCAAAGTATGGGGTTCCCGTTTGTCCGCACGGTGGCGGGGTGGGGCTCTGCGAGTACGTGCAGAACATCTGCCTGTTCGACTACATCGCGGTGTCCGGCTCGCTGGAAGGGCGCGTGCTCGAGTACGTGGACCACCTGCACGAACATTTTCTCGAACCCGTGGTGATCCGCCGCGGCCGCTACATGCCTCCCCGGCGCCCCGGCTACAGCATCGAGATGCATCCGCAGACGCTCGTCAACTACGAATATCCCAATGGCAGCGCCTGGTCGTAGTCCGGGGACGATCCGCCAGATTCGGCGTTGACAGACTCAACGTTCGAGCATGGCCGGGCGGCATCGAGCGATGCCGCCCACGCGGGGAACCGCATCATCCTAAAAAAAGAAAAGCACGGAAGAGACACATGAACCCATTTCCCGAACAGACCCTGTCCGCGCCGGTCGAGCGTGCGACTGAGCGCGCGCTGGACAAGCTGTTGTTCCGAAAGCTGATGCCGCTGCTGATCATTGTCTATGTGATCAGTTTCCTGGACCGGACCAACATCGCACTCGCCAAGGCGAGCATTGCCGTCGACCTGGGCATTTCCTCGGCGGCCTATGGTCTCGGCGCGGGCTTGTTCTTCCTGACCTACGCTGCGCTTGAGGTGCCGAGCAACCTCATCATGTACAAATGCGGCGCCAAGTTCTGGATCGCCCGCATCATGGTCACCTGGGGGCTGCTGTCGGCTGGCATGGCGTTCGTCCAGGGCGAAACGTCGTTCTACGTCATGCGCTTGCTGCTTGGCGCGGCCGAGGCCGGCCTGTTTCCCGGCGTGATGCTGTACCTGACGTACTGGTTCGACCGCAAGCAGCGGGTGCGCGCCACGGGATATTTTCTGCTCGGCGTGTGTGTCGCCAATATTCTCAGCGGACCGCTGGGTGGTGCGCTGCTGCAAATGCAGGGCGTGCTGGGCATGCATGGCTGGCAATGGCTGTTCATCTGTGAGGGCCTGCCCGCGGCCGCGTTGGCGATCGTTGTGTGGAGGCATCTGCCGAACGGCCCGGCGTCGGCTTCGTGGCTGACGAGCGACGAAGTCCGGGAAATCGAGCGTCGGCTGGCCGCCGACCAGCGCGAGGAAGAAGCCGCCGGCGTCAACAATCACCGGCAGCGTCAGATGCTTGCCGATCGCCAGATCTGGCTTGCCATCGCTGTTTATTTCTGTCACCAGATCAGCATCTACACGCTGATCTTCTTCCTGCCGAGCGTGATTGGCACCTATGGCAAGCTTTCGCCGCTCCAGGTCGGCACCCTTAATTCCGTGCCCTGGATCGCCGCGGCCATCGGCGCCGCAACCTTGCCACGGCTCGCGACGACGGCGGCGCGCTGCCGTCGGCTGCTCGTTGCCGGATTGCTCATCATGGCCGCCGGCCTCGTGATCGGCACGTCGTCCAATCCGGTCTTTGGCATGGCGGGCTTCTCGCTGACCGCACTCATGATCTTCGTGGTCCAGTCGACGCTGTTTCTGTTCCCGTCGTCACGCCTGAAGGGCCAGGCACTGGCTGGCGGCCTCGCGTTCGTCACCACCTGTGGGTTGTTCGGCGGATTCTTCGGACCGTCGCTCATGGGCATGGTCGAACAGGCGACCGGGTCGATTCAAAACGGGCTGTGGATGATTGCCGCCTTGCTCGTTGCCGCCGCCCTGGCTGGCACGGCGCTGCGCCAGGGCCAGGAGGGCCGTGGCTGAGGCAGCGCCTTTCCGTACACCGTTGACTCGAGAATGGATATGTCATCTATCGAAGTATCGGCACAGCCCCCTACGCAGGGGGTGACGCCAACGATCCGGCTCAGCGACGTCGACGACGTCGTCATCGCCAGAACCCAATTGATGTCCGGCACGGTGATCGAAGCCGAAAACTTGACCGTCGCCGGTTTGATTCCACCGGGTCACAAGGTCGCGGTACGCGATATCGCCGCGGGCAGTTCGGTGCGCCGCTACGGCCAGGTTATCGGATTCGCGTCGCAAGCGATCCGGCGCGGGCAACATGTGCATGTGCACAACCTGGCCATGGGGGACTTCCACAAGGACTATGCCTTTGCCAGTGCGCGGCGCGAACTGCCACCTTGCCAGGCAAGCTTCGATGGCATTGTCCGCGCCGACGGGCGGGTGGCCACGCGCAACTACATAGGCATCCTCACCACGGTCAATTGCTCGGCTACGGTCGCGCGGGCGGTGGCGGACCATTTTCGCCGTGACATCAATCCCGCCGCGCTGGCCGGATTCCCCCAGGTCGACGGCGTGGTGGCGCTTACCCACGGCGCGGGCTGCGCGGTTGATCCGAAGGGCGAGTCCCTGACGGTGCTGCGCAGGACGCTGGCGGGTTACGCCTTGCACGCCAACTTCGCGGCCGTGTTGGTGATCGGCCTGGGCTGTGAAACCAATCAGATCGACGAATGGATGAGCCACGAGGGCCTGGCTGCCGGCAGCGCCCTCCAGGTATTCACCATCCAGGCCCAGGGCGGCACGTTGAAGTCGATCGCCGCGGGAGTCGAACGCGTCAAGGCATTACTGCCGGCGGCCAACGCAGTGACCCGCCAGCCGGTGTCGGCACGGCACCTTGTTGTCGGCCTGCAATGCGGCGGCTCGGATGGCTATTCCGGGATCACCGCCAACCCGGCGTTGGGCAACGCGGTGGATCGCCTGGTCGCGGCCGGCGGCACGGCGATTCTCTCGGAAACCCCGGAGATCTATGGCGCCGAGCACTTGCTGACTCGCCGGGCGCTCAATCGCGAAGTCGGTGAACAACTGGTGGCCCGTGTCCGTTGGTGGGAGACGTACTGCGATCGTATGGATGCCGAACTGAACAACAATCCGTCTGCCGGCAACAAGGCCGGCGGCCTGACCACCATCCTCGAAAAGTCTCTCGGCGCCGTGGCCAAGGCGGGTTCCTCGACCCTGACGGCCGTCTACCAGTACGCGCAGCGGGTCACCGCGCAAGGGCTCGTGTTCATGGACACCCCCGGTTATGACCCGGTGTCGGCTACCGGCCAGGTGGCGGGCGGCGCCAACCTGATCGCCTTCACCACCGGCCGCGGCTCCGCCTACGGCTGCGCGCCCGCGCCGTCGCTGAAGCTGGCCACCAACCAGCGGGTGTTCGAACAGCAGGGCGACGACATGGACATCAACTGCGGCGGCATCGCCGACGGCAGCACCAGCATCGAGGAGCGCGGTGCCCATATTTTCGATCGCATGCTTGCGACTGCCTCGGGCGAGCGCAGCAAGAGCGAGTTGCACGGCTATGGGCAAAACGAATTCGTGCCCTGGCAGTTCGGCGCCGTGATGTGACGCCCACCCCAGACCCAGATGTGAACACCACCATGAATCAATCCGTTTGCAACCGCATGCGCGACGGTCTGCGCAGCTACGAGGAGATCGGTGCATGAACGCGCACGCCCAGTTCCGAATCGACGTGAAGCGCCTGCTGACGCTCGCCGGGCAGTTGTTCCTGAACGCGGGCGCCGATGCCCCGGTGGCCGAGTCGGTGGCCCGGGTGCTGGTGGAAGGCGAATTGCTGGGACACCGTACTCACGGCGTCAATCTGGTTGGCCGTTACCTCGACCAGTTGCAGCAGGGCCAGGCGCTGGGCCGTTCCAGCGAATTTGAAGTGCTGCGCGAGGGCGGCGTGGCCGGTTTGTTCGACGGCCATTACGTGCTCGGTCCGTACTGCGTCGAACGCGCCCTGGCTTTCGCCAGCGCAGCCGCCCGCCAGCACGGCGTGGGCGTTGGCACGGTGCGGCGCAGCGCGCATATCGGCTGCCTCGCGGCCTACCTCAAGCCGCTCACTGACCAGGGCCTGTTGGCGCTCGTGCTCTCGTCCGATCCGTCGGCGGCGTTGGTCAGTGCCGCGGGCGGCTGTACTCCCGTGCTCACCCCCAATCCCATCGCCGCGGGCATTCCTGGACGCGAGGCGCCGATCCTGCTGGACGTGAGCATGTCGAGCGTCACGCTGGGGCTGGTGAATCAATACCGGCTGGCGGGCAGGAAGCTGCCTCATCCGGTGCTGGTCAGCGGGACGGGGCAGGTGAGCGACGATCCGGGCGTCATGCAGGAAGACCCCCGGGGCGCGATTCTGCCTTTGGGCGGCGTGGCCTTCGGCCACAAGGGCTTTGCCCTCGGTCTGCTGGTCGAGGCCCTGACTGGCGCGCTGGCCGGCCACGGTCGCAAGGATCGTCCGGAGCAATGGGGCGCCGGGGTCACGGTGCTGGTCCTCGACCCCGATCACTTCGCGGGCATCGAGGCCTTCATCGAGGAGATGGCGGTCATCGCCGATGCGGTCCTGGCCAGCCGTCCCCTCGACCCCAAACGGCCGGTGCGGCTGCCCGGCCAGGCCGGACTGGGCCTGCGCCGCGCGGCGCTGGAAGAGGGGGTGGCGCTGGCGCCGGAGGTGCACGCGGATCTCGCGCGCCGGGCTCGCGACGCCGGTCTTGAAGCGCTATGAAGTGCAGGAGGCCGTGGTCCGCGCCGACAGGTGCTGGCGACCGAATACGAGGCGCCGGGCTGGCACGGGACGGCCACGACTTGCTCCGGCACCTTCCATAACAACGACATTGAGACAATGAGTATGAAAGCACTGAAGAAGTACCAGACCATCACCGTGGTCTTCTTGCTGCTCATCGGCATCATCAACTACCTCGACCGTAGCGCACTGTCGATCGCCAACACCTCGATCCAGAAGGGCATGCACATCAGCCCCGCGCAGATGGGCATCCTGCTCTCTGCGTTCTCTCTGGCCTATGCGTTCGCGCAGTTGCCGCTGGGCATGGTCATCGACAGGCTGGGCAGCAAGGTCGCCCTGGGCGCCTCGCTGCTGATCTGGTCCGTGGCTCAGGCGGCCACGGGTCTTGCCAACGGCTTCGCCAGCTTCATGGGCCTGCGCGTCGTCCTGGGGCTGGGCGAAGCGCCGATGTTTCCCTCCGCGGCCAAGTCGCTGTCGGAATGGTTCGATGCCAGGGAGCGCGGCACGCCCACTGGCATCGTCTGGTCTTCGACTTGCCTCGGGCCTTGTCTGGCGCCGCCTTTGCTGACCTTGTTCATGGTGCATTTCGGCTGGCGCGGGATGTTCGTCATCACCGGGGCCATGGGCCTCCTGATCGCGCTGTGCTGGTTCGCTTTCTACAAGAGCCACGCACAATACCTCGCCATGCAGCCGAAGGCCGAGGCGCGGATGGTCGAGGCGCCGCCGCCAGTGGTCCCGGTTCGCGGCGGCTTTTTCGCTGGATGGCTTGATCTGTTCCGCCACCGTAGCACCTGGGGCGCCATGCTGGGGTTCATGGGCGTGATCTATATGCTCTGGCTGCACCTGACCTGGCTGCCCGGTTACTTTGAGCGCGAGCACGGTCTGAGCCTGTACAAGACCGCGTGGGTGGTGTCGCTCGCCTATGTGTTCGGGGCGCTGGGAACCTTGCTTGCCGGGCGCATCTGCGACTGGCTGGTCAAGCGCGGCATGGGCGTGCTCGCCAGCCGCAAGTGCACGGTGATTGCCGGCCTGCTGATGGCGGCCCTGGTGACCTTGCCGCTGACCGTCATCACTGACCTGACCAGTTGCGTGGTGCTGTTGTGCCTCGCGCTTTTCAGTATCAACCTGGCCAGCGCGACTGCGTGGATGATCGTCAACACCATCGTCGATAGCAGCCGGGTTGCGTCGTTCGGCTCGATCCAGAATTTCGGCGGCTACATCGCCGGCTCCGTGGCGCCGATCGTCACCGGCTTCAGCATTCAATACTCGGGCTCGTTCTCGAGTGCGTTCCTGATCAGCGCGGTCGTGGCGACGCTGTCCGCGCTGGCCTACTTCGTCCTCCTCAGGAGCTCGATCGAAACACCTGTACCGGCTCTGGCCGTTGAGGGTTGAGGCCCGCGCGGGTGACGCGGACCGGGACTTGGGATATCGATGCACGTTTTGTCCGGGTGAACGTCGTCTCTGTCCATTGAGGGGAACGCGGCTTAGGCTCTAAATTGGCGGCATTAAACCCACCGGGCGCTTGCGAGAAGCATGGTCACCTCGCGCGCCGACCCGCCCGAACATGCACCCAGCGGAGCACGATGTCCGGGCGGCCATCGAGGAGACACCGCCATGGCCCATCAGATAACACTCCGTTTCGAGGACGGCGTGACCCGCTTCATCGACTGCGACGACACAGAGCGCATCACCGATGCTGCCATTCGCGCGAAGATCAATATTCCGCTCGATTGCCGTGATGGTGTGTGCGGCACGTGCAAGGCGGTTTGCGAGTCCGGTGAGTATGTTCTGGGCGACTGCGTGGAAGACGCGCTTAGCCCGCAAGAGGCGAGCGAGCGCAAGGTTCTCACCTGCCAGATGAGCCCGCGCTCCGACTGCGTGATCCAGATCGCCACGAACGCCGACGTTTCCGGCACTGGCCCGTCCTCCTTCAGTGGACGGATCATGGCCTGCCAACGCGCATCTGAGAGCACGATCGCTTTCTCGGTCGAACTGGCGAACCGCGCCGATCTCAGCTTCCTTCCGGGACAGTACGTCAACATCCGCGTGCCCGGAACCGATCAGACCCGTTCGTACTCCTTCAGTTCGGGGCCGTCCGAGCCGCACGTGTCCTTCCTTGTGCGCAATGTGCGTCAAGGCGCGATGTCGACCTGGCTCTGCGAAAGCGCGAAAGCCGGCGACACAATCGAATTTCGCGGTCCGATGGGAAGCTTCTACCTGCGCCCCATCGAGCGCCCAGTGCTGTTTCTGGCGGGTGGCACGGGCCTCGCACCGTTCCTCTCGATGCTGGACAAGATCGTCGAGGACGGCGGCAGCCCGTATCCGATCCACATGATCCTGGGTGTGAACACGGATGAGGACCTGGTTGGCATCGAGCGGCTCGAAACCTATGCGCAGCGCCTGCCGGACTTCACCTATGCCTGCACCGTCGCCAGCCCCGACAGCGCCCATCCCAACAAGGGCTATGTCACGCACCACATCATCCCCTCCCAGCTCAACGACGGAGATGCCGATGTCTACCTCTGCGGCCCGCCGCCGATGGTCGATGCGGTGCGCAATTACCTTTCGTCCGAAGGCCTGACGCCGCGCAACTTCTACTATGAGAAGTTCGCCGGCACCGGCCTGGTGGTGCAGACCGGCGAGGAGCACATCGCGCCTGTTGATGTCGACGAAGCCTTCGACATACGTATGGCCCTTGAACTGGGCGCGGCCCAACTGACCATGGGCCGGCTGTCGAGCGCGCAGCTGATCCGCTTCCGCCAACTCGCCGAGGCGACGGCGCCGTTCGTGTCCGGGCAGCGCTTTACAGATGTGGCGCGCTACATCGAGGCAAACCACGCCTTCCACCTGTTCACGATCGAAGCGTCCGGGAACGCCCAGCTGATCGCGCTATACCGGCAACTGGCCGTGCAGGACTTCATCGCTCGCGCGCTGTCCGACCAGATCGAGATCGTCGGCGACATCGTCCAGCAGCACCGGGACATTGTCGGCGCCTTCGAACTGGGCGACCTGAACAAGGCGCGAGACGTGATTGCACTGCATGCGCTCCATTCCAAGGCCACGATGAGCCGGGCGCTGGAGCGTATGGCGCTGGGCAAGACAGCACCTCAGGTGGCCGCCGCCCCCGTGCTCCCGATCCCTGTGCCGCAGAGCGCGCCGCAGGTCTGCCCGTTCACGGCCAGAATGCTTCCGGCTTATTCACACGAACTGGACTGGCCCGAGGGGCTGGCGCCATTCAAGGTGGTTGACGACGGCTCGCAAGGCGACCCTTACGAGCACTACCGCTGGATGCGTGAGCATGCGCCGGTGCTGCGTTGCCAGTCGGCGACGTCGGACGTGTGGTTCCTCTCGCGCTATGACGACGTCTACCAGGCAATCCGTAATCCTAAGCTGTTTTCCTCGGAGGTCGTCAGCCCGCCGCCGCTGACGTTCCTGACGCTGTTCGATGCGCCCGACCATTCGCGCTTGCGCAAGGTCGTCCAGCCATCCTTCCTGCCGCTGGCGCTCGATCCCTTTATCGAGCAGATCGCGCAAAGGGCCGAGGACCTGCTCGACGCGATGATCGCCAAAGGCGGCGGCGATGTCGTTCAAGATTTCGCCATCCCGCTCAGCATCTCGACCATCTCCGCGATGATTGACGTGCCGAATGAGGATGAGGAGAAGATGAAGTTCTGGTCGGACGAGACCTTTAGCTACTTCGGGCGGCTCGCCCGCAATGCGCCGGGGACCGGCACCGACGAGCAGAGCGCGCAGGCTTTCTTCGCATACCTGAAGGAAGCGATGGAGCGGCTCGCGCTCACCGACAGCCAGTCGATTGGCGGGCATATCGCGCGCATGTGGAAAGACGGATTGCTTTCGGAAAAGGAAGCGAAGGAGCTGTGCGCCTTTGTCTTCATTGCCGGGCACGACACCACGACCATCCTTGTCGCCAACGCCTTTCGCATGCTCGCCGAACAGCCGCATTTGCTGGGACGTCTGCGCGAAAGTCCCGCCGACGCTGAGCGTTTTGTCGAGGAGGTGGCGCGCTACCGCGGCACCGTCCAGCGCGTGAGCCGCATCACCACCGAGGCGACCACGGTCGCGGGCGTTGATCTGCCCAAGGGCGCAGTAGTGCGACTGTTGCTGTCGGCTGCGAACCGCGACAGCCGCAAGTTTGCCGACGGCGAGACGTTCGACATCGACCGTGATTCGAGCGGCCACCTCGGTTTCGGCAACGGCATGCACAAATGTCTTGGTGCGCCGCTCGCCAAGCTGGAGACGCTGATCGCGACGAAAGCGCTGGCCCGCAAGATTGGCGCGATTGCGCTCGATCCGGCACAACCGATTCAGTATGTGCGGGGCAACAATCTGACCAATTCCGGGCCGGAGCACCTGTTCGTCAAGCTGGGCGGGTTATCGGTCTGAACGGGAGCAGGGCGCGGTCAAGTCAGTCCGCGCCCCTTTTTTCAGGCGGCAAGGATCGATCGTGGGCCGCAGAGCGATATTCGGTTGGCCGGAGTCCCGTCTGCTTGCGGAAGAAGCGGCCGAAATAGGCTTCGTCCTGAAAACCCAGTTCGCTGGCGATCTGCTTCACACTGAGGTTCGAATAGCCGAGCAGGCGCTTGGCCTCGTGGATCGAGCGTGCGTCGATTGCCTCGATTGCCGAGACCCCGAAGGTGGCGCGGCAGATGCGGGAGAGCTGGCCGGTGGTGACGCCCATCTCGTCGGCATAGCTCGCCACTGGCCGTCGCGCACGGCAATGGCGGTCGAGCAGCGCGCGGAAGCGTTCGATCCGCGCCGCCATTGTCCGCTGCTCGGAACTGGTTGAAAGCCGGGCGCTCTCGCTGAGGCGCCCAATCTTGACGAAGAGGGTGATCGCCAGTGCCGCGCCCGCGGTGAACTGCCAGCGCTCGTGGCTCTGCGCCTCGTGCGCGATCGACTGAAAAAGCGTGTCCAGCGGTGTACCGCGCTCGACGTCGCGATCGACCGATAGCACCGTTGGTGTGCGCATGAATTCCAGCAGGTCGGGCGCGGCCGTCATCGCCAGCGATTCCAATGCAGGTTGCGCGGCGGTGATGACGTGACCGTCGATGTCGCTGCGGAAGTGAAAGCCGTGAACCGAGTGCGCCGGCACGACGATCAGGCAGGGTGCAACGACCTCCCACGTCTTGCCGTCAATAAAGGTCTCGCCGCCTCCGCGGGTGACGTAGAGCACCTGGATCAGCGCGTCGTGGACGTGCGGCTTGATGTCGAAGTCGAAACGGCCGGCACGCAGAGGAATGGGCTCGTAATGCACCATGTCGACCCAGGATTGGCCGGCTTCCGCCCCATAGAGCGCGAAGTGCAGAACCGTCCGGCGGCGCTGTTGGTCATCGGCCATGATGCACGGTATGTCCTGTTATATGTCGTCTCTGTCCATTGTTCCACAGGCGCTTGAGGCGTTCAATGGCGATACGAAATGCACCACGTGTAATGGCGTGGAAAATCTTGGGGAAAGCAACAGCATGGAACAGGAACTTGAACATCGCGTGGCTGCATCGACCGCATACGGGCTGAACCTGGGCGGCAAGGTCTGCGTGATCACGGGCGCAGGCAGCGGAATTGGCGCCGGCATCGCGCGGGCCTTCGCTAGTGTTAGAGCCCATGTGGCGCTCGTCGACCGTAATCTTGCGGGCGCTGAGGCTGTCGCCGCCGAACTTCGGGAGGCAGGTGCCATGGCGCAGGCGTTCGGCTGCGACGTGTCGGACGAAGCCTCCGTTGCCGCCGCCGCCGCCGAGGTTCGCGCGGCGCTCGGTCCGGTCAGCGTGCTCGTCAACAATGCAGGACTACTACGCGCTGGATCGCTCGAAACGGTCTCGATCGCAGACTGGAACCAGGCCATCGCCGTGAACCTCACCGGCTACCTTCTGTGTGCCCGCGCGTTCGGTCGCGACATGCTGGCGGCGGGCAAGGGCAGTATCGTCCACGTTGCCTCGATTGCGGCGCTCAATCCGCAGACCAATAGCGGTTCCTACAGCCCGAGCAAGGCGGGCGTGCTGCTGCTCTCGCGGCAGTTGGCGGCGGAGTGGGGCCCGCGCGGCGTGCGCAGCAACTGCGTGTTGCCCGGCATGATCCGCACCGCGCTGTCCGCGAAATTCTATGAGGAACCCGGCTTCGAGACTCGCCGCGCCGCCGCCACTGCGAGCCGCCGCATCGGCGAGCCAGAGGACCTCGCAGGCCCGGCCATGTTCCTCGCCTCCGACCTGGCGGCTTACGTCAATGGCGCCGAGGTGCTCGTCGACGGCGGGCTCGATTGCATGCTGATGGATATGGTTCCGCGCCCTGGTTTTAACGCCACCCCGGCCGCGTGAGCGCCATTAACACCATAACGAAAAGGAGACTGGATATGGCCAAGGAGATCACTTGCGATCTGGTCGTGGTCGGATCGGGTGCTGCGGGCCTCGCCACTGCGATTACGGCAAAGAAGCGCGGCCTCGATGTGGTCGTGCTCGAAAAAGAGCCGGTGTTCGGAGGTACGACCGCGCTGTCGGGCGGGGTCTTGTGGATTCCGCTGAGCCAATATGGCCGGCAGCAGAACCCGGCGGACTCCGTCGAGCGCGTGCGCGAATACATGATGAGCGAGACGGGAAGCAATTACGACGCCGCCGCAGTCCAATGCTTTATCGAGAACGGGCCGAAAATGGTCGAGTTCTTTGAGCGCGAGACTGAGATGAAGTTCGTACCCACGCTCTACCCGGACTATCACCCGGATGCACCGGGTGGCGTGGATATCGGGCGCTCGATCCTCGCGGCGCCCTATGATATTCGCGGGCTGGGCAAGGACATGCAACGCCTCAAGCCGCCGCTCGAAACGATCACCTTCATGGGGATGATGTTCAATTCCTCGAACGCGGACCTCAAGCACTTCTTCCGCGCGACCAAATCTATTGTTTCGTTCTGCTATGTTGCTCGCCGTCTGGCTACGCACATCAAGGAACTGGCGCTTTATCGCCGGGGGATCAACGTAACGAGTGGCAACGCGCTCGCGGCGAGGCTCGCAAAGTCGGCGCTGGCGATCGGCATCCCGATCTACACGTCGACGCCCGTGAAGGAAGTGCTGAGCAAGCAGGGCAAGGTGGTCGGTGTGCTCGCGAGCGCAGCGGACGGTGAGCTTCGCGTCGCTGCCCGGCAAGGCGTCGTGCTGGCCTGCGGCGGCTTCCCTCACGATCTCAAGCGCATTGCGCAGGTCTATCCGCATGTGAGGAGCGGGGGTGAGCATCTCTCGCCCACGCCCGTCGGCAATACGGGCGACGGGCTGACCATGGCGGAGAAGGTGGGGGGCGCCGTCCAGCTTGGTTTCCCCGACGCGTCGGCCTGGATGCCTGTGTCGAAGGTGCCTTTCGGCAAGGGCCGCACGGGCGTGTTCCCGCATTTGCTCGACCGCTACAAGCCAGGCGTGATCGGCGTGCTGCGCAGCGGGCAGCGCTTCACCAATGAATCGAACTCCTACCACGACGTTGGCTCGGCGCTGATCCGTGCGTGCGAGGGTGAGCGGGAGACGGCGATGTGGCTGATCTGCGATAAGGTCGCGCTGGGCAAGTATGGTCTGGGCTATGCCAAGCCAGCGCCGATGCCGGTCGGGCCGCTGCTGCGCAAAGGCTACCTCGTCAAGGGCGAGACGATCGGCGAGCTGGCGCGCAATTGCGGGATTGTTCCTGATGCGCTCGAGAAGACGATCCGTGCCTACAACGTCGATGCCGGGCGCGGCGAAGACCCGGCGTTCCATCGCGGAAGCACATCGTTCAACCGTTATCTCGCCGATCCGGACAACAAGCCCAACCCTTGCGTTGCGCCGATCTCGACCGGCCCTTTCTATGCGGTGAAGGTGGTGATGGGCGATCTCGGCACGTTCGATGGCCTCAGGACCGGTGTCACCGGCGAGGTGCTGCGCGCGGACGGCAGTGAGATCGAGGGCCTTTACGCGGTCGGTAATGACCGGCGCAGCGTGATGGGCGGTAACTATCCTGGCGCTGGTATCACCCATGGGCCCAATATGACGTTCGGCTATGTCACGGGTAACGCCATCGCCGACAAAGCCACGACCAGCCAAGAGAAGGTACACGCATGAGCCCGCAACCCATGTATCTGGCAAAGCCCATCGTGGATTTTCGCGTCTACACTATCGCGCTGCGCAAGATGCCCGAGTTCATCGACGTGTTTGACCGGCTCGCCATGCCGATCCTGCTCGAGACACTTGGGCATCCACTCGGATTCTGGACAAGTCTGGTGGGGCAGCAGAACCAGTTCACCCATCTGTGGGGATATGACAATCTTACGGACTACGAACGACGGTGCCTCGCACGCGACACGCATCCGGATTTCCCGGCCTATCTCAAGGCATCGGGCCATCTGATCACGGCACAGGAAACACGGCTCATCCGTGCCGCCGCGCTGGGTAGTGTCGGGAAGTAAGCCAACACACCTTCGGTGTCTTCTTCGCGTTTCGCACTACGGCGTCCCCAATGCCAGATCGCGATGAGCAGAGCTCTGGAATTCGCGGGGCGTCGCACCTGTCTGTTTGCGGAAGTAGCGGCTGAAATAGGCGCTGTCCTCGAATCCGAGGCTGTGCGCGATCTGCTTGACGGTCATGCCCGAGTAGACCAGGTCCCGCTGCGCTTCGCGAATCAGATGGTCGTTGATCAGCGCGGTGGGTGACGAACCGAGCTCTTCGCGGCAGATTCGCCCGAGTTGCGGCGGCGTGACATCGAGCGCGTCCGCATAGAACTCGACCGGGCGATGCTCCCGGAAGTGCTGGGCAATCAGCTCGCGAAAGCGCCTGATTTGCAGGCTGCGCCGCGCGGCGAGCGCGGCCACCGGCACATTGGCATGGTCGATAAGCCGCGCCGCCTGTACGAAAAGTGCCATTAAGAGCGACATGCCCGCTGCCGTATAGCCGGCCGCGCCTCGGCGAAATTCATTCTCAAGCATATGAAAGAGCGGCATCAGCGTTTCGTCGCTCGCTGATGGCCCGCTCACCGGAATCACGGCGGGACGCTGGAGAACCGCGACGAGTGTCGAAGAAACGGACTTCGCGATGGACTCCAGCGCGCGCTGCGCGGCCGTGACGACAAGGCCGTCGATCTCCGGTGAAAACGCGAAACCGTGCACCACCTGCGCAGGAAGGATCACGAGGCAGGGCGGGTTAAACGGCGTTTTTTCGCTCTCGATGATGACGTGACCCTGGCCGCTGCGGATGTAGAGAAACTGAAGCAGCGCGTCGTGACGGTGCGCCGGAATGTTCCAGTCGTTCGGCCGGCTGCGCTCAGGAATCCACTCGAAATTGAATGCATCGTGCCACGGCGGGCGCGCGGTCGATGCTTCTCCGTAGAGTTCGTAACTAGGGATTTTCCTCATGTCGTCTTCCCTCACATGTGCAGATTGTCCTGTTTTTTCACAGTTTTGTCCATGATCGCCCGGCGCCGTCTGCCTATACTTCAGGCAGGCGGAATCGATACAGATTTTTCGTCGGAGACACAGGACACGCTTTTGCGTATGCCTTTCATGGGAGAGATTCGGATGACTAACGAAACAGGAATGCGCAGCGCAAACCGGCTGAATCTGCCGAGCCAGGTGAGCTGGGCGGCGGGCGGCATAGGCGTCGCGCACACGCTGCACTAGCACTGAAACAAACCTCACACGCAACGGCGTTGCGGCGCGCCGTGGCAGATATCGGCCGTCCCGCGCCCGCGGGTACGGCGCCGCAATAGAACGACATCAATCTCAGGAGACATCGCAATGGAAACGCTCGATCGCGTCGGCCCCGCCGGCGCGTTGCCCTCGCTCGTCTGTCACGTGGCTGGAGGGCTGCAATGAAGACCTCCGAACGCGTCGTCGATACCCAGGCCTTCATTGACGGCCAACGGTTCTCCCCCTTTCAGTGGGGCATTCTCGTGCTGTGCTTTCTCGTTGTCGCCGCCGACGGTTACGACACGGCAGCCATCGGCTTCATCGCGCCTTCGCTCGTGCAGCAGTGGGGCATTGCGCGCGTCGCGCTCGGTCCGGTGATGAGCACGGCGCTAGTCGGGCTTGGCATCGGTGCGGTGCTCGCCGGCCCGCTCGCAGACCGTCTCGGACGCAAGACCGTGCTGGTGCTTTCCGTAGCGTTCTTTGGACTGTGGAGCCTTGCGGCGGCATTCGCCGGTACGGTCGAGTCGCTGACCGTGCTGCGCTTCTGCACGGGTCTTGGCCTTGGCGCTGCCATGCCGAATGCCGTCACGCTGATGTCCGAATATGCGCCAACGCGCGTACGCGCCGTCGTTGTCAATACGATGTTCTGTGGCTTTTCCACCGGCCTCGCGCTCGGCGGATTCGCGTCTGCGTGGCTGATTCCGCATTTTGGCTGGCAAGGCGTGCTGGTTGCGGGCGGTGTCGGGCCGATCGTGCTGACGGTTCTGTTGATCCTGTTCTTGCCGGAGTCCGTTCAGTTCATGGCGGTACGTCGGCGTGCCGACGCAGGAATCGCACGCATCCTCGGCCGTATTGCACCCGGCACGACGTTCGATGGCTGCCGCTTCGCAGCGCCTGAGAGCGGCGCGAGCGCGAAACGCGAATCGGCGATTCGCGTCGTCATGTCGAGACAGTACCGTTTCGGGACGTTGATGTTGTGGCTCGCGTACTTCATGGGCCTGCTGATCTATTACCTGCTCACCAACTGGCTGCCCACGCTGTTTCGCGACACGGGCTTCTCCGGCGCGCGTGCGGCCCTGATGACGTCGCTTTTCCCGCTTGGTGGCGTGCTGGGCAACCTGTGCGTCGGCTGGTTCATGGACCGCCTCAACGCCAATCGCGTGATCGCGGCCACGTATGTGCTCGCCGCGGTGATGGTTCTGCTGGTAGGGCGCGGTGTCGGCCACCAGTTGTGGCTCGGCACGCTCATCTTCTTGACCGGAACGTTGGTCACGAGCGCAGTCACATCGATGTCCGCACTGGCCGCCGCGTTTTATCCGACGCACGGGCGGGCGACTGGCGTTGCCTGGATGCTCGGCGTGGGGCGCATAGGGGGCGTGGCAGGGGCACTCGTCGGCGCGGCTCTGATGGGCTTTGGCTGGCAGATCGGTTCGGTGTTCAGTCTGCTTGCCGTGCCTGCGCTGGTGTCCGCGTGCGCGCTGTTCGTGATGATCGGGCGTGGCGCAACTGCTTCGCAAACGCGCGTACAGCAAGGCGTGTCGATGCACTAGGGAGGGTCGCGAGTCTTATTTTCGCAGATTCTCGTTCAAATAATTAGTTATGCAAATAAATAATCAAGGTTTGGAGAACCGCAAATGAAAAAGAAACTTCTCGCATTAGCCCCGCTTTGCCTGTGCGGTGCATCGGCCTGGGCACAAAGCAGTCTCACGCTGTATGGTGTGCTGGACGAAGGCATCATGTTCAACAGCAACGTGGCCACCGGCCCGTCGACAGGCGGACGGAAATGGTATCTGGATTCGCTGAACGGCATGTACGGCAGCCGTTGGGGCATGAAGGGTGCCGAGGACCTGGGTGGCGGCACGCGTGCGATCTTCACGCTTGAATCCGGCGTGAACCTGAATTCGGGTGCCGCAGGGCAAGGGGGGCTCCAGTTCGGCCGCCAGGCAGCCGTCGGCTTGAGCAACCGGAGTTTCGGCGACGTCACACTGGGGCGGCAGTACGATTCGGTCGTCAACTATGCGCAAGCTGTCACGGTTCAGGGTTATCTGGCGAGCGAAGTTTTCCAGCATCCAGGCGACTTTGACAACACCGCGAACTCGCTGCGCACGAACAACGCGATTCGCTATGCGAGCCCCAATATAAATGGACTGACGTTTGGCGCTACCTGGAGCGTGGGCGGTCAGCCAGGCAATTTCAGCGGCAACGGTGGCTATTCGGCCGGTGCGGCGTACTCCAACGGCGTGGTGACCGTGGCGGCCGCTTATCTCTACTTCAAGAATCCGACCGCGGCCACCGCGGGCCAGGGTTTTTTCACGAGCAATGGCAGCGGAACGCAGTTGACCGGCATCCTCAACAAGGCTTATGCCAGCGCGAATTCGTATCAGGTGGCGATAGCGGGTGGGCTGTACACGATCGGGCCGGTGCAGATCGGCGCGTCATGGTCGAACATCGAGTACGGCAATATCGTGGCGCTGGGCGGTGCGAGTGCGCGGTTCAATAACGTGGATGCGGGCGTGAAGTGGTCGGTTACGCCTGCCTTCAGTCTCGGTGCGGCCTACGATTACGCGAAGGGCAACAATGTCCGCACATCGGATGGTGCAAACGTCGGCAATCAGCATTTCAACCAGGTTAGCGTGATGGCCGATTACTTTCTTTCGAAGCGAACCGATCTCTACGCCGAGGCCGCGTATCAGATCGTGGCGGGTACGTCGTCTACAGGTGCCGCTGCGGTGGCCAATATCGGCAATGCCGGCGACTCGTCGAACGACCATCAGGCGCTCGCGCGCGTCGCGCTTCGTCACAGGTTCTGAGTCATCGCTTCACGCACCGGCGGCTCTTGCCTCACACGAATGGCCACGCGCTCGCAGGGGTGTGTGGCCTTGCGTCGGGACGCACGCTCGCATTCATCTCTTCGAAGATCGGTAGCCCGAAGCTCGAAGCAGTGAAATCATTTTCGCTTGCGAAAGGCGTTTGGCGTCATGCCGGTGAATCGCTTGAAGAACCGCGTGAAATACGCGGGCTCCGTGAAGCCCAAAAAATCGGAGACCTGATTGATATTGAGTGCGGTGTAGGTGAGACTGCGCTTGGCCTCTAGCAGCAATCTCTGGTGAACGAGGGCGAGCGCGCTTTTGCCCGCTATTCGCTGACAAACCATATTCAAATACGCCGGCGTCACGCCCAGGCGTTCGGCGTAGCGGCTGATCGGAAAATGTTCACGGTAGTGTTTTTCGATCAGGCTGGAGAACGCTTTCAGGTGGGCCTGGCCTCGATCCTGGGTTTCGCCCCTTTCCTCACCTTGTTGGTCCTGGCGACTGACCCATACGACGAGCGCGCTCACGAGCGACCGGAGCATCAGGTCCCTTGAAGGTGCGGGAAGGCCGTATTCCTGATTCAACCGGGTGCACAGCGTGTTCAGGTATGGCCGGTCGTTGCCGACCGGGTAACAGCCCGGGTGTTCAAGTACGCGGCGCGGCGCATCGATTTGCTGCTGAAGCCAGTTCATCAGCGGCGCGGCGATCGTAATCACATATCCGTCGACTTCCGGAGAGAACTGGAAGCCATGCACGCACATTGGCGGGACGACCTGCACCGATGGCGTGCTTATCCGTGTCTTCTCGCCCTCAATCTCGAGCTGTGCCACGCCTTTCTGGACATACAGGATCTGCGCGAGGTCAGCGTGCCGGTGTCGCCGGATTTCCCAGTCGTGCAAACTGCTTCGCTCGGGTATCGACTCGCAGTGCAGCAAATCGAGCGTGCTCCAGTCAGGCCCTTCGCCGTATAACTTGAAGACGGGGATGTCGTGCTGCGCCGGATGCTTCATGAGTTCATCAGCGGGTTATCGGTTCGCGTTGGACTTTCTAAAAGTCCAATTTTAATCGAAAAAATTGCCTTATCAGCGCTGCAAATTTCTAGAAAAATGCAATTCAACCGCGGTGCTAATTATTGGTGCTCGAAGAGCAGAGTTGAAGTCGCGGTGTAGAGAAATACAGGAGACATCGGTCATGAAGACCAAGGTAGCGATCATCGGCGCCGGGCCGTCCGGCCTGCTTTTGGGACAGTTGTTGCACAAGGCGGGCATCGACAACGTCATTCTTGAACGTCAAAGCGGTGAATACGTGCTCGGCCGGATCCGTGCGGGCGTGCTGGAGCAGGGCATGGTCGACCTGATGCGCGAAGCGGGCGTGAGCGAGCGTATGGATGCGGAAGGGTTGGTTCACGACGGTATCGAACTCGTATTCGGTGGGCGGCGTGACCGGATTGACCTGAAGCAGCTCACGGGCGGCTCGTCGGTGCTGGTGTACGGCCAGACCGAAGTGACGCGAGATTTGATGGCGGCACGCGAGATAAGCGGCGCGACCACGATCTACGAAGCGGCCAATGTTCAGTTGCACGATGTGAAAGGCGAGGCGCCGCACGTCACATTCGAAAAGAACGGCGAGACATATCGTCTGGATTGCGATTACATCGCGGGCTGCGATGGCTTTCATGGCGTATCGCGCAAGACGATCCCTGCGGAAGTGCTCACGCATTACGAGCGCGTTTATCCGTTCGGCTGGCTCGGCATGCTGTCCGATACCCCGCCTGTCAATCACGAACTGATTTACGCGCATCACGAGCGTGGCTTTGTGCTGTGCAGTCAGCGTTCGACGACTCGCAGCCGCTATTACCTGCAAGTGCCGTTGACCGAGAAAGTCGAAGACTGGTCGGACGGACGCTTCTGGGAAGAGTTGAAAACGCGCCTGCCGCAGGACGTGGCGGAGAAGGTCATTACCGGTCCGTCGCTCGAAAAGAGCATCGCGCCGCTGCGCAGCTATGTGGTTGAGCCAATGCAGTACGGCAAGCTGTTTCTCGTTGGCGACGCGGCGCATATCGTGCCGCCGACCGGCGCGAAGGGCTTGAATCTCGCCGCAAGCGACGTGAGCACGTTGTATCGGATCTTGAATCGCGTCTACCGCGACGGCCGTACCGACCTGCTGGAAAAGTATTCGCAGATCGCGCTGCGCCGCGTGTGGAAAGCAGAACGTTTCTCGTGGTTCATGACGAACCTCCTGCACGAATTCTCGGAGCGCGACGCCTTCGACAAGCGCATGCAGCGTACCGACTACGATTACTACACGACTTCCGATGCCGGCCTCAAGACGATCGCGGAAAATTACGTTGGTTTGCCATACGAACCGATCGAATGAAGCGGCAATGATGTTCGCTTGATTGGCATGCGCCAGTCATGAGGATGTTATGGCTTGATGAACCGCAGCGTCATGCGATCCGATTCGCCGATCGCGGCATAACGCGCGCGGTCCAGGTCGCCGCCCTTGTAAGTGGGCGGCAGCGACCAGACGCCGTGCGGATAATCCTTGGTGTCCTTCGGATTTGCGTTGATCTCGCTGCGTGCAGCCAGCACGAAGCCCGCGCCCTGCGCATGCTCGATTACGTACTCTTCGGTCACATAGCCGGTATCGATCATCTGCTGTACGGTCGTGCCTCGCCGCGCGCGATGCTCCTCAATGCCAAGCACGCCGCCGGGTTTCAGCGCGGAATAGAATGCGCGCAGGTTGTCGTCGATCTGGCCATCCTTGATCCAGTTGTGGATGTTGCGGAATGTGAGCACCACGTCGAACTGGCCGTGCGCGTCGAAGCCCTCGAATTCGCCTGCGCGCAAGGTGCCGACCTTGACGTTGCCATAAAGCGCCGGGGCCGCCGCGAGCTTGCGCAAAAAGGCGGCGTCGGTGTCGCGGTCTTCGGCGGCCAGTTCCGCTGATGTGCTGACGTATTGGGCCTCGTAAAGATGGCCGCCATCGTGCAGCGATGGTGCCAGGATATCCGTGTACCAGCCGCCGCCCGGTGCGATTTCGAGCACCGTTTGTGTGGGCTCGACGCCGAAGAATTGCAGCGTCTCCTTCGGATGCCGATAGACGTCGCGCGCTTTGGCCCGCTCGCTACGCTGAGGACCGGCGATCGCGGCATCGAGAGAAGAGGCGGCCGCAGGTTGCGTCAGCGCGCTGTGCCCTGGCTGCTGTGTGGGTGTCGCGCATCCAGCCGCGAAGAGCGCGAGAGACGCCGTGCCGATGGCGGCAGTCAGTGTCAGTGCAAGACGTGCGAAGACGCGATGAGGTTGGGCCGGATTCATGGGCGAGGGTGCAGGTTCTGGAGAGCCTACACGATACCCGGTTATGCGCTCTCGCGCTGGTCAGCCGGTTGAGCGGTTCTCGAGGTAACAGACTTCGTTCGTCTGCGCCGTTGTCCGCGGGTGGGGACGGGGGGGGGCAAAAACTACTTCAGACGGTGGCGTACGCCGCAGCCTGGGGACGGGGAAGTCCCTTCCATTCTCTGGCTGTCCGACCCAGATCGACCCGGAGCCGTCGTGGGGATCAGCGCCGATGGAAGGACTGCTTTCGAGGCGTTAGCTGCCGTCCTGCGCTGGATGGCCACTCTACTGTTCGGACTGTGCTGCGCGGTTGGCACTTGCTCCGTCTCGCCGGTTGAATTAAGCTTTGCGACATGAACCAATTTAATATCAACTCGATTATTAGCGCCGCGAAAGTCTCGGCGGGATAGCTATTGAGTTGACAATATGCGATCACAACCCGCCCAGAAGGCGGGTTTTTGCTTTCTGGGCTCTAGACGGAGCGCCTGGAAATGACACCTGTGAGTCGAGTAGTCGACGCAGTTGGCCGTCGTGAGACGGCTGTTTTACATATGGTTTGCGGAAAAATCGCATCGGGCAAGTCCACGTTGACGGCTCGCCTGGCGGATGCCGCCAGGACGGTCCTGGTTAGCGAGGACAAGTGGATTGCATGTCTATACCCGCACGAGATTCATACGCTGACCGACTATGCAAGCCGCGCAGCACGCATGAGAACGCTCCTCACTGAGCACATCCAGGTGCTTCTCGCGGCGGGTATATCCGTGGTACTGGACTTTCCATTCAATACGGCCAGCACACGTGCGTGGGGCCACTCACTATTCCAGGCTGTCGGCTGCGAGCATCGGCTTCACTATCTGGATGTGAACGATGAGATCTGCAAAGCTCGTTTAATGGCGAGGAACGTGTCAGGCGAGCATCCTTTCCAGACATCGGAGGAGCAGTACGATCAGATCACCCGCTACTTTGTTCCGCCCGCACTCGGCGAAGGATTCAACATCATTGTCTATGATGAGACAGGAAAGGTCCGTTTCCGGACTGGGTCATGACATTCGAGTATCCGGCTGAAGGCGAAACGCGATGCCTGCTTCTGGCCGCATCCGGAAGTAGAGGAGGCCGCATCGAACTCCCGAGCAGTTGGAGTTTCGAACTTCCGGACTCGACCCACTTCTGCCAGTTGGCCTTCTACATAGGAGACATTCGCGGAGCGATTCCTGCGCGGTCTCGCGTCTGACGCTCGATAGTCGTGTTCATTCCGACTTCTTACGGCTTCACTATGCCGTGAATAGTGAATCGCGTCCGATGCGGCCAGACCCCGGGCGACCTATGTTAGCAAGACGGCCTTCGCGCCATCGAGCGATTCGTAAGCCATGGCTAGTTCGATCTGGTCGAGATCGAACTCCTTGCCAATTCTGGTCCTGAACGTTCGATCGTCAATCACACCTTCAAGGGTTTTCAGAGCGGAGACGAGTTCGTCGTGATCCTTCACCGTCCGGCTCGCGAAATTGCTGAATCGTCTCAAGGTCAGGTTCTTCATCATGAAGAGCCCGGACTGAATAGACACCGGAATGGCGCCGCCCAAAAGCCCGTAGATATAGATCGTCGAATTCATCGGCAGGCCGGGCGCTATTCCCGTTAGCAAGTCGCCGCCGACGCCGTCGAATACCGCCGTCGTTCCCAGTTCGGCGGACAATACGCCGAGCTTATCGGTGAAGCCTTCGCTGGTGACAATGACGTGCTCCGCCCCCAAACGGCACAGCGCCTCCCGTGCCCACTCGGTGCGCACCAAGAAAATCGCGGGCAACTTTCTGCGGCGAGCGAGGGCAGCAAGAGCATAACCGGTGGCCGAATTCCCGGCCGTGACAATGACGCCCTTATGGCCCGCTGCGGTGATCTCGTCGAGAAAGGCGTAGGCCGTCATCACGTTCACGAGTGAGCCACAGTAGTCCCGGGCACGAACATGGTCGGGCAGGATCAAGCAAGTCGAATAAGGCACCTGCGCCCGTTCGCACCAAAGCCCAATACTCTCCGGACTTCTGCCGAGCGACCGGTAGACCGCCACTTGCTTGCCCGTATATTCCGCCGGGACGCCTGCTCCCACTGCGACGACCTTGCCTGCTCCCGACGCGCCCCAGACGTTATGCCGGTCGAGCGCGAGTGCGTTGCCGGCGGCTGTAGGCATCCGCAGGAAAGTCTTGTCGCCATGGTTGATCGCCGATGCATCCATGTCGAGCAGCACATGGCCCGGCGCTGGCGCGGTCGGTGTCGGGATGTCGCGAACCTCTAGTTCCCGGCCAGGTGTTACACAAATCGCTTTCATTGGTCAGTTCCTTCTGTTTCGGTGTCGTTGATTGCATAGCCCGTAACATAAGCAACTTTATCCATTGCCGGAACGCTGCATCCGGGCATACCATCGATTCCATTCTGGAATTGATGAAGGTAGTCTGTATGGATAGAGTGAACGCGATTCGTCTGTTTGTGCGTCTTGTCGAATGCGGGAGTTTCTCCGCCGTCGGGCGTGAGGAAGGGATCGGACAACCGGCGGTCAGCAAACAGATCGGCGCGCTGGAACGGCATCTTGGCGCACAACTTGTTTTGCGGACTTCCCGCCAGGTCGTGATCACGGAAGCAGGACAAACATTCTACGAATCCGCGAGGCAACTGGTGGACGACTTCGATGCGCTCGAATCGTCCGTAGGCGATCGCCAGCAGTCGCCACGAGGCGTGGTCAGGGTCAATACCGCACCGGCTCACGGTCGGCTCTGCATTACCCCGCTACTTCCCAACTTTTTTCGACGATATCCCGACGTCGCGATCGAATTGTCGGTATCGGAGCGGTACGTTGACCTGGTGGGTGACGGCATCGACTTGGCGGTGCGTCATGGGCGGCTCGTAGACTCTTCGCTCACTGCCAGAAAGCTGTCCGAGACAGATTTCGTGCTCGTGGCGAGCCCTGCCTATCTGGCCGCGAAGGGAGTCCCGATCCGGCTTCCGGACCTCGATCAGCACACCTGCATCGTCTTTGCGAAAGGCCGTGAGCGTTACCCCTGGTCACTCAAAGTCGGGCAGGAGGTCGTCTCCTACATTCCGCACGGCTCGCTGCTGACCGGCGATGCCGAACACATTCGCGCGGCTGTGCTTTGCGGCCTTGGCATTGCTCAGGCGCCATTCTGGCTATTGGCGGAAGAGATCCGCTCCGGCCAAGTCCAGGTGCTTCTGCCAGAGTTGCAGCCCGAGCGCGTGCCCATCCATCTTGTTTATCCAGCTGGCCGTCGAGTCCCGATGAGGGTACGGATCTTCATCGAGTATCTTGTGTCAGCATTCGCGAGTCCCGAACTTTGACACACTGCTGATCCGCTGAGTCCAAAAGACGGTCGACAGCGAGAATTGTTGGCAATCTACGCGCCGATTTGAATGTCTCAAAGTGGCCGACCCGTGTCCGACGACCGAGCGCGAGGATGGTCGCCGGCGAGCGCTCTATGCGACAGGCATAACCGACCCACTTCTGCCGTTCCTACCCGCGCCACCGCAGCGTCCGGTTCCAAGGCATTTCGGTCAATGCTGCATCTGCAACGCGGCAAATTTTTACTCAGCCGAAGTGCTCAGGAGTGGCCGTGCACAGACCTGCACGCGTTCATATCGCGTTGAAAGCAGGCCACCTTTTCTTTCCCGAGAAAGCGTGCCCGTTCGGCTCTTACAGAGGAATGTGCTCTAACGCACAGACTGCCGACTAACCCTCGTGGTCTGGTTGAGGTTTGAATTCGCCGGCCTTCCAGGGAGTGGGTAATGAGCAGAATACCTTGGGCGCGCCACTCAATTCATGAGCATCAGAGCCACCTCGGTTGGGACCAGACGCTAAAGCCCGTGTTGACCGTGGCTCCTGGTGAAACCGTCGAGTTCTTTCCCGTCGACGCATCGGGAGGGCAGCTCACTGCCAATTCAACCGTCGACGACATTGCACAGCTAGACTTTGCGAGAGTGAACCCGGTTGTTGGCCCGATGTATATCGATGGCGCTAAACCGGGCGACGCCGTCAAGGTCACACTGTTGTCATTCGCACCTTCGGGGTGGGGGTGGACGGCAAACATTCCAGGCTTTGGCTTGCTCGCAGACCAGTTTCCCGACCCGGCCCTGCACATCTGGAAATACGAGGCGGATCTGAAGATCCCGGCCATGTACGGCCCTGGTGGACGTGTTCCCTTAAAGCCCTTTTGCGGGACGATCGGCCTCGCGCCGGGAGAACCGGGTTTGCACAGCGTGATTCCACCACGTCGTGTTGGCGGCAACATGGATATCCGCGACATCGGCGCAGGCACAGAACTCTATCTCCCTGTGGAGGTGGAGGGCGCGCTATTCTCTGTGGGTGACACGCACGCCGCACAAGGTGACGGCGAGGTATGCGGGACGGCCATCGAGAGCCCCGTAGCACTGACGGCGAAATTCGAATTGGTCAAAAAGGCGAACCTCGCGTTTCCCCGCTTTACAACGCCGGGCCCTGTCAGCCGTCATCTCGATACGAAAGGCTACGAAGTCACTACTGGCATCGGTCCCGATCTGATGGAGGGTGCTCGGACTGCCGTCTCTGGAATGATCGACATTCTCACGCGACAACATCACATCAGCGCAATCGATGCTTACCTGTTGTGCAGCGTTTGCGCCGACCTGCGCATCAGCGAGATCGTCGACCGGCCTAACTGGATTGTCTCGCTCTACTTCCCGCGAACCGTATTCGAGTGAGTTCTCAAAGGCGGTTCTCCGGCTCTAGCCCGCCGTGTCGATTACCACGGGGGCGGTACGAGCGGTGCTCGGCCGATTCGTTTGGCTGGACTCGACCCCAGCGGCCCCTCGACCAAGGAGATTGAACGTCTGAAGTTCTACTCGAAGCGGTCCTCCGCCAGTGCGTCGGGGTAGCTCGCGAACATCTGCTTGCGGATTTGTTCGCCGTGTACCGCATCCAGATGCGTATCGTGCCCGGAAATCGACACCTGCGCCGTCTGCATGTCCGCGCCCGCAACGGGCGTAGCGAACCCGGTAGCGGCATGAGCATTGCCGATTACCGCAATGGGCACGCTTCGCCGTGCCAACACGATTTTCCTGATCCCCAGCCCACTCCACACGAGCCAAAGCACCTGGCTAACCGCAGCCGCCAGATTGAAGTGAAACAACAGCGAATAAAGCAGACAGCAGGGACCGAAAAGATTGAGGACGAGATACCGGCGATCCTCGCGGTGCAGAAAACCGAGTTGCAAGCCAGCATAGGCGATCTGATAGCAGATAACGCCGAAAATACCGATAAAATCAGCGGTGGTCATTATGTTGTCGATGGACGAAGGTTCTTGATTGCGAAGTCGTGCACGAATCAGCCAAGTAGCCTGTCCTCGAACGGGTAGCGCGTCAGCACCTCATGACCGGTTTCGGTGATCAACACCTGTTCCTCGAGTTTCACGCCTGGACCGCCTTCTACGCGACCAACGTAACTCTCTACGCACATCACCATGCCCGGCTCGATCATGCCGTCGTAACCCCACGTCGCCCACGCTTCGGGGAAGTAGATATTCGGCGCTTCATCGCACAAGCCCACGCCGTGATACAGGCACGAGTAATGGCGAAACTCCGCGGGCGAATAAACCAACGCGCGATGACTCAAATCGTGATGCGTCAAACCGGGCCGCAGCAGATCGATATTCGCCTGCACCTGGTCATACGCGAGCCGGTAAATCTCGCGTTGCGCAGCGCTCGGAATAACGTCATCACACAACCACGTACGCGACGTATCCACACAAAAACCAAAACTGCCGACCAGATCCGTATCGAAGGCCACTAGATCGCCTGCTTCGATCACGCGGCTGCTGCATTCCTGATACCACGGGTTGCAGCGCGGCCCTGAAGCCAGCAGTCGCGTTTCGATCCATTCGCCGCCGCGCGCGATGTTTTCGGCATGCAGATAGCTCCACAGGCGCTGTTCGGTGACGCCGGGCTTCAAATGCGAGCGCATGACGTCGATACCCGCTTCGCACGCGTGAATCGCGCAACGCATGGCGCGAATTTCGTCCTCGCATTTAATGCGCCGCGCTTCTTCCATCAAAGCTTCGCCGCTGTGGATTTCGACGCCGATCCGCTCCAGCGCGGCCACGCCTTCGGTATCGCAGTGATCGAGCGCAAGACGCCGATTACCGCCGCCGTGCTTGCGTACCACGGAGGCGATTTCATCGGCCCAGCGCGCGACCTGCTCGTGCACGCGCTCGCCCGCACAGAAATGAAACCACGGCACGCAGGGGCGAACCTCATCGACGGAATCGGTGTGATCGCTCAGAAAATCGCAGTGATCGAACTCCCACAGGATGACTGGGCCTTCGGCAGGAACGAACGCGTAACGGCAGGCGTTGTGCAGCGTCCAGACCTGCATGTTGCTGGTGTCGGTGGCGTAACGGACATTCACGGGATCGTAGAGCACGATGCCCGCGTAATCGTGCGCAATCAGTTGCTGGCGCACGCGCGCGAGCCGGTAACGGCGCATCGCGGGTAGATCCGGCAGCGTTAGGCCGGCTGCTTTCCAGGCGTCGAGCGTTTCCTTGTCCGGCCCGAGCGCGGCCATGCTCATCAAACCGGCCTGCTCAACCGGCGAGCGGCCCGAAGCGATGGCAGGGCCAATCTTGCGCGGGGCGATTTCTTGCAGAGACGCGAGGCTCATTGCTTCGTCATCCTGATTGAGTGTTGGAATTGAAAAAATGACGACGATGCCAACGTATCAACGCATCGTCGTCACCAATACACGCTTACCGCGCGGATTTCAGTTCGCCCGGCGTTGCGAGCGAATTCGTCTTGCGAGCGGGCGCAGACGCTTCGCTAAGCATCTTGCCGCGCGTTTCCGGCGCCAGCACATAGGAGACGAGACCGCCAAAGAGGCTGATGCCCGCAGCGATCATCATCGCCGTGCCCACGCCATACGAGCCGACGATGAGCGGCAGCAGGAAGGTGCCCGCCGCCGCGCCGATGCGGGAGAACGCCGTGGCGAAGCCCACGCCAATGCCGCGAATTTCCGTGGGGAACACTTCGCCCGGATACACACCGCACAGCGTCGTCGAGATCGCATTGAAAAACGAGAACGTGAAGAAGCACACCAGAATCAGCGTCGACGAAGCATGCGAGAACAACGCCACGCACATGAGCGCCAGCGCCGAGATAAAGAACGGCGGCACGCCCAGCTTGCGACGGCCCACACGCTCGATCAGCACGACGGCAATCAAGGTGCCGAGCACCGCGACGCTGTTGAGCACCAGACCGCCCGTCAAGCCTTCCTTCAACCCGAGTTTTTGCAGCACGACCGGAGCAAACGCGCCGATGGCGAAATAGGGCGTCACGTTGCATACCCAGAAAATCGATACGAACATCGTCGTCTTGATGTAGTCGGCGGAGAACAGGCGTCCGAAGCCCTGTGAGCCGACCGTGGCCGTGCCCTGTGCGTGCAGATCGAGTTGCTCTTCGTGGCCCATGTGTTCGGCGGCGAGCGCCCTGGCTTCTTCGCGGCGGCCACGGCTCATGAGCCAGCGCGGCGATTCGGGCGTGCCCAGCCGCATCAGGAAGACGATTACGGTGGGAATCGTGCTCAGGCCCAGAATGACGTGCCAGCCTGCTGCGTTCGATTCGGTCAGCATCCAGCCCAGCGCATACGAGACGAGATAACCCACGTACCACGCGAGTTCGAGCAGCGCGAGCAGCTTGCCGCGCAGGCGCGCCGGGGCGAATTCGGCGAGCAGCGGCCAGCCGATCGAGTAGTCCGCGCCGATCGCAATCCCCATCAGGATCCGTACGACGAAAAGCTGCCACGGTTCGTTGACGAAGAACTGCGCCACGGAGCCAACCAGAAAGATCGCAAGGTCGATGGTGAACATCGGCTTGCGGCCCACGCGGTCGGCGAGCCAGCCGCCCAGCGGGCCGCCGATAAAGATGCCGACCAGCGCCGACGCGCCAATCAGCCCTTGCCACGCGAGCGAAAGATGCAGGTCGGCGGTAATGGCCGGCATGACGATGCCGATACTGCCGAGAATAAAGCCGTCGATAAACATACCGCCGCCAATCAGCAGCGTGAGGCGGGCGATGAAGCGGCGATGCTTGCCGGAGAGCGCGGGCGGTTTCTGGCCTGCGCGCGAGGAAGTATGAGGAATGCTGTTGGGCACGATGCTGTCTCCTGATGTTTTGTGGGAAGTCAGGCCGGTCCGCTTATGGTCTGTTAGCCGGTTCTTCTAGCCTTCATCCGCGTGAACTCCATGAGCAGTGTGTGGAAGTCGGCGCGCCTGGACAAACGATATTTCGTGCGTGCATTCATCAATTTTTGTCATAGAAAGACGCGTTGTACAGGCGTGCGCAAGCGCGCCCGCAATGCGGGCGTCCAGCACTGAAAAATTGGAGAACAGTGCCTTAAATCAAATGCTTTTGTAATCGCTTAACGTAGCGAAAGCAGCCAGTCGCGAAAGCTCCCCACGCTCTTGCGCCGCTCATGCGGGCCAGTGGGTTCAAGCACGAGAAACTGTCCTTCCGTTTGCAGCGTTTCGGGGATCGGGCGCACGAGCGTGCCGTCTTTCAGATAGGGATCGATGAGATTGCGCCAGCCCAGCGCCACGCCCTGGCCGCTAAGCGCGGCCTGAATCACCATCGAATAGTTATTGAGGTTGATCTTGTTGCGCGGCGTGACGGGCGGCAGGCCGCTGCGGCGGAACCACTCGCCCCATGTGACCCAGTCGCGTTCGGAATCGTCGAGCCAGAGCCAGGTGCACGATCCGAGATCTTCGGGGCGACTCAGGGCGCCATGGCGCGCCAGATAGGCGGGGCTACACACGGGGAAGATTTCCTCGTTGCAGATGGGCGTGTATTTGATGTATTCGGGCGGGCTTTTGCAGTAGTACACCGCCAGATCGCATTCGAGCTTGCGGTAATCCTTGACGTGATCGTAAGCGACGATGCGCAGGTCGATGCCTTCGTGGCTTTCGTTGAATTCGGGAATCCGTGGCAGCAGCCACATCGACGCAAGCGCGGTGCTGGTCGCCACCGTCACCTGCTGATCGCCATGCCAGCGCTTGATGAGTTGCGTGGCGTCGGCAAGCGAGAGCAAGGCTTCGCGGCACGACTGGAAATATTGCTCGCCCGTGGGCGTGAGGCGCACCGAGCGCGTCGTGCGGTCGAGCAGGTGAGCGCCAAGTAAATCTTCGAGCAGGCCAATCTGCCGGCTGATCGCGCCCTGGGTGACATTGAGCTCGTCGGCGGCGCGGGTAAAACTGCCAAGGCGGGCGGTCGCTTCGAACGCGACCAGCGCCTTGAACGGTGGCAGTGGCTGGATCCTCATGGGAAGGGTGTGTCTCCGGGGACTGCTTTATATATATGCGCGATTGAACGCGATTTCAGGTCTGGGCCACACTGCCGGGCGTGTCCTCAGACCTGAAATTTTGCCTTAACGCCGTACGGCGTCAAGCCAGCTCCGGGCGGCGAGCGCCCGTGTTTCTACCGTGCCCAGCGGGGCTGGGCGCAGTCCGCCGGCTGGTCGGGACAGGCTTCGTCACAGTGCTTTTTCCAGTCGCCGGGATAGACCACATAGCCGAACAGCGCGAAGCCCGAGTACACCAGCGCCGTACATTTCGGGATCCACAACACCTGGCCCGGCTTTACGCGGTGCAGCACGCCGTTCGCGGTGACTTCCAGGCAGCCTTCGATCGCGAAGATCACCTCTTCGTAGAGCGTCGTCCAGCTCACTTGTGCACCTTCCCAGCGCGCGAAGCCGACGCCCAGATTCGGCGAAATTTCGTCGCTTAGCGCCCGCGCGACGTATGCGGCGCCGGGCGGCCCGCCGCGCACGACGAAGCCCAGATCGGCATGATCGACGAGTTTCACGCCCGTTGCTGCTTCCACGTCTGGCTCGCTCATACTTCCGCCCGGCTGTTCCATGCCGCGAGGCGAATCCGCGTGCGCACGCCTATGCCCAGGAACGGCTCGGGCGGATTGAGCGAAGGCATGCCGGTGACGGAATGAATGTCGTCGAGCAACGACGATGTTGCGCCTACCGCCTTATCGGCGAGCAAGGTGCCGGAAATCGTGCCCCATGCCGCGCCCACGCCGTTATCGCACGCCGAGGCGAACACGCCGTCTTCCAGTTGCCCGAAGAAGTTGGTGAAGTTGCGCGAGATCGCGTAGACGCCGCCCCAGGTGTGCGTGAACGGCACGTCGGTGAGATCGGGGAAGCGCGCGAGAAACGCCTTGCGATGATCGGCGCGGATGCTTTCGCGCGTGCTGTCATCAATGCTGCGGCCGTACTTCGGCACATGCTTGTAGGTGTTGCGGATGATGATGCGGCGATCCTGGGTCATGCGTACCGTGGTGCCCGCGTGATCGGCAGGCGTCAAACCCCAGTCGAAGGTGCCGCTATAGCGCTTGCACTGCGCGGCGTCGAGCGGCGCGGTCCAGCTTGCGAACGTCATCACCGGCAAGAGGCGATTGTGCAGATAGCCGAATTCGCGCGTGAAAATGCTCGTGCCCAGCAGCAGGCGCGGTGTGCGGATTTCGCCGTCCATGCCATGCAGCACGTAGCCGCCCACGCCGTCGCGCTCCACGCGCTGGATCGCCGAATTTTCCAGCAGTTCGACGTTCTCCGGCAGCGAGCGCGCGAGGCCGCGCACCAGCGCCGCGGGCTGCATCAGATAGCAGCCGGGCGTAAATACCGCGCGGCTGTAGTGCGTGCTGCCCAGCACCTTCGCCAGTTCCTTGCCTTCGACCGCATGAAAGGGCTCGCCAAGCGCCGACATCAATTTCTCGAAGTGCGCGAGATAAGCGAGGCCGCGCTCGCCCACCGCGCCCTGGTACTTGCCCGCGTGCGACCACTGGCACGCAATGCCGTGTTCGTCGACGAGCGACTGGAGTTGCGCGATGGCGGTGCGGTTCAGGCGCAGCAAACGCTGCTTGAATTGCGGATCGGGATTTTCGAGTGCGAACTTGTGCGGCAGGTCGATTACGAAACCCGAGTTGCGGCCCGACGCGCCTTCGCCGACGCGCTGCGCGTCCACCAGCACGATGCGCGCCTCGGGTTCGTGTTCGGCCAGACGCCGCGCGGCGGCGAGTCCGGCGAAGCCCGCGCCGATCACGGCGTAGTCGGCCTGCTGGCGGCCGCTCAGGCGGCGCACGGGTTGCGGCGGCGGCAATGCGGCGTACCAGCCACAGGTCTTGTCGTCATGGGGCAGATTCATGGTGTGCCTTCTGTATTTAGTTGGCCGGATGGCACTGTTCGACCCAGCGCCCGCGCAGGGCCTGGGCGCGCTGGCCGATCAGCGCGAAGCCGCGCATCTTGCCGGTGCTGTCGAAGTGGCCGCAGCTAAAGCCGTCCTCGGTGGCGTCGATACGCCATTCGCCTTCTGGGGCGGCGGGCGGCAACAGCATCAGCGGCGCGGCGGGCGTTTTGACCTGCACGGGCATGGGCGGATAGTGCACGTCGGTCGGCTGGCCGGTCAGGGTGCGCGCGAGCGCGTCGACGCCATGATTGATCGGCGCGAGATAGGGCGCGGGGCGTCCGTCGATCTCGACGCAATCGCCCAGCGCGTAGATATCGGCCACACTGGTGCGCAGTTGCGCGTCGGTGCGGATGCCGCGCCCGACGTCGACGCCGCATGCTGCGGCCAGCGCTACATTCGGCGCCAGACCCACGGCGGAGATCACGACCTCGGCTTCGACACGCGCGCCATCGGCGAGCAGGAGCGACCACGCGCCGGGCGCGCCCGCAATTTCCCTCACCGAGTTCCGCAGATGCCACTTCACGCCGAGCGCCGCGAGCGCGTCTTGCAGATGGCTGCCCGCTTGCTGCGGCATGAGCCGTTCGAGCGGCCATTTGCCGATGCCGATCACGCTCACGTCCAGGCCGCGTTTGGCAAGGTCGTTGGCGAACTCGCAGCCAATCAGCCCGTCACCGATGATGGCGACGCGCGAGACGCCGTTCAGTTTGCTGCGCAGCAATCGGTAATCGTCGAGATTGTTCACACTCAGCAGCGCGTCGCTGCGGCCCGCGACATCGAGCCTGACCGGGCTTGCGCCCAGTGCGAGTACGAGCTTTGCATAGGGCATCGCGCCGTAGCGGGTTTGCACGACATGCGCTTCGGCATCGATCGCTTCGACTTCGCAACGCGGATAGACGCGGATCTTCAGGCGGCGCTCGATATCGAACGGCGTTTCGCTGATCAGGGCCTCCGCGCTGCGGTCCTGCGAGGTGGCGATGGAGAGCGCGGGCTTCGAATACAGATCGCCGGATTCGCGAGTGAGGACCACGATTTGAGCGTTGGCGTCGCGCTTGCGGATCGCTTGCGCGAGGCTGTAGCCCGCATGTCCCGAGCCGATGATGACGATTGGGCCTTCGCGGCGCGGTGCGGCGGGCGCGGGCGCAGGTTGCGCCACCGGCGTAGATACAACCGGCGCAGCAGCAGGCGCTTCCTCGCGAATCTCGATCATCTCGAAGTCCGCCTTGCCGACGCCGCAATCGGGGCATTTCCAGTCCTCGGGCACGTCTTCCCAGCGCGTGCCGGCGGCGATCCCGTCCTTGGGCCAGCCCTCGGCTTCATCGTAGATGAGGCCACAAATGATACAGAGCCACTTTTTCATCGTCGCACCTCTTACGCTTGCGCAACCCGGATCGCCACGTTCTTCGTCTGCACGTAGCTGTAGATCGCTTCCTGACCTTTCTCGCGGCCAAAGCCCGATAAACCCACGCCGCCGAACGGCGTTTCGATGCCGCCCGCGTACCACTCGTTGACGAACACCTGGCCCGCGCGCAGGCGGCGCGCGAAGCGCAGTGCACGATTGACGTCGCGCGTGAACACGCCTGCTACGAGGCCATACGGCGTGCCGTTGGCGATGGCGACGGCTTCGTCTTCGGTGTCGAAGGGGATCACGCTGAGCACCGGGCCGAACACCTCTTCGCAGGCAATCGTCATCGCGGGATTCACGCCCGCGAACACGGTCGGTTGCATATAGAAGCCCGCGCGGTTGGCCACGCGCGCGCCGCCCGCAACCGGCTGCGCACCCGCGGCGATGGCCTCCTCGCACATCGCGACCACGCGCTCCAGTTGCTGCCCGCTGATGACCGGCGTGTGATCCGGGTCCTGTTCGCCGGGACCGATGGCGAGGCCGCGCGCGAGTTGTGCAACTTCGGCGACGACTTCGTCGTAGATATCGCGATGCACCACGAGCCGCGACATCGCCGAGCAGACCTGGCCCGCGTTGAAGAAGATGCCGCTTTTCACGCTGGCGAGCAGTTGCGCGCGGTCCGAATCGGCGAACACGATGGCCGCCGATTTGCCGCCCAGTTCCATCACGCTGGGCGTGGCCCATTGCGCGGCGGCGGCGAGAATCGAGCGGCCCGTCGCCACCGACCCCGTAAAGACGATCTGTTTCGTCTGCGGGCTGGCGGCCAGATGCGCGCCCACGTCGCGGCCCAGGCCGCACAGCAGTTGCACTGCGCCGCGCGGCAGACCGGCCCGCGCGATGGCTTCGAACAGCACGCACATGCCCAGTGGCGAAAGCTCGGGCGACTTCACGATTACCGCGTTACCCGCCGCGAGCGCCGGGGCGAGCGAGCGCGCGCAGATCGACACCGGAAAATTCCACGGCACGATCTGCACCGATACTCCCATCGGCTCGTAGCGCGTGAAGTCCACGTAGTCGTCGCCAAGCGGCACCGAGATGCCTTCGAGCTTGTCGGCGAGACCCGCGTAGTACTCGAAATAGCGTGCCGCTTCGGCGAATTCGTCGCGGGCGTCGCTAAGGCGCTTGCCGTTTTCGAGGCACAGAATGCGCGCGCCTTCTTCCGTTACCGCGCGGATTTCGTCGGCGATGCGCAGCAGCCAGCGCACGCGTTCGGCGGGGCGCAGCCGCGTGAGTTCGCCGCCGGCCGCGCAGCGTTCGGCGGCGTCGAGCGCGCGCTGCGCGTCGTCGACGCTCGCGAGCGCGATGCTGGCGAACGGCTCGCCGTTGGCCGGGTTGGCCACGTCCAGACGGTTCGGGCTGTCCACCCATTCGCCGTCGATGTAATTAAGCCAGTGATGACCGATAGAGCGTTCCATGGCTTACCCCTGACCCTGCACCTGGTTCTGGCCGTTCGCGAGGACGCGGCGCGCCATCCACTGATGGAAGTAGTGCGTGGGCTGATCCATTTCCGGCGAGAACACGCCACCCTTGAAACCCGGCGACTGACGGCCCGCCTGCATGCCCTCCACCGCGCCAATGTCTTCCGAGAACACCACGCGCCACGCGTTGAGCACGGCTTGACGGCTGGCTTCGTATTGCGGCGCATCGGCGGCGTCCTGGCCGACGAACAGCAGGCGCAGATGCTCGACCGTGCGGTTGGCGGCCAGCGGTTGCAGCATCATCGCGAACGCGTGATCGGCCTGAATGCCCAGCAGCACGTTCGGGAACAGCGCGACGTATTCGGCGTTGCGCAGGCGGTCGGCGGGCCAGGACGGGAAGGTGGGCAGCGAGGTGCCTTCGACATCGGCGAGGTTATAAGCGTAGCTGCCTTGACCGGCGAACTGGTCGGCGAACGCGATGTTGTAGTGATCCTCCAGACGCGAATACGAGTTCAGCGACGGATGCACCCAGGGCAGGTGATAGGCCTCGCAGTAGTTCTCGACCGCGAGCTTCCAGTTGCATTTGACCTCGACCGACCATGAACCGCCTTCGCGCGGCACGTGCATGAGCGCGTTGCCGTCGCCGCCAAGGAATTGGGACCAGCGTTCGGTCAGCGGGCGCAACACTTCCTCGAAATCAGGCGCGGTGCCCGAGAGGTTCACGAACACCATGCCCATCCATACATGGCTGCGCAGCGCTTTCAGGCCGTGCTTCTCGCAGGGCACGCGTTCGTCCTTGTGCTGATTGATGCCGCCGACGTGCGGCGTGCCTTTGAGCGTGCCATTCAAGTCATAGGTCCACGAATGGTACGGGCAGCGGATGACGCCCTGAATTTCCCCGGCTTCCTGCACCAGTTTCATACCGCGATGGCTGCAAACGTTATGGAACACCTGAAGCACACCTTCGCGATTGCGTGTGATGAGCAGCGGGAGGCCCATGTAATCGACCGGCTGCACGCTCGACGGCGTCTTGAGGTCGTCTGCGAAGCCGACGCACACCCACTCCTGGCTCAGCACGGCGTCGCGCTCCACCTGGAAGTATTGATTGCTGGTATAGAACTCATTGCCGAGGCCGGTGGCCTGCTCGATCGGGTTGAGCACCGTCTGCAACTGGACGAGGGGAAAGTATTTGATTTCGGTGGGGGCGTTCATCGGGTTTGTCTCCATTGCACGTTCGCGTGACTGGTTTCACCTGAGCCCTCGGAGGGCTGGGATTGGTGAAAATTATCGAAGTGCGAAACGGGGAGAACAAACGATTCTTTGGCGGCAGATTGATTAGAAAAACTCATGGACGCGCCACGGGGGCCGCAGCGATCGAGCCACTTCACTGGGGAGAATCGCGTCCGGGCGACGTTGACTGCACTGCGATGTAACTGAATCGGAGCAGTTGTTTGCGGTGTCCTCGCGATTCGGGGTGCTCCGAAGAGGAGGGACTCGTCAACCGTCCGCTATTGATCTCAAAGAGGCCGCTTGCCATTCATGCTATCGGTGGCCGGTTCTGGCCGACTGGGGCCACATGCGCAGCGTCTGAGTTACGCATGCGTTGCCCGGCGGCAAACGGCAGAGAGCAAAGGGAGTTCTGAGGTTATTGCGCGCGGTGACACATTGACTGTCGCAATGGTGACAGTTTTAATGCGGTCTACGCCAACAAAATGCGATGTGCGCTCGCCGCCATTGAAAAATCAAGCAGATGAAAATTGAATCCGCGAGGCGCTCGGCGAGCGACCCCCGGCCACGCAAATCGTGAGTACGCGCGGCGCCACTCGGACGCCTGCTGAGTGAATCCAAAACGTTGTGGCAGAGAGCGTCGTGTACAGAGCGTTAGCGAATGCGCGAACGACCGGGCCTAAGCGTCAGAGCGACGCAGCGGATCGCTTTAGCGGTTAGCACGCCTGTCCTCTATGCCCACGCGCCTCTCCGCAGAAACCTGAAGACTGGCGAGGCGTCCTGACAGCGTGCGCATGGACAATCGTTACCTGACCACTGATGCCGGCCTGGGGCGCGCAGCCAGTTCTGTAGCTGCATCAATACCGATGCCGGTCAAGCACAGTAATCGAATCACGATCTCTTCCTTGACACTCGCTGAAAGCCGGTCTGTCGTGATGGCGAGACTGGCGCCGACGATGGCGTGCGCAGTCAGGTGCCACACGAGATCCGGGTCCGACACGCGGAAAACGCCCGCGCTGATGCCATTGCGCAGGTCGCGAATCGCAAACGGGCCCATGCGCCGGAAGAGCGCGTCGGCGATGACTTCCGAGCGGTACAGCATTTCCTTCCAGCTGATGTCGGTAGTCGCCGCTTCAAGCACGGTGCGAATCCCGAACGCATAGACCGCTGCCGGGTCGGCCAGGCCAGCGGTCGCCCTTTCTATGCGTAGCGCAAGTTCGTGCATCATTTCCTCGAGCACTGCGATTGCGAGCTCGTCCTTGGACTTGAAGTAGTTGTACACCGTCCCCGCGCCTACGTCGGCGAGTTCGGCGATTTCCAGCATCGTGGCGGCATCGATCCCTTTTTCGCTCATGATCGTGCCCGCGGCTTTGATCAACGCCTCGCGATTACGACGCTGCCTGCGCGCCACGCGCCCTTCCTGCTCGCCCTCATTGGCCTGTGAATTCATCGAAGTCTGCCTGGATTCATTGTTGACGATCATTCTAATACGAATCCGGCTTCGGTAAGCATGGCCATGACACGCACCGCAGGATCACTTTGTTTGCGATCCTTCGATATGACTAATGATCAAACGTGAGTGTTTACCATATGTGACGAGCATTCAGTTTTGATCTACATTCTGTCTCAAGCGAAGTGAAGGTGTCATCCCGGCCGGACGGCGTCATCCGTGCAGCCAGCATCATCCTTCGCACCGCAAGCCCGGCAGGGCGACGAATCAAGGAGACAGTTCATGAATGCCCCCGCTTCAACCGCAAACACTCACTTTGACGCCGATGTCGCCATCATTGGCGGCGGCCCGGTCGGCACGTTGCTCGCAATCCTGCTCGGTCAGCGCGGCAAGCGGGTGACGTTGGTCGAGCGCTGGTCGCAGGCCTATGGCCGGCCGCGCGCGGTGACGTACGACCACGAGATCGCCCGGATTCTCGCGACGCTCGGGATCGACTCGGAGCATGACTCGGCTATCTCGTACCACGACGAGCTGTATTACTGGAAAGACGTGCGCGGCGAGAACCTTCAGATCGTCGACTGGCAGAGCCAGTCGGCGTCGGGCTGGCGCGTGCGTTACTGGTTCAACCAGCCGGACCTCGAAGCGCGTCTCACGCGCATCGTCGACGGCATGCCGGGCGTCACGCAGTTGCGCGGCTGGGAGGGTACGGGGCTGGTCGAAGACGGTGACGGCGTGACGGTATCGCTCACGCGCAACCCGCAGGAAGCCGGCGCTGGCGGCGAAACCCGCACAGTGCGCGCGAAGTACCTGGTGGGCGCCGATGGCGCGAACAGCTTCGTGCGCGACGCGCTCGGCATCGAGAACGAGGACAGGGGCTACTTCTTCGACTGGCTGATTCTCGACCTCATCCCGCAGGAGGCATACGTCGCGCAGCCCATGCAGTGGCAACTGTGCGACCCGAAGCGTCCGACAACCATCGTGCCAGGCGGCCCGGGCCGGCGCCGCTGGGAGTTCATGGTCCTGCCTGGCGAGTTGGCGCAGGAGTTGCAGACCCCCGAGCGCGCATGGGCGCTGCTCGAGCCGTGGGGCATGACGCCGGAGAACGCCGAACTCGAGCGCAGCGCCGTCTACCGTTTCCAGGCGCGTTGGGCGAAGACGTGGAACCGCGGCCGCTGCGTCATCGCGGGCGATGCGGCGCATCTGATGCCGCCGTTTGCGGGCGAGGGCATGTGTGCGGGCTTGCGCGATGCGTTCGCATTAGGCTGGCGTCTTAACGCGATTCTCGAAGGCAAGCTGTCCGCCGCGGTGCTCGACAGCTACACGACCGAGCGCCTCGAGCACGCAAAGCACTACATCGAGTTCAGCCAGGAGCTCGGGAAGATCATCTGCATTGCCGACGAAAAGGAAGCGGCAGAGCGCGACGTGAAAATGAAGGCCGATCTCAAGGCGCGCAATAACCAGCCGGTTCCGACCGATGTTTGCCATCTGGGCCCGGGGGCCTGGTCTGCCGAATCCGCGCATGCGGGTGAGTTGTCGGTGCAGGGCGTGGTCGACGTGAACGGCACGCGGGACCGCTTTGACCAGGCCGTCGGCCACGGCTGGTTCGTGATCGGTCTGGATGCCGATCCGGCGCACGCGCTTGGCCCCGAGCGGCTGGAGCAACTCGCGCTTCTGGAAGGCCGGACCGCGCGGATCGGCACGCCGGGCGCGCCTTGCGATGCAGTGGATATCGAAGAAACGTACAAGCGCTGGCTCGCAAGCATCGACGCCACCTATGTCGTGCTGCGCCCCGACTTCTACGTCGCGGCCACTGCGAAGAGCGCGGAACTGTTGCGCGAGCGCTTCGACGAACTCGTCGCGAAGCTCCATCTTCGCGTCGGCGAAGTCGCCTGAGTACGGAGTCCGTTCATGACTGCGAGCTTCACCTACGAAATCAATCCGGGCCGCGTCTTGTTCGGCCCCGGGACCGCCGAAGCCGTCGCCGGCGAACTTGGGCGGCTCGGTGCCGAGCGCGCGCTGATTCTCTCGACACCGTCGCAGCGGGCCGACGCGCAGAAGCTGGCCGAACGGATCGGCCCGCTGGCAGCAGGCGTTTTCAGCGAAGCGGCGATGCATACGCCGGTTGCCGTGACGCTCAAGGCGCTGGCCGCGTTCGAGGCGGCGGGCGCGGACTGCGTGGTCGCGCTTGGCGGCGGTTCGACGATCGGGCTTGGCAAGGCCATTGCCTGGCGCAACGATGCACCGCAGATCGTGGTCGCGACCACCTATGCGGGCTCTGAGGTGACGCCGATCCTCGGCCAGACCGAGGACGGCATCAAGACGACCATCCGCGACGCGAAGATCCTCCCCGAAGTCGTGATCTACGATCCTGCGCTGACGCTTGGTCTGCCCGTTGCGATGAGCGTGACGAGCGGCTTGAACGCGATCGCGCACGCGGTGGAGGGCGTCTACGCGAAAGATCGCAATCCGGTGACGTCGCTGATGGCCGTCGAAGGCGTGCGGGCGCTGCGTGATGCGCTGCGCGTGATCGTCGTGCGCCCCGACGATCTCGCTGCGAGGTCCGATGCGCTTTATGGATCGTGGCTGTGTGGATCGGTGCTCGGAACGGTCGGCATGTCCCTCCATCACAAGCTTTGCCATACGCTCGGAGGCAGCTTCGACCTGCCTCACGCGGAAACTCACGCCATCGTGTTGCCGCATTCGGCGGCATACAACGCCCAGGCCGCGGCCCAGGAACTGCGGCCCCTCGCGGATCTGTTCGGTGACTCGATCGGTGGAGGGCTTTACGACTTCGCCCGCTCGCTCGGCGCGCCGCTCGCCCTGAAGGACCTCGGGCTGAAGGAATCCCAGCTCGATGCCGCAGCGGACCTCGCGGTGAAAAATCCGTACTGGAATCCCCGCCCGGTCGAACGTGAAGCCGTCCGCGCGCTGCTACAGCGCGCATGGGAAGGCGCACGGCCCGAGTAGCAGTTCGTCAATTCATTATAAGGAATCCACAGCATGTCCCAGTTCTTTACCGAAGAGGGCTCGGCTCAGGCAGTCAATGCGCGCATGGGCGCGGACGTCGAGCCGCGCCTGAAAATCGTCATGGCATCGCTCGTGAAGCACCTGCACGCGTTTATCAAGGACGTCCAACTCACGCAGGAGGAGTGGGAGGCCGCAATCGGCTTTCTGACCCGCACCGGGCAGATCTGCGGCAACGAGCGCCAGGAGTTCATTCTGCTGAGCGACACATTGGGCGCGTCGATGCTGGTTGATGCGCTCAACCACCGTCGCCCTGCCGGCGCGACCGAGAACACCGTGCTTGGCCCGTTCCATGTCGTGGGCGCGCCGGAGCGGGAGATGGGTGCCTCCATCACGCTCGACGGCAAGGGCGAGACCTGTGCGTTCGAGGGGCGCGTGGTCGACATCAACGGCAATCCGGTGGCGGGCGCACGGCTCGACGTATGGTCCGACAACCCGGACGGCTTTTACGACGTCCAGCAACCGGGCATCCAGCCGCAATGGAACAATCGCGGCATTTTTACGACCGGCGATGATGGGCACTACCGCTTTATCGGCATCAAGCCTGTGTCGTACCCGATTCCTGACGACGGTCCGGTGGGCAAGATGCTCGCCGCGCTCGGGCGGCATCCGTATCGGCCCGCGCACATGCACTTCATCGTGACTGCGCCCGGCTTCGAGAAGATCGTGACGCACACGTTCGCGGGCGACGACGCCTATCTCAACTCCGATGCGGTGTTCGGTGTCAAGGAGACGCTGGTGGCGCCGTTCGAGCGCGCCAGCGACGGCAACACGGTCTGGCGCTCGCCATTTGACTTCGTGCTGACGCCTGTCGGCGGCAGCGGGACCGCTGGAGCGTGACGATGCGGTGCGCTTTGCGCCGCTTGGCAGAGCAATCCGGCGAGTAAGCTGGATGACGGGCCGGCCGCCGCCGGCGTCGGCCCGAGAGTGCGTCGGCAGGCTGCCTGCCGAGCGAAAAAGCCGCCGGAAGAGCGTGCAAATCAATAAGTATGACTGAATAAAAATAGTGTATCGGTACGGTCAGATAGCAGACATATTCAAGGAGACAAAACATGAAGCAGTCCAATGAGGCCTGGGATACGGCCTATGAGTGGAAGGCGGTTGCGCTGTTGTCAATCGGGTTCGGTCTGGTGGGCATCGACCGCTTCATGATCATGCCGCTCTTTCCGGTCATGATGCACGAGCGCCATTTCGACTATCAGGACCTCGGTTATATTGCCGGCGCCCTGGCCGTTGCGTGGGGCTTTGCGTCGATTTTCATGGGCAACCTCTCCGATCGCATTGGACACCGGAAGGTGATCATTCCGGCGATGCTGGTGTTTTCAGTGTTGTGCAGTGCGAGCGGATTTGCGGCGAGCCTTGGCACGCTGATCCTGATCCGCGTGCTCATGGGGTTCTCCGAGGGCGCCTATACGCCAGTGAGTATTGTCGCGACGATCGATGCGTCCAGGCCGTCGCGGCACGGTTTCAACGTCGGCTTGCAGCAAACGATGATGCCGTTGCTCGGGCTGGGTGTCGCACCGATTCTCGTCACGCAGTTGCTGAAGGTCGTGCCTTGGCACTGGATCTTTGCGCTCGCGGCCGTGCCGGGCTTCGTCGTGGCCTACCTGCTCTACCGCTGCCTGCGCAACAGCGATGTGCAGAACGCGGCACGGCATACGCAGACTCACGACGCCGCGCGGCACAAGTGGTCGGACGTATTCCGCTACCGGAACATTCCGCTCAACATCATCGGCATGTTCTGCTGGGTGACGAACCTCGTGATCCTGCCGGCGTTTCTGCCGAGCTACCTCACCGAGTCGCTGCATCTGGACATCGAGCAGATGGGTTTTGTCCTGTCAGCGATTGGCTTTGGCGGCGCGTTGGGTGCGCTGGTCATGCCGTCGCTGTCCGACCGCCTCGGCCGCAAGCCGGTGATGATCCTCTCCGTGCTGGGCGCGCTGGTGTTCCTCGCATTGTTGACGCGCTGCGACGCCAATCCGCCAAAACTGTTTGCGTGGCTTTTCATGACGCTGTTCTTCGTCTTTGCGCTCATTACGCTCACGGTGGGGCCGATCAGCGCCGAGTCGGTGCCGGCCCGCTTGATGACGACGGCATCTGGTCTCGTGGTTGGTGTCGGTGAGGTCTTCGGAGGGGGAATCGCGCCGGCGCTGGCGGGCTACGTGGCCAAACACTATGGGGTCGCGCACACGATGTATTTCGCACTGGGCGCGCTCGTCATAGGGCTCGTCGTCGCTATATCGCTGAAGGAGACCGCCCCGGTTCGCACTTCGCGGCGCGCGCCCGTGCCGCTCGGCTCTGAAATTGCCGAATGACGCATCAGCCCGTTAAAAGAACGACACGAACGCCGACGCGATTGCGCGGCACAGGAGACCATAGAGATGAAGCACAGCAGGATTTCACTGTGCGCAGGCCTTATTGCGTTGGCCATGCCCATGGCAGCGCACGCGCAGGGCAGCGTGACGATTTTTGGCCTGCTCGACGCAGGTGTCACTTACGTGAACAATCAGCAAGGCGGGTCGAAGACGTTCCTCGATACGGGCATCTTCGCACCGAATCTGCTGACGTTGAAAGGCACCGAGGAACTCGGCGGCGGCAGCCGGGCACTTTTCGAACTGACCTCGCAGTTCGACCTCGCCAGCGGCGCGACGATTCCCGGAGCCGGCGCGCTATTCAATCGCACGGCCTACGTCGGATTATCGAATGACCGACTCGGCACGCTGACGCTCGGAAATCAGTACGATTTCATGTTTGAGACACTGACGCTCGGCTTGTTCGACGGCGCGTTTCTCGCTGGCGGTATTTACGATTTCCGGCAGGGACCGTTCGCCTCGCTTGGCGTGCCGGACAATCCAACGGGCTCGTTCGATTTCGACCGGATGGGAGGCGCAACCCGCGTCGCCAACTCGATTAAATATCGCAGTCCTGATCTATATGGGATTCACATTGGCGCGCTGTACGGATTCGGCGGCGTCGCGGGTGACTTCACCGCGAACTCGACGATGAGCTTCGGAGTCGACTATGCCAACGGCCCGCTCGGACTAGGCGCAGCGTTCGTCAACGTCAGGTACTCGGGCTTGTATGAGGGGCTCAACGGCAGCATCCGCAATTTTGGATTCGGCGGACACTACCAGTTCGGGTCCGTGCTCGCGATGCTGCTTTACACGAACACCGCGAATACGGCGAGCGGCGCAAAGATCGATGTCTACAAGACCGGCGTGCAGTGGGATGTCACCGGAGTCTGGACGGCCGGTCTGGACTATTCGTTCATGCAGGGCAACTCGGCGCTGGACAACAATCGGGCGCATCAACTGAGCGGTGTGGTCCAGTACCACCTCTCCAAGCGTACCTTCCTCTACGCGGAAGGCATTTATCAGCACGCGAGCGGAGACGGACCAGTCACACAGGCCTGGATCAATGCGCTGAACCAGCCGGGCAGCGCATCAACGACCGGTTCGCAGGTGCTCGCTCGGGTGGGTGTCTCGACACGCTTCTAATGCAAACCATAGGTGCAAATCTTGATCAAGCATATCGTGATGTGGAACGTTCGCGGGACATCGCCCGAAGAGAAGGCCGAGGCAGCCAACCGGGTTAAAGAAGCATTCGAAGGCCTTAACGGAAAAATTCCAGGAATGAGTCGGCTGGAAATAGGCATTGACGTTAGCCGTATCGACTATGCATGCGATGTCGTGCTCTATTCCGAGTTCGTGGACCGCAATGCGTTAGAGGCATACGCTACGCATCCCGAGCATCTGCGTGTTCGAGATGAACTGGCAGGGGTGCGCATCAGCAGGCATCAGGTCGACTACCTTTAAGGCGAGTCGGGCAATCGGTGCGAGGTCGTGGTCTATATCACGGCCGCCGGTTCCCTGCTGTCGTCATCAGTTGCGCGGTTCGCTGGTATTTCCGGTTCGACCTGAGCTTGCACGACGTCAAAGAGTTGTTGCTCGAACGCGGCGTCGTGGTCACGTTCCCGATCGCGCGCAATGTGCGATTGGCCGGCTCGCCAAATGCGTCGAGCCGGTCTCGGGACTTTCGAATGCAGACGGAGCCGAATCCCGGGTTCGCCTCAACCTGCGGCACGCGCGCGATGCTTCATTTCCTGATGCGCACTAACGCGTCGACGGCCAGCACGCCTTCGCCTTCACGCTTGACCATCACGGGATTGACTTCGGCTTCAACGACGCAGACATCGGAAAGGGTGGCGAGTCGAGACATGGCGACCACCGTCCTGGCGAGGGCATCCAGGTCGCCACGTGGTTTGCCGCGATAGCCCTCAAGCGCGCGCAGTCCCTTGACTTCAGCGACCATCGCCCGGGCCTCGTCGAGATCGACGGGTGCTAATCGCAACGAGCGGTCCCGGTAAAGCTCGGTATAGACGCCTCCTGCCGCGAGCATCACAACGGGGCCCACCTGTGGATCGAGCCGATAGCCGATCAGCGCCTCGCCGAGGCCTTTGGCCATGGGTTGCACGAGCACGCGCTCCACCGGGACATCCGGCTCGTGCCGTCTCACGTTCTCGACAATGCGAGCGGTTGCTGCGCGCAATTGAGCGGCGTCGGCGATACCCAGTTCGACGCCGCCAACATCCGTTTTGTGAGGCAGTCGCCCGGAGAGCACTTTCACCGCGAGTGGATAGGGGAGCGCCTCAGGCAACGGCGTGCTTTCGTCGACCGGGATCGCTGTCGCGGGCGCATGCTGGACACCCACTTGCGCGAGCTGCTCGTACGCAGTGAGCTCGTCAAGCAAGATGGCCTGCCCATGCCCTGTATCGTTCTTTCCCGGCGCTGCGCGTGGTGCGAAGGGCTTGGGCGCGCGTCGCGATGCAGCGGCGGCAATCGCATCCGCGCAAGCTTCGGGCGTGCGAAAACACGGTACGCCCGCTTCGGTCAGGCGCAAGAGCGCCTGCGGCGCTTCTGGCACGACAAACGCGGCCAGCGGAAGCAACGTCGGGTCGTCCATGCCGCTGTCGATAATCGGGCGAACCACCAGTTCCGGCGCGAAGCGCGCGGAAGACCCCGCAACGGCGATGACGAGATCGAATTCCGGTGCCGTGCGCAGCACGCGAAGCGCTGCGCTCATGACGTCATAGCGGGTGCCCGCCAGGGTCAGGTCGACGATGCGTCCGCTGGATACGTTCACGCCCGCACTCGCGAGCCGCGCGAATGTGGCTTCACGCGGTTGCACGACGTCGACACCGCGAACACCGAGTTGATCGACAACCATGGCCGCGCCGCCGCCAGTTGTGGTCACCACCGCGACACGCGGTACGCGCGCGGCTTCCTGCGGCTTGGGCAGGGGCATTTGTCGAAGCAGGGGGAGGCTTTCGAGAAACGCTTCCAGCGTGTCGACGCGAGCCATGCCACAGTCCTTGAGGAACGCGTCGGCCACGTCGTCCTCGCCAGCGAGCGCGCCGGTGTGCGAGACGGCAAGTTCTGCGGCGGCCGCGGAGCGGCCCAATTTGTACGCCACGACGGGCTTCCCGCGCTCGGCTGCGGCCAGGGCGAAGGCACGCAGTTTGTCCGCATGGCGCAGCGTTTCGAGAAAGAGCATGTAGCCGGTAATGGCCGGGTCGTCGAGCGTCGCGGCGCAGATCTCTCCAACGCTCAGGTCGACTTCGTTTCCAACGGAAACCAGGCCGGCAAAGCCGACGCCTTTGGCCTTGCCGCGCGAGAGCAGGCCGCCGATCATGCTGCCGCTGTGAGAGGCCACGAACACGCCGCCCACTGGAAGATCCGGCTCGGCAAAAGCGGCGTTGGCCGTCAACGCGAGCTTTGTGCGCACGTTCACCATGCCAAGGCCGCTCGGCCCGAGAACGCGAATGCCGGTGCGGGCGACGATGTCACGCACGCGCTGTTCGCGTGCTTCGCCGTCCGGTCCCGTCTCGGAGAAGCCCGCTGCCAGAATCGTGGCCACGGGAATGCCGAAGTCCGCGCATGCCTCGAGGGCGTCGATGGCGGCCTCCGTTGGCGTGAGAATGAAGGCGTGCTCGGGAATTTCGGGCAGGTCCGCAACCCGGGGCCAGGCACGTTCGCCCTGCACGACATCGCGATTGGGGTTGATCGGGTAGATGCGGCCCTCGTAGCCCGCCTGCCGGATAAAGCGAAGCGGTCTGCCCGCCGTTTTTGCCGGGTCGTCTGACGCACCGATCAGCGCGACGCTTTCGGGCGCCAGCACGCAGCGTGCAAGAGCCAGGTTACGTAACGCGGCGCGGGGAGCCGGCTCCATCGTCTCATTCATGCTCATGGTGTCCCTTTACTTGCGCGGGTCGAAGCGGCGTTCGAAGACGCCTTCGGCGATACGGTTCTTGAGGACTTCGATCGATCCGCCTGCAATCATCCAGCCTCGCGTTCGCCGCACGCAGTATTCGACCAGCGACTCCTGACTGTAGCCCATGCCGCCCATCACCTGAAGCGCCTCATTCGAGACTTCCCAGCCCGCCAGATTGCATGCGAGTTTGGCGAGCGCCGTGTCGTTGGGGGAAGGCAGCGTGCCGCGCGCAACACTTGCCGCCTTATAGAGCAGCAGTTGAGCGGATTCGAGCTTGAGTGCCATATCGGCGAATTTCCACTGGATGCCCTGAAACTCGCACAACGGGTGGCCGAACTGCTCGCGCATGGCGGCATGTTCGCGTGCGAGATTGAACGCGTGGCGGCCCAGCGCCAGGGCGCGTGAAGCATTGCCGACCCGCTCGACATTGAAGCCGGCGATCTGCTTCTTGAAGCCGCCTGGCCCGAGCAGAACATTCTCGGCCGCAATGCTGCATTCTTCCATATACAGCTGCGACCACGGTTCACCGCTCATGAAGCATGACGGATTGCCGACCGTGAGTCCGGGTGTGCCTTTCTCGATCAGAACCGAGCCGATGTTGCCCGTCCCCGGCCCGAAGCGGCAGTAGATGAGGAAAAGGTCGGCCTCGGGGCTATGCGTCGAAAAGATTTTCGTGCCGTTGATGACGAACCTGTCGCCTTCCTCACGCGCCGATGTGCGCAGTTCGGTGACCGCCGAACCCGCGCCGGGCTCGGTCATGCCGAGCGCGATGACCTTGCGGCCGCTGAGCAGATCCTTGAGGTAGCGGCGCTTTTGTTCCGGGCTTGCATACTCGACGAACGTGCGAATGGGGCCGAAGTTGCCAGCCTGCACGACATCCGCACTCTTGGGACAGACCAGCGCGATTTCCTGGATCGCGATGACGGCGTCCATCAACGTGCCGCCCTGTCCGCCGTCCTCCTCGTCCATCGTGATGCCGAGCAAGCCCTGTTCGGACAGCAGCCGGGCGACGTCGAACGCATAGCCGGGTTCGTGGGCCCGCCGCAGCGCGCCGTCTGCGAGAGTGTCTTTCGCGAACCGGCGCACGGCGTCAGCAAATGCGGTTTGCTCCTCATTGAACTGGAAGTCCATGGTTCTCCTCTTCGTCTCCAATTACGTGTTCATCGTGAGGTCATTATTCCCGCGGCGGGATTGACACACTACTTCGCATACAGTACGTTGATGTGAGTTTTTGGAACATCAATTGCCGTTTTTCATTCCGGCCTTCAAGGCCGATCACACGCTATGTCTCGCACGGTTCCCCCGCTCAATCCACTACACGTATTTGATGCCGTTGCTCGCCTGGGCAGCCTGACCAGGGCGTCGGCCGAACTGTGCGTCACGCACTCGGCGGTGAGCCGGCAGCTCGCCACGCTCGAGCAATATCTCGGCGTGACGTTGTTCGAGCGAGAGCCGCGCGGCGTGCGGCTCACGAAGGCGGGGGCGACCTACCACAAGGCAGTGGGACCGGCGTTCGCGGCGATTGCGGCGGCAACCGAAAGCATCGTGGGCAGTGCGGAGGGCGAGGCGCTGCGGCTCAATGTGTACACCACGTTCGCGGCGAAGTGGCTGATGCACCGGCTGCAACGCTTCGAGCAGCGCTATCCCAACATTCCTGTCGAGATCAGCACGACCGTGGCGCCGATGAATTTCAACGAGGTCGAGGCCGACGCGGCAATCCAGTTCGGCGACGGTAACTGGCCCGGTATCCGAAGCGAGCATTTGTTCGACGACGTCATTGAGCCCGTTTGCAGTCCGGCGTTGTTACGTGACGGGCCGCCGCTGAAGACGTTTTCGGATCTCGCGAACCATCGGCTGCTTCAATCGCGCTACCGGCGCCAGGACTGGTTCGACTGGCTGCATGCGGTAGGGCGCAGCGATCTCGAAGCGCTCGTGAAGCAGCAGCGCGGCGGCTTTCAGAACTCGCTGCTCGCCTACCAGGCGGCGATCGAGGGGCTTGGCGTGGCGGTCGGGCAAACGCGTCTGCTCGCCAACGATATCGCCTCGGGCGCGCTGGTTTGCCCGTTCAAACGCCCGGTGAAGCGCAAGCTGGGTTATTACCTGCTGATTGCCGAAGGCCGCAGGCCGTCGCGCAAGATCACGGCATTTCGCTCGTGGCTGATGGACGAAATCGCTGCCATGCCCATGATAGAGGGCATGGCAGAGTGAGGACACGGCTTACGCTTGCGAGGCGATGAGCTTCGCGAGCGCGAGATCGGCAATACGGTGTTCATCGATGCGCCAGAGTCGATCGAGCAGCGATCGCGCAGCGGATTGGCCGATTACCGGTGTGGCGAGTTCGGTGAACTTGGCGTCGAGTTCGGCGTCGGTCAGCGGCGCTTCGGGATCGCCGCGGCGATACGGGGCAAACGTCCCGACCGTGCGGCCATCAGCAAGCGTCACGGCCACGCGCGCCGCACGCTGCTTCGGAAACGCGGCCGTCAAGGCCGGATCGGCGACCAGTTCGACCTTTTCCATCAAGGCCCGCAGCGGCGCCTCGGCAAGCCGCGCGGGCTCGAACGCGCTGAGCCTGACCGAGCCATACATCGCCGCGTGGCTCATGACGTAGGGCAGGCTGAAACGCGCTTCAAAGGCCGTTTGCGGGTTGCGAATGCCGGCCACCTCGAGCGCCGCCCCATACGTGCGCACGCTGATGTTGCGGATCGCGTCGCTCGTGAAGCCGTGCTCGCGCTTCAAATCGAGCAACGCGTCGATGGCGGCGAATGTGTGGCCGCAGCAGCCGTGATTTTTCTGCGTGATGCGCTCGATGTTGAATTGCACGCCCAGGCCGTCGGTGACGCCGTGCCAGCTCGGCGAGTCGCACAAGGCGGCGCCGAAGCCCGCTGCGCCTTCCAGTATGTCGGTCACGCCGGTCAGCCCCGCGGCGGCACCTTGTGCCGCGCGTACGCCCACCGCGGCGGCGTGGCCGGCATGCAGGGCTTTGGTCATCGCGTCGGAGCGGAAGGCCTGCTGGAGGCCGGACGCAAAGGTCGCCGCCGTCGCCATCGCATGACGTGCCGCGTCGGTGGACCCAGGCGCGGCGAGAAGCGCGCCCGCTGCGGCCGCGCCGAAGCATCCCACCGTGCCGGTCGTATGGAAGAAGCGGTAATGGGCGGGTTGCACGGCGGCGCCAATGCGCGTCGAGACTTCGTAGCCTGCGACGATCGCCTTGAGCAGTTGCTCGCCACTCGCGTTGCTGTTTTCGGCTAGCGCGAGCGCTGCGGCAACCGTTGGGCAGCCCGGATGGTAGACGGCGTCCCGGAAGATGTCGTCGAATTCCACCGCATGCGATGTGCTGCCATTGATCCACGCGGCAGTTGCCGGGAACGCGCTCGTCCCGGTGCCCGGCAAGCTCGAACGCCCAACGCCCAGTTCCTCGCTGTGCGCGCTCCGCAGTTGCAGGGCGGGTGCCGTGCGGGTGCCGGGGAGTAGCGCCGCGAACCAGTCGATCAGTGCGCGCTTCGCCGCATGACGGGTAGATGCGGGCAAATCGACTTTCGCCTGAGTGGCGACGTACTGGGCAAAGGTGTCGAGAATCATGTCTGGAATCCGGTATCGATGGAACGGGGTGGGCGAGGGGTGCCGCGAACGCGGTCGATAAAATTCGCCAGGTTGTCGTTGAACCACGGCGCCGCCTCGAATTGCAGCCAATGCGCGGCGTGACACATCGACGAGGTATTGCCTGCGGAGATCGACTCGACATAGCGCGCGCGCAGGTCAAGCTCGTGGCGCTGGTGGGGATCTTGTGAGCCCAATGCCAGCCACATCGGCGCGCGCACGCTGTCGAGCAGGGCGCGCGTGGGATGCGTCCTGGCAATGGGGCGTGTTTGCACGCGTGTCGCCCGCACGTGGTCAGCCGTGAGTCTGCAAAGATCTTCTGTTACGAGGCGGGAGTCGCATAGCATGATTTCCTCGAGCGAAATGCGCACGCCTTGCTCGAGTCCATGCGCTTTCGCGACTCGCGCCGCCTCGTTCTGCGTGTCGGAGAGCCGTGCCGAAACCGGGCCCATTCCGGCCGGATTCACCACCGCAAGCGAGCGCACGCGATGAGGAAACCGCACGGCCATCTGCGCGGCAATACACGCGCCGAACGAAAACGCCGCGACGTCGACCGTGTCGATGCCAAGCCGGTCGAGCAGGGCGAACAGTTCGCTGGCTGCGAGGTGAAGCGTGAAGCCGCTCTTCGGCGCGGTGCTGGCGCCGAAACCCGGAAGGTCAGGTGCGATCACGCGCGAGTGCGCAGCGAGGGCTTCGATATTCTTCATCCAGTGATACCAGCCGCCGTGCCCACCGTGAATCAACAGAAGCGGGGGCCCGTCGCCCAGATCGATGTGGTTGAGGGCGCATTCGTCGCCTTGTGTGGTGATCGCGGCGCGTGAAAGTTGCCTGTGCAATGCGTCAATCATGGTGCCGGTGTTCCGGGTCCAGCGCGATCCCACGCGTCTCCTTCATCAGCACGTAGGTGACCAGGCTGATTGCCGAGCCGATGGATACATAGATGAGGAACAGGTATTCCTGCTGGCGGCCCTGAAGCCACGTCATGATGTATGGCGTCGTGCCACCGAGAATCGCAACGACCAGATTGAACGGGAGTCCGATGCCGAGCGAACGGATCTCGGCGCCGAAAAGCTCGGCCATGAGTGCAGGCGCAATCGCCGTATAGAGGCCGTACACGACGATGCCGAAGATCTCGACAAGGGCGATCGACCAGAATGAGGCGCCCACCGAGAGCACGACCGGGTACACAAACACGGTATATATCGCCGCCATCACGATGAGTTGCGGTCGGCGGCCGATGCGATCCGATAGCCAGCCGAAGAGCGGCTGGACCGCCGTGAACACGATCAGGCTCAAGGTGCTCGCTGCGTAGGCCGTCGCCGGTTCGGCGCCCGAGCGGTGAATCGCATAGACCGGCACGTAGACAATGAACAGATAAAAGGCGAAGGCACCGAGAATGCTGGTGCCGATGAGCGTCCAGGTCGGTTTCGCGTATTGCGTGAAAAGCACGCGGATCGAGCCATTGCGCTCCTTGGCACGCGTGGCGGTGCGTCGGAAAGCTTCCGTCTCTTCCACGCGCGTACGCAGCCAGTAGCCGAACAGCCCGCCAAACGCACCGATCAGGAACGGGATGCGCCAGCCGAAATGGAGCATCTGCTCGTGGGTGAGCACGCGGTTCAGTACCCACGCGATTGCCGAGGCGGCGATCAAGCCGATTCCTGTGCCGAAGAACAAAAAGCTGCCGTGAAAACCCCGGCGGTTCGGCGGTGCGGTTTCGGCGAGGAAGGAACAGGCCGCGGCGAATTCGCCGCCGACAGAGAGACCCTGCAACAGTCGGGCAATCGTCGCCACAACGGGGGCGGCGAGGCCGATCATGGCGTAGGGCGGCAATACCGCGAGCAGGAGGGAACCCACGGCCATCAAGGTGACGGAAATGGCAAGCGCGGTACGGCGCCCGTGGCGGTCAGCGACGGCACCCAGGAGCCAGCCACCGGCGGGACGCATGACAAAGCCGATTGCATAGACCCCGAACGCGGCGAGCAGCGCGGAGCGTTGGTCCGTCGACGGGAACAACTGCGGGCCGAAGAAAATGGCGAAGTTCGCGTAAATCGAAAAATCGAACCATTCGATCGCATGCCCGATGCAGCCGGCCATCCGGGTGCGAATGACCGGTGTGGCGCTGCGATATCGCTGTGCGGCCGCGTTGGACGAGATATCTGACACTGCTGTCTCCTTGTTGAACCTGACGGGTCCTTGATCCCTCGATTCGGCACCCGATTCGGATGTGCGCGGGGTTTGTAGAAGACAGTCTGTGGTGGACGCTCCAGAAAAAATACTTCATATCGTGCATAGACATGTTCGAAAAAGTCACAGCACGGGCTTTGGGGGTTTGTTTTCGGCGGCTCGTGAGCTTACATAAATGATTTTTGCTGCCAGAACCATGTCAAAGCCATTTTCAGATGTCCGCTTTCCGGCCAAGTTCAAGTGTCCGCCTTGCGGGGTTTAGGGTTTGTCTTTCACGGGGTGCAGTTCACG
>NZ_QEOB01000018.1:0-214087 GCF_003096875.1 Paraburkholderia unamae
ATGGCGTCCTTGTTGCGAATGGCGTCGAGGCCGTCGGCGGGCATCATCACGCCGTGCTGGCGGTAGTAGTCGGCGCCCCAGTCGAAATCCTCGAATTCGAAGGCGAATTGATCGCCGTGTTTGGCCAGCACTTCGAGCACCTGCTTGCCCGCGGGCACGACTTCCTTGCCGATGCCGTCGCCAGGGATCGTTGCGATGCGATAGGTCTTCATGTCTCCGTCCTCATATGTAGTCAGTGGAGGGCACTTTACCCCTACCGGGAGTCCAGGAATCGGGCCGATATTCAAAGCATCTTTAACTTTGAGTCACAAGTGGCTCGCCCGCACGGACTGCCCGCTGCGCCGGTTCGCGACTGCACTCATTTCACGCCTTTGTCGAGATGAGTCAGCACGAAGCCGGACACCGTTTGTCCGGGCCGCATAAGCGTGTCGGGTGCTTCGACGATGGCCGATTGCGCCTTCTTGCGCCGTCTGCAACGTCGATCATGTCGTTTGGTCTACGAACGATAGGCTCGGGAGATTGGCGTAGCCAATTCGCGTCAGGTCAGTGCATGCGTATCACCCGGAGCGGGGCGATGGCTAGCACCAGGTCGGCTATATCAGCATCCCCGTCACGGACGGTGACGCTGCAACGGATCGAGGATGTTGTAGCGGGGCAAATTGGTTATACACTGCAAATGCATCACGGCAGTGCTTGAACGCGCCCAATCCTTGGAGAACATATCATGCTCAAACGTCTGATGTTGATGCTCACAATCGTGCTGTTTTTGCCTGTTTCTGCTGCCTGGGCCGACGAATATTCGGACGCACTCAACCTGTTCAGGAACGCGGGAGAAAGCGGCAGTCTTCTACAGAATGCCTACGCCTACGCTGTGTTTCCGAAGATCGGCAAGGGAGGGGTCGGTATCGGCGGCGCCCGTGGCAAGGGCCGCGTCTATGAGCAAGGGAAACATATCGGCGATGCGACGATGACTCAGCTCACTGTGGGTTTGCAACTAGGCGGTCAGGTGTACAGTGAACTCATCCTGTTCGAAGACGCACGCGCGCTCAAGGAATTCACCGGTGGCAACTTCGAATTCGGCGCGGATGCCAATGCGATCGCGATCACTGCGGCGGCGGGTGCACAGGCAGGCACGACGGGCACGTCTGCTAACGTCAGCGGTGGCAAGAAAGACGCCAAAACTGCGGGGTCCTATCGAAAAGGCATGGCCGTATTCACAGTGGCCAAGGGTGGGCTGATGTACGAGGCAAGCGTCGGCGGCCAGAAATTCTCTTACAAGCCACGGTGATTTTCGCCGAGCGTGAACGTGGACGCCGACACGGCCGTGCCCATGGGCATCATGAAGCTGGACTTGCGTGGAGGCTCCTATGAATCATGGCCCAGGCAGAAAATGGATGTCTCCATACCACGCGCGTGTCGTCGTGCCGGTGTTGTCGGTGTCGGTCAGCAGGCCGTAGCCGATGATCCGTCCTGGCGGTTCGTGAAAGACTTTCTCATAGTCCTGCACGACGTTGCGACGGAGCGTTTGCCACTGGCCGGCATCGCCGGGCTGGCCGGACACGACGATCATCTGAACGCGGCCCGTGTGAGGGTTGGCAATGACACTGCCTGGCGCGGCCGAGGTTGACCAGATGTACATGAGCGTTGCGTAGGGCAGGTCCTGGCCGCCCAGGCGCCTTGCCATTGCCATGCTCGTGCGATCGAAAATCGAAAGTTTGCTCACGTCGCCGTCAAATGTGAAGACCAGTCGCGCCGGTGCGTCTTCCTTCGAACCGACGCGATTGTCCGCGCCCTCTATGGGCTTTTCCGCTTTCCAGCGCCATGCCACGACGGGTGTCTGCGCGAGATCGATATTGCCTTCATGCATCAGCGCGGAAGCGGAACGATCGGCGTCTGCCTGAAGGACAGTTTTGTTGCCGTCGTGAACCAGGGTGTATTGCGTCATCGCCTTGCCGTGTACGACCGGCAGGTTCTTCCACCCTGCGGGCAGTGGTCCGCCCGGCTCGAGCGTGGAAAAGGCAATACCCGGTGTTTCGTCCTGCGCTGGCAGGGTAAGTGGCGACAGCAACAAAGCAACGCACGCAGCGATGCGGATTGGCCTGGCTGTTCGTTTCCACGCTCGCGTGATCGGGGTACGGTGCATGACGGGTCCCGGCTGTCTCCTGGCGTGCATTCATTGTAGTGGGTGTAGCTGACGACAGCCCGGCCCGGAAGCGGCGCGCCCGACGTTGTGCGACCGCGGAACCATGAACTTCCGTGGTCGACCCGAAGGAGCTGCCGGGGTTGGTGAAATATTAATGGTAGCTTCCAGGACCGTTTCGGACATCGGCCCCGCTATTCGCAGCACTTTGTAGCCGTTGGCGTGCGCATATCATTCGCGCGACGTGCTGGCGCGTCCTTGCCGTCATGCTCAGTTGCTATCAGGAAAGATACAGCCGCCACTGCGGACCAGCGCCTTCACCTCTTCGCTCACCTGCATGGGGCTTCGACTTAGTCGAGCAAGGAACTCCTTGCTGCGCCGCACATACGACTTCGAGTCGTGCTTCGCGCTCCAAAGGACTATGTTAAGGACGATGGGAATGAGGTCGAGTCCCTTCTCGGTCAGAGTGTAGAAGTCCTTGCGCCTGTCGTCGGGGCTGGGCGCCCTCGAGAGAATTCCTTGCTCATCAAGAAAGGCAAGGCGGGAAGCAAGGACGTTGGTCGCAATTCCCTCTTCCGATTTCAGGAACTCGCCGTACGTCTTCTTGCCAGCAAAAACGATGTCCCGAATGATCAAGAGCGACCACCGGTCGCCGAAGATTTCCACGCCGTAGTTCACCGCGCAATGGGACCGAACGTCTTCTTTGCTCTTCGTATTCATGGCTACATCTTAACATCGCTTGTATGTTGCAAGTAAAATTCTGCCTTTTACTTGTATTTTGAAAGTAATATGACTGGCATGGTTTGTACGTTAAGCGCGGTCATGGGATCACGCCGGCACCCCATGAATAATCAACCGCATGTCAGCAAGCAAATTCGCAATGAAAATCGGGTTTATCGGCGCCGGGCCTATCGCCCAAACCCTCGCCAAGCACGTCTTGGCGCACGATCATCAGGTTATAGTTAGCAATTCGCGAGGGCCTGAGTCGCTCGCCACCCTTGTGGGAGAGTTGGGTTCCGGCGCTGCCGCCGGAACGGCGATGAGCAGTGTGTGCACAGAAACGTGCAGTATTGCCAGGCGACGTCCTATGGCTTTGTGCCGATCGCTTCACCTGCTATGCCCCAGTCTTCTTTCGCGTGCGTCTTCGACGAACGGCTTCGACCGCCTGTGAGGGCTTGCCGGCGCGGTGCGCGTTGGCAAGCGCTTCAAGCCCCGCAATAACGAACTCTAGGTAGTCGTCGACAATCGCCTCGTGATCGCTGCCTGCCGCGGGAAGTACGGCCGACTGTATTTTCCTGGGCGCAATCATCATTGCGATACAGGGCAATACGGTGAACAGCACTGCACGTTGAACGGCGGCATCGTTCGGCTTCAGACCCAGCACGTCGCTGACGATGCCGAGCATGAAGGCCGCTTTCGGCCGCACAGCCTGCTCGACGAGCGCGGGAATGGCCGCCGACGGCGAGAGGACTTCGCGCAATATCAGCAAAAATCCCCATGGCCTTTTCGTGCTGGTCGAAAGGCTCACGAGGCGCGTAAGCACGGTGCGAAGCCTGTCCTGCGGATCGCTGATTCCGTCTACAAGTGCGGCGAGTTCGTCCAGTCCCACGACCTGCCGGTGCGCTTCGATAAGGGCCGCTTCATAAAGCGCTTCCCGACTGCCGAAGTGGTAATTGACCGACGCCATAGGGGTGCCAGCCGTCTCACATATCGCCTTACTGGTGGATTCGGCAAATCCGCGTTCGGCGAAGATGCGTCCCGCGACATCGAGCAAATGCTGCCGCGTCGCGGCGCCGTCTGGCCGTGACGCCCGACCTTTTCGCGTGTCCGGGGTCCTGCCTGAATTCGTTGGCATGGTCAACGTACCTTACGGGAATTAGTTTGAATTTGAATTTCAATTCAGATATGCTCCATTCTACTTCATCATCGCCCGCTGCGTGGACAGACGGGCACGATGCAGTCGATTCCAGCTGTCACTTTTGGGCAGGCCTTGGCTATGACGGTGACGACCGGATCATTCTCGATGGAGCAGCACCATGTCACGAGCAGTCTCCGGGACGGAACCCGGCCAGCGTCAACTCAACGGGCCCCAGACAACGGGCCGCCACTACAGGAATCTTTCTCGTCCGATGTTCGAGATGGGCTCGGAATTCGACGTGGTCGTGCGCATGCGCGATGGCGTTGAGCTGCGCGCGGACATCCGCAGGCCCGCAGCACCCGGCCGATACCCGGTGCTGGTTTCGGCATCGCCTTATCCGCGTCAGATCCAGAACCTCGGGGCGCCGCTGGGCTTTCTGGAAGCGGGCGCCAGCGACTTTTTCGTGCCGCGAGGCTACGTACACGTCATTGCAAACGTGCGCGGCACGGGGGGCTCTGGCGGAACGTTCGGGTTTTTCGACGCGCAGGAACGGCGAGACATGCACGATCTCGTCCAATGGGCCGGCGAGCAGTCGTGGTCCGACGGTAACGTCGGCATGGTAGGAATCAGCTACTTTGCGATGACCCAGCTGGAGGCGGCGGTGGAACAGCCCGCCCATCTAAAGGCCATCTTTCCTGTCGCGGCGAGTATCGATCTCTACGAAGCGGCCGTACACAACGGACTGGCGAGCACGAGTTTTCTGACGCCGTACCTGTCGATGATCGGTGCGACGTCGGCACACGTCAGCGACTTCTACCGCAATCGGTTCGTCGAAGTTTTGGGGCGCTTCCTGAAGACACCTGTCATTCACAAACGGTTCGAGACGATCAATGGCGAGGCGGCAATCGCGGCCCTGAAGGGCTTGCTCACACTGCATCACGATCCGCATCCCTGGGACGATCTATGGCGGGCTTGCGTTGTTGAACACCAGACGCGCGACGACTGGTGGGAGGAGCGCAGCCTGCTGCCGCTGCTGGAGCGCGTCCAGGTACCCGTTTATCTGGGCTGCGACTGGGACAATGTCCCCATGCATCTTCCATCGACGTTCAGGGCCTGGCACGCGCTCAGGAACAGCCCGGAAGTCCGCGTGGCGATGCTGGGCGAACATGGCCTCGCCTGGCCGTGGGAAAGCCTCCACGTTGAAGCGCTTGCGTGGTTCGACCACTGGCTGAAAAAGCGCGACACGGGCATTCTTGAAGGCGACCCGATCCGCTACTGGATGGCTGGCGCCGAAGAATGGCGGACGTCGGACACCTGGCCGCCGGCACGAACGGAACTGCGACGGTTTGCACTCTGCGCGGACGGCACGCTTGCGAGCGAGGAGGGCACACCGGGGGTGCGGCGACTGATCGCTTTCGGCCAGGGATTGAATCGTCAAGCTCCGAGTCCGGCCGATCCCGCATCAAGTCTGATCTGGACTAGCGCCCCGTTGGAACACGATGTCGACGTAACAGGCGATGCGGAGATCGAGCTTGATGCGAGCTGCACGGCGCCGGACACCGCGTGGATTGTACTTTTACAGGACGTCGATCCGTCGGGCAAGGCACAGAACGTGACGGCCGGATTTTTGCGCGCAAGCCTGCGTGAAATCGATGAGCAGCAAAGTCATGCGGGTTCTCCTGTGCTGCCCTGCAAGCGTTTTGAAGCTGTGCCGGTCGGTACGGTTGTCAGGTATCGGATTCCGCTCGTTGTCACGGCTCGCCGGTTTCGTGCCGGTCACCGTATCCAGCTTCTCATGACAAGCGACGACCAGAATCCCGACTTCCCGGCACCGCTGAATTTCCGGCATGCGAGCGTGGGTAGTAATACGGTTAACACGATTGAATCTTCGTCCCGCCTGCTGCTCTCCATTTGCGGCTGAGATTGGCCGCTTGCGGCTTCCCTTGAGCGCGCCATCGTGCGGCGATTCTCGTCGGCTTTCGAACTTCCTGCTCTAAGGGTGAATGGTTTCGCCGCGATTGAGCATGCCGATGAACTCCTCGATCTTGCGCGCACGCGTTGCGGCCTTTTTGGCATTCTGTATCCGAAACAGGACGGCATAGCGGTTTCGGCCGTTCAGCGTCGCAAAGAATGCGCTGGCCTTGGGATTGGCATCCAGTGCGGCCTGAAGGTCGTCCGGCACGACTGAGTTGCTGGCGGACGTATAGGCAGCTTCCCAGCGACCATCCTCTTTGGCTTTCTCGATTTCTCGCATGCCCGAAGGCAGCATTCTGCCTGCGGCGATCAGCGCTTCGGCCCGGTCTCTGTTGAGCCTGGACCAGAGACTTTTTGCAGAGCGTCGAGTGAAGCGTTGCAACCAGCATTCGTCGCTTTCAGTCTGTTTTTGACCGTCGATCCAGCCATGACAAAGGGCACTTTCCAGCGCCTGTTCGTAAGTCAAGGTTGGCTGCCCGGCGCCCTTTTTGGCAAGGCGCAGCCATATCCCGGCCGAGGTGTCGCCGTTTTGCGTCAACCAGTTTTCCCATTCATTCTGGTCGAGGAATGTCAGACGAGGCTCAGTCATGGAGGATCCGAATGGTTGCATTTCAGCAGCGAGGTTTTTGCGTTCACGGAACCTTCGCAGATTAACCATTTGCGCAGATTTGGGAATAGCCAGTTTATCGGCACTTCAGTGCGTATCCGTCGCAGGGAAGATGACGGCCTTTCCTGGCGGCGCATCCCGTGACCGGTTTCCCAATACGGATTCAACCGGTGGATGCAACACACTAGAAGCTGTGCAAGCCGTAGGGGGCGTTGCGACTGCCATCGACGACATGTCTCCGCTTTGATCGCGCAACTAACCGTCCTCGTCGCTCGCATCCCGACAACGCCGGTTCCCGGCGTGTAACCCCGCCTGGCAACGTTTGTCGAGGCGCTTTGAGCTAGCGAGGTTTCTGAACGACCAAAGCGCCATTTAAAAGTGATGCCTGATGCGCACCCGCCCCGTTGAGCTTCAGCGTATGGACGGCGGGACCGGGCAGGAACGGCGCCGCATCGCCGCGCACCCACGTTTCATGTCCCGCGAGGAAATACGGCGACAGCGGGTTGCCCGACTGTCCACCGGGCATCTCGAAGATCCCGTCCTGCTCATGCCCCGGCGATACCGCGAACCGCTCCGATGCACCGAACGCCGGTGACTGCACGCGCGGCATATTGATGTCGCCCGGCAGCGGATCGCTCGGCGTGCTGAGCCAACCGCGCACCCACGGTAGCCACGACGGCACCATCCGCGCGAACGGATGCGCGATCGCGGAGCGGTTGCGCTCGCCCCAGCGCGCATCTCCAAGCCTCGTGCCCTTCGGCAATTGCGCAATCGAGCGGTCGATCCGGTCCAGCACGAACGCGCGCCAGTCCGCGTAGCCCTCGGGTACCCACGCGTGCTGCTCGGCGAGTGTCTCCATGGTCGCCTCGTAACGCGAGTTCGCCGCGCGATAGCCGAGTTCGGGGGCGAACGCGCTCATCTCCTTGTCGAGCGCACCGAACCAGGCGTCGTACAGCGAGTAATAGAACGCGCGCAGCAGCCGGTAGCCGACCGCGCTCACATCCGCGCGGCCATTCCAGGTTTCGACAAGCCGGCGGAATGCCGCGCGTTCGGGATGGCCGTCGAGAGCGCTCGCGTCGAGCGCGTCGAGGGCAATGCGTCGCCAGGGTTCGATCCACAACGCCCGGTCGTCGGTCTGCGTCGCCAGCATGTCGCGCTCGGTCGCATGCGGCAACGCGAGCAGATCGTCGCGAATCTGCGTCGCGCGTGCGCCGAGATCGGCGCCTGCGTCGCCGATGCGGGCCGCCTCGTCCTCTGGCAAGGTCCGGTTGTTCGCGCTCCAGATGCGGCCTGCTGGCGGATCGATGCGCGACGGATACGCTTCGGGCGGCAGATATCCCTGCCAGCCGCGATAGGTGTCGGAGCGCAACGGGAGGCTGGCGAGCGTCGTCGCATTTGCGCTATTCGCATCGGCAAAGCGCGGCAGGGGCCCGGCGAGCGTCCAGCCGATATGGCCTTGTGCATCGGCCGCCATGAAATTCTGCGTTGGCACGCCGGAGGTCTGCGCGGCGCGCAACGCGTCGGCGACGTTCGACACGCTTTCGAGTTGCATGAGGTTCACATTGATCGCCTGTGGATCCTGCGCAACCCAATGCACCGCATACGCATGGGGGCCGGCAACGATCCGGGGGCCCCAGCGCGTTTGCACGACAGGAAGATCGACGCTCGCGCCGCCGTTCACGTCGATGCGCTCATGGATCACCTGCGCGCGCTGCCAGCCGCCGTCGGGCACGCCATAACGCAGCGGATCGGCCGGGTCGCGTACCAGTTCGACGAGATCGATGAACCGCCCGTAGCTGTTCGTGAACCCCCAGGCGATATGGCCATTGCTCCCGGCCACGACGAGTGGCGTGCCTGGCAGGCTCACGCCGGTGATGCGCCGCGTGCCGCCATCCGGCGCGCGATAGATCAGCGACAACCGGTACCAGATGTTCGGCAGCGACAGGCCAAGATGCATGTCGCTCGCGAGCAGCGCGCGCCCGTCCACGCCGTGCGCACCGTCGACCGCGAATCCATTGCTGCCGACCATCGAGTTGACGGCGGCCCCCGTGCCGATGAATCCGGGCACGCCGCTCAATAACCCGGGGGCCTCCGGGGCGATGTTCGCCGCGGACCGCGCTGCGGACAGCCACGGCGGCGGTGCGGGCAGGGTGGCGGGCGACGGCGCGACGGTGTGCATCCCGTCGAGCGGAGCGTCCCAGCGGCTCGTCGCGGGCAGCAGGAACGCGAGCAGATCCGCGGGCACTCGCTCGCGCAGCGCCGCGCGCGACAGCACGTGAGAGACCTGGCCGTACTGAAGGTCGAAGTACATGGCATAGACGGCGAGCAACGTGTCCTCAGGGCGCCACGGGACCGGTTGCGTTCGCAGCAGCCAGTATTCGAACGGCCGCGCGCGAAGCGAGCGCAGGCCGTCGTTGACACCCGCCGCATAGCGTTCGATCAGTTGCCGCTGGTCCGCGGGCAACGTGGCGAGCGTCGCCCGCGCGTGCTCACGAAAACGCCACGGGCGGTCACGCCGGTCCAGTGGCAACGCAGCGGGCCCGATGAGCGCGGCCATCTCGCCGGCGGCGACCCGGCGCAGCAAATCCATCTGAAAGAAGCGGTCCTGTGCGTGAACGAATCCGGTCGCATACGCGACGTCGTCACGCGTGCTGCCTTGTACCGTCGGCACGCCGAGCGCGTCGCGCGCGATCGTCACCGTTGCGGATACCGGCGCGTCGCGCGTGCCGTCGAGCGGCGGCAGGCTGGCTCGCAGCGTCAACCCGGCTGCTGCCACCAACGCGGCCACCGCGATGACGACGACGCACAGCAGAATCAGCGGCCACGCGCGGCGCCGCTTTTGGGGGGAAGGGTCGAACGGATCGTCATGGATCATGGAGGCGGTCGTCCAAAGCCTGCTGCAACGGCAATCTGATCGCCGAAATGGCTGACGACGATAGCACGATCGTGTGTAGGGCAATATGCGCGGACGTTACCGGAGCCGAACGATGAGCATCGTCGCGCTCTGGAGGGGATGGATTGTTTCTGGCGAATTGCGTAGGGCGTGGGATCGTCTTTAGAAGTTCTCGGCCACCGTGTTCCAGAAGCCCGGCTCGTCGCGGTGGGCGTTTTCCATCGCGATGCATTTCCAGTAAGCAGATGCAGAACGACAGGCTCCGCCGGCGCTCTCTGTCACCGAGCGCCAGCGGCAAACGCCGTGTCAGTGTCTGGTCACGCTGACGGTCACGATTTCGTATCCGGGGTCGGCGTTCTCATTGGCCGCCTTTTCCGCTTCCTCATAGGAGAGAAAGGACTTGGCCCCTTCAATTGCCGGTGCCATGCCAATGTCGCCGTCCTCTGCACAGCAGAGGAACTGCTCACCGGTTTTCACCACGTAGACGGTCGTCATGTCTTCCTCCATGGTTTGCGCGGGAGTTTCCAGTCTAGCAGGCCGCATGCGGCGAGACAGCCACGCTTTCATCCAGTGAAGTGCAGCAAAACACGCGCCTTGTCGTGATGTCGATGCTGAGTGTCAAGTTGCGGAGAAGCGTGGGCTTCTCTATACGTATGCGACGTACGCGCCCCGTCCGCGAACCGTCTTCCCGATCCAGCTATATAAAAAATCATATGGAAGATATGAATTTGTCATTTTACCTGGCATATCTCCCTGTCGTTTAATGGGCTCCGTCACATCGACCCATAACGCCGTGGCGCAACGCCCAAGGCGGATAAAGACAGGAGACAACGATGACAATCTCACGCACCGTCGACGTGACGGCCTTCATCGATCGGCATCGCGTCTCGCGGTTTCAGTTGCTGATTGTCACCCTATGCTTCCTGATCGTTGCCATTGATGGCTTCGATACCGCCGCGATCGGCTTCATCGCCCCCGTGCTGCACACGCAGTGGCAACTGCAACCGTCTCAACTCGCGCCATTGTTCGGCGCGGGGCTCGCAGGCCTGATGGTCGGTGCGCTCGTGTTCGGCCCGTTTGGCGATCGGGTGGGGCGCAAGCGGCTCTTGCTCGTGTGCGTATGCGCATTCGGTTTGGCGAGTGTCATGTCGGCGTTCGCGCCGTCGATCGGCGTGCTGATCGCGCTGCGCTTTTTGACCGGTCTCGGCCTGGGTGGCGCGATGCCGAACGCGATCACGCTTACTTCGGAGTACTGCCCGTCGGCGCGCCGCTCGTTTCTCGTCACGACGATGTTCTGCGGCTTCACGATCGGCTCCGCACTCGGTGGATTCGCGGCCGCCGCGCTCATCGAGCATTACGGCTGGCGCTCGGTGCTGTTCGTGGGCGGCATCGTACCGATCGCGATCGTGCCGCTACTCGCGTGGCGGCTGCCGGAATCGGTGCGCTATCTCGCCAGCCGCGGCGGACATGGCGAGCGCATCGTGCGCACGCTCGCGCGCATCGCCCCCGATACCGACCTCGAAGGCGCGACGTTCACGGCGTCCGGCGCGAAATCGGGCGGTTCGCCGGTGGGTCGACTGTTCCGTCCCGAACTGCTGCGCGGCACGCTGCTCATGTGGCTGGCCTTCTTCATGAGCCTGCTCGTGATCTACCTGCTGTCGAGCTGGCTGCCCACGTTGCTGCGCACGACCGGCGCCTCGCTGCGCACGGCGGCGCTCGTCACGGCGATGTTCCAGGTTGGCGGCACGCTTGGCGCGATCGTGCTTGGCTGGCTCATGGACCGGCTCAACCCCTGCTATGTGCTCGGTGCGAGCTACGCGGCGGCCGGCGTGTTCACGGCCGCCATCGGCTCGCTCGCCGCTACGCCCTGGCTCGCGGCGCTCGCCGTCTTTCTCGCCGGTTTTTGCGTGTCGGGCTCGCAGGTCGGCGCCAATGCGCTCACCGCGGCGTTCTATCCGACCGATTGCCGCGCAACGGGCGTGAGCTGGGCCAACGGCGTGGGCCGCCTGGGCTCGGTGGTCGGTTCGGTCGCGGGCGGCGCGATGCTCTCGATGGGGCTCTCGTTGCCGTTGGTCTTCGCGATCGTCGGCGTGCCTGCGGTCGTTGCGGGCATGGCGATGATGGCTTTCGGACGCTGGCGCACGCTGGCCGCGCCCGTGGCGCCGCAAGACGAATGGGTGCTGAGCGGCGACTGAACGCGGCGCGCGAAACGTGTCATTTCGCCTGTGCTGCCGCCTGCAACGCGGCCAGCACCACGGACACCGCCGAGCTTTGCGGCTGCGCCGTCAACGCACCGATGCGCTGCACCGCCGTCGACACCTTCAGCGGCAGTTGCCGCAACTCGCCATTCAAATCGGTCTCGCCGCGCCGCAAGCGCGTGGAGACGAACAGGCACGGCACGCGTCGCGCCACCGCGCAGTTGGTCAGATGCGAGGTCGACTCCATCAACACGTGCGGTGAGGCGACGCCCGCCGTCGCGAACTCGACTTCGAGCGCGGTGCGCATGGGCGAGCCCATCGACGGCATGATCCATGGCCAGGCGGCCGCGTCGCGCCAGGTGACGCGAGTGTGCCGGTGCAACGGATGATCCTTCGGCGCGACGACCAGAATCTCGTCGCTGTATAGCTCGGTGACGGTGAAGCCGGCGGTCAGCACGGCCGGTTCGAGCCGGCAAACCACCATGTCGAGTTCGCGCCGCTGCATCAGCGGCAGCAGGTAGTCGAGCGTGCTTTCCGAGTAGTTGATCTGCTGGGTGGGCGCGTGCGTGGCCAGATACTCGATCACACCAGGCAGCAGGCGTGTGGCGATGTACGGCAGCATGCCGATCTTCAGTGGCAGACGCGTGCCGCGTTTCAAGGCATCGAACGCGGGCTGCACGGTGTGCAGGTCGGTGAGGATGCGCGCGACGCATTCGAGCATCGCCTCGCCATAGGCCGTGGGCGCGACCCGCCGCGAGGTGCGCTCGAACAGCGGCAGGCCCAGCGTGTCTTCCAGCTCGCGCAGCCATTTCGACAGCGCCGGCTGCGTGATGGACGCTTCTTCGGCCGTGCGCGCGAAGCTGCGATAGCGCCCGAGCCAGTCCAGCGTCTCCAGGTCACGGATGCGCAGCCGGCGCAACACGTGCGGCAAATGTTCGATACGGCCACGGTCGGCGCCGGGCGGTGCCACGTCGGGAAGCAATACGGGCGGTCTTTTCGTGGCGGCCATCGTGCTCTCTCATTCATTACCGCAGGGTTATGGATCGATACTCATCTTTCATCGAATCGTATCGCACATTGCGCCACAATGAATCGCACATCCGGGCTGAACGGGTGCGAACAGCAGAAAAAAATCGTGGAGACAATCGTATGAACGAGCAGAAGAAAGCGGATGCCCCGAAGCCGTCCCGGCTTGCGAGCGACGGCAGGCGGCACTTCCTGAAAGTGGCGGGCGCGGGCGCGGCGATTGCGGCAACGGGTCTCGCGCGACCGGCAGAGGCTGCCGTGTCACAACCGGACAGCGCTTCGCAAGCGCCGCAAAAAGGGCCGCAAAAAGGGCCGACGAGCGCGCCGGAAAGCGCCCCGCCTGGCTACAACATCCTGTTCATCCTCACCGACCAGGAGCGTTACTTCGACGCCTGGCCGTTTCCCGTGCCGGGGCGCGAAGCGTTGCGGCGCGACGGCATCACGTTCACCCGCCACCAGATCGCTTCCTGCGTGTGCTCGCCATCGCGCTCGACCATCTATACGGGGCAGCATACGCAGCACACAGGCGTGCTGGACAACGCAGGCGTGCCCTGGCAAACCGATATGTCGACCGACATCCGCACGATCGGCCACATGATGCGCGACGCCGGCTACTACGCGGCGTACCTCGGCAAATGGCACCTGAGCGGCAGCCTGCACGAAACGAACAGCCCGTACAGCGCGCCGGTGGCCGACTACCATCAAAAGATCAAGGAATACGGGTTCGACGATTACTTCGGCGTGGGCGACCTGATCGGCGAGGTGCGTGGCGGCTACAACTACGACGGCATCACGACCGAGTCGGCCGTGAGCTGGATGCGCACGCGCGCCCCGCACCTGGCCCAGGAGGGCAAGCCGTGGTTTCTGGCCGTCAACCTCGTCAATCCGCACGACGTGATGTTCGTGAACACCGATCCGCCTGGATCGGAATTGCAGCGCGCGAATGCGATGATCCTCGGCAACGCGCCGCCGCCTTCAGACGCGCTCTACCAGCAGGGCTGGAGCCAGGTTCCGCTGGCGGCGTCGCGCCGCCAGCCATATGACGAGCCCGGCCGCCCGCGCGCGCACGGCATGTACAACGATGCGCACGTGAACCTCGTCGGCCGCTTTCCGTTCACCGACGAGCGGGTCCGGATCTATCAGGATAACTACTTTAATTGCATCCGCGACTGCGACACCCATGTCGTGCGGCTCCTGGAGACGCTTCAGACGCTCGGGCTCGACGAGCGGACGATTGTCGTCATGTCGGCGGATCACGGCGATCATGTCGGCGCTCATCAGCTTGTCGACAAGGGCGCGACGACCTATGCGCCGCAGAACCACGTACCGCTCGTGATCCGCCATCCGGCCTATCCGGGCGGCAAGCGATGCGAGGCCTTGACCTCGCATATCGACATCACGCCCACGCTGCTCGGGCTGACCGGGCTCGACGCGGCGCGCCGGCAGTCCATTGGCGGCGATGCGCTGAAAGGGCACGACCTCACGGGCATGCTCGCCCGCCCGGAGCAGGCGCGCATTGACTCGGTCCGCGAGACCGCGCTCTTTAACTACGCCATGCTGCTGTACTACGACAGCGAATGGATGCTCAAGGAGTTCAAGACGCTGCACGAGAAAGGCGTGCCCGAAGACGAGATCCGCCGCCGCGCGCTCGCGCAACAGCCTGACTTCCGCCTGCGCGGAACGATTCGCAGCGTGTTCGACGGGCGTTATCGCTTTAGCCGCTACTTCTCGCCGCTGGCGTTCAATCGTCCCACGACGCTCGAAGCGTTGTTCGAGAAGAACGACGTCGAGGTCTATGACCTTGCGCGCGATCCCGGCGAGATGCATAACCTGGCTCTCGACAGAAAGCGCAACGGCGAATTGTTGCTCGCGCTGAACGACAAGCTAAACGAAACGATGGATCGCGAGGTTGGCGAAGATAGTCCCGACGTGATGCCGATCCGCAACGGCAAGGTGCAGTTGCAGATACGGGAGTCGATCTAGCCGGGGCTGGCGTCGTTTCAATCCGGCATCAGTGCCTGCGATCCAGCCGCCGGGTGAAAAACTCGCCCGCCAGCTGGATGACTGAAACGAGCGCGATCAGAATGAAGATCACGACGATCATCACCTGGGTTTCGTAGCGCTCGTAGCCATAGCGAATCGCCATGTCGCCAAGGCCGCCACCGCCCACGGCGCCAGCCATGGCCGACATGTCGATCATCGCGATCGCGGTTACCGTCACGCCGCCGAGAATGCCGGGCAACGATTCGGGCAACAGCACGTGGCGCACGATCTGGAGGCGTTTGCAGCCCATCGCGCGCGCGGCCTCGATCAGCCCCGGCTCGACGCCGCTGAGATTGACCTGAACGACGCGTGCAAAGAACGGAATCAGGTTCGCGCTCAAGGGCACAACGGCGGCCCATGCGCCGAGCGTCGTCCCGACGATGAAGCGCGTGACGGGCAGCAGCGCGACCAGCAGGATGATGAAAGGGATCGCGCGAAACATGTTGATCGCGGTGGAGAGCGTCTTGTGCAGCAAGGGCCGCGGATACAGCCCGCCTGGCGCGCTCAGCGTGAGCACGATCGCGAGCAGCATGCCCGCGACGATCGCGATCACCATGGACGCGCCCACCATGAGCAGGGTCTGGAGCAGGGCCCGGACGTAGCGGTCAGCCAGGGTCGGCGACATAAGCTTTCACCTCGGAAGCATCAGAACGCGGGAATCACGGAACCGTTGAAGTGCGTCTGGATAAAGTGCCTGACTTCCTCGGACTGGTACGCCTTGACGAGCTTCGGTACCCACGGCGCGTTGCGGTCCTGCTCGCGCACGGCGATGATGTTCACGTACGGGTTGTGCTCTTTGCGCTCGACCGCGATGCCGTCGCGCGTGGCGTAAAGTCCCGCCTCCGACGCCACGTTGTTGACGATGGCGGCGGCATCGACGTCGGGCAGCGAGCGTGCCTGGACGAGCGGGTCGGCCTCGACGAAATTGAGCTTGCGCGGGTTGGCGCGCACGTCCTGAAGCGAAACCGTGCCCGTGTAGGGATCGACGCCGTCGCGCAACGTGATGAGTTTGTGATCGCGCAGGATCACGAGCGCGCGCGTCTGGTTGCTCGGGTCGGCAGGAATACTAACCGTTGCACCGGCCGGCAGTGCTTCGAGCGACTTGTACTTCTTCGAGTAGAAGCCGATGGGCGAAATATACGTGTCGCCCACCGCCACGAGCTTGTAGCCGCGCGACTTGACCTGATCGCGCAGATACGGGATGTGCTGGAAGGAATTGGCGTTCAGATCGCCATTGTTGAGCGCCTCATTCGGACTCGCGGTGCCGCTGATCACGATGGCCTCCACGTCGAGCCCGTCTTTTTTCGCGACCTGCGTGACGACCTCCCAGATCTGCTCATCCACGCCGCCGGCCACGCCCACCTTGAGCGGCGTCGGCGCGCCGGCAGCGAAGGCCGGGCCGCTGGCAAACGGCAGCACGAGGGCGAGGGCGGTGAGAATGCGCAGGGTCGGTCGAATCATGAAGAGGTCTCCGGGATGAAAGGATGAGCTGACATGCCGGGCGATTATAGGAATGCGGAACCGCGCCGCACTACGAATGGATTGTCGAATGCTAATGACGCTTGGAGCACCGTGCATCTGAGTGAAGCGGGGATGCGGGCAGCGTGCGGGGCGGCTGGCAAGCAATAGGGCGGCAAGCTGGGGCCGGGCAGCTTCTACGTGGCCGTCATGCGGCCAGAAGTCATGAGGTGCCGGACAGGAAAGCGTACCGGAGCGTGAGGCAGGACATGCGCCCGCGCAGTCGCCGGACGGTGGCGGGCATAACCCGTGCGGGAAGCGTGAATCGCCTGGAACGGAATCCAACGGAGTCCGGCGATCCACACTTCCACGGAGCCCCCACCATGAAAAAGCGGATCCTTTCCCTTGCCATCGCTGTGGCCATTCCAGCGTCCTTTGCTACCCCGGTGCACGCTGAGGGCTGCCTGAAAGGCGCGGCCGTTGGCGGCGTCGCGGGCCACGTCGCGGGCAAGCACGGCACGGCCGGTGCGGCCGCCGGGTGCGCAGTCGGACATCACGAAGCAGCAAAGAAGCAGAAGGCCGCGAGTGACGCGGCCGCAAGCAGGCCGGCGAGCCAATAGTCGCTCAGGGCCGGCTACGTACGATGCCTGAGGTTGCCTCAGGTCGCGAAGCCGGCCGCGGCGCGGCGCGCGGTTGACGGCAACGTCAGCACGCCGATCAGGCCGATGACCACGCTCACCTGCACGTAATAGATCGGTGCGAGATTGCTGCCGGTCACATGCACGAGCCACGTATTCACGAACGGCGCGAGGCCGCCGAAAATCAGCACCGCGAGGTTGTAGGTGACGGCGGCGCCGGTCGAACGCACGCTGACGGGGAACACCTCGGTCAGCACGATCGGCGTGGGGCCCCAGAAGAAGCTCATGAAGAACGACACGCCGATCTGCACCGTGAGCAAAGAGCCGAACGTCGGTGCGTCGACGAACTGTTTGAACAGCACGTACGAGGCGATGCTGTAGGCGACGATGGCCGGCAGCAGCACCGCCTTGCGGCCGATACGATCCGACAGGTAGCCCGCGAGCGGACAGAATACGAGGATGACCAGCGTGCCGATGAAGGTGCTCAGGTTGACGTCGGAGGCCGACATGCCCAGTTGCTTCTTCGCGAAGATCGGCAGGAAGAACACGAACACGTAGGCCGACACGGTGCCGACCACCGACATGCCGAGCGTGCCGAGCATCGCGCGCGGATAGTCGCGGAATACGGTGCGCAGCGGCGTCTTCACACGCTCCACCTTGCCGCTTCGCACTTCGTTCGCGTAGGTGAGGAATTCCGGCGATTCGTCGACGGTCGAGCGGATCAACCAGCCGACCGGCCCGATCAGGATGCCGAGCAGGAACGGCAGACGCCAGCCCCACGATTCCAGCGCTTGCGGCGCGAGATTGACGGTCAGCAGATACGCGACCAGCGCACCGAGCGAAAATGCCAGCGCCTGCGAGCACATCTGGAAACTGCCGAAAAAGCCGCGCCGGTTCGCGGGGGCGAATTCGACCAGCATCGTCGTCGCGCCGCTGAATTCACCGCCCACCGAGAAGCCCTGGATCAAGCGCGCGAGCACCATCAGGATCGGCGCGGCAATGCCGATCGCCGCGTGGGTCGGCAGGATGCCGATCATGCCGGTGCCGATCGACATCAGCACGATCGTCAGTGACAGCGCTTTCTTGCGGCCCACGCGGTCGCCATACAGGCCGAGCAGCACGCCGCCGAGCGGGCGCACCGCGAAGCCGACGCCGAATGTGGCGAGCGTCAGCAGCATCGACGCGAATTCGTTGCCGCCCGGAAAATACAGCTTCGCGATTATCACGGCGAAGAGGCCGTAAATCGCGAAGTCGAACCATTCGAATGCATTGCCCAGTACGGATGCGATTACGACTTTGCGCACCATCGCCGGCGACGGCGTCGGTTTGGCGTTCATGGCGGTCCCTTCTGATCGATTGCGTGGAATGGCGTCGACTTAGCCGAGCCGTTGCCGAACGATTTCGATGAACACGGCTGCGCCGGTGGGGGCGGTGTCGTCGTCGAAATCGAATTCGGGGTGATGGCAGGTGAGCCCGTTGTGGCCGAGGAAAAAGTACGAGCCGGGGCGCTGCTGCAACATGAACGCGAAGTCTTCCGAGGCCATCAGCGGCGCGACGTCGACGACCACGTTGTCCGCGCCGAGCACGCGCTCGGCCGCGCGGCGCACCGTTTCGGTTTCGGCGGGCGTATTGAGCGTGGGCGGCGAAGTTTGAAGGTGCTCGAAGCTCACTTCGCAGCCATACATCGTCGCCGCGCCTTCGCAGATCGCGCGCAGCCGCGCGAGCGACGTTTCCTGTGCCTTCACCGAGAGCGTGCGCACCGTGCCTTCGAGCACCGCGCTGTCGGGAATCACGTTGATCGCGGTGCCCGAGAGGAACTTGCAGATGCTGACCACGGCGGTATCGAGCGGATCGATGTTGCGGCTCACGATGCTCTGGATCGACTGCACGAGCGTGGTGCCGACGATCAGCGAATCGATCGACTTGTGCGGCATCGCCGCATGACTGCCGATGCCCTTGATGCTGATGCGAAAGAGGTCGCAGGCCGAGAGGATCGCGCCATTGCGCACGCCGATCTTGCCGGCGGGCAACTGGTTGTTGTTATGCAGTGCGTAGATTTCGTCGCAGTGGAAGCGCTCGAACAGGCCGTCGTCGATCATCGCCGAGCCGCCGCGCAGCGTTTCCTCGGCCGGTTGAAAGATCAGATGAACGGTGCCGCGAAAGTCTCGATGCGCGGAAAGATATTTCGCCACGCCGAGCAGGATCGCCGTGTGGCCGTCGTGGCCGCAGCCGTGGAATACGTTGTCGTGGGTCGATCGGTGCGCGGGCGTGCCTTTTTCGCTCATCGGCAGCGCGTCCATGTCGGCGCGCAGACCGATCGACGGACCCTCGCCAAGCGTGCCGCGAATCGTGCCGACCACGCCCGTGCCGCCAACACCGGTCTGCACGTCGATCGCCCAGTCGGCGAGCCGCTGCGCCACCAGACCGGCGGTGCGATGCTCGTGAAAACCCAGCTCCGGATGCTGGTGAATGTCCCTGCGCCACGCGCGCATGTGTTCGCCCAGGTCGTTCAGTTCGCTTTCCGTCTGCATGGCGCCAGTCCCTTTTTCCCGTTCTGCCAGGTGAGTGTGCGGTCCGCCCATGCGCTGCACGGCGGGCCGGTCAGATTCCAAGAATAATTCAATAGTTGCATTCTTCAACTAATGATATTCCCTGAGATCGGCGGACGCCCGGCGCGCGTGGGCTATGATGATGGATGACAGAGCGGCCGCGCGCGGCGCGCTTCCATACAAGTGAAGGTTTGGGAACAGGACGGCAGCACATGCGAGCAGGAACGCCACCGGCGGGGCATAAAGGGAAACCGGACGACCGCGGCCAGGACGAGGACCAGGCGAAACACGACGGTGGCGGCGCCAACGGGGCAGCACTTTATCTGACCTTCAAGCTGGATCTGATCAAAAGCGAGATGATCAGCCGCGCGAACGCCGAGTACCGGCCCGCGTTCGGGCTCGACGTGCGCTCGCTGCGCGTGCTGAGGATGATTTGCGACGCGCCCGGGATCACCGCGAGCGTGCTGAAAGAGCAGACGCTGATCGAGAAGACGATGCTCTCGAAGCTGGTCGCGGACCTGATCGAGCGTAAGCTGGTGCGGCGCTCCATTCATCCCGACGACGCGCGCCATTTCCAGTTGTGGCCGACCGCGGCCGGCAAGCGGACGCGCGTTTCCAGCGACGAACTCGGCCAGTCGCTGGAAACGGAGATCCTGTCGATGCTGAGCACCGAGGAGCGCAGCCAGTTGAACAGTATCGTCGACAAGCTGGTCGACGAGTTTCGCAAGGCGGCGAAGGGGCAGGGCTGAGCGGCCGCCGCGCTATTCGCCGATCCAGGACCCGCGCAGGTCACTGTCATGCAGCAATTGCAGCAGCGTTTGCGCCGGACGGCTAAGGCGTTTCGCGGCGAGCGCGATGAACTCGACATCCGGGAGCGTGGGCAGGCTCGACGCATTGACAGGCGGCGCAAGACCGCGCGCCGCGAGATACTGCGATCGCACCGTAATGCCGAGCCCGCCGCGCGCTGCCGCCACGCAGCCCGCATGACTGCTGCTCGTGCAGACCATCTGCCAGCGGAAATCGGTTTGGGCGAGGGCGTCGAGGACGACCGCGCGCGTCACGCTCGGTTCGGCGACAAGGACGAGCGGCAGCGGCTGCGTGAGGTCCACGACCGTGCCGGTGGGCGCGAGCCACTCGAGCCTGCTGGTGAACAGGACCGCGCCGCGTTTGTCGCCGACCCGTCGTTTGCCGACCATGAGATCGATCGTCCCGGCATCCAGCAACTCATAGAGTTCGCCTGTCATGCCAATGTTGATTTCCAGTTCCACATCGGGATGCGCGTTGCGAAAGGCCGTCAATACCGTTGGCAGCGGACCGAGCGCGACGTCGTCCGACGAGCCCAGACGGACCCGACCCTTCAGGCGCGGCGCGCGGAACTGGGCCTGCGCGCGGTCGATCGCATGCAGGATCACGCTGGCGTGGGCGAGCATGGCCTCGCCGTCCGGCGTGATCGAAAGCGAATGCGTGTCGCGCACGAACAGCCGTCTGCCGATCGTCTGTTCGAGGCGGCGGATATGCTCGCTGACGCTCGACTGGGTCAGGCCGAGCTGACGCCCCGCCTCGGTGAAACTGTGGCAGGTCGCGACCGTGACGAACGTCCGGAGCCAGATGGGATTGAGCATCCGGGCATTGTTATCGGAAACGCCGATGACAGTCAACGTCGTCAGTGGGGTTCCCGATTTACGGCGATGACAATACGATGACGGCATTCCCCCAAAGTTTGTCCGCGCGCGCTGCGCGCCCGAAGTTTCAATGAGCAAGGATTCCAGTCACACCGCATTGCTGTGGATCGTCGCCGCCGGCTTTTTCATGCAGGCGCTCGACACGACGATCGTCAACACCGCGCTGCCGTCCATCGCGCATAGCCTTGGCGTGCGGCCACTCGAGATGCAACCGGTGATCGTCGCCTATACGCTGACGATGGCGATGCTCACGCCCGCATCGGGCTGGCTCGCAGACCGCTTCGGCACACGCCGTGTCTACTTCACCGCCATCCTGATCTTCGTGCTCGGCTCGCTGTGCTGCGCGAACGCCCATTCGCTGGGCCAGCTCGTCGTCGCGCGCGTGCTACAGGGCATTGGCGGATCGATGCTGTTGCCGATCGGGCGACTCGCCGTGCTGCGCGCCGTGAGCGGCGAGGCCTACGTCTCGGCGCTGGCGCTCATTTCCGTCTCCGGTCAGGTTGGCCCGATCGTTGGACCGACGCTTGGCGGCTGGTTTGTCCAGTCCTTCTCGTGGCATTGGATTTTCCTGATCAACGTGCCGATTGGCGCGGTCGGACTGTTCGCAGTCCTGCGCTATCTGCCGCGCGCGACGGGGGTGAGGGCGCCTGCGTTCGACGTCGCCGGTGGCGCGCTCGTGTCGCTGTGCATGATCGCGTTTTCGCTGGCAGTGGAAGTGCCGGTCCAATCGCATCGCGCCGCGTGGTCCGCGGGCCTCTTCGTGCTCGGGCTCGCGAGCGCGCTCGCTTACGTGCCGTACGCAAGGCGGCGCCAGAATCCGCTCTTCAAGCTGGCGCTGTTCCGCGAGCCGAACTTCAGCGTCGGTCTGATCGGTAATCTGCTCTGCCGCATCGGCTCCAGCGCGGTGCCGTTCCTCGTCCCGCTGCTGATGCAGCTCGAACTCGGCTATACGCCGCTGCGATCCGGCATCATGATGCTGCCCGCCGCCATTGCGGGCGCCCTTGCCAAGCGCTGGATCGCGCCGCTGATTCGACGCTTTGGCTACGACACCTTCCTGCTCGTGAATACGCTGATCGTGGGTGCATCGATCGTGGCGTTCGCATTGATATCGCACGACACGCCCGTGATCGTCGAGATCGCGGTGCTGGCGATTTTCGGCGCGGCCAACTCGATGCAGTTCGCGGCGATGAACAGCGTCACGCTCAAGGGGCTTTCGCACGAGGATGCGGGCAGCGGCAACAGCTTGTTCTCGATGGTGCAGATGCTGGCGATGGGCCTCGGCGTGTCGGTTGGCGGCGCACTTGTCAGCGTGGTCGCCGATCAATGGGGATCGGTGGCGCTCGGCTTTCGCGTGAGCTTCGCCGTGGTTGGCGCGATCACGCTGGCGTCGGCGCTGATTTTCCGGCGCATCGAGGAAACGCCCGCCGCAGTCTCGACGCCGGTGAAAGCGGCGGCTGCGGGCGGGCGGTGATCGGACAGGCGGCACGCCTGGACGGTAATGCGCTTTATTTTACATAATATAATTTAGCGCATTTGTATCGGGGTCGGGTGTTATAATTTTGCCACCCGAATTCCACGCCCAGGCTTGCGAGCCGCACGGCGCCAACCGGATAATCGAGCCTCGACGGTCCGACAACAGGTGCGCAACGCCTGCAATGCATGACAGATGACCTGAAAAACCTCGTCGCGAGCGACGACTACCGCCATTGGCTGCTCGAATTGAAGCAGCGCGTCGAGCGTGCCCGTCAGCGGGCGGCCGCGAGCGTGAACCGCGAACTGATCAAGCTGTACTGGCAGATCGGCAGCGATATTCTCCAGCGGCAGCAGACCCAGGGATGGGGAGCCGGCGTCGTCGACCAGCTCGCGCGCGACCTGAAAGCCGCATTTCCGGACATGCGGGGTTTCTCGCCGCGCAACCTCAAATACATGCGCGCGCTCGCCCAGGCGTGGCCGGACCCGGAATTTGTGCAGCAGCCTGCTGCACAATTGCCCTGGTTCCACCTGTGCACGTTGCTCGACAAGGTCAAGAACCCCGTTCAACGCGACTGGTACGCCGCCAAGGCGCTGGAGCACGGCTGGTCGAGAGCCGTGCTCGTCGCGCAGGTCGAGACGGACGCCTGCGGCCGCGCGGGCAATGCCATCACGAATTTTGCCGAACGCCTGCCCCCGCCGCAATCCGACCTTGCCCGCGAGGCGCTGAAGGACCCGTACGTCTTCGATTTCCTCGCGTTGGCCGAAAACGCCCAGGAGCGCGATATCGAACGCGAATTGACCCGGCACATCACGCAATTTCTGCTCGAACTGGGCGCGGGGTTCGCGTTCGTGGGGCGTCAGTACCGGCTGGAGGTCGGCGGCGACGAATTCTTCATCGACCTGCTCTTCTATCACCTGAAGCTGCGCTGCTATGTGGTCGTCGAACTGAAAACGACGCCGTTCAAGCCCGAATACGCGGGCCAGTTGAACTTCTATCTTTCCGCCGTCGATGCGCAGGTCAAGGCGCCGGAAGACCAGCCGACCATCGGCCTGCTGCTGTGCAAGGAGAAAAACCGGCTCGTGGCTGAATATGCGTTGCGCGGTGTGGCCAAACCGATGGGCGTGGCCGAGTACCAGCTCATGCGCGAGGTGCCGCCTTCGCTGGAACCTGGCCTGCCGACGATCGACCAGATCGAGGCCGAACTGCGCCCGGATCTTCCGGATGCCGCGTCATAGGCCTTTGTCTTGCAGCCGTCCTGGCGTGCAAATGCGCTAAATCGCGCGCATTTGATTGCCGAAAGCTCGCGCGAACAACCCCGTGCTCATGAAGTAAAGCCTGGCGATCCTGGCTATTTTTCACGCCGCGCCGCTTCAAAGCGCCAACGCGTCGCCGTAAGCCGAAAAGCGCAACTCCTTGCCCGACACGTGCGCCGCGATGAAGTCCAGAAACAGGCGGATTTTCGCGGGAATCATGGGCGTGTCGAGAATGGTGGCGTACATGCCGTCATCGAACGACGTGTTGCTCACCTGGTATTGCGGCATGAGCCGTACGAGCCGCCCGCTGGCGATATCGTGGTGCACGGTGTAATCCTCGAGCAGCGCAATGCCTTCGCCGAGCCGCGCAAATTCCAGCAATGCGACGCCGTTGTTGCTCACATGTCGCGGGTTGACGGCCACTTCTGCCACCGCCTCTTCCTGCTTGAAGCGCCAGATGTAATTGTCGCCTGGCAGCGTGTACGCAAGACACTCGTGCGTGGCGATCTGGTCAGGTGTTTCGGGTGGCGTACGCGCGGCCAGATAGCCGGGCGAAGCCACGAGATAACGCTCGCTCTTGAAGAGAATGCGCCGCTTGAGTCCGGCTTCCACCGGGGGCGCAATGCGAAAGTCGATGTCGATCTGCTGGCGGCGCAAATCGGCTTTCGATTCGCCAAGAATTAATTCAACGTGAATGTCCGGATACTGGCGGCGAAATTTCGTGATCAGCGGCGGCAGCACGCCAAGACCAAACATCATGCGCGAGTGCACGCGCAACATGCCCATGGGCGCGGCGCTGATGGCCGTGATGTTGCTCTGTGCCTCGCTGATGCTCCAGAGTATGCCCTCCAGATGCCTTGCGTATTCCTGCCCTGCTTCGGTCAGCACGACCTGACGCGTGGAGCGCAGCAGCAGCTTGACATTCAGTTCGTTCTCGAACTCGGTGATCATGCGGGAGACGGAGGTGGCCGAAACGCCAAACGTGCGTGCCGTCTCCGAAAAACTCTCCGTTCGTGAAATAGAGAGAAAAAACTCCATCGCACGAAGCCGGTCCATGATTCCTCCAGTTTTTGCAGTTCAGAACGCATGTTTTACGTTATGCCTGATAATAACATGGCGAATCTGGAATTCCTCGGCCATCAGGGGTTTGTATTATGGGTATTAATTCGTCATCCGAATCGTCTGTCTAGCCGGGATGCGGCTGGGTACCGCCGTGGCATCTCTCAAAACGTCGAGGCTGTTGAGTCGTTCCTCATTGCGTCGCGCGAGACGAAACGGGCACCGACGCGCGGTGCGCCGTGTGCCCGTTAGACCATACCGTCGATGCGTTGATGTGCCGCGCACGCATTGGCGCGGCTACATGAGGTTTCGCGCAGGCAGGATTTCGCCGTGGCGGCGCGGCGCTCAGTGGTGCGAGGCCGCTGGCGTGCCCGCCACGAGTTCGTTGCGGCGCAGATGCGGCGCGTGACGGCCGACCACGAGCAACGCGCCGGCTGCGATCAGCGAAGGCACGGCGAGCGTGCCGAAAATGGCCGAGAATTCCCAGTTCAGGCTCAGCAGGAACGCGCCGCCGAACGTACCCGCCACGGCGCCGAGACGCCCGATCGCCAGCATCCACGCGCAGCCCGTCACGCGGCTCGAGGTCGGATAGAACTGCGTGGCGAGCGTGGACATCGAAGACGCCGCGCCCGAAAGCGTGACGCCGGTGACGACGATCAGCAACGTGAGCCCCGCGTCGTGCGCCACGTTGCGCCCGATGATAAAGACCACGAGCGCGGTGAGCGCGTAGAACAGCGCGATCACGCGCACCGGGCTCATGCGGTCCATCAGCCAGCCCGTGAGAAGAATGCCCACGCACGCACCGAGGTGGAAGTAAGCGGACGTGGCCGCGTATTGCGGCAGCGAGAAGCCCGAACCCTTGAGCAGCGTCGGCATCCAGTTGTTGATGAGGTACAGCACCACGAGGCACATGAAGTACGCCAGCCACAGCATGGTCGTGCCCACCACGTACTTGCGCGAGAGAAGTTCGAGCACGGGCGAGCGCCTGGCCTGTTCGCGCGGCGCGTGCGCCTCGCTCACGAACACACAGCCGTCAAGGCGCGCCTTGGGCGCGAGACGACGCAGCGCGCGGGCGATGCGCTCCGCGGGCTTGCCGCGCGCCACCATGAATTTCACCGATTCCGGCAGGAAGGCGAGCAGCAGGCACGCGAGCACGAGCGGTGCGATACCGCCCACGAGCAGCACGCTGCGCCAGCCGAACGCGGGAATCAGCCAACCCGAGAGCAGGCCGCCCACAGTGTTGCCGGCAGCGAACCCCACCAGCATGCCGTTGACCGCGAGGCCGCGAATGCGCGACGGCACGAATTCGGCCATCAGCGTCGCCGTGTTGGGAATCGCCGCGCCAAGGCCCACGCCCGTGAGAAAACGCATGATGGTGAGTGACTCCATCGACGTGGCGAAGGCCGCCGCCGTGCTCCACACACCGAAGAACGCCACCGAGCCCACCAGCACGCTGCGGCGGCCGATACGGTCGGCGATCGGGCTCACCAGCAGCGCCCCCACGCCGATGCCGATGAGCGTGGCGCTCAAAACGGGGCCGAGCGAGGCGCGCGGCACGTGCCAGTCCTGGGCGAGCGTGGGCGCGATGAGGCCCATTACGCCGGTATCGAGGCCATCGAGTGCGATGGTGAGAAAGCACAGCACGAACAGCATGCAGTGGAAGAGCGAAAAGCGCTGATCGTCGATGAAGGCCTGGACGTCAACGGTGCGTCCCATGTCGCGTGCGAGACTCATCGTGCGTCTCCCTTCACGCAGGCCGCGCAACGCGCGACGCGCAACCGGGAAAGACACTGATTGCCGCTACTGATCCTCTTCATACCGTCTTGTCTCCATTGAGTCATATTCGCGCGCGTCGCTTCTCGAAGCGGGCGATGCACAGCCAGACTACGAGCGCTTTGGCCCGTTTTTGTTCCGCGTCGTGCTCGCCTTTTATCCGGCGGCGCATTTTGCGTTGTTTTTATCGATGTTGCCAGCCATCGATTCGCACACCGTTGCTCATGCATCGATCCGGGTGATCGTGCTTTGAACGCCATGCGTTGCGGGAATCTCTCGCGGTACGATTATATGGAGGGCGTGCGGCGCCGATTTCTGCGAAATCAGAAGAGGTGTACTGCAAAATTCGACATATTCGCGTGCGTGGCAGGAGGATTTAAGGGAAAACCCGCTTGAATGGGGTTTGGGCGACGTGTCTTGAGTTACGGCCGCCCCACGCCGCATACCAGCCCCCAAGAACAATAATTCCCTTGCGACCCCAAGTGCCGTGTTGCCGGCTGACCCATCACGGCCATTCGCGATAGTCGGCCCCTCCTCTACTTGATCGTGTCGGCGGCAGCCTTGCACACGGCGGCATCCTGATCGCCCGTGCCGCCGCTACATCCCACCGCGCCGACCACCTTGCCCCCTTCTATGAGCGGAAACCCTCCGGGCGACGCCACCAGCCCGGCGTCCAGCGTGCCCACATACGCGTGTCCGCTTTCGTACTGGTTGTAAAAGACCCGGGTTTCCCGCCGAAATCGCGCTGACGTGCGCGCCTTGTTCTGCGAGACCTCGATCGAGGCGTACTGCGCGCCGTCCATCCGCTCGAACGCGAGCAGCTCGCCATGCGTGTCGACCACGGCGATATTCATTTTCCAGTCGTGTTTTTTCGCTTCGGCCTCCGCAATCGCGAGCAGTTTTTTCGCGGTGTCCAGGCTGATCGCGGTGCCATAGGGAATGTCGAACGGCATCTTCTCCGGTGTCCCGCCTGCCGAAGGCTGTGAGGCCGAAGTTTGCGCCGCCGCTGTCGTTGCAACGGCATTGGCCGCGACAAGGCAGGCTACACACGTAATTCGAACGAGACTTTGCATCGCACCACCTCCCGCTGTGTTGGCCGCAGGCGCGTGCATTGAGCCGTTGGCGGAACGCTTTGCACGATGGCCCGGCTGGTTCGAAACGTAGCGCGATGAGTGCCGGTGTGCAAGACGATCCTTCGCCCGGCGCCTCGTGCCGATTTCCCCCTTGGGAATGTGGCTATGCACAAAATGACGTTTCGTGCTACCGTACAGCCCGTTCGTCAAGAACACGTTCTCGGGGCGGGGTGCAATTCCCCACCGGCGGTAATCGTCCTTAACCACGACGTAGCCCGCGAGCGCTCCGTTATCGCAGGCGGCAATCAGCGATGGCGCAGGTCAGCAGACCCGGTTGGATTCCGGGGCCGACGGTATAGTCCGGATGAAAGAGAACAGGTCGGCTTGCGGCTATTCGCGTCGTGCGAAGGCCGCGGCCGTCCTTCGCCCTGTTCACACAAAACAGGCTGAAGTCCATGAACATTTCCACCACGCTCGAATCACAAGCCGTCGCAGCATCCTCCCATCGTCCGCGCATTGCTTTCATCCAGGCCTGCTGGCACCGTGACATCGTCGACCAGTGCAAGACCTCGTTTTTGCAATCGATTCAGAAGTACGGCTACACCGCTGAAGACGTCGACCTGTATGAAGTGCCGGGCGCCTTCGAAATTCCGTTGCACGCGAAACGACTTGCGCAAAGCGGTCAATACGCCGGCATCGTGGCGGCCGGGCTCGTGGTCGACGGCGGTATCTATCGCCATGACTTCGTCGCGACGGCTGTCATCAACGCCCTCATGCAGGTCCAGCTCGAAACCGGTACGCCGGTGTTCTCGGCCGTGCTGACGCCGCATCATTTCCACGCCGGCGAAGAACACGTTGGCTTCTTCCGCGAGCACTTTGTCGTGAAGGGGGCTGAAGCCGCGCACGCCTGTGCCGACACCGTGAGCAAGCTCGCCGCCCTGCCCGTGCGATAAATCACGCATCACGACGGTTGCGCACGCAACCACTGGTGGCGCCGCATGGAAGACGCGGCGTCGCCTTGGCATCTCATGACGTGAGTGTGCCGCTGTCGAGGCTGAACGCCCAACGTTGCGGATGAAGCTTTACCTGCCCTGCTCCGGTCATTTCAGCGGCGGCACACGATTTCAGTAGTGATTTCGATTCAACGTGCTGCTGCACGAAGAGGCGTTTGAGCACTGCGGCGCAAAGCCGTGAGTTGAAGCGCGGGCACTGCAATGTTCGTTTAGCCAGGTACATGGGTTGCTGATGCACAGGCGCCTGACCTCCTGGAGCGATGCCAAATGATCATTCGATTTCCCCGCACTCAAGCGTTCTACTGCGCCGGAGGCACGATCCGTTTCGACGCCGAAGTGGACGGCGCACAAGTCACATGCGAAATATCGCCTGAGGCTCTTGAAGAACACTTCCGTGCGCGCCCCGGACAAGCCGGCCTGTTGAGCGCCTTCGCGGCGCATCGCGATGAGATCGAGTCAATCGCAAGACAAACACTGCCCCATCGGTTGTCCGCCGGTCGCTGCCAACTCTTTCTACGCGATTTCATGTGCCGGGCAACACACGCCGGCGCAATCATGAGTCTGCACCGGGACATGGCGAAAATCGCACGCCCCGTGGCATCTGAAACGAGTGCGACTCATTCAGCCGCGAGCATTGCGGCGCTCGACGAACTCGAAGCGAGCTAACGCCCTGAACGGCGCGGCGTTGCCGGTTTCCACAGGCACGACGCGAGCAAGCCAACCCGAGCGTTGAATGCCGCGTGAACCCGGCAACCGCTTGCACCGAGGGTCATGCAGTTTGCCAATAGCGTTGTATAGGCCGGGCAATAGCGATGCAATGACGCCGAAGTAATGTTGACGCGCAGGGCTTCATGGCATGGCTGCGCGTTGCAACTCTTGCCGGGATAGATGGCGTTAATGCGGTAAGGTCGACTGTCGTGAACCTCACGCATCCGTGTTTCTTCCGATCGGGAAAATTGAACCTCAACAACGATTAGAACTTCTTACAATTTCGTCGCCGGATCACGCTTGACCCACCGGTATACGCTGCTTACGATCGACCTGCGGACCTTGCTCTGCTGTTCTTCATCTAAAAGTTGAGTCGGTATGGCTGTTGCACCGTTCATGCTGGATTGTGCTGTTTAGCTGCGCAGCCTCGTTGTCAGACCGATGCCAGCGAGCCGTGCGGATTTTTGCGGCGCTGGTTCCAAAGCCCGGTTTGTTGGCATTAGGGGGCTCGTTATGTCTTACCGCCGCTGGACCTCTCCTTCCGAGACCGCGGAATGGCTCATCCTCGTCGGCGCGGCTTTCGCGGTGCTGGGCGGGTGGATTCCCTGGATGGGCCACGCACCTTACTACTTCGTCGCCGGGGTTGCACTGATCGGCTCGGGCACCCTGATGCTCTGGAGCCGATCGGCAGGGCTCTGGTGGTACTTCCTCATGTTCGTCGCGGCCCTGATCTGGTCGGTCTTCAAAGTCGGGCTGAATGGCTGGAGTCTTTTGCAGCGACTCTTTGTGCTCGGCCTGCTCGGCATCGGAATCAGCATCACGTTCGTTACCAGCCAATCGGCAATCGGCCGGCCGCTGCGCGTTGCGGCGATCGTCATGGCGATCGTGTACGGCCTGGCGATAGGCAGCATGTTCTTGTCCGCCGTCTTCTGACCGGACCGGCAATAACCCGCAGAAGAACTTACGCGGCGCCCGTGCAATAACGACGCTCTTCAAGCTCGTCAGTTGATCGGTCGAATGACCGATCGAGTGTCAACATATGCCGATCGCCAAAGGCATTGATCAATTGGCGCACGGCATTCGACCGCAAGCTTCCGGGCAGCCTGTCATGCACCAGTCGTCCGCCGCCAAGCCGCGCTCGTTGCGCGCTGGCCGCTTGCCGTCGTGCGCAAGGGTTCATGTCGCTTCGCTCGCGCACTCGGTTGCGCATGCAACGAGGCATACGGCGGCCCGCTCGTGGCCGAGCGAGGTGAGAGTCGGCTCCAGGACGCTGCCGTCGATACACCGCGCAGCGTGGATTGGCTGATGCGACGGGTTCGTCGAAGCGTCCCCCGCAGCGGGCGAGCTTCACCTCACGCGGACAACGCGTCGACCACATGCTGCGAGTGCACGACCTGCGCGTGTGGCGCAATCACCTTGTCGAGCAGAAGATCGTGCAATTCGCTATCCGGATCGGCGCAACAATCACGCGCGACGACCAACCGGTAGTCGAGGTCAAACGCCTGTCGCACCGTGGACAGCACGACGCCACCCGTCGTGATGCCCGCAAGCACCAGCGTTTCCACACCATTCGAGCCCAATAGTGTTTGCAGGTCCGTTCCGCTGAATGCGCCTATGCGCTGCTTGATCACGACCGGCTCATCGTGCAACGGCGCGACAGCGGGATGGATCGCCGTTTCCGGCTGGCCTCGCAAAAAGAGGCCGTTCTGCTTCACGAACGAAAAGAGCGCGTTACGCGGGCTGACCTCCGGATGGCCGGTGCGAAAGGCGACCATCACGTAGACGATGGGCATGCGGGCCGCGCGCGCCGCCGCGATCATGCGTGCGGTGCCGGCCAGCACGGCCTCGCGCTGCGCCTGCGCAACGTAGTTCTCCAGCAGCACGTTCTGGTAGTCCAGCACAAGCAACGCGGATTTCGCCGGATCGAGATGAAAAGGCTCGGACATGGTCATGTATCCATCAAAGTGGGCCGCCGCTGTCGCGTGAGAGCGCGGACTCGTTGTCGAATCGCGCTGATGACAGCGGACAGCGGGCGTTAGTTATGAAGATATTAACGGCGGCGCAAGTGTGCGGTAGCGCACAGTGTTGTGAGCAAACTGAAAGGCGAGCGCCCTATCACTTCGGTCAGCGAGGGCCTTCTGCGCAAAGCATGACAGTCTTCGAACTCCCCGATCAAGAATGCCACAACGGCTGCAAAGGGAGTCGGAACAGAAAAATCATGCTTCGCTCGTGAGGAAGATCAGTCATGTTCATTCACTTTTCCGACACGGCCGCGACATGCTCCCCCAAGGGATCCGTCGTCTTCGTCGCGATGGTCGACGCGACCGAGGTGAATTGCGAAGTCTCGCCCGAGGCGCTCGCGGACCATTTCGGCGCCAAACGCATGGACCCGCCGTGTCTGCTGGCCGCATTCGAAGCTCATCGGCGGGAAATCCTGGCAACGGCGGCGGCAATGCTTCCGCACCGGCTTTCGGGGCGGCGCTGCCTGCTGTTTTCACGGGACTTCTCGTCCACGCTCACGCCCGGACCGCACGTCATGCTGGAGGCCCGATCGCCGTCTCATCCGGGACCCGTCAGCCTCCCTTGCGAGCCAGCATCGCCACGTGCGAACGCGCGTTCAAGAGCGTCGCCGTAAGCCCGTAGCAACAGGAAGCGCGCTCAGAACTGGATCGTCGAGCGCACCCCCAGAACCGCCTCGTCGCCAATGCGGCGTGACGGATTCTGCGGGTCGGGAATCCCGCCGGCGGGCCGGAAAAAGTACTGAAAATCCGCCTGCCATTGCCACCACGGCGCGACCTGGTACTGGTAGGTCGCCTCCAGAACGGTCTCGGCGCTGCGCGACGGATAGCCCGGCGTGGAAACCGCCTGGGCGCTCGCATAGTCCTGCGCGTGCGAGCCGATGTGCGCGTAACCTACGGCCAGGCCCGCTGCGTCGTTGTCGCGCCCCTTGAACGGTGCCTTGAGCGTCACGCCCGCGTTGATCCCGAGGTCCACCAGGTTACGGTCGCCGGGTGCGCCCATCACGCGCGCGAACACGCCTACCGACTGCGGACTGTCCGCGGCCGGGCGCCATACCATCTGGTCCGCCACGGCGTAGATGCTGTAGTTGCCCCGATGTGTGACCGGGCCGCCCACGCCCGTCATGCCCGTTGCCGGATCGGCGAAGCGGTTGCTGTTGTACCAGAAGCCGAGCTTGTAGGTGCCGGGCAGATCATTTGATTTGGCATCCGAATTATTGGCTGGCGGCTGGTTGATGGCATACTGAATTTCGCCGATAACCAGCGTGCCATTGCCCAGATTGAAATTCGTGCCGCTCGCGTTGAGCTTTTGCGGGTCGCCCTTACCAGGCGCGGGGTTGCCGTCGAATACGCCGCCTAGCACGGTAATCGCGTCGGTGGGCGTGGCGCGCACGCGCACGCCAAGCGACGAAAGCGGATAAGCCGGGCCGCCCGCGGGCAGATCGACGGAGGGCAAGGCCGACCAGCCGAACGTCGCATTCATGAAGACGTTCGCGTACTGGCTGATCATGAATTCCTGATCGAGGCTCTGCTGCCCGACCTTCACGTCGACCTTGCCGCCGGGCAGCGTCTGCTGGTACCACAGCTCCCACAAGCGGGTCGATGCGTCGGCTTCGATGCCGCTCGCGCTTTGCAGCGTTTGCAGGTTGCGCGTGCTCAGGCTCGTGCCGTGAATCTGAAAACCGGAGACGTTGAAAATGCCGCCCGGCAGGCCGAACGCCTTCTGCGTGTCCATGCCCAGGCTGAACTCCGTGAGCCCCTGGTAAGCGCCGCCGCGCTGCGTGCCCCCGCTCAGGTTGCCCATGTATTCGCTGGTTTCCTGCAAGCCGAACGTGACGCCATACTGACCGAGCCAGGGGCGCAAGCCGCCCATGTCGCCAAAGAGGTTCGAGCGCTCCCAGAGGCCGGTGGGTGCGGCGCTCGCCTGATCGGCAGCCGGTGCTTGCTGCGCCGCTTCACCGGATGGTGCAGCCGGTTGAGTGGGTGCGCTTTCGCCGCCGGTCTGAGCGCCGGTTTGCGCATAGGCGGCGGGCACGACGCCCAGCGAGAGAACGGCGCTCAACGTAATCGAGCCGCCGGAACCGGGCAGCCTGCTCTTGAGGATCTTTTTCATAGTATTTGTGGGGCTGGGGTAAGTTGCGGACGGGTCCGCTTTCTACGCAGAGCGTGCCTGCGAAGCTTGATGAAACTGTGTCCGGCGCGCAGGTTTTCTACGCGAAGCGCACGGGCGGCCGTAAGGGGCGCTCCAGTTGCGAGGCGCACGCGCACAGCAGCGAAACCAGCGCGGCCGCGGCGACGGTCGCACCGAGAAGTGCGTAACCGGTGGGCGTGAGCGGATGCCCCGCGTGAACGGTGCGCAGCGCACCGCGTGCCGCCAGGTGCGCGGTTCGATGGACGAAGTGCAGTGAGCGGCGGCGCGCACCGGCAGTCGTTGCCTCGTGCACACGCAGTTGAAAAACAAGAAAGAGAAAGGCGAACATCATCCCTCCGCGTTGGCCGCTCTGAGGGCGGACGAAATGCGAAAGCGCAGCCATGCCTGCAAGCCAGCTTGCAAATGGACACATGGCAATCGAATAGAGGGAGCGTGCTGCTGAGAGACCGGCCGCAAGAACAAGGACCGTCAATAACGAAGCGCGCTAACCCGGCGTAAGCGAGTTAGCGGCGAAGGAGTGAACCTGTGGCGGCTATCTCGCGGTTGTGCTGCCGGCGCTGGCCGGCATCGGACTTCCACTACCTGAACATGCGTCCACGGACGACTCCTTTGCTGTGACGGGGCGGATTGTATTGGGCACGCGGACAGAAACGCAAGTAAAAAAAGCATAAACGCGATGCGGGTCAGCAACAGCCCCGTATGCCGCGATTTCTTTCAATCGCGTTTCCCCAAGCCTTCAGAAGCGAATCTCTGCTCTGCTTAGCAATTCTGGTTGACTTTCCGATTTTTCAGCGACTAGAATTCGCCCGTCTTCTCAAAGGGGCCGATGCCTTGGACAGTAGCAGTAGTCGATCTTCGAACCGTTTCGCTGCCTGACCGGCAGGACACTCGCTCCCCTTCCCGAGCCGCCGTCCTGCCAGCAGGCAGACGGTGCGCGCCGTAGCCGTATCCTTCGTGCACCCCGAACCATAGCGCCATGCCGACGCGGGCTTCGCACGCGCTCGTTCTGGCAATACCTTGCGAGTGCTTGCGCTCGCGGACGACGTGCGTCCGCACCCCGCCAACGCCGGGTGTGGGCGCGCGCCCGGCACGAACAGGAGTCCCCATGCCCGACAGTGACAGTTGCCCTCCCCGCTTGCCTTCAGGCTTGCCCGAGGAAAGCACGTAGGCCCGCGCAGCCGCGCTGAACGCACGGCTACCGAACGTCTGCGGGGCCTCCATTCGCCCGAACCCACCAGACGTCCGGAGAAACATCATGATTTTCGGTCTGCTTTTGTCGCACCTGCCTCACGTCAATGAAGCGCGCCCGCACTACGAGGCGCTGCTCTCGCTCGAACCGGTCCGCCGCCGTTCGGTGAAAAGCGGGTTGAAAAACCCGCTGAAAAGCCTGTGGCGGCGGATCAAGTCGCGGCTTTCTTAAGTTCTGCAAAACTCCGGTCACGAAGAGTCGCCATCGTTGAAAAAGCGTTGGTGCTCCCTGAGCGTGGCCGCGAGTTGACCATTCCCTTTCACATGTTTTTCGATTCGCCTTGTTCGTCACGCTTTCAACCGCACGCCATGGCGTGCGCGGTACGCGTATGCCGAGTCCCACCCGCGCCTCGCTTCACGCTGAATGAAGACTGAATGGAAACTGAATTGAGACTGAATCCCATGCAAAACCCCAACACGTCCAACGCCGCGCTCGACCCCGACCTGCTCCAGCCGCCTTCGCGCGCCCGCCCCGAAGTGCTCAGCGTCCAGCACGTGTGCCGCGGTTTCAACAGGAACCAGAGCGAGCAGCTCGTGCTCGACGATGTGAATGTCACGTTGCGAGAAGGCGAGATCGTCGGCTTGCTGGGCCGCTCGGGCTCCGGCAAGTCCACGCTGCTGCGCATCATCGCGGGCTTGATTGCGCCCACCAGCGGCGACGTGAACTACCTGGGCCGCCCGCTGCGCGGCCCGGCCGCAGGCGTCGCGATGGTGTTTCAGACCTTCGCCCTCTTTCCCTGGCTGACTGTTCTGCAAAATGTCGAGGCCGGTCTGGAAGCGATCGGCGTCGGCCCGCAGCAGCGGCGAGCGCGGGCGCTGGCGGCCATCGACCTGATCGGTCTGGACGGCTTCGAAAACGCCTACCCGCGCGAGCTTTCCGGCGGCATGCGCCAGCGTGTGGGCTTCGCGCGCGCGCTCGTGGTCGACCCCACGCTCATGCTCATGGACGAGCCCTTCTCCGCGCTCGACGTGCTCACGGCCGAAACGTTGCGCACGGACCTGCTCGACCTCTGGACGCAAGGCCGCCTGCCCATCAAGTCGGTGCTGATCGTCACGCACAATATCGAGGAGGCGGTTTTCATGTGCGACCGCATTCTCGTGCTCTCGTCGAATCCGGGCCGCGTGGTCGCCGAAATTCCGGTGCCGTTCAAGCATCCGCGCAATCGCCTCGACCCGGTGTTCCGCGCGCTCGTGGACGACATCTACGCCAAGATGACCGCGCGCCAGCCGGGCGCGCCGGCGAAGCCCGAACTGGAGCCGGGCAGCCGGCTGCCGGGCGTGTCGATCAACCTGATGGCCGGCCTGATCGAGACACTGGCCGCCGAGCCGTACAACGGCCGCGCGGACATGCCGGATATCGCGCGCACGCTGCAACTGGAAGTCGACGACCTGTTCCCGGTTGCCGAAATGCTTCAGCACCTGGGCTTCGCGGAAGTCAGCGAGGGCGACGTGGTCCTCACGCACGCAGGCAAGACCTTCGCGGAATTCAGCACCCAGGAGCGCAAGCTGATGTTTTCCGAGCATTTGCTGCGCCATGTGCCGCTCGCCGCGCGCATCAAGACGGTGCTCGACGAGCGGCCCAACCATCGCGCGCCGCGCGTACGGTTCGAGCAGGAACTCGAGGATCTGCTTTCGGACGACGCCGCCACGCAAACGCTCGACTCCGTGATCGCATGGGGCCGTTATGCCGAAATCTTTTCGTACAACGACAAAACGGGAATCTTCAGTTTCGCGGACGTGGAGTCCTGAGCGCGCCGTTCATGGTGACGGCCCGGCTGGCCGTCACCGCGCGCACCGCCATCCCCGAATCGGGCACCGATGGCGATTACCGCTGTACAAGCCACGCCGCCGCCTGCAAGAATGCGGAAGCAACCGGAGTGCCGCACCTCATCCGCCTCTGTTGCGCCGCAACCAGAACCCATGCAGGAGGAGGATCATGAACAGGCTTGTCAAAGCCATGGCCGGCAGTCTATGCACGCGAGCGTGGCGCGCCGTTGTGATGACGGCGCTGTTCTGTTTCCTGGGCCAGAGCGCCTTCGCGCAAACGGACGACCGGGCAGCGAGCCTGCGCGAGAAGTATCAGAGCCTCACGCAGCAACTCGCGCATAACCCGTTTCAGCGGCCGCTGTACCTCGAATCGCAGGAGTTGCCGTCGGCGCTCAAGGGCGACATTTACGGCGTGGTCAGCTTTCCCTTCGCGGTGGTCAGCCGCTCGCTCAGCGACCCGGTTCAAGGCCCGGCCAACTGGTGCGACGTGTTGATCCTGCACCTGAACATCAAGTACTGCCATGCATCGGCCGGGCCGAACGGCACGGTTCTCGCCGTGAATATCGGCAAGAAAACCGAGGAATCGCTTTCCTCGTCGTACCGCGTGCAATTCAACTATCACCAGGCGGCGAGCACGGCCGATTATTTTCGCGTGGAGCTTTCCGCCGCCACGGGTCCGCTGAGCACGAAGGACTACCAGATTGTGCTGGAGGCGATACCCGTGGGCGAGAACCGCACCTTTATCCACCTGACCTACGCCTATGGTTACGGCACGGCGGGACGCCTGGCAATGAAGGGCTATCTGGCGACGATCGGCAGCAACAAGGTCGGCTTTTCCTCGACGCAGGATACGTCGACGGGCGAGACGCAATACATCGGCGGCGTGCGCGGTCTGGTGGAGCGCAACACCATGCGCTATTACCTTGCCATCGAGGCTTATCTCGGCGCGCTAGCCAGCCCGTCCAACGACCGCCTCGACAAACGCCTCGCCGACTGGTTCGACGCGACCGAGCAGTATCCGCGGCAATTGCACGAAGTCAGCCGCGCCGATTACCTGCAAATGAAACACAACGAGTATCAGCGGCAGCAGACCGCGCAGTAGTTCATGCGGCGGGCCGCGAGACGGGCGTCAATGCGGGTTCAGCGGGGGCATGTAGGTCGTGCGGCTTGGCCGCAGGCCCATGCGATGCGCGCTTTCGAGCCACGTGATCGCGGCCGCGGTGGGATCGACCACGGGCACATGGACATGGGTCGCTTCCAGCAGCGCCGCTTGCAGGTCTTGCGCCACCCCGAGCATGCCCGTGCAGCCGAGCACGATGACGTCGGCTTCATTGCGTGTGACGACCGCATCCTTGGCCTGCTCCAGCAGTGCGGCGAGGAGCTTGCGGCGATCCGTGAGCTGCTGGACCGGAATGTTGACGACCCTGGGCGGGGCGATCCGGCTCTCGATGCCATAGCTGCGTGAAAGCGCGCGCAGCATCGGCAAGACCTCCGGCAGCACCGTGATGAAGGCAATGCGCTCGCCAAGACCGAGCGCCGTCAACACCGCCGGCTCGAAACCGCCCACGACCGGCATATCGGCGATCTCGCGCGCGGCCGGCACCGCCGGATCGGCAAAGCAAGTGACGAAGATGGCGTCGACCTTGTCGGCGGCGGCCTGCTTGACCTGGGCGAGAATGCCGGGGCCGTTCATCACGTCGTCGTACTCCGACTCGATGCTGGTGCTGCCGCTGTGAAGGCTCACCGCATCGATCGTGGTGGTGGGCAGCGCCCAATGCCTCGCTTCGTTGAGCACCTCGGGAATCAGCGCGTCGCCGCGAATGGGCAAAATGATGCGAATCTTCATAGGTCACCTTCCTGTCGTGGAATGAAAACGAAATGGCCGGCCTCCTCGCATGAATGAATATATTTTGTATAACGAAATAAATGCAAAGAAGATTACCGGTTCGATCACCGTGCAGCCGGCCCTACCTGTACAACACTACGCTTGACACACCCTCTCATCGATCGCAAATGCGCGAGCGATGACTTCCGACACCACCGCCGTCAACTTCCTCGCATACGGCACATGCAGGAACTCGTTGGGCCCGTGCGCGTTCGACTGCGGCCCGAGCACGCCGCACACCATGAATTGCGCCTTGGGAAAGCCCGTTTGCAGCAGATTCATCAGCGGTATCGTGCCCCCCTGCCCCATACAGGCCGCATCGGCGCCAAAATGCGCGCGCGACGCCGCGTTCAACGCGGTTTCAAGCCAGCCGCTGGTTTCGGGGGCATTCCATCCGTTCGCCATGCCCGCGACCGGCCTGAACGTCACCTTCGCGTTGTAGGGCGGGTCCAGTTCGAGCAGTGTCTTGAGCGAGCCGACAGCCTGCGCGGCGTCGACGAGCGGCGGCAAACGCAGCGAAAGCCTGAAGGCCGTGCGCGGGCGCAATACGTTGCCCGCATCGGCAAGCGCGGGCAGCCCCTCGGCTCCCGTCACCGCGAGCGACGGCCGCCAGGTCGAATCGAGCAAGGCCTCTTGCGGCTCCGCCGTGGTCGGCAACACCTTGCGGCCGTCCTGGCCGCACGCCCAGGGCAAGGTCTTCCAGACTGCGTCGCCAAGAATGTGCGCGGCGGCTTGCGCCTCGCGCAGTCGCGCAGGCGGGATCGGGCAATGAAACCGCGCGGGCAGCAGGCGCCCCGTCGATGCGTCCTCCAGCCGCTCGAACAGTTGGCGCATCACGCGAAAACTCGATGCGGCAATCCCGCCGTACGCGCCCGAGTGAATCCCTTCGTCCAGCACCTCGACTTCGAGGTCGCCCATCACGGCGCCGCGCAGCGACGTGGTGAGCCACAGTTGATCGTAATTGCCCGCGCCGGAGTCGAGACACACCACGAGACCCACCTGGCCCAGCCGGGCGCGCAACGCCTCGACATAGGGCAGCAAGTCGTAGCTTCCCGACTCTTCGCACGTTTCTATCAGTCCCACGCAGCGGGGGCGCTCCACGCCCTGCGCGTCGAGCGCGGCAAGCGCCGTCACGCTTGCGTAGATCGCATAGCCATCATCGGCGCCGCCACGTCCGTAGAGCCGCCCGTCGATCAGCTTTGGCGTCCACGGCCCGAGATCGCGACGCCAGCCGTCGAACTCGGGCTGCTTGTCGAGATGCCCGTAAAGCAGCACGGTTTCCGCGCTGCCCGAGCGGGTGGCCGGCGCGTCGAACCAGATCAGCGGCGTGCGGCCCGGCAGGCGCACCACCTCCACTTTCAGGCCTTTGACGGGCTGACGTTCGGCCCATTGCACGGCGTCGGCCACCACGCGTTCGAGATAGCCGTTGCGCGCCCAATGCGGGTCGAACGCGGGACTCTTCGCGGGCACGCCGATATAGTCGATGAGCGCAGGAACGATTTCGTCGTCCCAGCGTTGCGCGACGTAATCGCGCAACGCCATTGCGTCGATCTTGCGCGGCATTTCGTTGATTGCGACATCCTCAGCCATCTCGTCTCCTCAGTGGCGTCCATCAGGTGGCGTGCGTGGCGACCTGCAAAGCCTCGATCGCAGCCGCACGCGTATTGACATTGAGCTTCGAAAACATCGTCTTCAGATGCTGCTTGACCGTCTCGGGCGAGACCCCCAGCGCGCGGCTGATCTCCTTGGTCGTCTGCCCCTGCGCGAGCCAGTACATCACGTCGCGTTCGCGCGGCGTGAGGCGCTCGTCGCGGTCGATGCGCGAACGCAGTGCGTCGAGGTAGTGCGCCTGAATGCGCGCGCGCAGCGCGTGCTGCGCGGCGGTTTCGTCCGCTAACGCGCGGTTCACGAACGTCAGGTCCGGACAGTCCTCGATAAACGGCTGGCTCATGCCGCCCTCGGCCGCAATCGAAACCGCCGCCGTCCATGCCTCGAAAGCCGCGTGATCGGCGCCGGCGGCCTTCATGGCGCATGCGCGCAACAACCGCGCCACCACGATGCCGGGCCGCTCCTCCATTTGCTCCGCGAGCGCATGCAGCCGGTCGGCCGCCGCGCGCGCGACATCGATGCGCCCCTGCGCGAGCGCGCTGCGGATCGTTGCGCGCCCAATCATTTCGACGTCGTCCCACGGCAGCGCCCGCGGCTCGCACGCCGTGTTCCAGAGCGCCGCGAGATCGATGCGGGCTTCGAGCGCGCGCATCGCTTCGTGTTGCCCGGCGTCGGCGAGCCAGGCGAGCCGCAAGCATGCCGACTGCACGCCGAGGTGCGGCAGCGTCTCCAGCGCGGCGAGCCGGTCCGCCGCATCGAGACGCGCGAGAGCCGCTTGCGCTTCGCCCTGCGCGAAATGGCAGCGCGCGCGTTCGACGTAGAGCGCACAGATGACTTCGAGCACCAGCCCGGCCGAATTTGCCGGGATGCCGTCGAGAATGCGCGCCGCAACCTCGACCTGTCCCGTGAGATACGCGATGCGCGCGCGCATCGCCGCGACGCGATGAGAAAACGAATCCTGCCCGAAGCGCGCGACGGCAAGATGCGGATCGCTCACTTCAGTGAGGATGCGCTGCGCCTCATCCAGATGCCCCGACCCCATGCATTCGCGCGCACGATTGAGGCGCACCCACGCGAGGTTGTAATCGTGCTCGGGGCTGCGATACATCGTTTCGATCCTGGCGATGTAGCGCGCGGCGTCCGAGAGCGGCCCATAGCGGTGGATGAACATCACCTGGAGCGGAATCAGGATGCCGAGCAGGCGCCAGTCTTCGCAAAAGCGCGTCATCGCCAGCCGGGTCACGCGGTCGAGATCGGCCCACGGGGACATCACCAGTTCGTGCTCGGCGCGATGGACCAGCACCATCGACTCGACGAGCGCGAGATCGAGTTGCAGGTCGGTGTCGCCCGCAAGCCGGGCAGAGGGCGAACCGGGCGAACCGGGCGGCGGCTCGCGCAATTCGGCCTGCAAGCGTTCGAGATCCCAGCACGCCTCGCTCGCGTTGTTTTCCACGAGCAGGATGCCGATATGCAGCAGCCGCAGGCGCGGATGGCGATGCCGCACGTCGGCGGGCAAACGCGAAAGCAGCAGGCGTGCGCGCCCGACGCCCGCGTCGGCCATGAGGCGCGCGCCACCGCGCGCTTCGAGCAGGCGCGCCGCCGCCTCGGGTTGCTGGGCCGCCACGGCGTGATCGACGGCGGCGAGCAGGTCGTGGCGCGCGGCATAGGCCGCCGAGGCGCGCATGTGGCGCGCGTTGACCACCGCGTCGCCGTCCTGAAGCGCGCGCCGCAGCAGGTGATCTCGCAGCCAGGGCACCACATGGATGGAAAGCGGCGACGTTCCCGCCCGGATCATCGGCGAAAGCGCGGCAAGCCGCGTAATGTGGTGCCCGCTGTCGGCCCGCTCGCGCACGGCGTCGGCAATGTCGGCGCGCACCTCGGCGAGCATGGCCGTCTCGATGAGGAAGGCGCGATCGGCAGGTTCGAGCCGCTCGACGACCTGGGTCGCGAGCCAGGCGTCGCCTTCCACCTGCGCGCCGCCGCCCTGCACATCCTGACGCCGCGCGAACTGCATCGCGACCGGCCAGCCCTCGCAGTTGGCCAGCCAGGCGGCAAGCGGCGCACCGCATCCCGCTTGCCGGTGAAAGCGCGCGGCTTCATCGGCGCTGAAGCACAGCAGCGCGGGATCGAGCACGCGCCAGTGACCTCCCAGCCAGCGTTGCGACTGGAAGGCGTCGGGTGCCCGGCGTCCCGCGAGATACAGCGTCAACCCTTCCGGCAGTGTTTGCGCCAGGGCCGTCAACTGCTCGTCGGCATCGGTTCCCGCGAGATGTTCGTCGTTGTCGATGAAAAGCGCGATCTCGCCCGCGCGCGCGCGCGCCGCCTCCAGCAACGCGTCGAGCTTCGCCGGCGCGCGCGCTCCGATCAGGCCGGCTTGGCGCAGCGCCTCGCCCAGCAGCGCGCGCAAGTCCCCGGCCTTTCGATCGCCTTCCTGGCAGTTGAGCCACACCGTGACGACGCCCGACTCGCGCAACTGTCCGGCTCGTTGCGCGCACAACGTTGTCTTGCCGAATCCGGCAGGCGCCCGCACGACGATCACGCGCGCGCCGGCGGGCGCCGCTTCGCTCAATTGCCGCAGCAGACGCTCGCGCGCCAGCGCATCGTCGATGCGGACGTCGGGTTCGAAACGGGTGGACGGGTCCGGACGCATGCGGCGCTCCACAATCACTCTCCTGCGGCGTAATCAAGGGCGGCGAGGATCAGAAGTTCTTCACGAGCGAGAAGTTCACGCTCACGCTGCGCGGCACGCCCTGATGGTGATAGTCCACGTCGAGCGTGCCGGAAATGAAGCAGCTTTGCGCGGCGAAGCCGAGGTAGGTAAACGTCGGACCAATCATCCCTTCCGTCGCGCGTTGATAATCCGATCCGCCAATATTGTAGATATTGTAAACATGGTGTATGCCCGCCAACAGGTTGGGAATGAACTGATAACCGGCGGCGATATCGAACAGCGAAAGCGAGAGCCCGCCACGCATGCGCACGCCGTCGCCGGAGGGCAATTGCGTGAGGTTGTAGTTATGAAAGAGATACACGCCGGCAATGGGCGCCACCGTGGCGTGCCAGCGGCCATAGCCGAAATAGTTGTTCACGCTCGCGCTGATCGACCACTGGTTCGCGCCCGCGCCGAATCCGCTCGTCTTGTTCGATCCATTCGGCGCGTTGAAGATCAGCATGGGGCTGATCCACCAGCTCCGAAATGCGTCGGTCCCGAACGAGTTGTCCGCCGACTCGACCACGTGATAGTAGTATTCCAGGCCCAGCTCCGGCGTGGACACCCCGAATGCGGCGTCGTCCGAACCTTTTGCCGTGGTCTGCACGCCCGAATAGAAGCCCAGCCACGTTTCGAACTGGTCGCGCGTCGTCCCCGTGAAACCGCTTTTCGAAAAGTACGCGAACTCGGTAAACATCTTGCCCGTGTTGATGTTCGGTGCGCTATGCGAGTACGTGGGAAACAGCAGCACGCCGAACGTGCCGGGAATACCCGGCTGCGAGAAGCCGATGAAGTTGCCCGCGCACGCGGCGCCCGACCAGGCCGCGGCCGTGCAGGCAAGCGCGCCGAGCGCCGCCAGGCTCGCGCGTGCTCGTGTGTACCTGACTTTCGATGCGGCGCGCGCACGCAGTGCGCAAGGACGCCGGGCCAAGCTTCCAGTTTGACGACCAGCTGCTGCCATACAGATCTCCTCACACAGGTTCCCGTGGTCCGCGCGAAGCTCGCGCGGCCACCGTGGGCGCCCTTGCCGCCGCTTAGGGTTCTTTATGCTGCGCAGGGCACGGGCGCTTGTTCACACCTCTCTCACGCTTCGGTGAGCGCGGCCTCTTGCGCCGCGCTGGCGAGCGTCTCGAGCGCAACGTAGTCGGTGTCGTAGCCGAAGTAGCGCGGCCCCGCGAGATCGAGACCGGCGGGCGTGCGCCACGACGGGTGGCTCGGCAAGCCCATGAGCGTCACGCGCAGCCCGTAACGCATCGCTTCGCTCGTGATCGGCTCGGCCGTTTCGGTGTCGAGCGTGCAAATGAGGTCGGGCGTCATGCAGGCAATGCGGCCGTCCACGCGAGCGAGCAGGAACTCGTTCTGGAGTTCGAGTTGCGCCGTGCGGCCCGCGAACCGGTCGAGGCCCGCGATCGTGACGACGCCGCGCTGCCAGCCGCCTTCAAGGCGACGCACGACGTCGGTCACCTTGCCCTCGAAGAGGCGCACGCCGCCGAGCGCGCCGAGCAGTGCGCCCACCGCGTCGGCGCCGTCGCGCCGCGCGTCGAGCACCACCTGGCCCGCGCGTTGCAACGCGCGCAGCGAACCGCGAATCACGGCGCGCTTGGCTTGCGCGCCGGTCATCGGATAGAGCGCGCAGGCACATGCGCCGCCCATTTCGACGAGAATCGAGCGCGTGGTGCGCTCCGCGAAATGGTTGTTGCCGGTCTGGATCAGCACGACATTCGACCGGTCGTCGACGACGGCCATCGGCGTCGCGCCAATGCCCTGCATCGTGCAGGTCGACATCTGGAGTTCGGGAAACGCGCGGCCCATCGTGTCACCGTCGATCAGCGGAATGCCGACACGGCTTGCCACCGAAAACGGGATCGTCGAATTGAAGCCGCCCGCCTCCATGCACAAGGTGGCGTCGGCCTTGCGCCCGAGGTGCTTTTCCAGCGCGTGCAGCGCGAGGATGAGCGGCTCGACGCTCGGCAGTTTTTCCGTCATCACCACCGGCGCGCCCGCGCCGGCCACGGGCACGACGAGCGCGTCGTCGTCGAGCGTCATCACGTCGATCAGGTCAACCGGGCCCGATTCGCGCATCAGACGCTGGCCGAGCAGTTTCCCGAGATACGGATCGCCGCCGCCGCCCGTTCCGTAAATGGCGCTTCCAAGGGCAATGGCCTCAAGCTGGTCGGCGTCTATTTTCCACATAATTCGTTCTCCATATTGATGCGTGCTTTTTTTAAAGCGCTCACAAACGCAGGTCGCCTACCATCTTCACGCGAATGCGCGTGGCCTTGCCGGGCAGATAGGCAAGCGGTGTTTCTTCCACGTTCAGCGTATCGATGCTCTCCGGCACGCCGCCTTCCTCGATGACCTTCTTGCGGCAGCGCGCCTGCGCGTCGGCAATCGCGTCTTCGCGGCCCATCTCCTCCAGCCGGTAGACGTGATCGATTTCGCAGCCGATCTGGGCGATCGCCGCGCCCACCGCGTTTGCCACGTTGAACGAAGGCGGGCGCAGCGTCGGCAGCCCGTCCACGTCGCCGTCCAGCAACACGCTGCCGCCGCCGACCAGCAGCACCGGCACGGGCGTGTCGGAAATGCGCATGCGGTCCACGGCGGCGGCGACCATCTCGTGCATGCGCTGCGTGCAGGCGCGAACGTCTTCTGCGCCGAGATGCGCCACGCGTTGCCTGTCGCCGAACCCGGCAATGCCCGCGGCCACGGCGATGTCGCTCGCGGTCAGCGTGTCGCCGCCGAATACGAGCGCCTTCTCGTAGAGTTGATAGCCGACGCTGCGCGGACCGATCGCACACGCCGAGGTGTCGACGAGCGAGCCTCCGCCCAGCCCGATGCAGTGCACGTCGGGCATGCGGAAGTTGGTGCGCACGCCGCCCAGTTCGACCGCCACGCCGGCCATGCGCGGAAAGCCCTTTTGCAGCATGCCCACGTCGGAAGTCGTGCCGCCGATATCGACCACGATGGCATCCGCTTGACCGGAGAGGAACGCCGCGCCGCGCATCGAATTGGTCGGGCCCGATGCGACGGTGAGAATCGGATAGTCGGCAATGCGCTCGGCGGCGATCAGCGTGCCGTCGTTCTGCGTGAGAAAGAACGGCGCGCTCACGCCCGTTGCGCGCAGCGCGTCGCTGAACGCGCGGCTGATGCGGCCGCCGAGATCCACGAGTGCCGCGTTCAGGATCGTCGCGTTCTCGCGTTCGAGCAGCCCGAGGTTGCCAAGCGACGACGACAACGTGATATGCGCATGCGGCAGGCGCTCACGCACGAGCTGCGCCGCGCGCTCCTCCTGGCCCGGTGCGAGCGGCGAGAACACGCCGGAAATCGCGATGTGATCGATGTTCGCCTGCGCGCATTCCTCGGCAAAGCGCCTGATCGAGGCGACGTCGAGCGGCGAAATTTCCCGGCCGTCGAACTCATGACCGCCCGCCGTCAGGCGCACGAGAGGATTGAGCGTTTCGACCAGATCGGCGGGCCAGCCGGAAAACGGCGGGATATCCGCGCTCGACGGCAGGCACAGCCGCAGCACGCCGACGCGCGATAGCTCGCGCCGCTCGATCACGGCGTTGGTGAAATGGGTCGTGCCGATCATCACGGCGCCGAGCGCCGAAGGCGCGACATCGGCTTCGCGCAAGACGCGCGAGAGCGCGTCGAGCACCCCGCTCGTCACGTCGCGCGTGGTGGCGGTCTTGATGCCGAGAACGACTTCACGCCCGCGCAGCAGCACCGCGTCGGTGTTGGTGCCGCCTACGTCGATTCCTGCTCGGTACATATGCTCCTCGTTTTGTTGGGTGAAGTGCGGGTTGAGTCGGCGGCCGAAGGCCGCCGCAAATTCAGCTCTGCGATTGCGTATTCACGGGCAGGCGTCGCGCCACGAGACGGCGCAGCACGGCATAAGCCGCGATCGACAGCAACAGCGAATCCAGCGCGGGAATCGTCGTCACGCTCATCTGCTGCGCCTGCATCCAGGCGGCGATGCCCGTGGCGAGCCCCCAGGCGCCGAGCGCCTCGATGCGCCAGCCCGGCGTGGCCTCGGTGAGCTTGCCGGCGCCGAGATAGAAGTTCGCGAGATACACGCCGGCGATAGGCGGCACGGCCACGGAGAGCACGATGAGGAACGGCACCATTTTGTCGCCCACGCCGAGCACGCCGAGCAGCGTGCCGATCACACCGGCGGCGAGCGCCAGTCCCCAGCGCGGACGCTTCGGCGCGACGGTCACGAGCACGAGCGACGCGGCGTAGAGGTTGTAGGCGTTCGTGACCCACGCCGAAAGCAGGATGATGAGCAGACACGGCAGGCCCATGCCCAGCAGTTTCATGATTTCGACGAGATCGGCCGCACCCGTCACGATGCTCGGAATGCCGGAAAGATTGAGCACGAGCGGAAAGCCCACGCCGTACGCAATGCACACGCCGAGCGCGCCTTGCAAGGGCGTGCGGGCAAACCGGCACACGTCCGGTGCGAGCACGGCGCCCACGATCAGGCCGCCCACGACGAAGGAAATGCCGGAGCCGACCGAAAGGCTGTCGGCGCCCGCGAAGTCCAGCGCGTTCGCGGCGTGCGGCATATGCAGCGCGAACCAGAAGGTGGCGAAAAGCAGGCCCAGCTTGAGCGGCGTCGTGACGAGCGAGAGCAGGTCCAGCGCGCGAAAGCCCACTGCGGCCGTTGCCGTCATCAGCGCGCAGCCAATCAGCGCCCACGCGGTGACGGGAATGTGCGGCAACAGCGCAGCGGCGCTTGGCTGCATCGCGCGGCCGAACAGCATCGCGATCACGGCGAACCACCCGAACATCGAAATGGCGAGGACCGCGTTGGCGAGCGCGCCGCCGCGCGTGCCGAACGCCTGGACGATGAGCATGTAGCTCGACAGACGCGAGCGCGCGCCGGCCACGGCCGCCAGCGAAGCCACGGCGGCCAGCAACAGGCCGCCGCACCAGCTCGCCGTGATGGCGTGCCGGGTGCCGAGCGAATGCGCGAGCTGCGCGCCCATCGCGAACGCCGGCAACGTAATCACGACGCCCATCAGGATCAGTGCGATGCGAACGCCGCCGACGGTTTCTTCCGCCGAAACGGGACTTGCCGAGGAATCGAGAGTCACGGGGTGTCTCCATGAGCTGCACGCGTGGCGTGCGCTGGGCTTTTAAGGGGCTGTACCGCTTGGGATGCGCTCGTTCCTGCACATCTGCGTCGATCTTAAGCATCGACGCGAGCGGACAATAATGACGATTGGGGGGGTAAGGGGAGAAAAATGGGGGATTGGGCGAGCAGGATGCGACCCCGTCGCGTGATGGTGAGCGCCGGTGAGTTTCTGTGCGCATCGATCGTTGCGCGCACCACGATCGGCCGAAGTGAATCGCGCTTGACGATTTCCCGACTTGTCTGCCTATACTATTGGCGACTTTTCGGTGAGCACGCGGCGACCTGACGCCAGCGACGCCGGGCAATTTCTGATCGCGCGGAACGGCTTATTCCGTTTTTATTATGGATACCTGATCAATATGACGTGAACGATTTTCCGCAAGCCACACGCTGTCCGATGTTCCAATCAACGTAATGACAAAGGAGAATAACCCGTGAATCAAGCCATGATCCGAGCCTGCCTCGTGGCGCTCGCCATTGGAGGGGCGAGCGGCGCCTGGGCGCAAGGCGTACCGCTCTCCCCCGACTCCGCCTCCGCGCTGGTGGCGTCGAACAAGGCCGACAAGAAGCTCGCGGAGGACGTGAGAAGCGCCGTATCCGGCGCGAGCGTGGACACCTCGCGCGTGAAGATCGTCGTGCGGCACGGCGCCGTGACCCTGCGTGGCTCGGTGCCGGATCGCGATCAGATCCAGGCGGCTTCGGAAGCGGCGGCGCAGGTGGACGGTGTCGCCAGCGTCAAGAACAAGCTCAAGAGCCGGCAGTAGCCCACGGCTTCCACGCGCCGGGGCCGGCGCGTGGCGCGGGCGGCGCGTCCCGAACCTCAGACCGTCTTCAGCATCCCGCCATCGACGAAGTACGTCGAGCCGACGCTATAGCTCGCCCGCTCCGAACACAGAAACACGATGAAATCCGCAAGCTCCGCGGGCGTGGCGAACCGGCGAATGGGCGCGTGCTCGTTGGCGACCTGTTGCAGATGCCCTTCCCAGTCGCCGCCCGTGTCCGCCGTCAACTGCTTCGCGGTCTTCACCCAGTCGGGCGTCAGCACGAGCCCCGGATTGATGGTGTTGACGCGGATATTGTCCTTGATGACCTCGTTGGCGAGGGTTTTCGAGAACATCATCAGCGCGGCCTTGGTCACGTTGTAGATCGGCTCGTAACCGAGCGGCTGCACCGCGCAAATCGACGCGTTGTGCAGGATCGCGCCGCCGCCGCGCTCGCGCATGGTCGGCACGAAGGCGCGCGCGAGGCGCACGGCCGCCATGACGTGCAGCTCCCAGTACGCCTGCCACTTCTCGTCGGGCGCGTCCATGATCGTCTCGTTGCTGCCGGTGCCCGCGTTGTTGAAGAGGATGTCCGCGCCGCCGAACGCGTCCTTCGTGGCGTCGACCAGTTGTGCGACGCCTGCCGCGCTCGCCACGTCGCACGCCACCGCGAGCGCGCGCACGCCGTGACGGGCCGCGAGGTCCGCGGCGGCCGCTTCCAGGCGTTCCTGCTGTCGCGCCGCGAGCACGAGTTGCACGCCTTCTCCGGCCAGCGCATCGGCCACGGCGAGGCCGATGCCTACGCTCGCGCCCGTCACCACGGCCACCTTGCCGCGCAGTTTCAGATCCATCGAATGTCTCCTGTATCGGGCAGTCCGTGCTGCCGCATGAGTCTTCTTATGACTTGCCGAACCGCGCGCGCGTACGTTCAGATCACGCCCGAGGAGCGCATGTCGGCGAGATGGCGCTTCATGTCCTGGACGTCGAGCGCATGCGCTTCGCCCTTCTTCAATGCCACACTGGTCGACAGGATGTCCACGATCACGAGCGCGGCGAGCCGCGAGGTCGTCGGCGTGTACACGTCGGTGTTCTCCAGCGTTTCGGCCACCACGGCCACGTCGCAGTAGCGCGTGAGCGGCCCGTGCGAGCCCGTGATCACCACCACGCTCGCGCCGCGCTCCTTCGCCGTGCGCGCCACTTCGATGAGCGAGCGCGTCGAGCCCGTGTTCGAGATCGCCACCACGGCGTCGCCGGGTTTGAGCATCGAGGCCGCGATGAACTGCTGGTGCGAATCCTGGTGCGCGATGCAGGGCACGCCAAAGAGCGGAAACTTCTGCTGCGCGTCGAGCGCCACGATGCCCGAGGCGCCAAAGCCGAAGAACTCGATGCGCTGCGCCACCGCGAGCAGGTCCACCGCGCGCCCGATCGCCTCGAAGTCGAGTTTCTTGCGCGCCCAGTCCAGGCTCGTGATGGTGTAGTCGAAGATCTTGGTGGCCACCGTCTCGGGCGTGTCGGCGCCCGAGAGCACCGAGTGCGTGGCGGGCGCCCCGAGCGCGAGGCTCTGCACCGCGCGGATCTTGAATTCCTTGAAGCCGCTGCAACCGATGGTCGCGCAAAAGCGCAGCACCGTGGGCTCGCTCACCTGCGCGAGCCGCGCGAGCTCGGACAGGCTCAGGTCCGCGATCGTGTGCACGTTGGCGAGAATGTAATCGGCGACTTGCCGGCTCCCGCGCCGCAGGTTCGGCCGGGCGCGGTCAATCACTTCAAGAATGTTGTAATCGGGCACGCGTAATTTCCTTCGTCGACAGGCTGGCGCAACGCCATGGCCGCATGGCGGCCCCGTGCGGCCGTCATGCGGTTACGACGCAGTTTAGCGGAAGAGCCAGCGGCGCCAGAAATTCGACCCCTGCTGCATGAGGACCGCCGCGACGATGATCGCGCCCATCACGACCTGCTGGTGATAGCCCGGCACGCTCGCGAGATTCATGATGTTGCCGATCACGCCGAGAATCAGCACGCCCATGAGCGTGTTGAGCACGCCGCCCTTGCCGCCCGCGAGGCTCGCACCGCCGATCACCACCGCGGCGATCACAGTGAGCTCGTCGCCCACGCCCACGGTCGGCGCGCCCACGCTCGCGCGCGAGGTGGAGATGATGCCCGCCATGGCCGCCAGCACGCCCGAGCACACGTAGGTGCCGAGCACGTGGCGCGCCACCGGCACGCCCGAAAGCCGCACCGCTTCCTCGTTCGAGCCGATCGCGCGCACCACGCGCCCGGCGCGCATGCGCCCGAGCGCAATGCCGCCCAGCACGAACACGATCAGCATCACGAGCGTCGGGCCGGGAATGCCCAGGTAGCTGTGGCGGCCGAAGTCGAGCAGCGCCTGGCCCGCGTCGTCGACGAGAATGGGCGAGCCGTTCGAGACGATCATGGCGAGGCCGCGCGCGACCGTCATCATGGCGAGCGTGACGACGAACGGCGTGAGGCGGCAGAACGCCACGAGCACGCCCGAGACGAGCCCGCACAGGCCGCCGGTCACGAGCGTGGCGGCCAGCGCGAAGGCAAGGCCATGCTCGGGAATGAGCAGCGCCGAGAGCACGCTGCCGAGCGCGGCGACCGAGCCCACCGAAAGATCGATGCCGCCCGTGAGCACGACCAGCAGCATGCCGACCGACATGATGCCGACGCCCGCCACCTGGCGCGAGATGTTCGAGAGATTGGCGACGGAGAAGAAGTCGTCCGAGATGAACGAGGCGGCCACGATCAGCACGACGAGGATCGCGACCGTGTTGAACTTGCGCGCGGCTTGCCAGCCGTGCTTGAGCGACGCGATGCCGGAGCGGCGCTCGCGCGGGTCGGAGGTGACGGCGCTGGGGTTCATGATGGGTGTCTCCAGACTGTGTGAGCTTGATGAGCGTTGGGGTCAAACATGCGTGAGCGAGGCGCGCTCGCGCGGCGGCGCGCCATCTGCATTGCCATGCGGGCTGCCGTGGGTTTCGCCCGGATCGCGGCGCAGCGAGAGCGAGAGAATCGCTTCTTCGCTGTAGCCGTCGGGTTGCAGTTCGCCGCGGATGCGGCCGTCGCCCATCACGAGAATGCGGTCGCACAGGCCGATCAGCTCCTGATGCTCCGACGAGATCACGAGCACGGCCTTGCCGCGCTCGGCAAGCTGGTTGATGAGCGTGTAGATCTCGACTTTCGCGCCGACGTCCACGCCGCGCGTGGGTTCGTCGAGCATGATGAGATCGCCGTCGGCATGGAACCATTTCGCGAGCACGACTTTCTGCTGGTTGCCGCCCGAGAGCGTCGAGACGTCGGCGTCCATCGAGCGCGCCTTGATGCGCAGCGCGTCCATGAGCTGCGCGACGCTCTCGCGCTCGCGCCCGAAGGCGAGAAAGCCGCCCGGCGCGCTCACCGACTTGAGCGCCGCCAGCGTCGCATTGATGCGGATCGGCATCTTGAGCACCGCGCCCTGGCCCTTGCGGTCCTCGGGCACGAAGCCAATGCCCGCGCGCACCGCCGCGCGCGGCGAGCGGGCGTTCAGGCGGCGGCCTTTGAGCTCGACCTCGCCCGCGTCCGCCCGGTCCGCGCCGAAAATCAGCCGCGCGACCTCGGTGCGCCCCGAGCCGATCAGGCCGCCCAGCCCTACCACCTCGCCCGCGCGGACTTCGAACGAGACGCCGCGCACCGCCTCGCCGCGCGCAAGATCGCTCACCTTGAGCACGACCTCGCCGCGCGTGGCGTGCCGCTCGGGAAACAGCACCGAGAGCGGACGGCCCACCATCTTGCGGATCAGCTCGTCGCGCGTGAGATCGGCGGGCTTGACGGTGTCCACGCGCTTGCCGTCCTTGAGCACGGTGATGCGGTCGGCGATCGCGAACACTTCTTCGAGCCGGTGCGAGATATAGACGATGCCCACGCCCCGCGCGCGCAGCGCCCGCACGATCTCCAGCAGGCGTTCGGCGTCCGAGGGCGCGAGCGCGGCGGTCGGCTCGTCGAGCACGAGCAGCTTGAGCTCGCCGGACAGCGCCTTGGCGATCTCGATCACCTGGCACTGCGCGGCGGACAGCGTGCCGACGAGCGCCGCCGGATCGATCTCGAACCCGAGGCTCTCGATCAGCGCGCGCGCTTTTTCGCGCAGGGTGCGCCAGTCGATCACGCGCGGCAACGCGCCGAGAAACACGTTCTCGGCCACCGAAAGATCGGGGGCGAGCGCCGTTTCCTGATGAATCACGGCGATGCCCTCGGCGAGCGCGGCGTGGGGATTGCGCAGCACCATCTCGCGCCCCGCCACGCGTATGGCGCCGGCGTCGGGCTGATGGCCGCCGCCGATCACGCGCATGAGGGTCGACTTGCCCGCGCCGTTTTCGCCGACGAGCGCATGCACCTCGCCGCTCATCACGTCGAAGTCGATGTTCTCGATCGCGTGAATGCCGCCGAAGCGCTTGTCGATGCCCGTGAGCGCGATGAACGGAATCATGTAACTCTCTCCAGTCGAACCGGCGCGCCGCCTTGTGCGCGGCGCGCCTTCGTCGTCAACAGCAAAAACGTTTCGTATGCCTTATAAACGGCGGCTTCAGAAGATCGCCTTGGGGTTGTAGAACTTGTCGACATTGCCCTTGGAAATCGCCGCAGACGGCGTGTACGACACCTTCGGCACGTTCACGGCTTCGCCCTTCGCGGCCTTCACGCCGATGTCCACGGCCGTGCGCGCGACGAGCGCCGGGTCGTTGAGCGCGGTCACGCCGTACTTGCCCTGCTTGATGAGCGCGAGCGCTTCCTTCTGGCCGTCGGCGGCCGCCACGAGCGTGATGCCCTGGCGGTTCGCGCTTTCGATCGCGCGGCGCGCCCCGAGCACCATGCTGTCGTTCTCGCCGAGCACCATGTTGATGTCCTTGTTGGCCACGAGCAGGTCTTCCATCGCCTTCAGGCCGCCTTCGTCGGACCAGTTGCCCCAGCCCTGGCCGACGATCTGCACGTTGGACTTGCCGGTCTTTTCGAGCTGCGCCTCGATGATCCCTTCGAGCACGCCGTCGCGGCGCTCCTTGCCCACCGGGTTGCCCTTCTCGCCCGAAATGAGCGCGATCTTCAGCGGCTTGTCGCCCATGTTGTCGACCACCCAGCGGCCCACCAGCGCGCCGTTCTGGCGATTGGACGACTGCACCAGCGTGAGGTAGTTGGCCTTCGGGTTGAGCGTGCTGTCGATCACCACGACCTTCACGCCCGCCGCGCTCGCGGCGTTCACCGCGCCCACCAGCGCCTCGGGGTCGGCCGGATCGATCACGAGCACTTTCACGCCGCGCGTGACGAGGTCCTCCACGTCGGCGATCTGCTTTTGCATCTTGCCCTGCGCGTCGGCCACGATCACGTCGGCGCCGAGCTCGCTTGCGCGCGCCTTCGCCGATTCCATCGCGGCCGCGAAGTACGGCGCGTTGAGCACCTTCATCGAAACGCCGACCTTGAGCTTGTCCGCGGCGAACGCGGGTGCGGCGGCCACCATGCCGGCCGCGGCAAGCGCGGCGGCGCACATCAGCTTCTGCATGAGACGCGACATGTCTCCTCCTTATATAGGTGTGTCACGCGGTAAAACGGCACGCTGCGCGCGGTGCGCATCGGTGTGGCGTCAGGTTCATGACGCGAGCAACTTGCCGGGATTCAGGATGCCGAGCGGATCGAGCGCGGCCTTCACGGTGCGCATGGCGGCGAGTTCGGCCGGGCTGCGCGAGAGCGCGAGCACGTCGAGCTTCTTGGTGCCGATGCCATGCTCCGCCGACACCGAGCCGCCCATCTCGCCCGTCACGCCGTACACGGTGCGCTTGACTTCGGCGGCGGCGCTCGCGGGCCAGTCCGGCTGCTGCACGACGATGTGCAGATTGCCGTCGCCCAGATGCCCGTACACGAGGATCGTGGCGTCGGGCCACTGCGCGCGCAGGCGCTCGTCGCAGCGGCGCGCGGCCTCGCCCACATCGGCAATCGAAAAGCTCACGTCGAACGAGACGCGCCCCGGGATCAGGCGGCCGTATTCGCCGGGTGCGTCGCGAATCGCCCAGAACGCGGCGGCGTGCGTTTCATTGGCCGCGAGCGCGGCGTCTTCAAGCGTGCCCGCTTCGAGCATGTCGGCGAGGAAGGCTTCGAACGCGGCGTTCTGGCTTTCCGGCTCGGCGCCGCTGCTTTCGAGCAGCACAAAGAACGCGTGACGCCCGGCAAGCGGCGCGCGCAGTTCGGGCAGGCGCGAGAGCACGAAGTCGTAATAGCCCGGCCACATCACTTCGAAGGCCGAAACACCGGCGGGCAAGCGCTCCTGCGCGAGCCGCAGCAGCGTCGTGACGCTCGCGTAGTCGGGCACGCCGCACCATGCGGTGGAAACGGCGCGGGGCTTCGGGCGCAGCCGCAGCACGGCGCGCGTGATGACGCCGAGCGTGCCTTCGCTGCCGATCAGCAGATTGCGCAGGTCGTAGCCCGTGTTGTTCTTGATCATCTTGCGCAGGCCGCCCACCACGCTGCCGTCCGCGAGCACGGCCTCCACGTCGAGCGCCTGCTCGCGCATCATGCCGTAGCGGATCACGCGGTTGCCGCCAGCGTTGGTCGCGAGATTGCCGCCGATGGTGGCGCTGCCGCGCGCGCCCAGGTCGAGGGGGAACATGAAACCCGCGGCGTCGGCGGCTTCCTGCACGGTTTGCAGCGGCACGCCCGCCTGCACCGTCATGGTCGCGCTCACCGGATCGATCTCCTCGATCGCATTCATCAACTCGAGGCTCAACGCCACCTCGCCGCCCAGCAGGCACGCGCCGCCCGCGAGGCCGCTCAACCCGCCCTGGGTCACCACCGGTTGGCTGTGTGCATGGCAGATGCGCAGCGCCGTGGCCGCCTGTTCGGTCGTGCGCGGACGCACGAGCGCAATGGGCTCGGCGCACGGCATGCGGCTCGAATCGGCGTGGCTGCGGCCCGCGAACTCCGCCGGCAGGCTCACCACAGCCGCGCCAAGCGCCTCGCGCAAGGCTTCCACCACGGGTGCGCCTGCTGCGGCGCTCGCCCGATGAGCACTTTCCTGCATGCTTGCCTCCTGCTTTTTTTCGTGTCGCCTCACCAGCCGTGAAGCGTGGGTTATTCGAATGAAAACGATAGTAACACTACCATTAGTGAAGTGAAAATAACGATATTCCTCGGTATAAACCCGCATAGTCGTTTGTTTCGCAAACTATATCATCACAAACGCTAACGTTTAGAAAGCTACACGAACCCAACTTCGAGGGAGATGAAAGCGATGCAATGGCCCGAACCGCGTTCGTTCGACGTGGATCTGGCGACCGGCCTGATGGCCGGCACCGGTTCGCATTACCAGAAACGCCTGGGCGATCTCGCCGGGCTTTACGCCGACGCGCGCGCCTTCGAGGCGCTCGCGGCCTCGCGCGGCGACGAAGTCGTTTATGAAGTCACCGATCACCGGCCCAACGCGAACCCGGGCGACCTCATCACGGGCGTGACCCGCATGGGCGCGGGCAAGGTGGGCGACGAGTTCTTCATGACGCGCGGCCACATTCACGCGAACGTGGACCGGCCGGAGCTGTACTTCGGCTTGAAGGGCCACGGGCTGATGCTCATGGAAGCGCCCGACGGCGAAACGCGCACCGTCGAGATCCGCGCGAATACGGTGTGCTATGTGCCGCCGCGCTGGATTCACCGCTCCGTGAACCTGGGCGAAAGCGACTTCGTGATGCTGTTCTGCTACCCCGCCGACTCGGGCCAGGACTACGCGATCATCGAGCGCTCGAACGGCATGCGCACGCGCATCGTCGACGACGGCCAGGGCGGCTGGAAGCGCGCCTCCAATCCCGCCTGGCGCGCGCGCACGCATGCCGAGATCGACGCGCTGCTCGCGTCCCACACTGAAATGGAGCAGGCACGATGAGCTACGCCGCCGCCACGAAACCGACCTTCTACTTCATCGGCGTGACCACCGCGCAAAGCTCGATCATGCGCGTGTTCCCCGCGTGGGCGCGCCATCTCGGGCTCGGCGACGTCGAGATGAAAGGCATCGACTTCGCGCCGCACGCAAGCGCCGAGGCGTATCGCGAAGCGGTGGCGTTCATTCGCCGCGACCCGCTCTCGCTCGGCGCGCTCGTCACCACGCACAAGATCGACCTGTACGCCGCGTGCCAGGACCTCTTCGACGAGATCGACCCGCATGCGCGCATCATGGGCGAAACGAGCTGCCTCTCGAAACGCGACGGCAAGTTCGTGTGCCACGCGAAAGATCCGATCACGTCCGGCTTCGCGCTCGACGGCTTCCTGCCGCCCGGGCATTTCGCGCGCACGGGCGCCGAAGTGTTTTCGATGGGCGCGGGCGGCTCGACCATCGCGCTCACCTGGCATCTGATGCAGCAAAGCCGCGGCGCGAACCGGCCCTCGCGCGTGATCGTCTCGAACCGTTCGGGCGCGCGTCTGGAGGAAATCGAGCGCATCCACCGCGAGCTCGATCTGGGCGTGCCGTGCGAGTACGTGATTGCGCCGCGCCCGGAGGACAACGACGCCGTGCTCGCGCGCCTGCAACCCGGCGCGATCGTGATCAACGCCACCGGCCTTGGCAAGGACGCGCCGGGTTCGCCGCTCACCGACGCGGCGCGCTTTCCCGAACGCGCCATCGCCTGGGACCTGAACTATCGTGGCAACCTCGTGTTCCTCGATCAGGCGCGCGCGCAGCAGGACGCGCGGCAGTTGCAGGTCGAGGACGGCTGGACCTATTTCATTTACGGCTGGACGCGGGTGATGGCCGAGGTGTTTGATATCGACATTCCGACGCACGGCCCGGCTTTCGATGACATCTGCCGGATCGCCGCGGCAGCGGGCAAGCCGCAAGCGACGCAGCCGGCGTAAGCGCAGCCGCCAGCCGCCAGCCGCCAGACGCATGAACGCGCGCTGGCGCATTCATTCACTCCATTCGAAGGACCGACGATGTATCTCGACAAATTCCGCCTGGACGGCAAGCTCGCCGTGGTGACGGGGGCCGCGCGCGGGATCGGCTATGCGATCGCCGATGCGCTCACGCAGGCAGGCGCCCGCGTGGTGCTCACGGACATGGATCAGGGCGCGCTCGACGAAGCCGTGAGCAAGCTCGCGGCAACGGGCGCGCAGGTCGAAGGCGAACGGCTCGACGTGACCGACGTGGCCGCCGTGCAGCGCGTGCACGACGCCGTGATCGCGCGCCACGGCCGCGTGGACGTGCTCGTGAACAACGCGGGCATCGCCATCTCGAACCATCCCGCCGAAACCATGACCGACGAGGTGTGGGACCGCGTGATCGACGTGAATCTGAACGGCGTGTTCCGCTGCTGCCGCGCGTTCGGCAAGAGCATGCTGGCGCACGGCGGCGGCAGCATCGTGAACGTGGGCTCGATGTCGGGCTTCATCGTGAACCGGCCGCAGGAGCAGGCGAACTACAACGCGTCGAAGGCGGGCGTGCATCACCTCACGCGCTCGCTCGCCGCCGAATGGGGCGCGCGCGGCGTGCGCGTGAACGCCGTGGCGCCCACCTATATCGACACGGAAATGAACAAGTACGTGTACGAAGACGAGGAGATGTATCGCCACTGGGTGGGCGGCACGCCGATGAACCGGCTGGGCCGCGTGGACGAAGTGGCCTCGGTCGTGCTGTTTCTCGCCAGCGAAGCCGCGAGCCTGATGACCGGCTCGATCGTGCTCGCCGACGGCGGCTACGTGTGCTGGTAAGCATGAGCGCCGCGCGTCTCTCCATCGACGTCGAGACCTTCGAGATGCCGCTCGCGGCGCGTCTGGCCGCGCCGCCGGCGCATGCGCCCGTCGCCGCCGCCGCCGTCGCGCTCTACTGGCTCGGCCAGGCGGGCTTCGTGATCGAGGGCGCGGGCTTGCGCGTCCTGATCGACCCGTATCTTTCCGATTCGCTCGCGCGCAAGTATCGCGGCGCGCGCTATGCGCACGAGCGCATGATGGCCGCGCCGATCGCACCCGAGGATCTGGAGCACGTGGACCTCGTGCTGTGCACGCATCGTCACACCGACCACATGGACCCCGACACGCTGCAACCGCTCGCGCGGCGCTTTCCGGGGCTGCGTTTCGTGGTGCCCGCCGCCACGCTCGACGAAGCGGTGAAGCGCTGCGGCGTGGAGGCCTCGCGCCTGATCGCCGTGAACGCGGGCGAGCGCGTGCAGCCGCTCGCCGACGTGCCGGAACTCAGCGTCGCGCCGCTCGCCTCGGCGCACGAAACGCTCGACATCGACGCGCAGGGGCGGCACCCGTGGCTCGGCTACGTGATCGAGATTGCCGGGGTGCGCATTTATCATTCGGGCGACTGCGTACCCTACCCTGGCCTCACCGCGAACGTGGCCGCGCTCGCGCCGCATGTCGCGCTGCTGCCAGTGAACGGGCGCGACGCCGAGCGCAGCGGCAACGGCGTGCCGGGCAACTTCACGCTCGACGAAGCGGTGACGCTCGCGAAAGGCGCGGGCGTACGCGTGATGATCGCGCATCATCATGGTCTCTTCGACTTCAACACGATCGCGCCGGGCGAGATCGACGCGCGCATTGTCGAGGAGCGCGGCGCGCTGGCGCTTTACCGCGCGCGCACGCAATGCGCGTGGCGCGTGCGGACTCAAGCGGGCAGCGCCTGAAAGAAGCCACTGCGCGAGGCAACTGAACAAGGATATTCCCCACGACGATGGGACAAGCAAACATGGAGACAACCTATCTGGCGATCGACGTGGGCACCGGCAGCGTGCGCGCCGCGCTCGTCGATGCGAACGGCACGATCCGTCGCCTTGCCGCGCGCGAGCACGAGCAGATCGTGCCGCGCTATGGCTGGTCCGAGCAACGCCCGCTCGACTGGTGGGCGGGCGCGGTGCACGCGATCCGCGAGGTGCTGGCGGCCGAGCCGGGCGCGGCGCAGCACATCGCCGCGATCTGCGCCTGCGGGCAGATGCACGCCACCGTGCTCGTCGACGCCGACGGCGAACTCACGCGCGAGACCGCGCCGCTCTGGAACGACAAGCGCGCCGCCGGGCAGGTCGAAGCGTTTCGCGCGCGCCACGGCAGCGGCCCCGACGCGCACACCTGGCTCGCGCGCACCGCGAATCCGGCCACGCCCGCGTGGCCCGGCTTCAAGCTCCAGTGGATCCGCGAGCACGAGCGCGACGCCTACGAGCGCGCCACGACCGTATTCATGCCGAAGGACTATGTGAACTTCCGGCTCACCGGCGAGCGCGCGTGCGACTGGAGCGACGCCTCGATGACCTTCCTGATGGACCCGCAAACGCGCGGGTGGTCGCCGGTCATGCTCGATGCGCTCGGCCTGGACGCGCGCAAGCTGCCGCCCATCCGCGCGCCGCACGAGTTGCTCGGCGCAGTCACGAAGGCGGCCGCGCAGGCTACCGGCCTGCGCGAAGGCACGCCCGTGCTGGTGGGCGCGGCCGACTATCCGGCCTCGGTGCTGGGCTCGGGCGTGCACGAGAGCGGCCTCGCCTCGGACATCACGGGCACCTCGTCGATCATCACCGTGATTGCCGACACGCCCATGCTGCACCCGGAGGTCTCGAACGTCGCGACCTGCGAGGGCCTGTGGGGCCGCTTCACGCTGCTCGACTCGGGCGGCGACGCCATGCGCTGGGCGCGCCGCGCGTTCCACGAAAACGCCCTCTCGTACGAGGACGTCGCGCGCAAGGCCGCCGAAGCGCCCGTCGGCGCCGAGGGCCTTTTCTTCCTGCCGTACCTCACCGGCGAGCGCCTGGGCGCGCAGCCGAACTCGCGCGCGCAGTTCTTCGGCATCGCGGCGCGCCACGGCCTCGCGCACCTGCACCGCGCGGTGCTCGAAGGCGTGGCCTTCGGCGTGCGCCGCCACATGGCGATGATCCAGCCCGCGGGCGTGGCGATCGAGCGGCTGGTGGCGGCGAGCGGCGGCGCGAAGGCCGCGTTGTGGCTCGACATCAAGGCCAGCATGTACCGCACGCCGGTGCTCGTGCCCGCCGAGGTCGAATGCGGCGTGATGGGTTGCGCGCTGCTCGCGGCCACCGCCACCGGCCAGTTCGCGACGCTCGGCGACGCCGTGCGCCGTTTCGTGCGCTTCGCGCGCGAGGTGCAGCCGGACCCGCGCGCCGCCGACACCTACGACCGCATGATGCCGATCTTCGAGCGCCTCTATACGCACTCGCAGCAGTTCTACGACGACCTCGACCGACTCGCGGGAGACCACGCATGAACACACCGCCCCGCGCCGTGCTCTGGGACATGGACGGCACCCTCGCGCTCAGCGAACCGCTGCACATGCAAACGTTGATCGCGGTGCTCGCGCACTACGGCATTCAGGCGGGCGACGAGCTGCATCCGCTGACGTTCGGCCGCAGCGGGCTCGACGTGTACCGCCTCTGCCGCGAACGCTTCGGCATCGAAGCGGATTACGCGGCGTGGTCGGCGCTGCGCGCCGCGCGCTACGTGGCCGAAGCGCCGACACTCGAAGCGCGCCCCGGCGCACTCGAAATCTGGCGCGCCGCGCACGCGGCCGGGCTGCGCCAGGCCGTCGTTTCCAACGCGGGCCGCGTGCTGCTCGAAGCCAATCTGAAAGCGCTCGGGCTGCAAGCGCCCGAGCGCGTTTCGGTGAGCGTCAACGACGTGCGGCACGGCAAGCCCGACCCCGAAGCCTACCTGCGCGCCGCGTATCTGCTGGACGTCGCGCCCGCCGAGGCCATCGCCATCGAAGACAGCCCAACGGGCGCGCGCGCCGCGCTCGCCGCGGGCATGCGCGTGCTCGGCTGGCCCGATGCGCAAGCCCCCGAGGCCAACATGCATTTTCCGCAAGGCACGCAGATCGTGCACCACGCACGCGACATCGCCGTCGCGCTCGGGCTGCCGGGCGTGATGGTTTCTTAACCCGCATCCGTTTCCGCACATATTTCGCAGACCCAATCATGTTGAGAACCAGCATATTCCCCTCGCGCTACGTCCAGGGCGCCGGTGCGCTCGCCACGCTCGACGCCGAACTCGCACGTCTTGGTTCGCGCGCCGCGTGTCTTGTCGATCGCAACGTCGCGGCGCTGCTCGAACCGGTGCGCGCGCGCGCCGAGCGCGTCACCTTGCAGGTGCGTGAAGTCGACGCCGCCTGCACCGAGCGCTCGGTTGCCGAAACCGCCGAGTGGATTCGCGCGAGCGGCGCGGACGTGGTCGTCTCGTTCGGCGGCGGCAAGGTGATCGACACGGGCCGCGCGGCCGCAGACGACCTGCGGCTGCCGTTCGCCTGCGTGCCGACCATCGCGGCTTCGGATGCGCCGTGCAGCGCGCTCGCGGTGATCTACGACGAAGCGGGCCGCGTGGTGCGCGACCGCTTCGTGCGCAGCAACCCGAACCTCGTGCTGCTCGACACCGCCGTGATCGTGCGCGCCCCGGCGCGCTTTTTCATTGCGGGCATCGGCGACGCGCTCGCGACGTACTACGAGGCCGAGGCCTGCCGGCGCGCGTATGCCCGCAACCTGTGCGGCGGGCGTGGCACGGCGCTCGCCTTCGAAGCCGCGCGGCTGTGCCGCGACCTGCTGTTCGCGCACGCGCCGCAAGCGGTCGAAGACTGCCGGGCGCAACTCGTCACACCCGACTTCGACGCAACGCTCGAAGCCACGGTGCTGCTCTCCGGCATTGGCTTCGAATCGGGCGGCGTGGCGGCGGCGCACGCGATCCATCATGGCCTGGCCGACCTGCCTTCGTCGCACAGCCTGCTGCACGGCGAAAAGGTGGCGATCGGCGTACTCGCCTCGCTGTTCCTCTCGACCGTGCCCGACGAAGAGCGCCGGCGCGTGTTCCGCTTTTGCCGCGCGATCGGCTTGCCCACGCGGCTCGCCCAGGTGAACGTCGACGCCGACGACCACCACGCACTCGAAACCGTGGCGGCACGCGCCTGCCGCGCGGGCGAAATCATTCACAACGAACCGTACCCCGTCGAGCCCGCGATGGTGGTCGCCGCCCTCAAGGCGATGGACCGCTACGCCGCGCGTCTCGACACACTCATCCAGCAAGGAGCTGCCTGAACATGACACAAACCGCCCTGCAAAAAAACGCTGCGGAAAACCAGGAAATCCACGCCTTCCGGCCCGGCCTCTTCAGCGGCAAGACCGTGCTCGTCTCGGGGGCGACGAGCGGCATCGGCCTGGCGATCGCCGAGGGCTTCGCCTCGCTCGGCGCGCGCGTGATCGCCACGGGCAGCTCGCCCGCCAAGCTCGAAGCGCTGCGCGCCGACGCCACGCTCTCGCACATCCGTTTCGAACGTGTCGACGTGCGCAACGTCGATGACATCAACCGCTTTTGCAGCGATCTCGAATCGTTGGATATCCTCATCAATGCGGCCGGTGTGGCGCGCCCGATGGACGAGTACCGCGACGACGTGTTTCGCGAGGTGATCGACGTGAACCTCACGGCGGCCATGCGCTTTTCGATGGCGGCGCGGCCACTGCTCGAACGCACGAAGGGCGTGGTCGTGAATGTCGCCTCGATGCTCAGCTATCTCGCCGACGTGGAAGTGCCCGCCTATTGCGCGAGCAAGTCCGGCATTCTGGGCCTCACGCGCGCGCTGGCGCATGCGTTCGGCGTGGCGGGCGTGCGCGTGAACGCGATTGCGCCGGGCTACCATCGAACGGACATGACGCGCGTGCTCTGGGAAACGCCGGCGTCGGCGGAAAAGATCGCGGCGCGCGCGGCGCTCAAGCGCTGGGGGGAAGCCGAGGATCTGGTGGGCGCCGCTGTCTTTCTCGCGTCGCCCGCGGCGGCGTTCGTGACCGGCGTCACGTTGCCGGTGGATGGGGGGTATGTGAGCGGCAGCTAAGCGCAAGTACGGGGGCCCGGTTCACGGGCCCCTGGCTTTTGCCTTCAGTTTTTGTCTTTAGCGTGTGCCTTCAATCCGCATGCCTGCGGCGAGACGCCGCCTTCCTCTGCCGCGATTTTCGCCAGTCGTATCGCGCTGTCAAAACTGCATGCCGTGGCGGTCTGCCGTCGGTCGACGGTCACGACACAGGTGTGGAAGCTGTATCGCCATTTGATGCGGCGCTCCTCCAGCAAGGCCGACAACCACCGCCAGACAGACGCATCGTCTGCATTGGCGGCGGCAGCGGCCCGGTTTCGTTCGCGTTGCATCGTATCCATCGGTCGAGCTTGTAGCGTAGCGCGCGACGCGCAAGCCGCCGCTCAGTGCGACGACCAGCCCTGGTAGCTCGCCACGTTCTCGCGCGTGACCAGCGTGGAAGGCATCAGCACGACCGGATTGGCCGGCTTGTGTCCGTTCATGATGCCGTAGCCGAGCGTCACCGCCTGCTGCGCCATCGCCCACGGGTCCTGGCTCGCCGACGCGGCGATCGAGCTGTCCGCGCTCTTGAGCGCCGCCTCGACATCGGGCGCGCCATCCACCGAAGCGAGGACGATGCCCTTGCGGCGCAACTGCTTCGCCGCAAGGTCGCTGCCGAGCGCCTGCGGGTCGTTGGTCGCGAACACGGCGTCGATCTTCTGGAACCGCGTGAGGTAGCCCTGCATGGCGTTCATGCCGCCGTCGCGCGAGCCCTTCGCGTTCTGGTCGTCGGAGAGCACCTTGATGTCGGGATGCTTCGCGAACGCGGACCGGCAGCCTTCCACGCGGTCCAGCACCGCCGAGACGGGCGGCCCGTTTTCGATGATCACGTTGCCCTTGCCGTTGAGCCGGCTCGCGAGATAGCCGCACGAGAGCGCGCCCGCCTGCACGTTGTTCGTCTGCACCGTTGCATCGGCCCCCGCTGCCGCGACATCCACGGCCACCACGACGATGCCCGCCGCCTTCGCCTTGCGCACGGCGGGCTCGATCGCCCTCGGATCGACGGCATTCAAGACGATCATGTCGACGTGCGAGGCAATGAAGTTGTCGATCTCCGTGAACTGCTTGTTCAGGTCGTAGTCCGCGCCCAGCGTCGTCACGCGGACATTGGGATTGATCTCTTTGGCCTTCGCCTGGGCGCCTTTGATGAGCGTGATGTAGTAAGGATTGCCAAGATCGTTGACGGTGATGCCGATCGAGCGAAGCGGCTTGCCCTCGGCATGGGCGCCCGTGCTGGCCGTGGCCGCCAGGCCAATGGCAACGCTGGCGGCAATCAGGGTCTTCCTGAACATGAATACGTCTCCTCGTTGAATGGGAAAGCGGGTGTTGAAGCGAGCGCGGCATGCGCTCGTGTGGGTATTTGTTTGCGTACTGATTCAGATAGTCAGGTGCGCGCGGAGCCCTGCTGGCGCAGGCGGTCGAGCGCCACCGCGCCGATGATCACGAGCCCTTTGATGATGTACTGCCACACATCCGAGATCCCCATGAGCACGAGACCGTTCGTGAGCACCGCGATGATGAGCGCGCCCACCAGCGTGCCGACGATCGAACCCACGCCGCCCACGAAACTGGTGCCGCCGAGGATCACGGCGGCGATGGCATCGAGTTCGTACGACTGGCCGAGTTGCAGACCGTTGGCCGCGTAGAGGCGCGCGGCCGACATGACGGCGGCAAGCCCCGCCAGCAGGCCGGAAACCGTGTAGACGAAAATCTGGATCGAGCGCACCTTGATGCCGGCCAGCCGCGCCGCCTCGGCATTGCCGCCCACCGAGTAGATATGCAGGCCGAGCACGGTGCGCCTGAGCACGAACCACGAAACCGCGATCACGATGGCCGCGATCACGACGAGCCAGGGCACGCCCGCAATGGAATCGTTGCCGATGAACGCGAACGGCAATTGCGGATTGAACACGGTGGTGTCGTGCCCCAGCACGCGCGCGACGCCGCGCACCGCGGTCAGCGAACCGAGCGTGACGATGAACGGCGGCAGGCGCAGCAGCGCGATCAGACCGCCGTTCGCCACACCCAGCACGCCGCCCAGCAGCAAGGCGGCGGGAATCGCGGCCCACGCCCAGCCGGGCGCGTTCGAAACGAGCATGGCCACCACCGCCGCGGCGGCCAGCACCGAGCCCACCGAAAGATCGATGCCGCCGGTGAGCACGACGAAGGTCATGCCCGCCGCGAGCACGACATTGATCGACGCCTGCTGCGCCACGATCGACAGATTCTGCATCGTGAGGAATTCGCCGTTGCCAAGGCCAAAGCCGATGCACAGCAGCACGAGCACGGGCAGCATGCCGGCCGTGCGCGCGAGCGAGCGCAGGCGCGTGCGGCGGCGGTTCGGCGCGCCGCCGTTCGCGGGTTGCGCGCCGGGGCCGTCCGGGTTCAGGGTGAGTTGGGTCATGTCGTCTCCGTGTTGTCGTTGTCGGGGCCGTTGTCAGGGCCGTTGTCGGGGCGGTGAAGCAATGGCGTCGCGCCGGGGATGCTCCGGCGGGGAAGGATGCGGGTGATGAGGTGAACGTCAGGCAGCCGCGCGAGCGGGCGAGCGATTGGCGGCGTCCGCGCTCGACCCCGTGGCGAGTTCGATGATGGCTTCCTGGCTGATCGCGCCCTCGCCTGCCAGCTCGCCGGCAATCGTGCCCTCGCGCATCACGAGCACGCGGTCGGACACGCCGATCACCTCGGGCAATTCGCTCGAAATCACGAGAATCGCCACGCCCGAGCGCGCGAGCTGGTCGATGATCCGGTAGATCTCCGACTTCGCGCCGATGTCGACGCCGCGCGTGGGCTCGTCGAGAATCAGCACGCGCGGACGGATCTCCAGCAGCCGCGAAAGCAGCACCTTCTGCTGGTTGCCGCCCGAGAGCGAGCCCACGTTGGCCGAGGCTCGCGCCACGCGGATCGCGAGCGCATCCACCGCCGCGCCCGTGCGGCCCGCCGCCTTGCGGCGATCGAGGACACCCGCGCGCGCGTCGCGCCCCGCGATCATCACGTTGATGTTGTCGTGCACGCTCATGTCGAGAAAGAGGCCGTCGCCCTTGCGGTCTTCGGTGAGGTAGACCACACCGGCGCGGATCGCATCGCGCGGCGAACGCGGCTGGAGCGGCTTGCCTCCCGCCACCTCGACTGTGCCCGCCGAACGTTTGCGCGCGCCGTAGACAAGCCGCGCCAGCTCGGTGCGGCCCGCCCCGACGAGCCCGGCCAGCCCAAGCACCTCGCCCTCGTGCAGCACGAAACTGCAACCGTGCACGCGCGCGCCGTCCGCGAGATCACGCACCGCGAGCGCCACCGGCGCGTCGCCCGCGAAGCGATGCGCCTTTCGATAGAAGCCCGAAAGATCGCGGCCCACCATCATCTTCACGAGCCGCGCTTCGGACAACTCGGCGCGCTCCAGCGTGCCGACGTAGCTGCCGTCGCGCAGCACCGAAACGCGGTCGGAGAGCGCATAGATCTCGGCCATGCGGTGGCTGATGTAGATGATCGCCATGCCCGCTTCGCGCAGGCGCTGGATCAGCGCGAAAAGCCGGTCCGTTTCGCGCGTGGAGAGCGGCGTGGTGGGCTCGTCCATCACGAGAATGCGCGCGTTGGCGAGCATGGCGCGCGCGATCTCCACGAGTTGTCGCTCGGCGATCGTGAGTTCGCCCACGCGGGTGGCCGGGCCGAAGCGCGCCCCCAGACGCGAAAGCACGTCGGCGCAGGCACGCTCCATGGCCGCGCGGTCCGCAAGCCAGCGGCAGCCGCGCTTGCGAAGCTCCCGCCCCGCGTGAATGTTCTCGGCCACGCTGAGATTGGGCGCGAGACTTAGCTCCTGATAGATCACGGCGATGCCGAGATCGCGCGCGGCCTGCGGTCCGTGGATCGCCACGGGCTTGCCTTCGAGCAGGATCTGCGCGCCCGCGTCGGCCTGATAGGCGCCGCTCAGGATCTTCATGAGCGTCGATTTGCCCGCGCCGTTTTCGCCCATGAGCGCGTGAACTTCGCCGCGCCGCACGTCGAGGCGGACGTCGCGCAGCGCGCGCATGCCGGAAAACGTCTTGCCGATATTGCGCATCTCGAGCAGCGGGGGCGGCGCATCGCAGGGGCTGCGCGGGTGGGTTTCAGCCATGACTAATCTCAGTGAGCGGGAACGTGTACGGCTAGTGTTGCTATCGATATCTTTTGTCTTGATCGACGAATTACATCAATAACGTTATTTTTAATAATGTTACGTGTAGCGTTACAAGCATTTGAATTAGGGTTTCCCCGCTGATGCCTGCAACTGGCGGAATTCGAACTTGTGCGTTACTAACGGGCGCGACGTCGTGCGCTCGCGCGGGTTGCGAACGATAAGGGCTTGCGGGGAACGCGGTTGACGCAGCGCCGGGCATGACCGGCTACTGGACGAGGTGGGCGTGGTGTCGCGAGGTGCGGGTGAAGCGGCTGTGGGCGGTATCGACGGTCAGCCATCGTTCGCCGAAGACCACGGGCAAACGACGGCTGCGCAGATCGAAGAATGCGACTGCGGCGTCAGCGGGCGGCGGCGCTTTTGCGGCGCAGCCATTCGCCCAGCACCAGCAGCGAGGTCGAGAACAGCACGAGGATCGTGGCCAACGCAACGATCGTGGGCGTGATGCTGTCGCGAATGCCGCTGAACATCTGCCGTGGAATCGTGACCTGGTCCGGGCCCGCGAGAAACAGTGTGATGACGACTTCGTCGAACGAGGTGGCGAAGGCGAACAATGCACCCGAGAGCACGCCGGGCAGGATCAGCGGCAGCGTCACGCGGAAGAACGTTTCCACGCGTCCGGCGCCGAGGCTCAGGCTCGCGTTGACGAGCGACCGGTTGAAGCCCTTGAGCACCGCGCCGACCGTGGTCACCACGAACGGCGCGCCCAGCAGCGCATGCGCGATGACGAGCCCGACGAAGGTCCCCGCCAGGTGCAGCTTCATGTAGAACAGATACATGCCGACCGCGACCACGACCAGCGGCGCAACGAGAGGCGAAAGCATCACCGCGGTCAGCAGCCGCTTGCCCGGAAAGCTCGCACGGTCGAGGCCGAGTGCGCAAAGCGTGCCGAGTACGGTGGCGAGCACCGTGGCGCTCGGCGCAACGATAAAGCTGTTGCGGATCGCGCGCCACCAGATGTCGGAGGTGAACAGGACGCGATACCAGTGCAGCGACCAGTGCGACACCGGGTAGACGAGGAACGAGTCCGCCGAAAACGACAGCGGCACCAGCGCGACAATGGGCAGCGCGAGATACGCAAGCAGTCCGTAGCAAAGCACGCGCAGCGCGACGTACCAGACTTTCTCGGGCAAGCCGACCGATGGCTCGAAAGCGGGCATGAGTCTCATGACGTCGCCGCCTCCCCGAACAGGTGCCGGCGCCCGGCCATGAGCATCCGGTAGACGACGAACAGCAACGCGGTCGCGATCAGCAGCAGCGCGCTCAACGCGGCGGCGAGGCCCCAGTTGATCGACGTGTTGGTGAACCAGGCGATGTAATAGCTGAGCATCTGGTCCCCCGCTCCGCCGAGCAGCGCGGGCGCGATGTAGTAACCGAGCGCGCTGACGAACACGAGCAGCGCACCGGCTGCGACGCCGGGCGCGGTGAGCGGCGCATACACGCGCCAGAACGCGCCGAACGGATGGCTGCCGAGCGAAACGGCGGCGCGCTGGTAAGTTAGCGGAATGCCGCGCATCACCGCGAGCAGCGGCAAGACCATGAACGGAATGAGGATGTGCACCATCGAAATGACAACGCCCGTGCGGTTGTAGATGAGGTCGAGCGGCGTGTCGACGATGTGCATCGCGAGCGCCAGCCGGTTGATCACGCCTTCGCGCGGCAGTACGACCATCCAGGCCGCAATGCGCACGAGAATCGACGTCCAGAACGGAATCAGCACCGCCATCAGCATGAGTCGCTGGCGCGCCGCCGGCAATCTGCTCAACCAGTAAGTGAGCGGAAAGCCGAATACGACAACCAGCGCCGTCACGACCGCGCTGATCCCGAACGTGCGCCCGAGTATCGGCAGAAAGACCCGCTGATCGGGCGGCAACATGGCGATACGTCCTTCGGCATCCTGATGACTGTCGATGGCGCGCAGCGCGTAGGCAGCCGTCAGCGGACGCACCGCGCGCGCAATGGCGCGCCATGCCGGCGCCTCGCCCCAGTGGGGATCGTACTGGATCAGATCCGCTTGCACGGCGGCGGGGTCGCGCGGCGCGGCGGGCTGGCCCGCGCCTTCGGCGAGATGATCCAGATGGCGGCGTGCGCGCAACAGCAACAGTCGCATGCCGGGCGCGTCGCGATTGAGCCGCTCTGTCGCGTCGCCAAGCGTGCCGGCATCGTCGGCCGCGACGATATCGGCCGCCAACGCGCCGAACGCCGCGGCAGGCGGCGCCGACGCGCCGTCCCAGTTCGCCAGCGCGCGAGCCGTGCCTGGAAACGCCACCGCCACCGACGGGTCCCACACGGCCCGCGTCAGCAGGCTGGCAATCGGCACGACGAAAAAGACCAGCATGAACAACGCGAGCGGCGCGATCAGCAACAGCGCCCCGCCCACATCGCCACGCGAGCGCGCCACCTTCGCGGCGCGCGGACGGGCGGCTGCGGGCGGGCGCGCCGCCCCGTTGACCACCGTTCCCAACTCTGTAGCGCCCGACGGATTCGACATGGCAGCCATCCGTTCAGCGCGCGGCCCAGGCGGCGAAGCGCTGGTCGAGATCATCGCCGTGTTCGTCCCAGAACTCACGGTCGTTCACGACGCCGACCTTCGCATGCTCCGGCGTATTCGGCAGATTCTTGAGCTGCGCCGGCGACATCTTCGCGAGCGTCTGGGCATTGGCCGGTCCGCCCGGCTGCTTCGAGAGAAACGCAGCCTGTTGATCGGCGCCGATCGAGTAGTTGATGAACTTCAGCGCGTCGTCCTTCATCGCCGAGCCTTTCGGGATGACCCAGTAGTCGTAGTCGGAGATCGCGCCGTTCCAGACGAGGTCGAGCGGCTGCCCCGCCTTCTGCGCCGTGATGATGCGTCCGCTAAAGACAGTCGACATGGCGACGTCGCCCGAAACGAGGAACTGCGCCGGTTGCGCGCCCGCATCCCACCACTGGATGCTGGGGCGCAACGCGTCGAGCTTGCGGAATGCGCGGTCGACGCCTTCCGGCGTGGCGAGCACCTTGTAGACGTCGGCAGGCTTCACGCCGTCGGCCATCAGCGCAAATTCGAGGTTGCCGCGAGCGGTCTTGCGCATGCCGCGCTTACCCGGAAATTTCTGCGTATTCCAGAAGTCCGCCCAACTGGTCGGCGTGCCCTGGAGCAGCTTCGAGTTGTACGCGAACGTATTGGCCCACGCGAATATCCCCACGCCGCAGCGCGTCTTTGCCGCCGCGTTGAGCTGAGCGCCTTGCGGGATCTTCGACCAGTCGATGTGCTCGTACAGGCCGCTGTCGCAGCCGCGGCCGACGTCGGTCGATTCGACTTCGACGACATCCCAGCTAACTTGCTGACCATCCACCATCGCCTTGACCTTCGCCTGTTCGCCCGAATACGAGGACGCCGTCACGTCGATGCCGGTTGCGGCCTGAAACGGCGCGATGAACGCGCTCTGCTGCGCCTCGGCCAGCGTGCCGCCGTAGTTGACGACGGCGAGCGGCCGCGCGAAGGCGCCGCAGGAAAGCGATTGAAGGGCAACGGCAACCGCCACGGCACCGATCCATTGAGTATTACGCATGATGTCCACCCCGATTAGATTGAAAAAAGCGTTATGCGAAGATCCGCACGTGTCGTTCGGCGAAACGCAGCACGACTGCGTCGCCGTTCCCTATGCCGCCCAGGCCCGCGTCGTCGAGCGGCACCTTGACGAACCCCGAATCCTGCCCGGCCAGCGAGAAGCGGAACCGGACGTGGTCGCCGAAATACAGCGTCCCTTCCGATCGCGTCCGCATCGTGTTGGCCACTGCGGCCCCACCCTCCACGCCTGCCTCGTCGCCCAGCGCGATCCGCTCGGGACGCACGCAGGCGCGCACCGTGTCGCCCACGCGCGGCGCGCCGATCACCCGCCCCACGAGCACTTCGCCGCCCGGCAGACCGACTTCGCCCCGTTCGCCGTCGAGCGCCAGCAGGCGGCCGACAAAGACGTTGTTGTCCCCGACAAAGTTCGCGACGACACCGTTGCCCGGTGTTTCGTACAACGCATCGACACGGTCGATCTGCTGGATCTTCCCGGCGTCGAACACCGCCACGCGATCGGACATCGTGAGCGCTTCGCTCTGGTCGTGCGTGACATACACGAACGTCAGCCCGAGCGTGGCATGCAGATCCTTCAGTTCGATCTGCATGTGCTCGCGCAGCCGCTTGTCGAGCGCGCCCAGCGGCTCGTCCATCAACACGAGACGCGGGTTGAACACCAGCGCCCGTGCAAGCGCGATACGCTGTTGCTGCCCGCCCGACAGGCTTGCCGGCAGACGCGAGGCGTACTGGCTCATCTGCACCATGTCCAGCGCCCGCCCCACGGCGGTCTGCTTTTCTGCCGCCCCCATCCTGCGCACCGTGAGCGGATACGCGACGTTCTGCGCGACCGTCATGTGCGGAAAGAGCGCGTAGTTCTGGAACACCATGCCGATGTTGCGCTTGTGGGGCGGCGTGACATTCAGCAGCGTGTCGCCCAGCCAGATTTCGCCTTCGGTCGGCGACTCGAAACCCGCGAGCATCATCAGACAGGTCGTTTTTCCGGACCCCGACGGCCCCAGCAGCGACAGAAATTCGCCTTCGTAAATGTCGAGGTCGAGCCCGTCGACCACCCGGTTGATGCCGTCGTAGCTCTTGCCTACGCCACGGAATCGCACCAGCGGTTTGCGTTCCTTGTTCATGCCGGCCTCCTTTCTCCCGTTTTCCACGACACGCATGCGCGCCTCAGGACATGGCGGCGACAACGAGATCGCCCATTTGCGCGGTGCCGACCCGCTTCGTGCCCGGCTCGACGATGTCCGCCGTGCGATAGCCGGACGCCAGCACGCGCCGCACGGCCCGCTCGATACGCGTGGCGGCCGCGTCAGCGTCGAAGCTCATGCGCAGCATCATGGCCGCGGAGAGGATCGAGGCCAGCGGATTCGCGATGTCCTTCCCGGCGATATCGGGCGCGCACCCGTGCACGGGCTCGTAAAGCCCCTTCGTGCCCTCGCCGATCGACGCCGACGGCAACATGCCAATCGAGCCCGTGAGCATCGACGCCTCATCGGAGAGGATGTCGCCGAACAGATTGCCGGTCACGATCACGTCGAAATGCCGCGGGGCGCGCAGCAACGACATCGCAGCGGCATCGATATAGAGGTGTTCGAGCGCGACGTCGGGATAGCCGGTCGCGACCTCGTCCATCACCTCGCGCCACAACTCCATCGACTCCAGCACGTTCGCCTTGTCGACCGAGCACACGCGCGACTGGCGCTTGCGCGCGGTGCGAAACGCGACGTGCGCAATGCGCCGGATCTCCGCTTCGTCGTAGCGCATCGTGTTCACCCCCACGCGCAAGCCGTTCTCCACCGCCACGCCGCGCGGGCTGCCGAAGTACAGGTCGCCCGTGAGTTCCCGCAGGATCAACAGGTCCAGCCCGTCGATATGCGCCGACTTCAGCGGCGAGGCGCCGAGCAACTCGGGGTACGCGACCACGGGCCGGAAATTCGCGAACAACTGCAACTCCTGGCGCAACGCGAGCAACGCGTCGCCGGGACGCAGTCCGCGCGGCAAGGTTTCATATTCGAAGCCGCCCTCGGCGCCGAACAGGATCGCGTCGGCTTCGACCGCGAGCTGCCGTGTCGCTTGCGGCAGCGGGTGGCCGGTGCTGTCGTAGGCGCAGCCGCCGATCAGCGCGTGCTCGAATTCGAGCGGCATGCCTTCGCTCTGGAGCACGCCCAGCACCTTGAGCGCCTGGGCCGTCACTTCCGGGCCGATTCCGTCTCCGGGGAGCACTGCGATTTTCATTCGTATTCCTATGTTAATTTCAGTCTGTGAATCGGGGTCGTGCGGACTTGCTGTCCGAATTCCGGCTAGGTCCGGCCGGGACCGTGGCGGCGTTCGAAGTCGTCGATCTTCTCGCGCAGGCGCAACGTGACATCGATCTCGTCGAGACCGCCTGCAAGCGCTTCTTTTGAAAATGCGTCGATCTCGAACGCGATCGTCGTGCCATCGGGCGCGACCACCCGTTGCGCGGGCAGATCGACCTTGACGCGCGCGCCCGGCCCTTCGGCCAGCCATGCGCTCACGTGCGCGACAAAGGCGGCATCGGCGCGGATCGGCAGGACGCCGTTCTTCAGGCAGTTGCTGAAGAAGATGTCGCCGAACGTCGTCCCGACGATGGCGCGAATGCCGAAGTCGAGCAAGGTGTGCACCGCCTGTTCGCGCGACGAGCCGCAGCCGAAATTCGGACCGGTGACGAGGATCTGCGCATGCGCGTAGCCCGCGCGGTTCAGCGCGCATTCCGGGCGTACGGCGCCGGATTGCGGATCGAACCGTTGGTCGTGGAAGAAGTAGCGCCCGTAATCGGTCCGTCGCGCATGCATGAAGCGCGCCGGAAGGATCTGGTCGGTATCGATGTCGGCGGCGGGCAGCGGCACCGCGACGGCGTCAAGCGTGGTCAACGGTTGCATCGCGCAGCAGCTCCCGATAGTCGACGATATATCCCGTCACGGCGGCGCCTGCCGCCATGCCGGGGCTCATGAGATGCGTGCGGACACCACGCCCCTGGCGTCCGACGAAATTGCGGTTGGTCGTGGAGGCGATGCGCTCGCCGGCGCGGCCTTCGTCGCCGTTGATCGCCAGGCACATCGAACAGCCGGGCTCGCGCCACTGCGCGCCGGCCGCCACGAAAATCCGGTCGAGACCTTCGGCCACCGCCGCGTTCTGCACCGCGCGCGAACCCGGCACGATCAGCGTGGGAACGCGCACGCGCCGCCCGCCCAGCACGTCCGCCGCGGCGCGCAGGTCTTCCAGGCGGCCATTGGTGCAGGAGCCGATGAACACGCGATCGATCGCGATGCCCTCGATCGGCTGCGCGGGGCGCAAGTCCATATAGTCGAGCGCGGCGAGCGTGCGTTCCTGCTGCGCGGCGTCGCCGATATCCGCCGGATCGAGGATCGAGCCCGCGATCGAGGTCGATTGCGACGGATTGGTGCCCCAGGTGACCATGGGCGCGACCCGTGCCGCGTCAAGCGACACCTCTCGCGCGAATGCCGCGCCGGGGTCGGTGCGCAATGCGCGCCAGCCGGCGACGGCCGCCTCCCACGCGGCGCCCTTCGGCGCGAACGCGCGGCCGTGCAGCCAGGCCAACGTCTTGTCGTCGGGGGCGATGAGGCCCGCGCGCGCCCCCGCCTCGATCGACAGGTTGCACAGCGTCATGCGTGCTTCGACGGAGAGCGCGTCGACGGTCTCGCCCGCGTACTCGACCACGTGCCCCACCCCGCCCGCCACGCCGATCTGCGCAATCATGGCGAGCGCCAGATCCTTGGCGGTGACGCCGGCGGCGAGGCGCCCCGTGAACGACGCGCGCATGGTCGCCGGACGGCGCTGCCACAGCGTCTGCGTCGCGAGCACATGCGCGACTTCCGATGCCCCGATGCCAAAGCCGAATGCCCCGAGCGCGCCATGCGTCGACGTATGGCTGTCGCCGCACACGACCGTCATGCCCGGCAGCGTCAGCCCCTGCTCGGGGCCGCTCACATGCACGATGCCGTGACGCGGATCGTCGAGCGCGAACATCGGCACGCGCTGCTCACGTGTGAAGTGAATCAGCCGCTCGACCAGTTCGCGCCGTTCGGCATCGACGACGTCGGCAATCGTGCGGCCGCGCGAGGATGCGTAGTGGTCGGCCATCGCGAACGTCGCCTCCGGCCGCCGCACGCGCAGCCCCTTGCGCGCGAGACTGTCGAACGTGTCGCGCGGCAGGTCGTCGCCGACGTAATGCCGGTCGATATAGATGAGGGTATGGCCGTCGTCGCGCGCGTGGACGACATGCCGTTCCCACAGCTTGTCGAACAGCGTGCGCGCAGATGTCGAGGGAGAAGTCACACAGGCTCCGTGAGGGACCGCCGGGCGGTCGGTATCGATGGAGCTCAGTCTGCGGGCGTCAAAATTGCCTCTGAAGACGTATTTCGGAACGCATGATGCGTCAACCGCGATGGCAGACATTGCCGCGCCGCAGCAGCGGCGCAGTTATGCCGTGAGGAATTCGACGAGCAGTCGCGTTGCGATGGGGAGTTCTTCGGCCTGGCGGATGCAAAGCTTATGGAGGCGGCTGGCCCACGGCTCGTCGAGCGGAATTTCCGCGATGTGCATCGCGCCGGCGCGCCCCGTGACGAAATAGTCCGGCACGATGCCGATGCCGAGTTCGGCCTGCGCCATGCGGCAGACGGCGTCGAAACCGGCCACCCGGATGCGCGAGCGCAGTACCCGCCCCGCCTCGCTCGCGAGGCGCTCCACGAGCACCTGGATCGAGCTGTACGGCTCCTGCATGATGAGCGTGTGGTCGAGCAGTTCTTCGAAGCGCAGGTTCCTGCGCCCGACGAGCGGATGGTTGGCGGGCGCGACGACCACGAGCCGGTCCACGTAGCAGGGCATCACGTCGAGGTCATCGACTGGCTGATCGCCCCAGAAAATGCCGAGGTCGGCCGCGCCTTCGCGTACCGCGTGAACGACGCCGGTACTCGTATCGGGCCGCAGTTCGACGGTGATGCTCGGGTAATCCCGCATGAAGCGCCCCAGCGCATCGGGGAAAAAGCCGAACAGCGCCGACTCGTTCGCGGACGCCCGGATGTGCCCGCGCGCGCCCTTTGTCTCCGCCGAGAAGTCGGCCATCTCGCTTTCGAGCCGCGTCAGATCGCGCAGGATGCGGCGGGAATGACTGAGCAGCGCTTCTCCGGCGCTGGTCAGCGTCACGCCACGCCGATGCCGTTCGAGCAGCGGCACGCGCAGCGCGAGTTCGAGATCCGCAAGCCGCTTGCTGACCGCCGACGGCGCCATGTGCTCGCGCTCGGCCGCCTTCGCGATGCTCGCCTCTTCCACGACGGCGATGAAGAGGCGCAGCGTGACGAGGTCGAGACGCGAGACGAGCTGGCTACGGAATGGCGACGCGGGGCCGCTCTCCGGGCCGTCGTTTTCAGGCCGGTTCTTCTGCATGTTCTTGGCGACGTCAGGGGGACGGGATTCCCTGCGTACGAGAATCCGGCATGACGGCTATGCGATCCCCCGCACGTCGCGACAGTTGCCAAGCGCAGCATTGTATGCGGCCAATATTCCGCTGGCCAAACCCGACGTCAACCCAGGAACCGCTCGACGAGCTTCACGAAATAGCTCGCTCCCACCGGCAGCAGCGCGTCGTTGAAGTCGTAGCTCGCATTGTGCAAAAGGCACGGCCCGGCGCCGTGTCCGGGTGAGCGATGATCGCCGCTGCCGTTGCCGAGAAATGCGTAGCAGCCGGGCCGCGCATTGAGCATGAACGAGAAGTCCTCCGCCGCCATCGTCGGGTCCACCGCTGCGTTCACGTGGTCCTCGCCGACCAGTTCGCGCATCACCTCGACGGCCAGCGCCGTCTGCGCGGGATCGTTGATCGTCGCCGGATACTGGCGTTCGAAATCGACCTCGCATTCGCACTCGAACGCGGACGCGACCGACGCCGCGATCGTGTGCATGCGCCGCTCGATCAGCGCGAGCGTCTCCTCCGAGAACGTGCGTACGGTGCCGCCGAGCCACGCGTCGGTGGGCACGACGTTCAACGCCTCGCCCGCGTGGATCTGCGTGACGGACAGCACGGCGCCCTCGACCGGGTTGCGGTTGCGCGTGACGATGCCCTGCAAGGCCGTGAGCAGGTGCGCGGCGGCGAGCACCGGGTCGCGGCCCAGGTGCGGCATCGCGGCATGACACCCGGCGCCGCGCAGCCTGATCTTGAACAGGCTTGTCGACGCCATCAGCGCGCCGGGCCGCACGGCGAAGTCGCCGGCCGCGATGCCGGGCCAGTTGTGCAGCCCGAATACCGCGTCGCACGGAAAGCGCTCGAACAACCCGTCTTCGATCATCGCGCGCGCGCCGCCGCCGGCCTCCTCGGCCGGCTGGAAGATCACGTGAACCGTGCCGTCGAAGCGGCCGTGCTCCGCGAGATGGCGCGCGGCGCCGAGCAGCATCGCCGTGTGACCGTCATGGCCGCACGCGTGCATCACGCCGGCCGCCGTCGAACGGTGCGCGAACGTATTCGCCTCCTGCACCGGCAGCGCGTCCATATCCGCGCGCAGGCCGATCGCACGCGAACTCGCGCCGCGCGTCAACGTGCCGACGACGCCCGTGCGCCCCACATTGGGCGTGACAGCGAAGCCCCATTGTTCAAGCCGTGCGGCGACCAGCGCGGCGGTGCGGAACACGTCGTAGCCCAGTTCCGGGTGCGCATGGATATCGCGGCGAATGGCCTGCAATTCGTCGGCATTCGCCGCGATGGATTCGATCAGTTTCATGGACAAGCGCTTCAGACGTGAAAGAGCTGCGCGACGAGCGCCGCGCCGATAAACGAGCCGGCATTGGCGACGAACGAGACGAGCACGATGCGCCAGCCGAGCCGGCGGAACGCCGGAATATCCTTCGCGATCGACAGGCCCGCGAAGGCGAGCATCGGCGTCGTCACGTTGAGAAAGTCGTTGTGCGCGCCGAACGCCGCGATTTGCGGCGCCCAGGGGCACCACGGCGAGGTCAGGAGCATGGCGACCACCGACACCCAGCAAACGGCGGGAATCTTGTTGCCGGTCATGCGCGCCACCGCATCGCCGATGATCGTCGCGCCGACCGTGATCGCCATGCCCGGCAGGCCGACGAGCGGCGTCGTGCCGTGCGCGATCCAGTCGCAGGCGAGCGTCATCGCGGCGGTCACGACCCACACGAGCAACCGCGTGCTGTAGCCGAGCGCGGGCGCCTCGGTCTGCACGTCGCCGAGCGCCGGGCTCGCTGTCGCGGCCGCGTCCGTCGAGGCCTTCGTCGTCCGGCCGATCAGCGGCTCAAGCACGCGATAGCCCAGCACCGCGAGCGGCAGCGAGATGAACAGCGTGAAATACGTGCCGATCGTCGTCGTGATCAGATTGCTGGCGGCGGCGAACGCGAGCACCGATTTCGCGGTCTCCGGGTCCTGCTGCGCCGCAATCGCGCCCGAGGCCGCAGCCATCATGCTGCCGGAGCCTACGCCCGAACCCATCGCCAGCGCGAGCGGGTCGAAAATGTGGAGGCTCGCGACAAAGCCCGCGAACACGGCAATGAACACCGCACCGAACACGGTGCCGGTCAGATATTCGGCGAGCACGCCACGCCCTTCAGGGGACGCCATCCCGTACTTCTCGCCGATGATCGCGAGACTCGGCTCCCGGCCCACGGAGAACGTCGCGCCGATCGCCTCGCGCTTGATGCCGAGCAGCAGCGCGAGCGGCAAGCCGAGCAGGATCGTGCCGACGAAATGGCCGAACTCCTGGAAGGCAAGCGCCCAGCCGGCTGCCGCGAGCTTGGGCAACGCGCTGCCGACCATCAGCCCGAGCTTCGCGACGAACAAGAGGAGCGCCGGTTGCAGGATCGCGGCCGCGAGAAACTGATTCGACGTGTCGAGCCGCGCGGCGCTTTTCCAGCGCGCGCTGAAGAGGCCGAGCGCGGCGCCCAGCAGCAGTGCCCAGATCATCGGCAGCAACACGACCTTGCCGGGCCCGATCGTGAACGTGAACGACCCGATGCCCTGCGCGATCAGCAGGATCCCCGCCGCGTACAGCATGACCTTCGCGATGCCCGCGCCACCGGCGCCTCCGGCCACTTCGCGCCCGATCCCCATTGTTTGCTCCATCCCAGTCTCCCGTTGCATCCGGCCCCGTTTTGGCCCGGTATCGTTCATCGCCCTCGCGCCTGTGCGGCAAGGGCGGGCGGTCATCTTCGACTGGCCGGACCGTATAATCAATCCACTCCATTATTAAAAGTGTTCACTTTTTTAGAACACTCACGCGATTCATCATGGGCAACACGCTGACCGACAGCCGGATCGTCTACTTTTATGAAGCGGTGCGCTGCGGCACGATCCGCGCGGCGGCCGACTGGCTCGACGTCGCGCCGTCCGCGGTCAGCCGCCAGATCGCGCTGCTGGAAAAGGAGCTCGATGCGACGCTTGTCGAGCGGCACGCGCGCGGCGTCACGCCCACCGAGGCCGGGCGCTACGTGATCGAGTACTTCCGCGAGCAGCTTGCGCATCGCGACGACCTGCTCTCCCACCTGCAAGAGCTGCGCGGCCTCAAAACGGGCCGTGTCGACGTCGTACTTGGCGAGGGCTTCGTCTCCGACATGCTCTCCGGGCCGATGCAGCAGTTCTGCCGCCAGTTCCCGGGCATCCGCGTGAACCTCGAAGTGGGCGGCACGAACGACGTGATCCGCAAGATCGTCAACGACGAAGGCGAAATCGGCCTGGTCTACAATCCGCCCGCCGAACCGAAGCTCGTCTCGCGCGCGTCGAAGCAGCAGCCGATGATGGCGATCGTCGGCCCCGGCTTCGAGCGCGAGCGCTACCCCGTGCTCTCTGTGCAGCAGCTCGCGACGTTTCCGCTCGCGGCCGCCCATCCGTCGTACGGCATCCGGCAAATGCTCGAAGCGGTCGAGTATGCGGAGCATGTCCGACTGGTCCCGAGCGTGACGACGAATTCGTTCGCGATCCTCAAGGAATTCGTGAAGGCCGGGCTTGGCGTTGCGGTCATGCCCGCGTTCGCGGCGGCCACGGAGCTGCGGGCGAAGGAAGTCTTCGCGGTGAGGATCGCGCATCCGATCCTGGAGAACGCGGAGGCGCATCTTGTCACCCGCGTCGGGCGCAGGCTCTCGGTCGCCGCGAACAAGATGCTGCAAATGATGAGCGGACAGTTGCAGGCGTTTCGCTAGCGCCGCTGGAGGCAGCTGCGGTCGCCAGCCCTCAAAACTAACCATTCAGTTAAAATTTCGCGCCGATAACGGACTGCGGTGACGTGCTCATTATTCGGGCCGAATCACGTTCGCCTGGACGCGCGATGCCACGTCGCGTCCGTCATCGCGAATAATGAAACTGGATGAAAATGACTTTGGATTTCAAATATCCCCTTGGGCTTGGGGCGGCTTTGATTGGCGCGGCGTTTTCGGCCCAATCCGCATTTTCTCAAGAAAGCGTGATGCTTTACGGAAATGTCGATGAGGCAATCACCTGGTCGAGCAATCAGAAAGGCAGTTCGAATATTTATATGCGGCAAGGCAATCTCTATGCCTCCAAATTCGGACTCAAGGGAACGGAGGCGCTGAGCTCGACCTTGAGCGCGGTTTTCGACTTGCAGGAGGGTTTCGATCCCGGAACCGGCGCCCAGCAAACGGCCGGGCTGGCCTTTAACCGCTACGCCTTTGTCGGCTTGCAGGACACCCGATGGGGCACGCTGACGCTGGGTCGTCAGTACACGCCGTATTACATGCTCGTCGGCACGCTCGGGCCCGTAAGCTGGCTAAGCGGAGCAACCGGGGCGCATCCGGGCGACATCGACGGATTCGACACGGATATTCGCGCGAACAGCTCCGTGGTTTATACGTCGCCGGCCTTCCACGGTTTGCGCGCGAGCGCGCAATATGGCTTCGGCGGCGTCGCGGGCAGCCTGCAACGCGGCAGTCTTATCAGTGCGGCCCTGCGCTACGACGGCGGCCCGCTTTCGATCGCCGCCGGATATCTGAGCATGAATAACACCGACTACGCAGGCGGCTTCGATCCCAATGCCAGCGCGCAATTCCCGCACTCGGAGCTGAACAACGGCTATCTATCCGCGCGCCGGGTCCAGCAGGTTGCGGCCGCGATGAACTATACGGCAGGCAGGCTCGTGCTTGGCCTGAACTATTCGAATGTGATCTACCGGCCGGACAGCCACTCGCTTTTCAACGACGCCGCAGTGTTCAACACCTATGGCGCGCTCGCAAGCTATAGAGTCAGCGTGCCGCTGGAAGTGTCGGCCGGGTACAGCTACACGCGGGCTTCGTCTGCGAATGGAATCGACGACGCCGCACGTTACCATCAGGTTTCGTTGAAGGAGATGTACCACCTCTCCAAACGGACCACGCTGTACGCGCTTCAAGCCTATCAGCATGCCTCCGGCTACACGCTCGGCGCCGGGGGAAGCGGCGACATCATTGCGGCGAGACCGATTGTTGGGGACTCGCAAAACACCACGCCGTCGTCGACGCCCAATCAGTTCGTGGCGATGTGCGGGCTGGCGATCGCTTTCTGACTGTGCCCGCAAGGCGGGCGGCTCATGCGTGCGTTGCAGGTTCGGCGGGGCGTGCTCAGGTCGCGGGCTGCCTGCGCAGGCAATCCGCGCGATAGTCGTTGTCGAGCTGCTGTTGCGCCGCGTTCAGATCGGCCGGGTAGATCGCATCGTCGGAGCCGGGGCGGTAGCCTCGGTCCTCCAGTTCCCCCAGTTCGCCCATCAACTGCGCGTGCGTGACGGTGCCCGCGACCCGCTGAAACGGATAGGAATGGCACTGCTGCTGCGTAAGCCGAGGAGCAGCGAAAGCCGAAAGACTCCAGAACATCGCGGCGAAAGCAATGACGGTACGTGAATGCGATCTCATGTTTCTATCCAGTAAGCAATAAGGATTCGGATGATTTCCTCTGAATGCTTCACCTTACTGAGTCGCATGTAATGAATAGCTGTCCGGAAAATGAAAATAGATTTAATTTTTCCGGGCATGCTTGCCGCATTGTAAAAAACGGGTCGTGACCGTGCCGGATCTGCCGCCGCCCGGAACTGACGCACACCCACGCACACCCACGCAAACCGGTGCAAGTTTGCGGGCAGAGTTTTGGATTTGATCTTAAAATGTACTATCTGGTTAATTTTAGAACTTTACCCGCCTGCACGAACAGGCGGCGCTTCGCCGCAGGCGCAGCGGAAAAAGCGCGCGAGGCGTACGCACTGCGCCCTCCTCCCGCCTTCGAAGCCAACCCGGCGTAACAACGAAAAGACACGCATGTCCAAGCAATCCAACACGGAACCCCTCTCTGTCTTGACCCGGACGGGTCTCACCCTGGCAGGACTGGTCGGCCTGCTTCTGGGGCTTTACTTCACCATCGGCGGCGGCATGCTGATCGCGCGCGGCGGTAGCTGGTACTACCTGCTGGCGGGCCTCGCGCTCTGCACGACCGGCGTGCAACTCGCGCGGCGCCGCTCCAGTGCGTTCGTGATCTACCTCGTGATGTTGATCGCCACGGCGCTGTGGGCCGTGTGGGAAGCCGGCTTCGACTTCTGGCCGCTCAACACGCGCATCTTCATGTTCTCGATGATCGGCATGCTGCTCGCGCCGTTCTGGCCCGTGCTGCGCCGCGGCGAAGGCAAAGCGCCCGCGCGCGGCGCGGCGTGGGCTCTGGCCGCCGTGCTGTTGGTCTGCAACGCCGCGTTTATCTACGGCATGTTCGTGCCGCACGGCAAGTTCGGCACCGAAACGCCCACGGCCGCGGCCGGCAACGCCGGCACCGAAGACTGGACCGCCTACGGCCACTCGGCCGGCGGCGACCGTTTCGCGGGCGCCACGCAGATCAATCGCGACACCGTGAAGAACCTCCAGGTCGCATGGACCTTCCACACCGGCGACACGCCGATGAGCCCGGACGGCGGCGGCTCGGAAGACCAGGAAACGCCGCTGCAAGTCGGCAAGACGCTGTTCCTGTGCTCGCCGCACAACACGGTGATCGCCGTGGACGCCGCAACCGGCACCGAGAAGTGGCGCCACGCGTTTGCGACCCACACCACGGTGTGGGTGCGCTGCCGCGGCCTGGCGTACTTCGACGCGACCAAGCCGCTCGTGCAGCCCACAGCGACGGGTTCGACGCCGGTTTCGCCGATCGCCCCCGCTGGCGACCCTGCTGCCTGCCGCCGCCGTATCTTCATGAACACGATCGATGCGAAGCTCGTTGCACTCGACGCCGACACCGGCAAGCTGTGCGACGATTTCGGCGATCACGGCATCATCGACCTGAAGGCGGGACTGGGCAAGGCGAAAAGCCCGCTGTACCAGCTCACCTCGGCGCCGACCGTCGCGGGCACGACCGTGGTCACGGGCGGGCGGGTTGCCGACAACGTCACGCTCGACATGCCCGGCGGCGTGATCCGTGGCTTCGACGTGATGACCGGCAAAATGAAGTGGGCGTTCGATCCGGGCAATCCGGACGACCATGCGGCGCCGGAGCAAGGCAAGACCTTCACGCGCTCGACGCCGAACGTCTGGGCGCCGATGACCTACGACGCGACGTCGAACACGGTCTACATGCCGGTGGGCAATGCGGCCATCGACCTGTGGGGCGTGAAGCGCACCGCGCTCGACGAGACATACGGCGCATCGATCCTCGCGCTCGACGCCACCACGGGCGCCGAGAAGTGGCATTTCCAGACCGTTCACCACGACCTCTGGGACTATGACGTCCCGATGCAACCGACGCTCATCGACTTCCCGACGCAGGACGGCAAGCGGGTGCCGGCCCTGATCGTCGGCACGAAGATGGGCCAGTTGTTCGTGCTCGACCGCCTCACCGGCAAGCCGCTCACGCAGGTCGTCGAACATCCGGTCAAGCCCGCGACGATTCCGAACGAACCGTATGCGAAGACGCAGCCGCTCTCGGTAGGCATGCCGCAGATCGGCGCTGACGTGCTCAAGGATTCGGACATGTGGGGCGTGACGCCGATCGACCAGTTGATGTGCCGCGTGATTTTCCGGGGCATGCGCTACGACGGCCTCTTCACCGCGCCGGACACCGACCACTCGCTGAGCTTCCCGGGCTCGCTCGGCGGCATGAACTGGGGCGGGCTTTCGTATGACCCGAACTCGGACATGATCTATGTGAACGACATGCGCCTCGGTCTCTGGGTCCACCTCGAAAAGGCAAAGAACCGTGGCGGCGCGTCGGACGGCAACGAAGCGGTGAATGCGGGCATGGGCGCCGTGCCGCTCGGCGGCACGCCGTACTCGGTGCTCAAGGACCGCTTCTTCTCGCCGCTCGGCATTCCCTGCCAGAAGCCGCCGTTCGGCAGCCTCACCGCTGTCGACCTGAAAACGCGCAGCATCGCATGGCAAGTGCCGCTCGGCACGGTGAAGGACACGCGCCTCTATGGCGTGCAGATGCACATGCCCACGCCGATCGGCATGCCGACCATCGGCGGCTCGCTCACGACGGCCGGCGGTCTCGTGTTCTTCGCGGCAACGCAGGATTACTACCTGCGCGCGTTCGACAGCTCGACGGGCAAGGAAGTGTGGAAGGCGCGTCTGCCGGTGGGTAGCCAGGGCACGCCGATGAGCTACGCCATCGACGGCAAGCAGTACATCGTCATTTCGGCGGGCGGCGCGCGCCAGTCGCCGGATCGCGGCGATTACGTGATTGCCTACGCGTTGCCCGGCCACCCGTAAGCGTCGCATTCGCACGTTCCCTCGGGGGAGGCATACGGGTGACCGGTATGCCTCCCCCGCTCTTTTTTTCGGGGCTTCTCGCAGCCTTGCGAATCGCAACGGCGCGATCGCAGGGTTTGCCTGCGCGCTCGTCTCCTCCATTCCGAATGAGTCGTTCCTCCCTCGTATACCGCGCGTTGCAATGCGCTCGCCCATGTCACGCCCCCGTATCCGGTCGCAGGACAGATCGACCCGCGAGGACCATGGGTCTTGTCCTGCGCGTGGGCTTTGCCGCGACGGCAATCGCTGCTCACACCTCGCCCGCCCACGCACAAAGCGCCGTGACGCTCTACGGCTCACTCGACACGAGCATCGAACTGACGAATCCTGGCGCGGGTTATGTTGCGCGCATGGATTCCGGCGCCTATCGCGGTTCGCGAATGGGCTTGCGCGGCGCCGAGGATATCGGCAACGGCGTCAAGATTCTGTTCGACCTTGAAAATGGCTTCGGCTCAACGGATGGCACCTATGCGGTCGCGAACACGATGTTCAACCGTCAGGCGTGGATCGGCGTGGGCACGGCTTACGGCACGCTCCGCATGGGCCGTCAGTACTCCCCAATATACATTCCATTCAAAGGGCAACTCGACGCCTTCGGCGCCGGCACCATCGCCTCAGGTCTGAACAATCTCTCGAAGATCACGCCCTACGAAAGCAACGCACTCACCTACCTGTCGCCCGAAGTGCACGGCTTTTCCACCAGCATCATGGTCTCGCTGCGCGATGCACAGGACGGCGACGGCAACGGGCTGGCAGGCCACATCGAAACATTCGCGTGGCACAACGGCCCGCTGCGCCTCTCGTACGCGCATCAGCAAACCCACGGTAGCGGCGCGTTGCGCGCGAACCTCGGAGGGATCTCGTACGCGTGGGGACCGGTTACCGGATTCCTTTCCTGGTTCAACGGCGACGGCGGAACGCCGCGCTACCACAACGCCGGCGTGTCCGCGTCAGCCCGCTACGCTGTGAGCGCGCGCCTTCGAGCGTCGCTCGGCTACACCTGGCTGCGCGACCAGTCGGGAGGTGACAACGACGCCGACCAGTTTAGTGCGGCTTGCGAATACGATCTCTCGAAGCGTGTCCTGCTCTATGCGAGCGCCGGCTGGCTCCGTAATCGTGGTCAAGCTGAATTCACACTCAGAGGCGTGAACGTCACCGGGCTCACGCCTTCCTGGCCGGGGGCTTCCGTGAGAGGCGTCCAGTTCGGGATGATCGACCGCTTTTAGCCGGTCTTCTGCTTTGCGGCATAAGGTCACGGCTGGGCGCGGTTTCGAAGCCATGGCACCTGCTGCACAGGCCGCTCAGGCAACAGAGGTCGTCGCGACGCCGCCAGGGGATTGCGCTCCCGTTGTTTGCACCTGTACCCTGACCTTGTCCAGGCCAACGAAAAGGAGAAGGACCATGATCAAGTCCAAGCTACGCCGAGTGCTCACCAGGGAACGGCGAACGACGATGGACAGCAGACGCCTCGATCGCGAAGCGTCCGCACAGCGTCAACAGGGGCAGCCGGAGGAGAGTGAGCCGCGCTCGGAAGTGCCGCGCTTCGGTGAGCGAGCGTCGCGCCACTGAGTGCCAACCGTCCCCGTTCACGCCCCACACAGCGTGACGCCAGACCGAAACATTCCCATACCCGCCGACTCATGCGCGGCGCATAATTCCCGGAAACGAACGCGCTGCCACGCCAGCGCGCTCCATCCAACGTCAGTTTGCTGACGTTGGCGCTCGCCTCGCGGCGAGGGCTTGGAGGTTTCCCCATGACACCGTGCAGCTACGACGTCCTGATCGTGGGCGGCGGCCTTGGCGGCGCCGCGCTCGGCCGTGCACTGGCAAGTGCCGGAGTGCGCACGCTCATTGTCGAGCGCGAAACGACGTTCAGGGACCGCGTGCGTGGCGAAGGCATCTTTCCGTGGGGCGTGGTCGAGGCCCGTACGCTCGGGATCGAGCGTCTGCTGCTCGATGACGGCGCGCACGCGGTGCCCTTCTGGAAGCGCTACGCCGGAGCGGACCCAGACGATTGCCGGGATTTTGCCGCCACCACGCCCGCGCGTACCGTGTGTCTGGACTTTTATCATCCGGCGATGCAGCGCACCCTGCTGGACGCGGCGCAAGCGTCGGGGGCGATTGTCCTGCGCGGCGCCGAGGTCGTGAGCATCGAGCCCGGGGAGATGCCGGGCAAGGCACCCGTTGCCGAGATCCAGACGGCCGCGGGGAAGCAGCGGGTGAAGGTGCGGCTCGTGGTCGGCGCTGACGGGCGCAGGTCGATGGTGCGCCGAACCGCGGGCTTTTCCTTGAATCAGGATGCCGGACGACTCATGGTGGCCGGGGTCCTGTACGAGGGACTGGATGCGCCTGAAGACGCAATTCACCACTTCCAGCGCCCGGCATTGGGCCAGACTGCACTGATCTATCCGATCGGCGGCCAGCGGTTTCGCACGTATTTTGTCTCATGGATAGGACAGCGCACGCATCCCATCAGTGGCAATGCGCACATCGGCGAACTCGTGGACGCGTGTGTCGAGACTGGCGTGCCGCGCGACTGGTTCGAGCATGCGCGTGCGATTGGACCGCTGGCGGCCTATCCGGGTGCCGATAGCTGGGTCGATCATCCCTGCGACGCGGGCGTGGTCCTGATCGGGGATGCGGCGGGGGCAAGCGACCCGTCGTGGGGAAGCGGGCTGGCATTGACGCTGCGCGACGTCAGGGTGCTGCGTGACCGTTTGCTTGCGAACGACGACTGGGAGGCCGCGGCACACGCGTATGCGTTCGAGCATGACCGGTATTACGGTGCGCTGCATCGTGTGCACGATTGGCTCACCCAGTTGCTCTATGAACGAGGCAAGATCGCTGACGAGCGCCGCGCCAGAATCCTGCCGTGCTTCGCAATGGAGCCCGATCGCGTGCCGGATCTGCGGGGGCTCGGGCCGGAGGCGCCGTCGGATGAAGCGGCGCGCAGGCGGTTTTTTGTCGAGGATGGTTTTTTGCCTGCCGGTTGACGGTGGCGCGCGCGGGAGTGGCTATCACGCGCAACTTGCAGCGCACGCGTGCCATCCTTGACTCCGCTTTACCCCGCTCGAAGATCGCCGCCGCCGAGGCATAACTCGCGATATGGCCGCCGGGTTCTCCGCCAGCCTTGTTCGCTTATTACCCGTGTGTGCCTCAAGGTCGGCGACGGATCGTGTCCGGCAGCTTTTGCCACGGCAGATCGCCGGGATCCACCGCCATCGCGCCGCGCGCCTTGGCGGTCAAAATATCCGTGCGCTCGTTTTCGACAAGCGGCGCGAAGTCGGCGCGAAAGTGGTTGCTGCTCTTGACCACCATGATCTTCATCTGCTCCGGATGCACGCCGACGAAACGGAAAAGCTCCCGGTCCTGCGCGCCGATTTTCGCGCTCGCGACGACGACCAGCACGCCGTCGATTTCGACGCAAGCGGAAGGCCCCAACTCGGCGAGGAACCCCGTCATCTTGGGCCCCTTGTAGGTCACCTGGCCATCGCTCACGGCCTTGACCGTGAACTCGCCTTCCACTGGCGGATCGCTGGGCCCATCCCACAGCATCGACGGCTGGCCCAGGCGCCCGCGAAAACGCGCGCCGACGCCAGCCGCGATGGCTTGAGCCGCGAACGCCGGATCGTTCATGACAGCCACCGCGACGCGCTGCGGGAACACCGCCCCCGCGCGCGCTTCGAGCAGCGCGTGCAGCATGCCCGTTGTGGAACCCGTGCCGCCAATGCCGGGGTTGTCCTGCGTGTCGGCGATCACCACCGGCTTGTCGGTTGCCTCGTTGCGCCGGATGGCTTCCTTCACGGCGTCTTGCGCCGAATACACGTTTAGCCGCCATTGCGTGGGCTCGCTCGCCATCGCCTCCAGTTGCGCAACGGCCTCTTGCGCCCTTTCGCCGATACTCCAGATCATCGGCGCGCATTCCGCGAAATCCGAGGATGGAAAGCCCATGCAAAAGTTCGACAAGGTGCCGAGCTCGACGTCGATTTGCGCCAGGCGGTCATAAATCGCTTTCGGCTTGCCGAAGGTCGTATTCTGCGAGTTCACCGGAATCAGGAACGGCAACCTCGCACAGTAAATCGTTTCGCGGCGGCCATGCAGGAGCCGGCGGCGCAACGCCTCGGCCGCCAGTGCGCCGGTTTCCACATAGTCGATATGCGGGTAAGTGCGAAACGAAAGCAGCGCATCAGCGCAAGCGAGCATTTGATGCGTGACGTTCGCGTGCAGATCGAGGCTCGCGACGATCGGGATGTCGTCTCCAGCGAGCGCGCGCACACGGGCCAGCAGTTCGCCTTCCGCGTCGTCGACACCCTCTGCCATCGCGGCGCCGTGCAGGTCCAGGTAGATTGCTTCGAACTGCTTGCTTTTCACATCTGCGCAGATTTCCGCGCAGATCTTTTCAAACGCCTCGGCGGTGACGTATGACGACGGCACCGCGCCGCACCAGAGGCTCGGCACGGCTTCCCACCCCTGTTCGCGTGCGAAGCGTAAAAAACCCATGCCCGGCACCGGTACCTTGTCGAGCATGGCGAGCATCGGCTCGCCGCGCACGGCCGACGGAAAAATCTCACCGGCCTCGAAGGCGGACCAGGGGGCGAGATCCGGCGCGAACGTATTGGTTTCGTGCTTGAAACCTGCAATCAACACTTTCATGAAATGACTCCGGTTACGCGTGTGCGTGCTGCAAGGCATAGTTGACGACTTCGTCGTGCCGCGCGAACCACACGCCGCCGGGCAGACTCTTCGCATACTTGATCAGTTCGTCGAGTATCCAGATGCGCGACCGGTTCGTGATGACGTGCGGATGCATCGTCAGTTCGAACAGGCCGCCTTCTTCGTACGCCGCGTCCAGTTCGCGCTTGAAGATGTCGAATACACCGGTCGGTGGCGTATAAGGGCGCAGCCCCTGGAAGCGATGCATCAGGAAATACACGGCGTCGTCGCGAACCCAGTCGAACGGAATTTCCGCCACGCCCGAGGGCACGCCGTTCAAATCGAGTTCATAGCAGTCGTCGTCGGCGCCCAGCGAGGAGTCGTAGACAAAACCGAGGTCGCGCAAAAGCTGAAGCGTATTCTCCGAAAAGTCGCCCGATGGCGAACGAAATCCCGTCGGGCGTTTGCCGGTCACCGCCTCCAGCGTGTCGAGCGAGCGCGAAAGAAGATCGCGCTCGTCTTCGAGCGCCAGCTTCGAATTGAGTTCATGAATCCAGCCATGCACGCCGATTTCGTGTCCGGCACCCACGATGCGCCGCTGCTCGTCCGGATACAGCAGCGCAGTGACCGCAGGCACGTAGAAACTCGCACGCACGTCGTGCTTTTCCAGCAGCGCAAGCAAACGAGGCACGCCCACGCGATGACCATATTGCCCCCACGCAAGACGATTGATGGACACCCCACCGTCGCGCAACTCGTTCGTTTCGTGGTCCGAATCAAACGACAACGCCACGGCGAGTTTCGCGCCGCCCTGCCACGTTTTCGGTCGGAATCTGCGCCCCGCGCGAACGCGGTTGACGCGTCTGCGCCATTCGGATTCCGGCCATTGCCAGGGTTGCATCGTGCTCTCTTCGGTCATGGGGACTCTCATCGTGCGCTTGTGCGCAACTCAAGGTTAAGGAAACGCCGCGCGCGCAATGGCTGCGGGTAAACACTGAATCGAAGCGGGTTGGCGCGTGGCATGCATGCAAATGCCGGCCGGCCAAGGGAGTCAGGCCTGCCATCGCCGCGTCACGTCGACGACTGTAAAAGAGCCGTTTATTTTCCAGTTGACAATTTGGGACACCGGCTTTTCTAATAAAGACACGATCTGCAAAACAGTTCGCGGAGCATGGAGGCGGCATAGTGAAAAGAGTCGTGAGAAGCGGTACGTTGTTTGGCTATCTGAAGGCGGCATGCGAAGTCGGCATCGACGGCGAAGCCATGCTCAGCCGCGTGGGCTTGAGCAAAGATTTCGCCGACCACCCGGACAGCCTCATTCCGCTGGACGCTTTTGTCCGGCTGCTCGATCTCTCCGCCACCGAGTCGGGCCGCAACGATTTCGGTTCACGTGTAGCGGTTGCGCGCGGCGTTCCCGACTACGGGCTCGTCAGCCTGCTGCTGCGTGAAGAAGAGACACTAGGCGACGCGCTGCGCACGCACGCCGCGCATTTGCACCATCATTGCGACGGCATTTACGTCGGCCTGGATACACGCTTCGGCAATCCGTTTCTCTCGTTTCGGATCTTTTCCGATTACCCGACGACGCAGGTGATGGAATTCGCCGCTTGTGGACTGGTCCAGCTCATTCGCTGGCTTGTCGGTTCCGACTGGAACCCCGCAGCGGTTTGCCATGAACATTCGCGTCAAACTCACGCCATCACGCAAAGCGCCTTCTTTCGCTGCGAAACGCGCTACGACCAGGTCATCAGCGGCATCCTGCTGGGGCGCGATGCGTTGAGCCTGAAAGTCACGGCGTCTCCGGCCGTGCTCCGGCGACAGGCCAAAACGCTGATCGAGCAAACGCTCATGAGCGCGCCCGATCATTTCGAAGTGCGCGTCGCCCAGATCATGAGCCAGCAGTTGCACGATTCGAATTGCAACGCCGACACGCTGGCCGAAATTCTGGGCATGAACCGCCGCACGCTGCACCGGCGGCTCGCGAGCCAGGGGCTTTCCTATTCGGCGCTGTTGCAGCAGGTGCGAAGCGATGCTGCCAAGCGAATGATCGAGCTGAATTCGATACCTCTGGCCGAGGTCGCGGAAGCGGTCGGGTTCGGCAGTCTGAGCTCGTTTTCCAGATGGTTCCAGAGCAGTTTCGGATGCAGCGCTTCGGAGTGGAAGCGCAAGCATCGCCTCGCGGTTCAATAGCGTATTGCCGCGCGCGACAGGTCCCTCTTCCTTCGCGTTGATCTGAAATTCCGTGAGGCGCTGTCTGTTTTGGACAGCGCCCACGTCGACGTCTTCCCCTTCCGCCCGTTCGACTTCATCAGGGTTTTTCCCCGGAGCGCGCGTCCCATTCTGGAAAATGCGTGTCCCGTGATGTCAATTACAAAGAAATTGACGCACTTACATTGATATCCACTTCGAGCACTTCGGGACAGCGGCGATCCATCTCCGATGATTCAGCCCCTTTTCCCGCATTGCTGCGCGCCGAAACCAGAGACAGTGGAATCAAGGGAAAACATGGAAGTCTTGCATGCAGAAGGAAACGACCCGCTGGATGCGGTATTGCGGTATATCGACGAGCAGAAGCAGCCGTTCATCACGCGCCTGATGGACTACGCATCGCATCCGAGCATCAGCGCTCAGGGTGTCGGTATCGACGAAGTGGCCACGCTGCTGCGCGATGCGTTCCTCGCGATCGGTTTGGAGGCTGAAATTCTGCCCACCGACGGCAATCCCGTCGTGCTCGCGAAATGGAATGGAAAACCGGGCGGCCCCACCGTGCTGCTGTACGGCCATTACGACGTGCAGCCGCCCGACCCGCTCGACGCCTGGCTCACACCGCCGTTCGCGCCGACCATTCGCGACGAGCGCATTTTCGCGCGCGGCATCGGCGACAACAAAGGGCAGCATTTCGCCCAGATCCTCGCGGTAGAGTCGCATTTGAAGGTTCACGGCACCCTGCCTTGCAACGTCATTTTCATGCTCGACGGCGAAGAGGAAGTGGGTAGCCCCAATTTGCTGCCGTTTGCGCTCAAGCATCGCGAGCGCCTGAAGGCCGATCTCGTCATCACCGCCGATGGATCGCTGCATCCTTCGGGCACGCCTGTCGTGCAGTTCGGCGTACGCGGCCTGCTGACTTTCGAGCTTCACGCGCGCGGGGCGAAACACGACGTCCATTCCGGGAATTTCGGCGGCATCGTCGTGAATCCGGTGTGGACCCTCGTGCATCTGCTGTCGACCATGAAGAGCCCGGCCGGCGAGATCACCATAGACGGCCTCCTCAATCACGTCGATCCGCCGACCGCGCAAGAACGCGCGGCCATCGAGCGATTGCCGATCGACATCGAGGGCGTGCTCGCCGGACTGGGCTTGACGCGACTCGACCAACCGCTGGCGCGCGGATACTTCGAACGCCTGATGTTCCACCCCACCCTGACGATCAACGGCTTTCATGGCGGATACGGCGGTCGCGGCATGAAGACGATCATTCCCGGCTCGGCCTTCGTGAAATGCGACATGCGCTTGGTGGAATCGCAGACCCCCGACGAAGTCTTCGATCTGATCGTCGCGCACGTGGCGCGTCACGCGCCCGAAGTCGAAGTGGTTCGATTGAACAGCATGACGCCCTCCAAAACGCCGATTACGTCGGCCTACACGAAGAACATCGTCAACGCGATCGAAAGGGCGCAAGGCACGAAACCATTTCTGTACCCGCTGGTTGGCGGCAGTTTGCCGGACTATGTATTCACGAAAGCGCTGCGGCTGCCCGCGTTTCTCATCCCCTATGCGAATGCGGACCAGGCGAATCACGCACCGAATGAAAACATGCGCATCGACTGCTTCATCAACGGAATCAGGACAGGCGCCGCGCTGCTTTCGTACCTCTTCGAGGGCGAAGCGAAAACCTTATCCGCCTGAGCGCGGGCGACGACCCCGATTTACCGCACCGAACCCCATCTTTCGAAGGCAAAACATGAGTGATTATGAGCATGGCCCGCGCTCCGGCGTACCGGCGTGGCGCACCATCGTGGCCACGGGATTGCTGGCCTTATCGTTCGCTTTCTCGTACATGGACCGGCAAATCCTGCCTTTATTGTTCGAGTCGGTCCGCCACGCCTTCTCGATGAGCGATACGCAGATCGGCATGCTTCAGGGCCTCGCCTTCAGCTCGTTTTACGCCTTCGCGGGCATTCCGCTCGGCTGGCTGGTGGATCGCTACCACCGCGTGAGGATCGCCGCGGCCTGCGTCGCCGTCTGGGGCATGGCGACGGCCGCGTGCGGGCTGAGCGGCAGCTTCGGACAGTTTTTCGTCGCGCGCACGGGCACGGCGATGGGCGAAGCGGGCTGCTCGCCCGCAGCGTACTCGATACTCTCCGACATGCTATCGGGCCGCGCGCTGTTGAGAGCCACCTCGGTCTATAACACCGGGCCTTACGTCGGCGGCGGCATGGCGCTCATCCTCGGCAGCGTCGCGCTACGGCACTTCACCGATACCGGCGGCATCGCCTTGCCGATGGCCGGGCATTTCGCACCGTGGCAAGCGGTATTTATCGTGCTGGGCCTGCCCGGCCTGATCTTGTCCGCCCTGCTCTTGCTGATACGCGAACCTAAGCGCCGCGAGGTCGGCGGCCACGAAAACGACATCTCCACGCGTGCCACGTTGAAGATGCTCTCCGGCTCTTCGCAACTGGTGTTCTATTACGCGGGATGGGTGTTCATTTCGTCGGGCCTGTTCGTGCTGTTGACGTGGTTCCCGAGCGTGATGATCCGCGAAGGTTTCGGCACGGCGTCGACCATCGGCCGGCCGCTCGGCGTGATGTTCCTCGTGGTCGGCTTGAGTGGATGCTTCCTTTCGCAACTGCTGCTGCGCAACCTGAACAACCGGGATCTGCTCAGCCCGCTGCTGCGCCGCCTTTCGATCGTCCTGGCAATGCAGATTCCATTGATCGCCGCCTTCATGCACGTCGATACGCCGACCGCAGCGTACTGGTTTTACGCCTGCGAGGTCGCGGTGTTCTCCGTCGCCACGACGTTCATGGTGACGCCCATCCAGCTCGTGGTGCCCAACCGCATGCGTGGGCGCGCCACCGGCGTGTTCCTGATGTCCAACTACATGATCGGCGCCAGCCTCGGGCCGGCGGCGGTTGGCGCGCTCAGCGACAGGATGGCGGGCGATCCGCATGGCCTGCTTACCGCGTTCGTGACCGTGCTTGGCGTGTCCTGCGTCGGCGCGGTGATCCTGATGTACCTGTCTTCCACCCGGCGTCTCGGTGCGAAAGAGCCCTGCCCGGCCCACGCGGACGCGGACGCCGTGGCGAAGCAGTCCTGAGTGCCCGGCCCCGTCAACGCGAAAAACGCAATCTACAAGAACAAGTCAATCGTGCTCATTCATAGACCATGAAAAAAATTTCCACCATTTCGATAGCACTACTATTCATATCGATGATGCCCACCCTCGCGTCGGCACAGAGCAGCGTCACGCTCTACGGCATCGTCGACGCCGGCATCGAATACGTCACGAACGCCCAGAAAACGCACCACTCCGTCGTGCAGTCAGGCTCGGGCGAGGTCTATGGCAGTCTGATCGGATTGAGCGGGTCCGAAGACCTGGGCGGTGGCGTGAAGGCCATTTTCAAGCTGGAAGCGGGTCTCAATCCGAATACGGGCGCGTCCTTGCAAGGCGGCCGGCTGTTCGGGCGATCGGCGTGGGTGGGTTTGGCGAACGACAACAACAAGATCATCTTCGGCCGGGTCTATACGCCGCTCTACGACGTCCTGCTTTATCTCGACCCGCTATTGGGATCGAACGTGAGCTTGCTTACGCAGGACGGCGGCTTCACTTCGCGCGTCGACAACGGCGTTCGCTATACGCGTACCGACGGCCCGTTTCACGAAAACGTGGTGTACAGCTTCGGGCACGATGCGGTCGACGCACCGCTCGGAACGACGGCAGGCGCAGCGGGAAATTCGAAGGAGATTTCGGCGTCCATCGACTACACGACCAGGACCGCGATGGTCGCGCTCGTCTACGACGACATTCACGGCCCGCTCGTCGCCAATCAGTACGAGCTAGGGCTCTTCGTACCCGCCCTCTCGATCACCGCCCCGACGACGGGTGAACGCGCGCAGCGGATTGCGGCCGCCGGGCGATATACGTTCAAGGACACGTCGCTGTTTGTGGGCTACCGTCATTTGCGCACGATCGTGGGTGGTCAGGTGCAGAACTCGAATCTCTATTGGACCGGCGCCACCGAACGCCTAAGCGCCGCGTGGTTCGTCGCGCTCGGCGTGTACCACCAGCAGGTCACCGGCATCGACGCGAGACCAACTTCGGTGGCCTTTCAAACCCAATACCTGCTTAGCAAAGGAACGGCGTTGTACGGGAACATCGGCAAGGTCTGGAACACGGCCGCGAGCAACATGGGAATCGATACCCAAACGCAGACACTGCTCGGCGCGGGGCAACTTGGCGCCAGCATCGGGATTTACCACATGTTTTGACGCTCAAGCATGTCGGGCGTCCAGGGGGGGCCTCAGGATACGCCAGGCCAAAGCGGTCATACTGCACGCCATTTTTTGTCGAGGGCATTCGGCCTGCCGCCAGGGCTTACGGCCGAACAGTTCGCCCCTGGTCAGCGCCTCTTAGGCGAAGGTAGCTCCGTGCAGGACGTTGCGAACATCGTATTGATTACTTTTGTTGCTATCACAACGCTCGACGTGCCGAATCGCCCAGACTCAAGCGACCCCTGCCACGCCCGCCGATGCGCGCAAGCGGGCGATGTCACGCGCAGGCGGTTCTCCAAAGTGGCGGCGATATTCGCGACTGAACTGCGACGGGCTCTCGTAGCCCACACGGAGCGCAGCAGTCGTGACGTCGATGGCCTGGACCAGCATCAGGCTGCGCGCGTCCTGTAGCCTGAGCTGCTTCTGGAATTGCAGCGGCGTCATCGCCGTCACGGCGCGAAAATGCTCGTGCAGGCTCGACGGACTCATACCGACTTCCGAGGCAAGCTGCTCGATGCTGAATCGTTCCCGAAAATTCTTCCCGATCCACGCGATGGCGCGGCCGACCAGCGCCACCCGCCCCTGGCTGAAGGTGATGTGGCGCATCCTGGCGCCGTCCGGCCCGGCGAGCAGGCGATAGAGAATTTCCTGCTCCGCAAGTGGCCCGAGCACGGGCAGCGCTGCCGGATCGTCGAGCAGGCGCAGCAGGCGTAGCACCGCGTCGAGCAGAGCGGCGCCCGCGTTGGACACGGTCTTGCCGATAGGCGGGGACGGCGTTTCCGGCGGCGGCGGCACGCGCAACGCCAATTCTCCCAGCATGACCGGATCGAAATCGAAGTACAGGCAGAGATAGGGTTTGTCAGGCGTCGCCTCGATCACATGGCCCATCGCCGGCAGGTCGTAGGTGACGACTCCATAGCGCCCCGGTGCATATCTGAACACGCGCTCGCCCAGCGTAACCTCCTTGTGCCCTTGCGCGACGAGGCACAGCTGCGGCCTGTAAACACTCGGCATCGGCATCGTTACCGTGGAGGATTGAACAAGCGTCACGCGTTCGATGGGGGTGGCGTGAAAGCCATCGCCCGTGACGTGTCGGCCAATCAGGGCCGCGAGTTCGGTCAGTGTTTTCATAGATTGCACCATTGCACGCGCGCGGCAGGACCGCAAGCGCGGCAGGATGGCCATGCAAACCGAGGCTTCTGGAGGATTGGGCAGTGATTTCGGTGCATCAGGCTAACGGTTCGGCGTCGCCGCACATCACAGTGCTAGCGGTGCCACGGGTCGCAGCGAACCTGGCCGCGCAACAATTATGGAGCAAACATGACCATCGATAATCTGAAAACTCCCACAGTCGCACTAGGCACCTGGGCCTGGGGCGACAGCGGCGAGACTGGCAACGGCTACTTTGGCAGCCACCTGACGCAGGCTGACCTGGAAGCGATCGCCGACAAAGCACATGCGGCCGGGTTCACCCTGTGGGACACCGCCCGGGTGTACGGCATGGGCCGTTCCGAAACCGCACTCGGGGCGGTGCTCAAGCGCTACCCCCGCAGCGACTACCAGCTCTCGACGAAGTTCACTCCGCAGATCGCGGGAACCAGCGATGATCCGGTGGCGGACATGCTGGAGCAGAGTCTGGCCAACCTCGGCACCGACTATATCGATCTCTACTGGATTCACAATCCAGCCGATGTGCCGCGGTGGACCCCGTACCTGATTCCATTGCTGAAGAGCGGGAAGGTCAAACATGTCGGCGTCTCGAATCACAACCTGAGCGAAATCCAGCTCGCCGACCAGATCCTTGGCGAAGCCGGGTTCCGGGTCGAAGCCGTCCAGAACCACTATAGCCTCCTCTACCGCAGCTCCGAGCAAGCCGGGATCCTGGACTACTGCCGCAACCAGGGCATCCCGTTCTTCGCCTACATGGTGCTCGAACAAGGCGCCTTGACCGGCAAGTACCGTCCGGAGAACCCGCTGCCGGAAGGCAGCAACCGGGCGAAAAGTTACAACAGTATCCTGCCTCGACTGAAGGCGCTGACGGACAAGCTCGCCTCGATCGGCCAGCGCCAGGGCGCCGAAGCTCCCGATGTCGCGGCAGCGTGGGCCATCGCCAAGGGCACGACACCGATCATCGGCGTCACCAGGCCCTACTATGTCGAGAGTCTGGTCCGAGCCGGCCGCATCACGCTCACCAGCGGCGACATCGCGGAGCTGGAAGCGCTCGCCGACGCCGCTAACGTGAACACCCGCGGCTGGTGGGAACACGCAATGTGAAAGCGCCCCGATCGATGAATTCGTAACGTTCGTGGATGCGTAAAAGAAAAGGCGCGGAATGGGTATCCGCGCCTTTTTCCCTTACACCGTTGCAGCCGAACCCAGCAGCGCCGTGCTCTGGCTCGATAGCGTGCCGCCATTGCCCTGCACGATCGCAACATCGATCCCGGCCTGCTGCCGCGCGCCCGCCTGAGCGCGAATTTGCTCCACAGCCTCGATGATCAGGAAGATGCCATACATGCCGGGATGCGTGAACGACAGGCCACCACCGTTCGTGTTGACCGCCAGCCGTCCGCCCGGAGCGATTGCCCCGTCGCTGACGAAGCGGCCGCCCTCACCCTTGGGACAGAACCCGAGGTCTTCGAGGAACAGGATCGTGTTGATGGTGAATGCGTCGTAGAGCATCGCCAGATCCACATCCTTCGGGCCCAGGCCCGCCATCTCGTAGGCACGTGCGGCCGATACCGAGGCCGAGGTGACCGTGAGATCTTCCATGCAGGAAATCTGGCGATGCCAGACTTCCGTGGCATTGCCGAGCACGTAGACCGGCTTTTGCGGACCGGCTTCGGCTTCCGGGGCCCGGCGCAGCACAAAGGCACCGGCCCCGTCCGTCAGCAGGCAGCAGTCACGCACGGTCAACGGGTCGCTGACCATGCGGGCATTGAGCACCTGCTCGATCGTCAGATCGTCACGGCTATAAGCCAGCGGGTTCAGTTTCGCCCACTTGCGCGCTGCGACCGCAACCTCTGCCAGATGCTCGCGCGTCGTGCCGTATTGATACATGTGCCGTTTCGCGGCCAGCGCGTAGGAACTGATCGGAAACATCGGCTCATACGGATTTTCGAACGGCTGCGGATCGAGCGACTTGCGCATCTCCACACCTTTGGCGCGGTTCATCGTGCTCGTCTTCTGCGTCGAGCCATAGCACACCAGCACGTTGTTGCAGGTGCCGTCCATTAGCGCCTGAACGGCAGGCCAAAGATGCGCAACGAAACTCGAACCGCCGATCATGGTCGAGTTCAGATAACCGGGACGGATTCCCAGATATTCAGCGACCGGCATCCCCCACATCGATGCCGAGACGCTGGCCGTGGCCAGTCCGTCAATGTCCGACATCTTGAGCCCCGCATCGGCAACCGCCTTGTGCGCCGCTGCGCTCAGGATTTCGAGTTCGGTGAAACCGGCCGCCGAGCCGAGGCCGGCCATGCCGATACCGGCGATGGCGGTCTTGCCGCGAAACTGTGAAACCGACATTACTTTGCCTCCCCGGTCGTGGAATCCACAGGACGGAACATCACGAGCGCTTCGCCCTTGATCTCACCGATAAATGCCTGAACCTGATCGCCGCATTCGATCGCATCCAGATCGGCGTCGACAATGCGGCTCATCAGTCGCGGCCCTTCAACCAGATCGATGAGCGACAGGTTCTGGTCACCGCCCGCTTCGGCAGGACGGCGCATGGTCGTCGTCGAATAGACGGTACCCGCACCCGAAGGCGTCTTCCATTCGAGTTCGAGGTTGCCGCAGCTCGGGCATGCAACGCGCGGCGGAAACACGAATTTCTCGCACGCCGTGCAGCACTGGATCTGCCAGTTGGAGGCCGCTACGCGATCCCGATACTGTTTGTCCGGGCCACCCACCACAACTTTCTCTTCTGTTTTCATTATCGTTCACCAGGTTCACGAGAATTATTCTTCCATCGCGTCCGCATAGGCCTGCGCATGGTAATCGTGATCGCCGAAGATCGGATCACACATGGTGAGGAAACGGAAATAATCGCTGACTTCCAGCTCGTCCGTCATGCCGATGCCGCCATGCAGTTGCACTGCCTGCTGCCCCACGAATCGTGCCGCCTCGATCATCGCGAGTTTTGCCGTCGCGATCATGCGCTCGCGCTTGCTGGCGTCCGGTTCCGAGAGACCTTGAATGCCGATGTAAATCGCAGACCCGGCCAGTTCCTTCTGGATCAGCATATCGGCAACGCGGTGCTGAAGCGCCTGGAAAGCAGCCAGCGGTTTGCCGAACTGCTGCCGCACACGCAGATAGTCGGTCGTGATCTCGATCAGGCGTTCCATCGCACCGAGCGCCTGAGCACAGAGTGCGATGAGCCCGTGGTTGATGCACACACGCAGCGCCTCATCGCCCGCACCCTGCGTGTGGATCAGCGCGTCGGCGCTGACCCTGACGTTGTTGAACGTCACGTCTGCCGCGCGTTGATCGTCGATCGTCGGATAGACCACGAGGTCCAAACCCTGGCTCTCACGCGGAACGAGGAAAAGGCGGATATCGCCGTTTTCGGAACCCAGCCGGGCACTCACGATATAGGCATCGGCGACCTGTGCGTGCCATACAACCGTTTTCTCTCCATGAATGACATAACCCTCTTCGGCGGGAAGCGCAACCGTGGCCACCGAATCCAGTTCGTAGCGCGAGCCGGATTCAGAATAGGCGGGTACCACGATCGAGTCACCGCAGGCAATTCCGGGCAGCCATTCCGCTTTCTGCTCCTGCGTGCCGTATGCCGACAGAATAGCGGCAGCCGCCGTGACCGGAATGACCGGCTCATGGACGAGGCCTCGGCCAAGTTCACGATTGACCACAAGATAGCTTTCGACACCCTGATCGAAACCGTCGTACTGCGCTTCGATCGTGAGACCCGCGACGCCCATGGACGCCAGATTCGACCACACATCGCGGTCAAATCCAATGCCGTTGCGAGCGCTCTTGCGCCTGTGCGCGAACGTATATTCGTGATCTACGAAACGACGCAGGCTGTCCGCCAGCATCCGCTGCTCTTCGCTGTATGAGAAGTCCATATTTACCTCAAAATCCGATGATCATCTTGTTGATGATATTTTTCTGGACCTCAGTCGAACCCCCATAAATCGAGGTCTTGCGCATATCCAGATAGGTGGCGGTACCTCCAGCCGCCCACTGCGGACCCGCAACCGGAATCGTCGCGCCCTTCTTGAGCCATGCCTGATCGAATGGCCGGCTGTGCGGACCCGCCACCTCCTGTTGCAGCATCGCAATGTCCTGCTGCAACTCCGAGCCGCGAATCTTGATGATCGATGCCTCGGGACCGGGCTGGCCTTCCGATTGCGTCGCCACGCGCAACACCATCATTTCGAGCACAGCGAGATCGCGCTCCACCTTCGCGATCTTGTCGCGCATACGCGGATTGTCGATCATGCGCCGGCCGCGTCCATCCTTCGACTCCGCCGCATAGCGCTTGAGATGACGCAGCTCGCGATGGCAGTGACCAATGCCCGCAATTGCCGTGCGTTCGTGACCGAGCAGATATTTCGCGTACGTCCAGCCCTTGTTCTCCTCACCCACAAGATTTTCGACTGGCACCTCGACGTTCTCGAACCATGTCTCGTTGACTTCATAGCCGTGGTCGAGCGTGTTAATCGGACGGACAGTGACCCCCGGCGTCGTCATCGGGATCAGCAACATAGAGATCCCTTCTTGCGGCTTGGCTTCGGCATTCGTGCGGACCAGACAGAAAATCCAGTCCGCGTGGTGTCCCATCGTGGTCCATGTTTTCTGACCATTCACGATGTATTTGTCCCCCACACGAACGGCTTTTGTTTTCAGCGACGCCAGGTCCGAACCGGCACCCGGCTCCGAATAACCCTGGCACCAGAAGTCGTCGACAGCAGGAATGCGCGGCAGGAAACGGGCCTTCATTTCCTCGCTCGCATATTTCATCAGCACCGGGCCTATCATGGTCAGGCCGAAGGGCAGTTGACGCGGGGCGCCGGCGCTGTAAATCTCGATCTCGAACAACATGCGCTGGACATGATTCCAGCCGGTACCGCCCCACTCCTTGGGCCACGAGGGCGCGCCCCAACCGTGCGCGGTCAGGATACGATGCCAGCGCACGTAATCCGACTTCTCGATGCGCTGGTGCGACATCACTTTCGTGCGAATATCCTCAGGAAGGTTATCGCGCACGAATACCCGGACCTCCTCCCGGACGGCCATCTCCTCTTCGGTGTAGTGCAAATCCATGTCATACCTCTAGATACAGAACAGGGGGACCGCCAAGGTTCCCCGTTGTCGAAATCACTCAGTGCCCCACTGCTTCGCTCACGGTCAGACCCGTATGCGCCTGAAGGTTCTGCGCATCGAACGCGTCGCGCTCCTTCACTGCGCGTGCCGACTTGTCCGTCACCGAGAAGAACCAGATCGCCAGGAATGCGACGGGAACCGAGATCAGTGCCGGGTTATTCAGCGAGCACAGCGGCTTGGCGTTATGCAGCACCGCAACCCAGATTGGCGCCGAGAACAGCGTCACGACAAGTGCCGAGATCAGGCCAAGCAGACCACCGACGACTGCGCCGCGTGTCGTCGTACCCCGCCAGAAAATCGACATGATGAAGACCGGCAAATTTGCCGAGCCTGCAATTGCGGCCACAACGTTCACGAGGAATGCGACGTTGGTATTCTCGAAGGGAATGCCCAGACCGATGGCAATCAGGCCGAATACAACCGTCGCCGTGCGGCTGATCTTCATTTCCTTCCTGTCGTCCGCGTGACCCCGTGCAATCCAGGAAGCGTACAGATCATGCGAGATGCTGGACGCACCCGAGATCACCAGACCGGAAACCACCGCGAGAATCGTCGCGAACGTGACGGCAGCAATAAAGCCGAAGAACAGATTGCCGCCAACTGCACGCGAGAGACTGACCGCCACCATGTTCGGACCGCCCACCAGATCCTTGAGCAGGCTGAAATGGCCGTCGGCACCGACCTTGAAGTATTCGGGATGCTCGAACAGGATCGAGATCGCGCCCACGCCCACGATCAGAACGAGTACATAGAAGTACGAGATCAGACTCGTGGCGACGAAAACCGACTTGCGGGATTCACTGGCATTGGACACCGTGAACAGACGCATCAGCAAATGAGGAAAGCCGCCCACGCCGACAATTCCGCCAATGCCGAAGGAGAGCGCATTCCACGGATCCTTGAAGATGTGGCCGCTGCCCATGATGCCCGTGTGTGCAGGGTGCACGTCATTCGCCGCCTTGAACATCGCATCGGGATGAAAGCCGAAATGTGCCAGCGAGAGGAGCGCCATGATCGTGACACCCAGCAGCAGCAGCGTCGCCTTGATCATTTGCACCCAGGTCGTGGCCTTCATGCCGCCAAAGTACACGTAGATCACCATCAGGCTGCCGACGATCACTTCCGCCAGCCAGTAATGCAGGCCGAACAGCAGTTCGATCAGTTTGCCCGCCCCCACCATCTGCACCACGAGGTAGAGAATCACCGCCGTGATCGACGTGAAGGCCATCATGACGCGAATCGGACCCTGTTCGAGGCGATAGGCCACGACGTCGACCACCGTGAACTTGCCGAGATTGCGCACCGGCTCCGAGAGCAGGAACATGACGATGGGCCAGCCAAGGAGGAAGCCCACCGTGAACATGAAACCATCATAGCCGGTGAGGAACACGACGCTGGTTAGGCCCAGGAACGAAGCGGCTGACATGAAGTCGCCGCTGATGGCCAGACCGTTCTGAAAGCCGGTGAGACCACCGCCCGCCGAGTAGAAGTCCTTCTTCGTGTGCGTGCGTTTTGCAGCCCACCGGGTGATGACGAGCGTGCTCAGCACGAACAGAATGAACATGCCAATGGCGGCAAAACTCGTATCCGTTTTCGCAGCGGTTGCCGCGTCCTGCGCGTGGGCAGAAGTCGCTGCGATCAGGGCACCGAGTGCCGGAAGCAACCGGAGATATGCGTTCATCAGATTGCTCCCCGGGCCTGATCGACGACAGCCTGCATGCGCTTGTCGTATAGATTGGCGGCACGCACCGTATAAGCGTATGCGGTGAGCACCACGAGGACGATCAGCAGCAGACCGACGAGGATCCCAATGCTGATGGAGGAGCCTTCCCAGAGCGGGGTTCCCATGGCCCTGGGTGAGAAACCCATGATTGCCATGACGATGTAAAAGCAGACAAGGTTGACTGCCAGAAGTGCGCATCGGAAATTACGACGCGACCTTACGATCCGCATATATTCCGGGTTGGCGAGGATGGCCTTTTCAATCACGACTCAGTCTCCATGGTTATTGTTGTTACTCGTCACCGTCAGGCCGGCTAACGACTCCGGCCCGAAATCCAATACTAAAATTAGCGTGGACTTCGTTTAAGGCACCATCGCCGGCTTACCGTTTAAGGATATCGGTGATCGCGATATTCTCGAATTCAAGACTTGCCCGACCGATAATCTCGTACCAGTGAGATTCGGATCCGTGTGCGAGACGCCACGCATGCAATCTGCGTGTATAAAGTTGAAGATCGTATTCTTCGGTGATACCGATCGCGCCATGGACCGAATGCGAGATTGCAGCCACGGTTTTCACCGCCTCACTGGCTCTGCCCTTGGCCACTGCCGCCGGGAAGGTAGACGGCGTGCGTGCGCCCTTGCTGAAAGCACGAATGGTGGCCATGCGGGCAGCAGCCACATGTTCGGCCATCTCCGCGAGTTGATGCTGGATCGACTGAAACTTGCCAATCGGCTTGCCAAACTGTGAACGGTCGTTGCCATATTGCAGCGTGAGTTCAAAACAGCGTGTCATTGCACCCACGATCTGCGCGGCGTGCAGTGCTGCGCCCCATGCCTGGACATTTCCGCGTATGAAGTTGTCCTTGACGATGCTTGCTGCCTCGCCCGTCACGGACGCATCCCAGCACAGATCTGCCGTGCCGTCGTGATGGATACCGATCAGCGAACGCTGCGCACGCCCTGCATCCAGCACGAGATAGGCGTCTTCTGTTTCGGCCACGACATAATCCGCAATCCCGCCAAACGGCACACGCGGCGCGACCATGGCGCCCATCTTGTTGTGGTCCAGCGATGGCGCGAGCGTGACGATGCCGCCTGGAATGGCATCGCGCGGCAGGAGGGTACGCAGCACGATTGCCTGGCCGATCGGAAGCGGCGTGGCATAGGCGCCGAGCATCACCAGGATCGGAAAGATGCCCGCAAGGTCGAGATCCGCACCGCCGTCATCCTCACTCGCCATCAGGTCAAGGAATCCCGCGTCTGCCACTGCGTTCCATAGTTCCGTGTAAGCACCATCGCCCTCAATCTGGCGAACGACCTGCGGTGTGCACTTATCCTGGAGAATGGATTCGAATGCTTCGTTAAACATGACAATAATTCCTTAACGCAAGCCAAGACCGCGTGCGATCATGCCACGCAGGATTTCGCGGGTGCCGCCACGCAGTGAGTACGTCGGACAGACCTGGCTGATGTACTGGCTGGCGCGCACCAGCTCCGCATCGATCTGCGCACCCGGATCGAGGCCCAGCGCGTCTTCAACGATGGATGCGATTTCCTGCTCGAATGTGGTGCCGAGATCCTTGACCAGGGCCGATTCGACGAGCGGGCTCTCGCCGGCGACCAGCAGCGACGTGACTGAAATCGAAAGTTCACGAAGCGCGCTCAGGTGCGCGAACAGACGACCAATTGTCTTGTTGTGCCGGGCGTCGCGGGTATCACGCAGATGCTGAACCCACCGATCGAGAAGCACGATGCTCGAATAGATGCGCTCGGGCCCCGAACGCTCGAATGCGAGTTCGGCGTTGACCTGCATCCAGCCTGCACCCTCTGCACCGATCAGGGCATCCGTACCTAACTTGACGTCGTCGAAGAACACCTCCGAGAAGTGCGCGTCGCCAGCGAGATCGACGATCGGTCGTACCGTGACGCCCGGCGCCTTCAGGTCGACGATGACCTGCGACAGACCGTTGTGCCGGTCTTCCGGCGTACCCGAGGTGCGAACCAGTGCGATCATGTACTGGCAATGATGCGCGTTGGTCGTCCAGATCTTGCGACCCGAGAGCGACCATCCGCCTTCGGCCAGCGGCGTCGCCCTCGACCGGATACTGGCAAGATCCGATCCCGAATTCGGTTCGCTCATTCCGATGCAGAAAAACGCTTCGCCCTGGCAGATCTTCGGGAGATAAAATGCGCGCTGTGAATCGGTGCCGAACTTGTTGATGAGGGGCCCGCTTTGCCGGTCCGCGATCCAGTGCGCCGCGACCGGCGCACCCGAGGTCAGCAGTTCTTCCACAAGCACAAAGCGCGAGAAGGCGTCCATTTGCGCCCCGCCCCACTCCTTGGGCAATGTCACGCCGACCCATCCGCGGGCTGCCAGTTTGCGACTGAACTGGGCATCGAAGCCCATCCAGGAACGGGAACGCTGATCTGCCGAGGCCGGCGGCAGTTCAGCGCGAAGGAATTGCTGCACTTCGGAGCGAAATACCTGAGCATGCTCGGGCAATGTGGCTGGCGTCAAACGGTCGAGGATCGTCGTCATACTTACACCGAAATCGCAGAACCGCCGTTGACCGACAGATGCTGGCCCGTCATGTACGAAGCCGCATCGCTGAGCAGAAAGCAGACCGGACGCGCCACTTCAGTCGGCTCGGAGAAGCGGCCAAGCGGAATCTTTGCCATGTACTGGTCGCGGAATTTTTCACCACGGATGACTTCGGTCATCGGCGTTTCGACGACACCGAAGCCCACGGTATTCGCACGAATGTTGTACCTGGCCCATTCGCGTGCGGCACACATGGTCATGCCGAACACACCTGCCTTGGCGGTACCGTAGTTGATCTGGCCAACGGTACCGTTGCGGCCGGCGTCCGACGAGACGTTGACGATCGAGCCTGCGATCTTTTCACCGGCCTTCGAACGCGCGATCAGGTGACGGCCCAGTGCTTGCAGGAAGTGAAACGATCCTGTGAGGTGAACGTCGATCACCTGCTGCCATTGCTCGATCGTCATCTTGTCGATCATGGCCGTGCGCGTGATGCCCGCGTTGTTGACGAGACCGTTGACGCCGCCGAATTCAGCCACACCGGCTTCGATTGCAGCGGCGGCGGTTGCCGGATCCGTGACAGAACCTGTGACGCTCACACAGCGGTCGCCGAGTTCGGCCTTCAGCGTGTTGAGCCCTTCCGCGTTCATATCAACGGCGACAACCCGGCCACCGAGTCTGGCGATTTCGACAGCGAGCGCGCGGCCAATCCCCTGACCTGCGCCCGTGACGATAACCTGCTTGTTTTCAAGCGAAAAATTCTGATCCACTTCCTGTCTCCCTACTTCTCGTTCCATTGATACAGCGGCGGTTCTTTTTCGACGAAGCGACGGGCTGCCTCCTTGAGGAAGGCCGATTCGCGACACATCGCCTGTGCCATCGCCTCCTGCCTGTAGACGGTGCCTCGATCCGACTCGAAGGCCCGGTTCATCACCGATTTCATGATCCCGATCGCACCGTGCGGAGCGTTCTCGAAACGCTGTGCAAATTCGATTGCGTCTTCGAGCACCGAGCCCTCGTCGACCACGCGCTGGATGAGCCCCATGCCAAGCGCGAGCTTCGCGTCCAGCACCTTCGCGGAGAATGCGAGCATCTTTGCATTGGCCAGCCCCACCGCGCGAGGCAGCAGATACATGCCGCCCAGGTCCGGCGTATAACCGATTCTCGCGAACACCGCGCAGTATTTCGCATCCGGGGCCGAGAACACGAAATCGCATGCCAGGGCGAATGACAGACCGGCACCGAAGGCCGAGCCTTCGACTGCCGCAATAACCGGTTTTTCGAGGTCCACGAGTTCGTCGAACCAGCGGTGCATGTCGAGAATGCGTGTGCGCCCTTCAAACACGTCATTGGCCGATGCGGCTTCGGTAATGCCCTTGATGTCGCCGCCCGCGCAGAAATGACCACCGGCTCCTGTTAGGACAACGCTGGAAATCGAATCGTCGTCGCGAATGTCGGGCAGCAGTGTCGCGAATTCAGCGCGCATTTGCGCATTGAGTGCATTGCGTGCTTCCGGCCGGTTCATGGTCAGAACGGCAACCGACCCGTGTCTCGTGAGTTCAAGTGCGGCCATTGTGTCCTCAGTAGCTCATCTGCATGATCCAGTCGCCAACGATCGCCGGCTTGTCCGCACCCGGCTCGCCCACGCTCACCTTCCAGTAGACGCGACATACGCGGTCCTTCACGTCCTCCACCCTGGCAATCTGATAACCGCCGACCATCTTCGTGTTAACCGGCACGGGCTTGATGAAGCGGATCTTGTCAAAGCCATAGTTGAGCGACATCTCGCGGCCCGGATACTCGAAGAGTTCGTTGTACCAACTCGTGATCAGCGAGAGCGAGAGCAGACCATGGGCGATCGTCGAACCATAAGGTGATTCTTTCGCCGCGCGTTCCTCGTCAACGTGAATCCATTGATGATCCCCTGTCACGCCGGCGAACGCGTCGATCATCGATTGATCGATCGTGATGGGCGCACCGAAAACCGGATCCTGTCCAACGAAGGCTTTCAGGTCGTCGATGGATGCGAATGCTTTCTTGCTCATACACGCTCCGTAGTGATCAGATGGCGCCGCTGGCGCGCAGTTCTTCGATCCGGGCGGCATCGAGTCCGAGCAGATCGTTGAGCACGGCTTCCGTGTGCTCGCCGAGCAGCGGCGCCGACTTCACATATTGAAGCGGGGTTTCGGACATGCGAATCGGATTGGCGACAGACGGCGCGTCGACACCGATCGAGTGCGGCAGGCTCATCTGAAGACCGCGATGCTGGATCTGCGGGTCCTCAAATACCTGCTTGATGTTGTTGATCGGGCCGCACGGCACGTTCGCTGCTTCGAGCGCCGTGACCCACTCCGTCATCGTGCGCTTGAGCATTTCGGGCACGATTTCGGGAATCAGCAGGGTGCGGTTCCGGTTGCGATTGCCGGGCGTCGAATAGCGGTCATCCGTCGCCAGATCATCTCGGCCCAATACCTTGCAGAACGACTGATACTGGCTGTCGTTGCCGACCGCAACGATGATGTCCCCTTCCTTGCAGCGGAATACCTGATAGGGAACCATGTTCGAGTGAGCGTTGCCCATGCGATTCGGCACGTTGCCGCTCAGGAAGTAGTTGATCGACTGGTACGAAGTGATCGAGACGATGCTGTCGAGCAGGGACATGTCGATGTGCTGCCCGACGCCGCTGACATTGCGATATTCGAGTGCGGCGAGGATGGCGACCGTGGCATACATGCCGGTAAAGAGGTCGCTGACGGCCAGACCGCTCTTCATCGGTTCGTCATAGGGCGTGCCATTGGGCAACCCCGTGATCGACATGAGTCCGCCCATTCCCTGGAATACGAAGTCATAGCCCGGCAACGCCGCGTAAGGACCGTCCTGACCGAAGCCCGTAACCGAGCAGTAAACGAGTCGCGGATTCAGATCCTTGAGCGACTCGTAATCCAGACCGTAGCGCTTGAGATCGCCGACCTTGTAGTTTTCGACGACAACGTCAACCGATTTCACCATCTCACGGATCAGCGCCTGCCCTTCGGGCTTCGACATGTCAACCGTGATCGACTTCTTGCCGCGATTCGCCGCCAGGAAGTACGAAGAGTCCGTCGTTTCTTTTCCTTCGGCATCCTTAAGAAATGGAGGCCCCCATGCGCGCGTATCGTCGCCAACCCTGGGGCGTTCGACCTTGATGATTTCCGCACCCATATCGCCCAGATTCTGCGTGGCCCACGGGCCCGCAAGGATACGCGTGAGGTCAAGAACCTTGATGTGCCCAAGGGCAGATTTCATATTCCGTTGTCTCCGATATGTCGGTCTTGAATCCAGTCTATGGCGTCGTAAGGTTGATCGTCCAATATTAATTTCCGTGAATTTGATACGCTTTGCGTATCGCCCGCACCGTGACTTATGCTCAATACCGGTCACGTCATCTCCACCATGGGACAAACCCTTAAATGAGCAATTTTCTGTCGTATACCCAAGAAAATCATGTAGTTACCCTGACCATGCTCGATGCGGAGCGACGTAATCCGCTAACCGGCAATAGCGTGGTCGATGAATTCCTATCCGCAATTACCCGCATTCAAAACGATACGAGTGTGCGCGCTGTGATCATTACGGGTGCGGATCCGGCGTTTTCGACCGGGGGCGACATCAAGACGATGCAAAAGCAGGCCGACCCCGAGGTGAACGTGGCCACGATCCGCGAGGACTATCGCACCGGCATCCAGCGCCTGCCGCTCGCACTGTTCAACCTCGATGTGCCCGTGATCGCTGCCGTCAATGGTCCTGCCATTGGTGCGGGACTGGATCTGGCCTGTATGTGCGATATCCGCATTGCGTCGGAAAAGGCGAAATTTGCCGAGAGTTTCGTCAAACTCGGCATAATCCCTGGTGATGGCGGTGCGTGGCTGCTTCCGCGTGTCATCGGTCTGGCCCGTGCATCGGAAATGACGTTCACCGCCGAGATCATCGACGCTCAGCGAGCGCTCGAATATGGCCTGGTCTCCCGCGTCGTTGCCCATGACCAATTAATGAGCGCCGCTCGCGAGCTGGCCGAGCGTATCGCGGTGCATCCCCCGTATGCAATGCGAATGACCAAGAAACTCATACGCGAAGGCATCCACGGACGCCTTGATTCGGTTCTGGAACTCAGTGCCGTGTTCCAGGCCGTCGCGCACAAGACCGATGAGCACCGTGAGGCCGTGAGCGCGTTCCTGGAAAAGCGCCCGCCGAACTTCAACAAGTGAGATGAACACGGCTGGCACGGAACTACGAGAACAAGGCGGATATGCAATCACCGAATGATCCAATGCTCGATCTGCGGCGAGTACGGCAATTTGTAACGCTTGCGGAGACATTGAATTTCCGTCGTGCCGCCGAACGTCTGAACATGGCGCAGCCCCCGCTTTCCGTTTCCATCCAGAAACTCGAAGCGGATATCGGGCTGCGCCTTTTCGAACGCGGCGGTGCCGGTGGCGTATCGCTCACGGCAAGCGGAAAAGCCGCATTGGCGGACGCACGCAAACTGCTCTTCCACAATTCGCAGATGCTGATCGCCGCCCGTGCAGCAAAAGAGGGAACCGGGGGTGCACTGGTCATCGGATTCGTGGGTTCAACGATGCAGGGCCTGCTGCAAAAGAGCCTGCGAATCTTCCGGGCCGAATATCCGAATGTTGAACTCGTGCTAAAGGAATCGATCTCGACACGTATCGTCGAGAACGTGGAAAGTGGCGAATTCGACATTGGCTTGATCCGCACGCCGCTGCTGATCTCGACGCAACTGAGGGTCGTGCCGCTCATCACGGAACCGTTTATGGCCGCGCTGCCAGCGGGTAACAGCCTGAGCCAGAAGGCTGAACTGTTGATGAGCGATCTGGCGTCCGAGCCGTTTGTGTTCTATTCCAGGGAACAGGCGGCGGGTCTACAGGCCATGGCCATGCTGGCGTGTCATCGGGCCGGGTTCAGTCCGAAGATCAATCAGGAAGCCACGCAGATCCAGACGGTTTTATCTCTTGTCGAAAGTGGTCTGGGCGTTGCGCTGGTGCCTTCGACAATGCGCAATTACATCATCGATCGGGTTGTCTATCGCGCCATTGCCGATATTTCAGACGCCGCAGAAATTGGCTTGAGTCTCGCCTTGCCCGAGATGGCAAATCCTGTGGCGCAGAAGTTCTGCGAAGTCGCAAGATCTGTCTTTCTCTGAGCAACAGGCTGCGGCTGCAATCCAGAACGCGAGAACGAGCCGTTCCGGATTGAATGGCTAGCCGGCGGACGCAAATTCCGTGAGGCCAGGTTCGACTTTCGATCGTTATCGCGGCAAAAACATCAATGGGCCGGGCGCAGTTTGTTGCGCACTGCCCTCACGCCGCTTGCCTCGGCCGCCGCGGAAGACGCCGCTTCGACCGCTGCGGCATCGGCCACTCTGCCGCTCAGCGTCACGACGCCGTCGCGAGCGCGTACCTTCACCTTGCTGGTGTCGATACCTGCCGCGCCGAGCGCCGCATGCACGTCCGCCACCATCTGCTTGTTGCGCGCCGTGGCCGCGATGATCTCAGATGCCGACTCTGGCGTGAGCGGCGAGCCGCCCTGCGCTGTGGCTACGCCCGCAGCAAACATAAGGACGGCGGCGACGGTCAAGCTTCGCATCCGGTTCATTTCTATTCTCCTCGTATTGTGCTTATCGCTATTGAATGGACGATGATGCTTTCATGACGTCATGACTTCGTTGCGCGCTGCGCCGCTCGATAGCTCGATGAACGCAACTTCGAGCGTCTCGTGCGCGACCGAAACGCCCGCATAGCGGTTGCCGTGCGCAACGGCTCGCGCGGTGAAGCGCTCCAGCGTCACGCGCCTCGCGTGGCGGTCGACGAAGCCGCCCAACCCGATCGCCCGCATGCGTCCGTCGTGCGCCCGGTCGAGCGCAGCCAGCGCTACGCTCTGTAGCGTGCATTCCGGCGAAGGGTCGGTAAAGCCCAACAGCATGAGCTGCGCGCCGTCACGCGTCTTGAGCGTTCCACTGACGCTGCCGAACTCGTCGTACGTGTATTCCAGGGATTCGATCCAGCCGTTCTTCACACCACGCATCCCCACCGCCGAGCGTGACGAAAGCCGGGGCACGGCAGCGCGCACAGCAGGAACAGGCACACTCACGCGTTCGAATGTCAACGTCTCGGAGTAGACACCCGCCTCGGCCAGTTCGATCGCATCGAATGGGCCGGACGCCACGAGTCCGTGCAAGACCTGAAAGCGCGCGCCTCCATAGAGAACGCCTGTCATGATCGAAACCCAATGCCAGCCCGGGTCGATCACGTCGCTGTCGAGCGGACGCCAGCGCACCGAGATCGCGAACGGCCGGTTGCCGTCGTGCGCCTCGCCAATCCAGCCTGAAGCGGGATAGGTTCCCGTCGCGCCTGTTTCCGAACGGTACGTGCCGCTCACGTGCCCGTTCGCCTCGTGCTGCGCGATCTCAAGCAGCGATCCATACGGGTTGCGCCACGTCCCGAGTACGGGCGCGTTCTGATCTGGCTGAGCGTTGGGCGTCATGCGAGCTCCTTGCCTTCCGTCTCTGGCAGCATCAACGCGAGCAGCACTGTGACGACGAGAAAGAGATTGATGAAGGTGGTCGTCATGTTGAACGACGATCCCCGCGCCACAAGAAAGCCGATGAAAGTCGGCGCGGCAAAGTTGGCGAGCCGCTGTGCGAGGATGGCCCAGCTATAACCGATCGTGCGTAGCCTCGTCGTGTACATCTCGGCTACCCACGTATCCCAAACACCCCACGCGCCAAGGCTGAAGAACGCGAGTGCGAAGTTGCTGATGTACAGCGCACCCAGCGTTTGTGCATTCGCGAAGACATAGCCTGCGACGGCCGATAGCGCCACGTACACGATCATCACCTTCTTGCGGCCGCAGCGCCCGGTGAGGAACGACGCGCTGACGTAGCCCGGTATCATGCACAAGGCCGAGAGCGCGATAAAGCCATAGCTTTGCGGCAGACTCAGTCCGCGCTGCTGGAGCAGCGTGGGCAGCCATGTCTGCAACCCCCAGTAGCCCCATGCGAACGTGAAGTTGATACACACCTGCAAGATCGTTATCAAGAAGGTACGCCCCGCGAAGAGGTCGCGCCAGACGCTGCTCACAACGGCCTCCACGTGCAGCGTGTGGTGAGGTGCGATGTGCGTCGCGCCGCGGCTCAGACGCGCGATCGCCGCGCGCGCCTCTTCCTGCCGGCCCGCGGCGGCCAGCCAGTAGGGGGACTCCGGCACCCAGCGCGCGACCACGAGCGCCCAGCAAGCCGCCACCGAACTCACGCCAATGACCCACCGCCAGCCGAATGGCATCAGCCAGATCGTCGCGCATACGGCGAGGATCATGCCAATGGGCCAGCCCGCGGCGAGGTAGACCGTGAACGGGCCGCGCTTGCGCACGGGCAGTAGCTCCTCGAAATACGGGAACGTCACGACGAGCATGCCCGCCGCAACGACGCCCGAGACGAGCCGCAGGGCGTAAAGCGTGGCGTAGTCGGGTGAGAACGCGCTCGCGGTCGAGACGACGCCATACATCACGAGGCTCCAGATGATCGAGCGCTTGCGCCCGAGGCGCTCCGAAAGCGGTCCCCAGAAAATAGACCCGATGCCCATGCCAACGAAGATCGCACCAATCAGGTTCCCGATCGCAACCGGCCCGAGATTGAAGTCGTGCGAGATAAGCGGTGAACTGTAGACGATGATCATCATCTCCCACGCCTCGATCACGAACACGAAGAAGAGCGCCAGGCAGCTCTTCAAATGCTCGCGCGTGAGCGGCAATGTTTCGAACACTTTGCCGACCGGAATCGCCGTGGGCGCAGACGGCAACGCGCGATAGCGCTCGCTCTCACCGAACCCAGGCACGTCCGCCGTGATGCCCGCCGCGAGGGCTGGCTCAAGCGCGGCGCGTACGTCCTGCGAAGAATGCGTCATGATTTCCCCTGTCGATATGAGTGGTGGACGCCAGTCAGCACGTCACGACGTCGCCGAGCGGCGCGGGCCCCGTGAAGAGGGCGAAATCGCGCAGCTCGCTTTCCGGCGGGGGCTCGCAACTCCACACCCGCGAGGGTTGCCAGCCGAACTGCCGCTTGTACTGCGCGAGCGACTCCGCCAGCTTGAACGCGGCCACGACCGGATCGATCACGGGCACGCCCACAGCCTGCTGAACCGCGTCGAAGAAGCCGAATTCGATCGTGCAGCCCAGAATCACCGCTTCCGCGCGATCCTGTTCCACGGCGCGGCGCGCCTCCTCGATGATGCGCGCACGCGTATGCGCAGGATCGGTCTGAAAATCGTTCACGCCCATCGCGAGCGAACGCATCGACGCGAGCCGATCAAGCATGCCGTAGCCGCGAATTCGGTCGCGCATCTGCTCGACCCATTTTTCGCGGCCCACGATCACCGAAAAACGGTTGGCAAGATTGGCCGCGACTTGCAAACTCGCCTGGCAGGGACCGACCACGATGGTTTGCGACGAGATTTCACGCGCTGCTTCGAGCGCGGGATCGTAGAAGCACCCGATCACCATTGCGTCGATCCCCTGTACGCCGGCTTCGCGTGCGACATGGACTGTCCGTTCCTCGATCAAGGCCTCGTAGGCGCGGTACTCCAGATGCGTTGGCGTGGACGCCATGTCGAGCGACGCGACTTGCACCGTTGTCGTTGGCTGCTTGATGGCGTGCAGCATCTGGGCAATCGGACGATTCCACGTGGCAATGCCCACCGGATTAAGCCAGCGCACCGAAACCGGTACATTCACCGGTTCACCCTTGAACGAATTGCTCATTGCACGACTCCTTGCTTGACTGAAGCATGTGTGAACTGCAAAAGACGCAGTAGCGTTACAGGTATTTGACGAGTGCCATCGTGAACGAGACCGAGCGGTGCAGGTTCGACGACGTGTAGTAATCGAAGTTGAGATTCCCCGAGATATAAATGCCGTATTTCGCCAGACCGTAATAGCTGAACGCCGGGCCGATCTTGCCTTCGCGCATTTCCTCGAAATCGGAGGCCGCCGCGCTATAAATGCTGTACGCGTGGTGCAGGCCGATGAACAGATCGTCGCGCACCTGGTAGCCGCCCGCGATATCGAGCAGCGTCATGCTGAGCCCGCCGCGCAAATGCTCCATCTGCCCGTTGCCGATATCGGTCGCGTTGAGATTGCGCGTCGCGTAGGTCAACTCGACAGGATTGATCGTTACGCCGATACGACCAATCTGGATGTAGTTGTTGACGTTGAAGCTATACGAATACTGGTTCGCCCCGGCCCCGAAGCCCGCGCTTTTCGTGCTGCCATTGGGAAACGTGACCGTGAACGTGGGGCTCGTCCAGAATGTCTTGTAGCCGGGCGTGCCCACGGGCCGGTCGGGCTCGATCACGTTGTAGTAGTACTCGATGCCGATATTCGGATAGGCGCCCCCAAAGCCACTCGCACCGGGCGCGCCGTGCGTGTTCGCATAACCCACCGAACCGTTGATCCAGAACTCGAACTGGTCGCGATGGGTGCCCGTGAACCCCGTCTCGGTAAAATACGCCGGGTTGAACGACGAATAAATCTGATTGGAATTCGGGCTCGTGTGCTGAAACACCGGAAATGCTTCGAGCGCCCATGAATTCGGTGCGCCAGCCTGGCCGTAGCCGATGAATTCGTCGGCGCAAGCCGGCAGCGCGGCGCCCGCAAAAAGAGTTAGACCGGCAGCTCCGGTCGCCAACCTACGCCCCACTTTCATGCTGATCCCCTGTCCTCTGCATGTAATACAGAATCCTGATTAATAGACGGTCTTTTCCCCATTCCGTCTGGCGAGGCGATCAGTCCGCCATCGCCGCTTCGATCTCGCTCACGGTTTTCGGTATCGGCGGGCCCATCACGCGCGCCCCCGTTGCCGTGATTTCGATCTCGTCTTCCACGCGCATGCCGCCCAGCCCCACGCAAGCACGCAGCGTTGCGTAGTCGATCAGCCCCTCATGGCGCCGCTCGGCGGCCCAGCGCTCGATCAAGGCCTCGATGAAATAGATGCCGGGCTCGACCGTCAGCACCATGCCGGCCTTCAGCGGCTTGCCCATGCGCAGGCTGCGCAAACCGAACTGGGTGCTGCGCGGTGTCTGTACGTCGTAGCCCACGCGGTCCTCGCCATAGGACTCCATGTCGTGAACATCGAGACCAAGCTGGTGGCCAAGGCCGTGCGGAAAAACGACCGCGTAGGCGCCCGACGAGACGATGTCGGAGACGGAGCCCTTGAAGATCCCCATCTGCAACATGCCGCCGGCGAGATGCGTGACGACGGCGCGATGCACGTCCGCGTAGCGCACGCCAGGGCGCGAGCCGCGAATGCCGATGTCCTGGGCCTCGAGCAGAAGCGTGTACAGCTCCCTCTGACGCGTATCGAATCGCCCGCTCACCGGCAGCGTGCGCGTGATGTCGCTCGCGTAGCCGAACGCGCTCGTCGCGCCCGAGTCGTTGACCACCAGCTCGCCCGGCGCGAGGCGTCCGTCGTAGTTGAAGTTGTGCAGAATCTCGCCGCGCTTCGTGAACACGGACTGATACGCTTCGAGCACGCCGTGCTGCGCCAGCACCGCGTGCATCCGCGCTACGCCCTCGCGCTCGCGGGCACCGGGGCGTACCGCGCGCATCGCCGCGCGATGCATTTCATCGGTAACCACGAGCGCGGCTTCGATCTGCTCGATCTCTTCCGCGCCCTTGACCTCGCGAAGCGCGACGAGCGCATCGATCAGCGCTGTTGAGGCGCATTTCGCCACTTCCTGGGGCGCAACGCCCATGAGCCGGCCGATTTCGAGCGTCGTGGCCGCCCGGTACGGCGGCAGAAAATGCAGCTTGCGAGCGTCCCTGCGCGCAGCGTCGAGCGCGGCTTGCAGCGCCGCGTAGCCGCGCACCGTGCGGCAACCTGCCCGCTCACACTCGCTCGCGAGCGACGGCGTTTTGCCAAGCCAGATTTCGTCGTCGAGCGTCGCGTCGTCGCCAAACACGACGTCTTCGCCGCTCTCCAGATCGAGCAACGCGACCAGCCCCGGACGATTGATGCCAAAGAAGTAGCGGAACGTGGCGTCCTGCCGGAACGGATGCACGTTGTGCGCGAAATTGATCGGCGCGTCGACATTGCCCGGCAGAAGCGCGATGCCCGTGCGGAGCCTTTCGCGCAGCGCCCGGCGCCGCGCGATATAGATGTTTTCTGCAAACATGTGAAAACCCTGGATCGTGTTTCGATGGTTCGATGTCGCGATCAAACAGCGACGCCATACACGCGCTTCGCGACTTCGGCGCTCACATAGCCGTTCTTCACGTCGTCGAGCACCGCCGTGCGCGAGCGCCTGGCCGGGTCGCCAAAACCGCCGCCCGACGCCGTGCGGATGCGGATCACATCGCCGCTGTCGAGCGGCAGCGCGCTCACCATGGAATAGCGCTCGGTCGCCCCGTTCCCGCGCACGACTTCGATGTAGTTGAGCGAGCCGTCCGCGCCACCCGCCAGCCCCCAGGGCGGCACTTGCGAACGCGTGTAGCCGCAAGTGAGCAAGGTGTGATCCGCGCGCACGCGATACTCGACGTGAATGCCGCGTCCGCCCCGGAACTGGCCATGGCCACCCGGTTCGTCGTTGAGCGTCATGCAATCCACGTACAGGCCATAGCGCGCTTCGCAGACTTCCGCCGGGCAGTTGTAGGTTTCGCCATGCATGCCCGAATACACGGCGCTGTTGCCGTCGCGCCCCGCTTCGCCGCCCCAGCCGCCAATTTCCGGTTCGACGAGGGTGAACGCCCGCCCTGTATCGGGATGCACGCCGCTGATGAAGGTGCCGCAAATCGATGCGAAGTTGCCCGCCGGCAGGCGTTCGGGCAAGTGCGCCGCGAGACAGCGCAGGATGAGATCATGGGCGCGGATCAGGTTCTCGAAGTAGAAGCCTTCGGCGGCCGGGCTCTGCGCCTCGAACATCGTGCCAGGCCGCGTGAGCACCGTCAGCGGACGGAACGTGCCGCCATTGGTCGCCGCGCGCGGATCGGTGACGGACTTGAACGCCATCTGCGCGGCGACGACGGTGCCGTCGCGGCTCAGATTGTGGGGTCCGGGCGATTGCGCCGGGTTGTCGCGCAAGTCGACGACCATGCCGGTGTCGCTGATCTCCACTGTCACGCGCAACGTCTGGCCGTCGTCCTGCAATTCGTCCATCGTGAAGCGGCCGCGCGGTGCGTCCTTGAGCGCCGCGAGCGACACCTTCTCGCCGAGTACCATGAAATCCGCCACGGCCTCGAGAAACACGTCGACGCCGTACTTTTGCGCGAGATCGACGATTCGCGCCGCGCCGCCGCGCACGGCCGCGATACCGGCCCAGAGGTCGCCTTCCATGAAGTCGGGCAAACGCGTGTTCGAGCGCAGGATCTGCATGACCGGGCGAATGGGCTTGCCCTTCGAGACCAGCTTCACGCAGGCGAGGCGCAGGCCCTCCTGGAAAATGTCGCCGGCATGGGTCGAGAGCGAACCCGGCACCGAGCCGCCTACGTCGTTCCAGTGCGCGATGTTCGCTGTCCACGCAATGATCCGGTCACCGGCGAACACGGGCATGGCGAGCACGACGTCGTTCAGGTGCGTGACGCCCCCGCCGCTGTGCGGGTCGTTGGTGATGAATACGTCGCCGGGCTCGATCTCGCCCGGCTGCGCGTGCTGCGCGAGTATGCGCTTGACCGCCTTGTCGAGCACCGCGATGAAGCCCGGCGCGCCGGAGCCGGAACTTGCGATATCGCCGTGCGCATCGGTGATGCCCGTGCCCATGTCGAGCACTTCGTAAATGATCGGGCTCATCGCGGTCTTGATCATCGCCGCGAACATTTCGTCGGCAATGGCCTGTAGCGAGTTCTGGATGATCTCCAGCGTAAAGATGTCCACTTTGCTCATCGTCGTTCTCCCTCGTCAGAGCGTGATGTGAAGGTTGCCGAGGCGATCGACGCTCGCTGCATTGCCCGGATGCACCACGATGGTCGTGCCCGCGTCTTCCACGATCGCGGGCCCGGCGAACGCCATGCCGGGTTCGAGCTTCGCGTTGTCGTAAATGGTGGCCTCGTGCACGCCTTCGAGCGCGTAGTCCACGGAGCGCTTGCCCTTGACGGTGCTCGCCAGCGTCGCGCCCGTGACGGGCAGCTCCGCGAGGTCGAGCTTGCCGATCTCCGAGGTCGTGACAATATGGAAGCCGACGATTTCGAGCGGCGCGTCGAGCCGGTAGGTGTACTGCCGTTCATACGTGGCATGAAAGCGCGCGGCAATCTCGCTCCAGTGCGAGACGATGCGCTCACCGGCGTTGAACGGCACTTCCACCGAATGCTCCTGGTTCTGGTAACGCAGCTTGCAGTGGATCGCGATGTGCAGTTGCGCGCGGGCAATGCCCTCGTCGCGGAACTGCGCGGCAGCGGCTTCGACCAGCTCGTCGAGCACGCCTTGCGCGGCCGCGAGCGAGGCTTCGTCGGCGGTCTGGAAAAAACGGTTCACGAACAGGTCGCGGCGCAGATCGGACATGGTCATGCCCCACGCCGAGAACACAGACGCTCCACGCGGAATCACCACTTTTTTCACGCCCAGTTCCTGGCCGAGCGCCACCGCGTGCATCGCCCCGCCGCCGCCAAACGCGACCAGCGTGAAGTCACGCGGGTCACGGCCGCGATTGAGCGAGACGAGCTTGAGCGCGTTGACCATGTTGTCGTTGGCAATGCGCACGATACCGCGTGCGATTTCCTCGCGCGTCATCGCGAGGCGCGCCGCGAGCGGGTCGAGTGCGCGCTCGATCGCCCCCATGTCGGCAACCGTCTCGCCGCCGCAGAAGTAGTCCTTGTTGATGCGGCCGAGCACGAGGTTCGCGTCGGTCGTCGTCGCGTGCGTGCCACCGTTGCCGTAGGCCGCAGGCCCCGGCGACGCACCGGCCGATTGCGGCCCTACGTGCAGCTTGCCGAAGTCGTCAACCCAGGCGATCGACCCGCCACCGTTGCCGATCTCCACCAGATCGACCACGGGCACCATGATCGGATAGCCCGCGCTTACGCGGTCGCGCTCCACCCAGTAGTCGGTCTTGATGGTCACCTGGCCGTTTTCGATGAGCGAGCATTTCGCCGTCGTGCCGCCGATATCGAGCGCCAGCACGTTTGGCTCGCCAATCAGGCGGCCCAGTTCGGCGGCCCCCCAGAAACCGCTCGCCGGACCGGATTCGACCATCGTGATCGGAATTTCACGCGCATGGGCAACCGTGTCGACACCACAGTTCGACTGCATCACATAGAGCGGCGCCCGATAGCCATTGGCCCGCACGCCCTGCTCGAGCTGGTCCAGATAGCGCGAGGCGATCGGCTGCACGTAGGCCGAGAGCACCGCCGTGCTCGTGCGCTCGTATTCGCGCCACTCGCGCGTGATCTGGTGCGAGGCCACGACCGAGACCTCCGGCCACAAGCGGCGGACTTCGTCGAGCACGGCGCGCTCATGCGCGGGGTTCGCATAGGCGTGCAGCAGGCAGATCGCCACCGCCTCGACTTCCGCACGGCGAAAGTCCTTCACGATTTCAGCGAGCGCGCCGAGGTCGAGCGACTCCCGCTCGCCACCATCGTAGTTGATGCGGCCGCCCACCTCGCGGCGCAGATGGCGCGGCACGAACGCCGCAGGCTTGGCCCACCTCAGATTGAAAAAGTCCGGGCGATTGGCACGTGCGATCTCGAGCACGTCGCGAAAGCCCGCCGTGGTAATGAGGCCGGTGCGCACGCCACGCCGCTCCGTCAACGCGTTGATGACGACGGTCGTGCCATGCGCGAGGAAGCTCACCTCGTCGAGCTTGACCTGCGCCTTATCGAGCACGTTGATGATGCCCTGCTCGAAATTGGGCGGCGTGGTGTCGGTCTTTGCCGTGCGAACGGTCTGCGCGCCGGTCGCGGGGTCGATCTCGAAGTAGACGAGGTCGGTGAACGTGCCGCCGACATCGGTCGCCACCCGAATGGTCTTTCCACCTGAGGTCATCGCACTTCTCCTTGCGTCACGATGGCTGGCGCACAAGCCGCCGGCCGTTGTTTTTCTGACTGGTCGCCGCGTTTCATAATAGGTAGCATGCCTAAACGTATGTTCATGGAAGCGGCCACGCCGCGATCGAATGAAGCGCTCGCGATACGGCCCCCGCGCAACGCGCGCCGGGGACGGCACCGGACGGTTCATCTGCTGCTGAGGCGGACTTTATGAATCCAATAAGCGCGCGGCAACCGGCACGGCGGGTAGGCGGGAGACGGGGTGAGCTACCCGCCTACCCATATGGGTAGTTTTGTGCGGGTAGTTTGGGAGGCGGGCCGCGGGGGCAAAGGCGCCGCGCGCCGCGAAGTCACGGCTGCGTGGGCACCAGCCCCTGCTGCATGGCGGCGGCGATGGCGCCCGCGCGGGAATCGACCCCGAGCTTCTGGAAGATCTGCTTGAGGTGGAACTTGACCGTGTTCTCGGAGATATCGAGCGAGCGCGCGATCGCCTTGTTGGTCTGCCCGGTGGCAAGCAAGCCGAGAATTTGCGCTTCCTTGCCGCTGAACTGCGCGCGCGGGCGCACGGGATGCGCGCGCCAGCCTCGCAGTTGCGAGACGATTGCCTGCAAGGCAGGGATGCCGGCGTCTCCAGCCGTCGGCAGGAACGGCAGAATGCCGGGGCCGATGTCGAGCAGCAGGCCGGGAATTTGATGCGCGATGACCGGCCGGAGCGCCTCGGCAAGCTCCGCCGGGGTTGGTCCTTTCGCGCCCGCGGCCTTGCCCTGGGGGATCAGCGCGAGCAGACGCAAACGCCAGGCGGGCAACAGCAACCCCGCCCGCTCCAGCTTCGCGGCATCGTGGGCGAGGCGCGCGAGCGCTTCGGCCGCGGCCCCCATTGCGAGGCGCATGCGTGCGAAGGCCAGCGCCGCCGCCTCGCACAGGCGCCAGTCGAGACCGCCATCCTCGGCGGATGTCGCAGCGAGGCTGAGTGCCTGCGCCTCCTGCTGCGCGCGCTCACCTTGCCCGCACTGGGCGAGCAAGTCGACGCGCCAGATATTCACCAGTTCAGCCAGGCGCGGCAGTTGGCGGTCCTGCGCTATACGCTCGGTGTGATCGAGTACGCGGCAGGCGTGCTCCATGCCGTGCTGGCGCAGGCCCGCGCGCCAGGCGATGTCAGCGGTATTGGCGAACAGTTCGAACCAGCCGTCGATATGCTCCAGCGTTTCCTGGCCCTCGACCAGCCACGATTCGGTCTCCGCCCATGCGCCTTCGAGATAGAGATGCTGCGCCTTCAGGCAACCCACTACGGCCTTGAGCGAACTGTCCGTGCCGAAGTTCGCCTCGGCGAGCGTCATGGCCTCGTCGACACGTTCTCGCGCGGTGGCGATTTCGCCGCTCGTGCACAGGGCGAGCGCTTCGTGCATGAGGCAGAAGTTTTCGCCAAGCGGGCTCGCAACGATTCGCATGCGCACACGTGCCGCGCGCGCCGCGCCAATCGCGTTGCGCATCTGGCCGCGCCGCACCGCGAAGAGTGCGCCTACGCACAGCAACGTGGCCTGGGCGAGAGCGTCGTCGGGCAGCCGCTCGTTCGCGCTTTGATCGTCGACGGGCAAGCGCAGATCGTCGCCGTCGATGTCGAAGTACCCGCGCAGCAGCGCCTCGATGACCGTGAAGTCACGCTCGAGGCGCGCGTCACCTTGCATGGCCGGCTGGGCGAGACGCAGCAACTCCATCGCCAGCGCCGGGTTGCCGAGCTTGGCTTGCAGGTAGGCCTGCATGAGCACGAGTTCCGGGTCGCTGCGGCGCGCGCGTTCGTCGAATTGCTGTAGCAGGCTCTGCGTGTAGTGGATGCCGTGGCGCAGCACCAGTTCCCAGCCACCCGCGTCGAGCACGAGCCGTATGCCAAGCGCCGTGTCTTGCGCACGTAGCGCGTGCGACACCGCCAGTACCCAGTCGTCGCGCTGCGCGAGCCACTGTGCAGCGGCTCGATGGATCTCCCGGGCTCGTCGCGCGCCAAGGCGCTGGCTGAGAAAATCGGAGAGCAGCAGGTGGTAGCGGAACCAGTTGCCGTTGGCGTCGAGCGGGACCAGCAATGCATGGAACGAGCTCAGGCGCGCGAGCAGCGTGGCGCTGTCGTGACGGTCGCGCGCGACATCGGCGAGATCGGCGTTGAAGCGCTCGAGCACCGACGTCTCGATCAGGAAGTCGCGGCAATCTTCGGGGAGATTGTCGAGAATCTGCTCGGCCATATATTGCGCCATCTCGGCGACGTGCCCTGAGAACGAAGGCAAGCCGAACGCCGACGCCGTGCCTCGGGCGAGCCACAGGCGCGCTAGCTGGACGGCGACGGCCCACCCCTCCGTTTTCGAGTGGACGGTCGCGAGGGTCGATGGCCCGTGGTCGGGGCCGAGGATCTGCGAGGCTTCGGGTAGCGACAGAACGAGGTCGTCGGCGTCGATTTCGTGGACGAGCCCGCGCGCCTTGAGCGTGGCGACTTGCCAGGCCGGTCGGGTGCGACTCGCGATCACGAGGCGCAAGCCGGGGGTCGCCCGTTCGAGCAGTGTCAGCACGATCTCGTCGATCACGCGCGATGCGGCCCGGTGGTAGTCGTCGAGCATCAGCGTAAAGCAGCGCCCGTCGCGCGCGAGTGCCTGGAGCAGCGCGGCGATCGTGCGCTGCGCGCGCGCATCGAGTGCCTGGGAGTGGGCCAACGACGCCAGGCTGCCGAGATCGAGGCCGGCGTCTTCGAGCGACAACAGCAAATAAACGAGAAAGCGGTTCGGATCGCCATCGGCCTCGTCCAGCGAAAGCCAGGCGACCGGCTGCGTTTGTGCGCTGTCGCTCGCGCGCAGTGCGTCGCGCCACTGCGCGAGCAACGTCGTCTTGCCAAATCCGGGCGCGGCGACAACCAGCGTGAGCGGACGGCTTGCGTGCGCCTGCAAGCGTTCGAGCAACGCGATGCGCGGCACGGCTTCGAGCTGCGTATACGGGGGCGTCAGTTTGCCGACCCACATCCAGGCGCTCGACGGATCGGACGCGTCGAGTCGGACGTCGGTCATAGGGACTTCCCGCTGCCGTGTTGCGGCTCACGCATGATTGCGCGGCAGCGGGCACGCATGTGAGGCGGAGCAAAAAATGGGCTGTTCTGGCCCGGGAATGGATAGCGTGGCATTGGCCTGGTTTGAGTCTGGCGCATCGGTCGGAACAATAGCCGCAACGGCGGCGGACGCGGTGTCGCTCGCAAGCCCTTGCAGCAAAGCCATATTGCGCGCAGTGTAACGCAGCCGAAATTCCGTGCAGAGCGTGTGCGGGTAAGTCTGGGGGCTCGCTGCCCTGCCCGGCGCCCGAGGATCGCGGCGATTCAGCGGCGCGACCGTGACCCGGCTGGCGATCGGCTGGCAATCGGCTTGCCGCGCCAAAGCGGTTCACGCGGCCCGCCGCGCGCCGTGCCGTCCGCCCGATTCCATCAATCGGGCGTCGCATCCGGTCCGGTGCTTCATGGCGCGGCCCACTCGCTCCCCTCTGGCGATGGGTTCAAGTGGGCCTGCCGTGCTCAATGCAGGGTGTGGGCGCAACTGATGGCGTCGTGATCGGCGTCATCGGACGAGGCTTGATCGAGGATCGCGCACCGGAAGTCGTACTTGACGCGCAGGATCGCGGATTCAACACGTGCGTCGCCGCGGTAGCCGCTCAGGCGAGTATTGATCGCCTCCTCGACGGCGAGAATGGCCTTCTCGATACTTTCAGGATCATCGCTATCGAATCCGACCTCAATCTCGACGCTCTCCAGCAGGTCTAACGCTGCCGAAATATCATCCGAAGCAACGAATAGCGTCTCGGCGTTTTCTCTCATCTTCCCTCCCCGTTGGGTCGTCCAGCGTCTTCAGACAGCTGCGAGTTGCACGACTATCGTTGCACATCCGGAGCAAACCTGGCGGGAGATGATGGCGGTTGTTGGGTTCGAAACAACGGAAGGGTTGCGTTACATAGTGAAGCGAATAGAATCGACTGTTCCAGCTTGATCTATTGTCGCGGCGTTCGCCTTTTGGACATCATCGACAACCAAGAGCATCTCCGCTTCAAGGCAGTCGCCGCAGCCGTGACGTGCAGCGCACCGCCCGCTCGCATCATTCCGACGGCTTCGAGAAGCCTGCAAACCGCTCATCAATCACACGCCTGAACTCTGCCGATTTGTAAGCGTTCGCAATGTCTTTCACGTACGGTTTGTTCAGATCGGCCGTGCGCACCGCGACGAGGTTCAGATAGTACGGCGGGATTTTTTCGAGCAACAGCGCATCCGTGAGCTTGAGGCCGGAGGCGAGCGCGAAGTTGCCGTTCACGAAGGCGTAGTCGACGTCGTCCAGAGAGCGCGGCAACTGCGCGGCTTCCAGCGGCACCAGCTTGATCTTGTGCGGATTGGCATCGATATCGCGCTCCGACGATTTCACGGGATCGACGCCGGGCTTGAGCGTTACCCAGCCAAGCTGCTGCAACAGGATGATCGCGCGCGCCTGGTTCGTGACGTCGTTCGGCAGGGACACCGTGGCGCCGTCCTTCGGTTCGTCGAGACGCTTGTGCTTGTGACTGTATAGCCCGATGGGCGCGGTTGGCACCTTCACCAGTTCCGACAGCGCGAGCTTGTGATCCGCCGAGAACTTCTTCAGATACACCTCGTGCTGAAATGCGTTGGCGTCGAGCGCGCCATCGGCCAGCGCGAGATTCGGCTGAACATAGTCGCTGAATTCGACGATCGTCACCTTGTAGCCTTCTTTCTCCAACTGAGGCTTGATGCCGTAGCGGATCTGATCGGAATAAGGTCCGGCTGTCGCGCCGAAACGGATTTCCTTCTTGTCGGGATCGGCGGCATGCGCGCTCACGCTGAGCGCGATCAATGCCCCAAGAGCGAGGGTGGTCAAGGGCGACCAGGCATGGCGGAAAGCTTTCATCGGGTTCTCCTCTGCGCCGTTGTGCCCGTAGGTCGGGCCCGGCTGCGGTTTATTGGTTGTCGGCATGCGAGCTTAAAAAAAAGTCAGCCCCCGCCAAACCAACAAATCAATCTTTGGTTTCCTCTGGAAGCGAATACGGCTGGCCGCCCATTCGTCCGCAGCGTGACGCGCTTCATATGTTTTTCAGCATTCGTTCGTTGTCGAGCGTGCGATCAAACCGTAGCCTCGTGTATCCAGCCGAGACGCGTTTCGCCGCCATCCCATCGAGGCCGCCCATCGCGCACGGCGCTTTAGCGACAATCTCAAGTACATCCATGGTCACGATCGCGAGTCAGCTTCCCGAACCCTTCAACGACGCCGTGCGCGCCCTCCTGCCCGATGCGCAGGTGATCGGCATTCCACGCGGTGTGCCGCCGGTATTACCGGACGATGCGTCGATCCTCGTCGCCGCGCCGATCATCGTGAGGGGCGCGACGGCGCCCGAGCATGCCCCTGCCGGCTGGCCGTTCGGACTGCGCTGGGTGCAACTGGGTTCATCCGGAATCGACTTCTATCCGCGCTGGTTCTTCGACGGGCCGCCCGTCACGACGGCGCGCGGCACCGCATCGCAGGCGATCGCGGAATTCGTGCTGGCCGCGATCTTCTCGCACGCGAAACGTCTGCCCGACATCTGGATTCACGATGCGCACGAATGGCAGATGTCGCCGCTCGCGACGGTGGCGGGAAGTACGGTCGGCATCTTCGGTTTCGGTTCGATCGGCGAGGCGGTTGCGCAGAAAGCGACCGCGCTGGGTGCGCGGGTTCTCGCCGTGCGCCGCCGTACGACGAATCAGGCCGCCGTAGCCGGCGTGACCTTTGTGGCGGACATCGGCGAGCTGTTGCAGCAATCCGACCATCTCGTGCTGGCGGCACCCGCTACGGAATCGACGCGCCATATCGTCAACCTGGCCTCGCTCAAGCTCGCGAAGCCAGGGCTTCACCTGATCAATATCGCGCGCGGCTCGCTCATCGACGACGCGGCGCTGCTCGAAGCCCTCGACGAGGGTGTCATCGGCGGCGCGTCGCTGGACGTCACCGAGCCGGAGCCTTTGCCCGCGGGCCATCGCTTTTATACGCACCCCCGCGTCCGGCTCTCGCCGCATACGTCGGCGATCGGCCCGCACAATACCCAGGAGTTGGCACGCAAGTTCGCGCGCAATTTCAAGGCCTTTTCCGCAGGCACCGCGCTGGAGGATCTGGTGGATGTTCGCCAGGGGTATTAGCGGCGTGCCATTTGTGACTGCGAGCGTCAGTGGGAGCGGGCTCAGGCCAGCAACGCCCCATAGCCCACAGGCCGCTCACCGATATTCAGTCTTTTCAGGCAATACCAGAGCAATGCGGCATTGCTCGTGATGACCGGACGTCCCACCGTGTCCTCGATCGACTGGATCACGCCGCTCACGCGGATGCCCGCGCAGCTAATCAGCACGGCGTCGAACTCGCGCGGCAATGCCGTGGCGAGTTCCAGCCACGTTTGCTCGGGCAGTGTGCCCTGCTCGTAGGGGGTTGTGCACGCGCGGCTCGCGTCCGCCACCACCTCGAAACCGCGTGCGGCGAGAAACGTCTTTTCCGTCGCCACCACGTGCTCGCCATAGGCGGTCACGAGGCCGAGCCGCTTCACGCCCAGTTCGGCGCAGGCCGCGAGCACGGCTTCGATCGTCGTCACCGCCGCGATCTGCGTCGCCGCCTCCACGCGTGCGTTGATCGCCTCGGGCCCGTTGACGACGCCCGCCGCCGTGCAGTTCGTGGCGATCAGATCCACTTTCGCGTCGGCGAGCAATTGCGCGTGCGTTTCGATGTCGTCGATCAGCGTGCGGTCGGATTCGATCGACGTGTCGCGAAACGGCAGGCGCGTGGTGACGAACTGCACGCCCTCGGGCGCCATCGCCTGAATTTCGAAGTCGCACAATCCGCCCGACGGATAGAGATGGCCGATGCGCGCCAGATGTCCGTATCCTATGCTCACGAATGCCTCACTTGACGAAGTGCATGGTGCGCGCCGCCATCGGATGATGGATGTTGCTGCCCTTGAACGGCGGGAATTGTTCGAAGTCCTGACGCATGGCGTGACGCACCGGCGAGTGCATCGCCTCCGTGATCGCCTGCGCGCTGTCAAACATCAGCTTGTTGCGCTGCATGTAGTGCACGCGCGTCCACGGCATCGCATCGAGCCAGTCGATACGCGTAAAAATCTCGATCTCGCGCACGCCCGGAAAGTCGAACATGATCTGTGGATGATGCGTGAGGTAGTAGTTGATCCACTCGTCGAAGTCGAGCGCATGGCCAGGATAGTGAACCAGAAACTGGCACGGCAACGCGCCTTGCGGCACGCGCGCCTGCGCATCGGCCACGGGAAACGGCCGCCGCAGCATCGCTTGCTGCTCGACGCGGCAACCCACCAGGCTCGGCAGGCCGGCGCTCGCGAGCGCCTGCAAGTGTCCGCCCGCGGCGATCGGCGCTTCGAGATCGAAGACCGTGTCGTAGTCGAGTTGCATCGCGAAGATCGGCGAGGGGCCGTCCTGCGTGTAGTAGTCGTCCGCCGATTCGGGCGTGTACAGCCGCGCGCGGCGTAATGCCGGCGTGGCTTCGACGATCGCGGCGATACGCGCGAGATCGTCGGCGGCCATGCGCGCCGACGCGTCGGCGTGCACCCAGGTCACGAGATAGGAAAACTGCATGATTCGATTGACCTCCTTGTGTGCCGAAGCGCGACGGAGAATGCGCGGCGCTTCGGCCATCGTGTCACAACGCCAGCAAGAGCGTCTGGATTCGTTCGCGTTGCTGCGCGGCGTCGTGCGCCGTGGCGTCGTGGAGCGTGAGCGCGAGCATCAGGGCGATGCGCAGTTTCTGCGGGCTCAGATCGCCGCCCGCGATCACCCCGTCGCGTGCGAGGAACGCCTGCGGCGGCACCACGCCGCGCGCGGCGCGGCTCGACTGCACGACGACGACGCCCGCCTCCACCGCCTGGCGATACGCGCTCGCCTCGCCCGCCGAGGGACGTCCCGGCACGAGCCCCGCGCTGATCAGTCCCATGCTGCCCGCCGCCACGAAGCTCTCGATGGCGACACCGTCCGCACCCGCATACGACATCACGATATCGACGCGCGGCAGCACAACCGCCGCATCCGCTTCCAGCAGCGCGCGATCGAACCACGGCGTCGCGCCGTCGCCCGTGCCAGGACGGGGCATCGCGCCGCGCCGCCAGGTCACGCGCGCGTCGGCGTCGACGCGTGCGAGCGGACCATAGCCCGGCGACTCGAACGCATGAAGCTCGAAACTGGCCGCCTTCGTCACATCGCGCGCCGCAAACAGCGCGCCGTCCATCGCAACCAGCACGCCATGCGCGGCGCTCGCGGGGTCGCGCGCGGCGGCGATCGCACCGCGCAGATTGGCGAGCACGTCGCTGCCCGCGGTGTTGGCGGGCCGCTGCGCGCCGGTCACGATCACGGGCTGCGCGATATCGAGCACGAGTTGCAGGAACCACGCCGTTTCTTCGAGCGTGGCCGTGCCGTGCGTCACGATAAAGCCCGTGATGGACGGATCGCGCCGCGCCGTGCTGCGGATCAGGCGCGCGAGCTCGACCCAGTCCGCGGGCCGGATCGCGACGCTGCCGAGGCTGCGAAACGTGACCGGCAGCAGGTCGACGTCGGGCGCGAGTTCGCCGAGCGTGGCCAGCAGCGTATCGATCGGATGCACAATACCGCTTTCCGAATACTCGATCCAGTCGAACGGATCGCGCGCGTGCATCGCGAAGGTGCCGCCCGTGCCGATCACCGCGATCCTGGGACGGTGCGGCGCGCGGGCAATGGATGAAGTGCGATCGTCGGTCATGTCAGCGGCTCAGGCGAACATAGAGATTGCCGTCGTCGATACGCACTTCATGGCAACGCGTATCGCGCGTGATCGGCGACGTCGTGCCCCTGCCGGTGCGCACATCCACGAGTCCCGCGTGCAGCGGGCACTCGATCTCGTGGCCGTCGAGAAAGCCTTCGCTCAAGAGCGCGTTGCCGTGCGTGCAGATATCGTCGAGCGCGTGAATCTCACCGTCGATGCGAAAGAGGCCCACCTTCACCGAGTCGATCGTGACTCCCAGGCAATCCTTACCGTCGAAGCAGGACTCGACTGCGCCAACGAGGCGCCATGCGTCGGCAGCCACGGGCGCGGCGCCGCCCGTTTCCACTACGGCGTGCGCGGCGTGCAGCGTGCGCGTGCACGCGGAGGCAATGGGAATGACCTTCACAGCGCATACTCCTTTTGAAGGTTGATGACGTCGTGCTGCTTCATCGCGCCGATCAGATCGGCGATACGCGCAATGCCGCGGCGCTCGCAGAACGCGCGCATGCCCTCGATCACGCGCGGCATCGCGGTGGGCGAAACGAAATTCGCCGTGCCGACCTGAACGGCGGTGCAGCCCGCGAGCATGAACTCGATCGCGTCTTCGGCGGTGCTGATGCCGCCACAGCCGATCACCGGAATCTCGACCGCCTGGGCGCACTGATACGCCATGCGCAGCAGGATCGGTTTGGTCGCCGCGCCCGTGAGGCCGCCCATCACGTTGGCCACGCGCGGCTTGAAGGTTTCGACGTCGATCGCCATGGCGAGAATCGCGTTGCTGCACACCAGCGCGTCCGCGCCGGCCGCCTGCGCCGCGAGCGCCACTTCCACCAGGTTGCCCGCGTTCGGCGTCATCTTGACCCACACCGGAATGTCGGTGCTCGCCTTCATCGCGCTGATCACCTGGAAGGTCGCTTCCGGGTCCATGCCGAACGCCTTGCCGTTCTTCTTCAGGTTCGGGCACGAGACGTTTGCCTCGATCGCCGCGATGCCGCTCGCGCCGATGCGCGCCGCAAGCTCGCCGAATTCATCGGCGGAATTCGCGGAGATGCTGCCGACCACGGGCGGCGTGTAGCGCCGGTAGAACGGCACGGTCGTGTTGACGTAGTAGTCCGCGCCCTTGCTCGGGATGCCGATCGAAAACAGCGTGGCGTCCTTGAATTCGGCGACGCGCGGCGGCGGCACGCCTTCGCGGATATCGGCCGTGATCGTCTTCGTGACGATCGCGCCGAGGCAATTGAGGTCGAACACGCGCGCGTTGCCGTCGGCGAAGGTGCCCGAGGCGGGCATGACCGGATTCGCGAGCGTGAGTGCGCCCACCTTGACGCTCAGATCTACCATGATGTCGTTTCCTGCAAGTCGAAGACGGGGCCGTCCCAGCACACGCGCCGGAACGTCAGGCGCCCAGATTGCGCGTGCTCGCGAAACGGCCGCACGCACGCATAGCACGAGCCGATGCCGCAGCCCATGTGCTGCTCGATCGCGGTTTGCCCCGCCACGCCCCATGCCTTGCCGAGCTTTTGCAGCAGCACGAGCAGGCGGTTCGAGCCGCAGGTCGAGAGAAAGTCGAACGGCTTCTGCGCGTGCAGCGTGTCGAGCAGCGCTTCCAGTTGCACGGGGTCGCTGTTGCCGTCGGCGTCGGTCACGATATGCACTGTCGCGCCGGCCGCGCGCAAGCGCTCGGCGGACATCACGAGCGCCGGGCTGCGCGCGCTCAGCACCGCCGTCACGCTCGCCCCGCGCGCAATGGCGTGCGCGGCGAGCGGCGAGAGCGTGGCAAGGCCCACGCCGCGCGCGACCAGCAGCACGTGGCGTGCGTCCTTCGGCGGCGCGAAGCCCTGGCCGAGCGGCCCGAGCGCGTCGAGCGTGTCGCCGGGCTGCAACGTGGCGAGGCCCTGCGTTCCGGCGCCCTGGACCTTGTAAAGAAACTCGACGGTGCCGAGCCGCGGATCGGCGCCGTAGACGCTCATCGGCCGACGCAGAAACGTCGAGCCCGACGCGCCCGGCGGGCACGCCAGATGGAAAAACTGGCCCGGCTGCGCGTTGGCGGCGCCTGGCGGGGCGGCCACGATCATGTGCCGGTACTCGGCGTTGACGGGCGTGTTCTGCAACACCTCGCACGCGTGCTCGGCGATCCCGGCGACGAAATCGCCGCAGCAGCGTGACGCCGGATCGGCGCCGGTATGGGTCGCGCAAGGCGACGAAACGACTTCTGTCATGACTGACTATCCTGGGTTCGCGGGTTGCGCGGGTTGTGCTGCTCGCGGGCGACGCGCAGTGCGTCGAGGTCCGCGAAACTTCTGGCGATCGGCAACGGGCCGTCGGCCAGCGTCATCATCTGGAGCGTGTCGAATTTCATGTAGCTGATGAGCCAGAGGCCGCTCGCGGCGTCGCGCCGGTAGCGCTCGGTCGTCACCGCGCCGAGCCATACCGCGCCCGCCTGCGCGCGCTCGCCCTCGCGCAGCGCCACCTGCATCAGCCGCCACCTCGCCTCGGCTTCGCCGCGCACGGCGTCCACCTGCAAGCTCTCGCTCACGTAGTAATGCATCGCGAAGCGCCACGGCGACGCGAGAAACCAGCGCGCGATGGCTTCGCGGCCCACGAGGTCGCCGCCGAAGCCGTCGCCGCCCGCCCACACGGCGTCGTCGGTAAAGCATTCGGCCTGCTGGCGCGCGATCTCGACGAGCGCGCCGGCGTCGATCTTGCGATAGTCGTCGGTGTACTTCGCGTCGGCGAGCGCGCCGTAATGCGCCTTGAGCGCGCGGATCGCCTCGATCGCTTCGAGCCGCGCCACGCGCGCAGCCAGCGCGGCGAGCGTCACGTCGCGCGCCTCGTGCGAGTGGTCGTGCGCGAGCGCGAGTCCCATCGAATTCGCGTTCATGCCGCAAGCTCCCTGAGCGGCGTGCGTGCATCGGCGAGACGCGCGAGATCCACGGGCGCGCCGCTTTCGACCAGCTTTTCGAGGAAGCGCCGCTCGCGGCCCGCATTCACGAGCACGCCCGCCACGACGCGTCCGTCGCGCACGCTGAACGCCGCGCACGGTCCCGCGCCCGGCTCGCCGCGCATGACGACCTCGTCGCGCGGATCGGGCTGGCCCACGACCTGGATGTTGTAGCCGAGCTGGTCGGTCCACATCCAGGGCGTCTCGCGATAAGGCCGCGGCTCGCCGACGATCGACTGCGCGACGGCAAGCGCCTGGTTCTCGGCATTGCGCCACGTTTCCTGACGCAGCCCCTGCGATGGCGACACGCCGCCCAGCACGTGCGCGACGTCGCCGACCGCGTACAGCCACGGCGCGCGCGGGCTGCGGCAGGTGACGTCGACATCGACGCCCTGGCGGCCCGCGAAGCCGGTGCCGTCGAGAAACGCCGGCGTGCAGTCAACGCCGATCGCGATGAGGATCGTGTCGGCCGCGACGTCGAACGCCGCGCCCGCGCTTGCGGCATCACCGTCCGCGTCGACGTTCGCCTTGCGGCAACGCACGACATAGCGGCCCGGCTGGCCGGCGCCATTCGCCTCTTCACCGGCTGCGGCGATTTCCTCCACCGCCACGCCCAGTTCCACACGCACGCCGCGCGCCCGATGCTCATGCACCAGCCACTCGGACATCGCGGGCGGCAGGCAGCGAGCGAGCACGCGCGGCCCCGCTTCGAGCACCGTCACCGGCACGCCCAGTTCACGCGCGGACGACGCGACTTCCATGCCGATCACGCCCGCGCCGATGATCGCGAGCCCCCGGCTCTCGCGCAGGGCGCGGCGCAAGGCGACGCTGTCGTCTATCGTGCGCAGCAGATGCACACCGGGCTGCCGCGCGCCGGGAATCGCGCCGTCGCGCGGCGCGCCGCCCGTGGCCACCACGAGCCGGTCGAACGGCAGTTGCGCGCCGCTCGCGAGCGTGAGCACGCGTTGCGCCGCGTCGAGCGCGACCGCGCGGTCGTGCAGGCGGTCGATGCGCGCATCGCGCAACGCCGAGGCTTCCCAGAACGCGGCGGGTGCAAGCGTGAGTGTCGATGCGGCCGACGCCGCCTCGCTCCACGGCTCCTGCTCGCACGTGAGCCATTCCTTGGAGAGCGCCGGGCGCTCGTAAGGCGGATGACGCTCGTCGCCGACCAGCGTGATGCGGCCGGCGAACCCGAGCGCGCCGAGATGCTGCACGACGCGCCCGCCCGCGTGCCCCGCGCCGACCACGACGACATGCGCGGGGGCGTTATGGGTTGAAGGATCGTGACTCATGCGCCCTCCTTCATGCAGCGGCCGACGCGCTTTGCGATTCGGCGCGCAGCCCGGCTCGATAGAGCACGCCCTGCGCAGCGACGCACGCGAAGCGGCGCGGCTCGCGCGGCGGAATCAGGATCGCCTCGCCCGCGACGAGACGATAGTGCTCGCCCGCCGCGTCGATATCGAATTCGCCTTCGAGAATCGCGACGACTTCCTCGCCACGCGCATCGGCATGGTCTTCGCGCACTTCGCCCGCAGCGAAGACCGAAAATTCCGCGGCCAGCAACTCGCCTTGCGCGCGCGCATCACGCGCATCGTGCGCGGCGCCCCAGCTCCCGGCGGCGGCGAGCGTGGTGATGCCGTCGGCCGCCATGTCAGCGCCAGATTTCATTTGCGCTCCCTCTTTCATCGGTTATCGGTTCGCCAGCGGGTAGTACGGCGTCTCGTCCTGCGCGGCGTATTCCGCGCGCGGCGGCGACACGATATTGAGCCTCATGCTCACGCCCTCGGGGCCGTAGCCGTTCTTGCCGTAGTGGCTCAGACCCGCGGGAATGATCACCGCGTCGCCTTGCGCGAGCGGTCGCTCGACCTCGGACACGCCGGGACGCACCTCGAAGATCGAGCACGTGCCGAGCACCTGAAGCGAGGCTTCCTCGCCATGGTCGTGCGCCTTCGCGGGCAGGTGGGTGCCTTCCTGCTCGACGAACTTGATGACGGCGACGCTCATCGTCTCGCCCATCATCGTTTTCATGTACAGGCCGTTTTCAACGACGGTTTTCAAACCGTGGTCGATACCGAACACGCGGCATTTCGCCATTTCGCAGCTCCTTCAAAAACGGGCCGGACGCGCCGGCCGACAGCGCTCAGGGCAACGGACGCATGACGAAGGATTCGTCGGCGCGAAAACGCGCCGACTCGTATCCGTCGATCACGGCCGGCTGGTTGTAGAACTCGATGGCCGGCGCGATCTCGGCGAGCGAGAGCAGCAGGTACATCAGCGTCATGGCTTCGGGATGCTCGTCGAGCGTCGCGAGCGCGTAGCCGTTCAGGTAGGCCACGACGTCGTCGACCTGCGGCAGGATCGCGTCGCGAAACGCGAGAATCGCCTCCATGCCAACGGCGTGACGCTGCGCATTGCGCTGCGTTTCGGTTTCGAGCGCCCAGGTCTCGACGAAGGGCGCAAGCGATTCGAAGCCGGCCGGCAGCGCTCGCGCGGCCGGCGCCTTGCGCGCGACGAAATTCACCGTCTGGGCGGGCAGCGCGGCATTCATGTTCGGGCTCGTATTCAGACTCATGTTCGGACTCCTGTTCAGGCCGCGACAGCGGATCGGGCGGCGGCTTCGGCGGCGGCGCCTTGCGCGAGCATGCGCTCGACGACGTGAAAAGCGTGGCGCACGAGCAGTTCGTTGTCCTGAAGCACCATCACCTTCTTGGCACCCGTTTCCGCGGCGCGTTGCGTGCGTTCGAGCGTGCTGAAGTCCTCCAGCAGCACGTCGCGCAGGGCGACCTTCATGTATTCGAGGAAGAAGCGCCCGCCCGGCGTCGTCATCTCTGGGTAGTAGACGCGCGCGTCGACCAGCGTCTGGTTGTGCGAGATCGGTCGGAAGTTGTACGCCTGGCAGTAGTTCGGGCGCAGCGAAACATAGAAGTCCGGGAAGATCACGTTCATGTCGAACAGCCAGTTCGGGCTCTTCGTCCAGTTCACGCCGGAAGGCAGCGCGTCGAGCGGGAACGCATGCTTCGCGCTGCCGATGCCCGCGCGCAGCGCGGCGGCCGCGATCGGGCGCTTCTGCCCCGCGTCGGACAACGCGGCTTGCGCGGCGGCGCCGCCTTCGGTCACGGCCTTCGGGTTGCCGTACACGGACTTCTGGTTGCCCGCGAGCGAGAGACGGCGATGGAACTCGCCGCACAACGCATCGAGCGGCGGCATGCTTTCGTTTTCGGTCTTGTCGATGGCGTCGGCAATCGAATTGCCGTGCACATAGGCGACGTGGTACGCCTCCTGGAACGCGTCGAGCGCGAGCTTCCAGTTGCAGTTCACCACGGTCTGCCAGCCGAAGCCCGCGGTCATCTTGTCGAACGGATAGCCTTCGATATCGCCGAACATCGGCTTCATGTAGTCGGCGAGCGACACCGACGGATTCGGGTCCATGTTCACGAAGATGAAGCCCTGCCACACCTCGCAGGCCACGCGCGCAAGACCGAACTGCTCGCGGTCGAGCCCGAAAAAGCATTTTTCGTCGGGCACGCCGGTGAGATTGCCGTCGAGGTCGTAGGCCCAGCCGTGGAACTTGCAGAAGAATTTGCGCGTGTTGCCGCACTTGTCATAAACGATCTCGTTCATGCGGTGCGCACACACGTTGTGCATCGCGCGAATCTCGCCCTGCCGGTTGCGCACCACGATGATCGACGTGTCGCACGCGGCCAGATCCTTGACGAAATAGTCGCCAGCCTTCGGGATTTCCTCGACGCGGCCGACGTGCAGCCAGGTCTTCTTGAAGATGTGTTCCTTTTCGCGCTCGTAGTAGTCGGGCGAGATGTACGGCTCGACCGGGATCGTTCCGGAGCCAAGCTCGGGATAGCGGCCGGTCAGCGTGCCTGCCGGTGCGGGGACTTCGGGGGACAACAAGGTCGTGGACACGATGGCATCACCTCAAAAACGAACATCGTTTAATAATGAATGATATTCTGTTTTGGAAAAATTTGTCCGTCAAGGGCTTTTTTATCCATGAGCGAAACGGGGCGCCGGTCCGGCTCCCCGCGACTGGGGGCAACGCAATGAACGGCGACAAACGGGAGCGGATTGCGCAAGCCGCGCTCGAACTCTTTCAGCGGCAGGGCTTCACGGCGACGAAGATGGCGCAGATCGCCTCGGCGGCCGGCATGACGGCCGCCAATCTGTACGTCTATTTCGACTCGAAGCTGGCGATCCTCTATGAGGTGTTCCGGCCGTGGCTGCGCAACCAGTTCGAAGCATTGAGCGTGGAGGTACGCGCGCAGGCGGGACCCGAGCAGCGGCTACGCCGGTTGCTCGTCGGACTTTGGCATGACATCCCTGGCGCCGACACGAACTTCGCCAATGCCTTGATCGACGCACTCGCGCAGCGCCGCTCCGGTGCGCAACGCTCGGGGGCGTTCCTGCACGAGATGGAGGTCGCCGTGGGCGCGCTGCTGCGCGAGTGCATCGGCATCGAATCGGGCGCGCGCGTTTCGTGTGCGGACGAAGCGATGCTGTCGCGGCTGATCTGGATGGCGTTCGACGGTTTCGTCATCAACCGGCGTCTTGGCGACGTGCGCGACATCGAGGCCGTCGCGGCGTTGATCGTCGCACTGGTGCTGAACGAAGCCGCGGCTTCGTGATACAGGCGTCGCACGAGCGCTGATTGATAGAATTGGCCGCACCGGGTTACAGCCACTCCAACCGAGAGACCTCAATTGCCGCAAATTAAAAAAGCCGTCAAGCGCGAAGCAATCCTGACGGCCGCCTTCAGCGCCTTCAGCGAAAAGGGGTATTCGGCGACAACGATGACCGAAATTGCTCGCCTCGCGGGCACCACCGTCGCCAATCTCTACGTCTACTTCGACTCCAAGCTCATCATTCTCTACGAGATCTATGAGCCCTGGCTCATCGAGCAACTGCACCGGCTGCGTGCGGAAGTCGCGCTGCTCAATGGGCCGCGCAAGAAAGTCGAACGCATCTTGCAGGGCATCTGGGGCGACATTCCCGCCGCCGACAATGCCTTCGCGAATGCGCTGATCGACGCGCTCGCGAGCGCGCCGGCGGGCCTCGCCAAGCCCAACAGCCTGCTGGTTTCGGTGGAGAATTTCCTCACCCAGCTGCTCAAGGATTCGCTGCCCCCGGAGCGCGGCGCGGCGCTTGGCGGCGAGCTATTCGCGCATGTGATCTGGATGGCTTTCGACGGCTTCGTCATCAATCAGCGCATTGGCGACCATCGTGACATCCAGCGCATCGCCCAGCTCACGACCACGCTGCTGCTCGGCGAGGCACCGCCCGAATCCGCCTGAAACGCAGCGCATGCCCTAGGGATTTTCCCGAACCAGGCACAAATCTTTTTTGAAATCTTTGACGCAACCAATATGGAATGACATTCTTTATTCGAGCGCAGACTGAAGCTATGTCCTGCGCCGGGCAGGCAAGCCCCAGGAATGTGGTGCGCGATCGCACCGCATTGCGCGCCGCAAGGTCACGCACGAGGACTGGCACGGCGCTTGCCTGATTCTTTCCGGCAGTTTCGTTCGAATAAGTCACCCCATGGCGGCCATCTCCGAAAGTCCTCACGCTATTGCCCTCGACCCGCCCGCGAGCACCACGCGCCGCGTGCTGGCCCTTTGTTTCCTGACGATCGTCACCGAAGGCTATGACATCGGCGTCATGGGCACGATCGTTCCCTCGATGCTCGCCGATCCGGTCTGGAAGCTCACGCCCATCGAAGTCGGCGCCATGAGCAGCGCGGCGCTGTTCGGCACGCTGTTCGGCTCGTACTTCATCAGCGTGCTCACCGACCTGATTGGCCGCAAACGTCTGCTGATTGCGTGCGTCACGCTGTTTTCGCTGTCGATGCTCGGCGCCGCCGTCGCGCCGACGCCGTTCCTGTTCGGCGTCATGCGCTTCATTGGCGGACTGGGTCTTGGCGGCGTGATTTCCGCTGCGGCGGCGCTCACAGTCGAATATTCACCGGCAGCCAAACGCAATCTGAATTTCGCCATCATGTATTCCGGCTACGCGATCGGCGCGCTGGTCTCGGCCGTGATCGGCATCGCGTTTCTGGAGTCGCACGGCTGGCGCTTCGTGGTCGCGCTGGGCGCGCTGCCGCTGCTCGGCGTTCCCGCGCTCGTGATGATGCTGCCCGAGTCGCTCGCCTATCTGCTTGCGAGCGGCAAGCGGCGCGAGGCCGACGCGCTCGCCGAACGGCTCGGCCTGTCGATTGCCTCGCTCGATACGGCGCCCGGCGACGCGCCGGTCAAACCTTCGCTGCGGCTCGTGTTCAGCGAGGTGTTCTCGCGCGGCAACCTCTGGTCGACGCTCTGCCTCTGGGTCGCGCAAGTGGCCGCCGTGCTCGTGATCTACGGCCTGGGCACCTGGCTGCCGCAGCTCATGCGCAAGCTCGGCTACGACCTCGGTTCGAGTCTTTCGTTTCTCGCGGTGTTCATGCTCTCTTCGGCGATCGGCGGCATTCTGATCGGCCGCGTCGGCGACCGGTTAGGACCGCGCAAGACGATCGTCGGCGGCTATGTGATCGGTGCGCTCGCGATCTGCGGATTGACCGTGAAAGGCGGCGTGCTCACCAATTACGCGCTCGTGGCGCTGGCCGGGCTCGGCAGCATCGGCGTGGCCATGGTTCAGCTCGGCTATATCGCGAGTTTCTACCGGCCGTTCGCCCGCGCCAGCGCGACGGGCTGGGCAGTGGGCATTGGGCGGTTCGGCGCCATGGCCGGGCCGATGCTCGGCGCGTGGTTCGCGTCCTCGCATCTCGACGTGCGGCTCAATTTCGTGGCTTTCGCCGCCTCCGGTCTCGTCGCCGCGCTCGCCATCAGCCTGTGCCGTCCCCGCAACGCATAACACGCAGCACCTGACACCCGGTACGGCGCGCACCGCGCGCCCTCCCCGCGCTCGGGCGACATCGCGCCGATCCGCTTCCCCATACCTAAATCCATAACCGCATGCAACCACTTCAACGTGCTACATCCCTATCGTTAAGGATTCCTTTTTATATAGCGGTCGCTATCATCGTCTGCATGGGTGTGCTCACCTCACGCCCCGCTCACGCGCAAAGCAACGTCACGCTTTACGGCCTGATTTCGGTGGGAATCAGCTATTCCTCGAACGCAGGCGGAAAATCCCTCACGCAGATGACGAGCGGACCGCAGCAGCCCTCGCGCTGGGGACTGCGGGGCAAAGAGGATCTCGGGGGAGGTGTCGCCGCGATCTTCGTGCTGGAAAACGGCTTTTCCATCACCTCGGGCAGCGCCTCGCAAGGCGGCCGCCTGTTCGGTCGCCAGGCATGGGTCGGTCTGACCACGCCGCAATACGGCACGATCACGCTCGGCCGCCAGTACGATGAAATGACGCAGCAGTTGAACTGGACCTCTTCCGCGGTGCAGTTCGCCACCTACGGCGCACACGTGGGCGACAACGACAACATCTTCAACGTGCTGCGCTTGCAGAATTCCGTGCGTTACGTGTCGCCGACGCTGCACGGGCTGTCGTTCGCGGCGCAGTACGCGTTTTCGAACCAGGCCGGTGCGTTCAACAACAACAGCGCATTTAGCGGCGGCCTGTCGTATCAGCGCGGACCGTTCCGCTTCTCAGCCGCGATGTCGCAATACAACCACCCGGATTCGACGAACACCGGTGGCGCGATCGGCGACTCGTACGGCTACACCTCGCCGTTCGCGACCAGCGCCGGCGGCGCGGGTGTCGAGAAGCAACGCATCCTGGGCGTGGGCGCAGGCTACGACTTCGGCTTCTTGCAGACCACGCTTTCGTACACGAACGTTCTGTTCAACTACCTCGACACCACGGGACTGCGTCTGAACAACGTCGAAGTCTCCGTGACCCACAAGATCACGCCGATGCTGCTGGTGGGCGCCGCCTATATCTACACATTCGGGGAATCGTCCGAAGCGCTCAAGCCGCACTACAACCAGGTGAATCTCGGCGTCGACTATTTCCTGAGCAAGCGCACGGACCTGTATCTGGTCGGCTTGTACCAACGCGCGGGCGGCAGCGCCCAATACGCGCAGATCGTGACGACGCCCGCTTCCAGCACGAAGTCGGAAACGCAGGTGATCGCCGGTATCCGCACCAAGTTCTGACGAACGCGCATTGCGTCGGTGGGCCCGCGCAGTCGCGGCCCGCTCTCCCATGGCGGCATTCGCGTCGCCTTCGCTTGCTTCATGTATCGAATCACCATCATGAAACTCTACAACAGAGAATTTCTCGCCATTGTGCTGTTTGGATCGTATGTTTCCGTGGCGTGCGCCCAATCGAGCCTGACGCTGTATGGCAGCATTGACGAAGGCATCGGTTACGTGAGCAACGTAAAGGGCGGCACCGCCTGGGTGATGGGGCCGATCACCGTACCCGACCAGTTCGGCTTCAAAGGCGCGGAAGATCTCGGCGGCGGGACCAAAGCCATTTTCCAGCTTGAAAACGGCTTCTTTTCGAATACCGGCGCGCTCGCCTCGTCGGGCGTGCTGTTCAGCCGCAAGGCGTTCGTCGGCCTGAGCGACGACCGGTGGGGCACCGTGACGCTCGGCAAGCAATGGGATCTGACCGACGACGTCTTGCTGCCCAACGCGAACGGCGCGGTCCAGTACAACTACTTCCTCTATCACCCCGCCAACATCGACAACGACGCTGTCACGACGGTGAACAACACGGTGAAATACGCAGGCGTTCCGTGGCATGGCGTATCGGCACGCGCCATGTACGGTTTCAGCGATGCTTCGACGGGACAGGGCCGCTACGTGGGCGCAGCGCTCCTCTACAAGTCGTCGGCGCTGCAACTCGGCGCGGTCTACAGCGACACCCGCGACAAGGCGTACGCATTGCACACATCACTCGGCTACGACAGCTTTCTCGGCCAGGATCTCTCGGGCGGCGCGGCATTCAAGGCGAGAGATTCGCGGATCTTCGGCGTGGCGGGCACGTATTCGCCTAACCGGCAGTGGGCCTTCCATGCAGTGCTCGACACCGCTCGCATCGCGAGCGAAAGCGATGCCGCCAACGCGACAACGGCGGAACTCGGCGTGGACTGGAACATCACGCCGTTTGACACGGTCTTGCTCGGCGGATACCGAACCTGGTTCGCAGGCAAGAACTACACGACCGCGGGGCTCTCGAATCTGTACCACCTTTCCGTGCGCACGATGCTGTACGCGCAAGCGACCTTCCAGCATGCCGGGGGCGGCGCGCATGCGGCGCTGCTGTCCTTGTCGCCGGCGTCGGGCAGCAATCAGGCCTCGTTGCGCGTTGGCGTGCAGCATTTCTTTTGATGCGTGCGTATACGCTGGCCGCGTGTCTCTCGATGGGTGGACTGCCGGTGCTTGCGTTACTCAAGCGGTTGGTCAATCACCAGGCAGGCTCTCGCGAGTTCGTTGCTGGCTTACCCGTCACGATCAGAGTCGTCGACCGTCGCGCTCTCCTCCACCAGGCGTTTGCGCCGGTAAGTCAGTTGGCCCCGCGTAATGCCGAGCAACGCCGCTGCGCGCGACATGTTCCCGTCCGAATGCGCGATGGCGGCTTCGACCATCGTGTTCTCCATGTCGTCGAGCGTAAGCCCGCGATCCTTGATCAAGGCGCCGACGATCTCCACGAGCGAATGCGAACGCCGCTCCGCTGAAGCCGGCGCAGTGCTCGCATGAGGGGGTTCCGGTGCGGCCGGGTGCGAAATGGCCGCTCTCTCACGCGGCAGATTCTTCATGAGCACCACATGCACGGCGTCGAGCGCCCGGCCGTCTTCGGCGAGAATCACCGCGCGCTCGACCACATTGGAAAGCTCCCGGATGTTGCCCGGCCACGCGTAGCCGAGCAGCATCGACATCGCTTCCGGCGTCAAGCCGTACACGGCTCTCCCATAGGCCGTGGCGAAGCGCCGCATGAAATGCTCGATGAGAACCGGCAAGTCCTCCTTGCGCTGACGCAGCGGCGGAATCTCGATGGGGAACACATGTAGCCGGAAGAACAGATCCTCCCTGAAGCGCCCGGCGCGAACCGCCTCCCACAGGTCTTCATTGGTCGCGGCGACGATCCGCACGTTGGCCTGACGCGACACGCCGCTGCCGAGTCTTTCGAATTGCCCGGTCTCCAGCACACGCAGCAGCTTGCTTTGCGCAATGAGCGGCAAGGTGGCAACTTCATCGAGAAATAGCGTTCCGCCTTCGGCCAGTTCAAAACGCCCGGCGCGCGCGGCGTCCGCGCCGGTGAACGCGCCACGCTCCACGCCAAATAATTCGGATTCCATCAGTGTTTCGGGAATCGTGGCGCAATTGACAGCGACGAAAGGGCCGCCGGCCCGCTGGCTTTGTTCATGTAACAGCCGTGCGAACGTGCTCTTGCCCACCCCGCTTTCGCCTAGCAGCAGCACCGTCGCGCCGGTTCCCGCAACGCGATTGATCTTCCCGACCGCAGCCTGATACGCCGGCGAGAGCCCCACGATATCCGAGCGGCTTTTGGATTGTTCGAGCGCCGCGAGCGCGGTGCGGTGCTCGCCCGCGGGGTTGCGCGTCTTTGAAACAAGCGCCTCGGGAAAAACCGGCGCCTGCAAAAATTGCAGATCCGCTTCGGCGTCGTCCCACTCGCTCGCTGGACGCGCAATCACACGACAGGCGTCGAAACCCATCGCCCTGCACTCCACTTCGCGCACGATCATTAGCTTGCCGACGCAGGCGCTCAGGTAGCCGCTCGCATAGCCGGTTTCGAGCCAGCACACCGGCGTGGACTGGGTATCGTGCGTCCCGGTGTGCCATTCATCTTCATACGAATGCTTCCAGAAGAACTCCAGCGTACAGCGCCCCTTCTCGATGTCGATGTCCGAGCTGATCATCTCGACGAGCGCAACGCCTTGCAAGGCGTGCAGTTGGCCGCCGCGCGCAAGCAGGTGAAAGATGTTTTCCGTCGGCGTATGCAGTTGCAACGCCAGTTGTGCGTCGCGCGTGCCCGTGGAAAACCCGATACGGGTCAGCAGGGTGCGCGCCGTCTGACTGCCGAGCGACGCAATCAACTCGCTGCGCAAATCGTTGAGCGAGGCGATATGCATCAGAATCATCCGCTGATCGCCCAGCACAATTTCGGCTCGCTCGGTCCTGAATCGCAGCCGCTCCTTGATCGGCGCAATGTCGGGGAAATCCTGACTTGCATAGCTCCTCTTCACCTTCGTCTCCGTCTTCATTCTCGTTCTCGTGGCATAGCGCACGCCTCAACGAGCAGTTGATCTGGCCAGTTCGTTGCGCGCACACCAAAAATTTGCAGCCGACGTCTATTTTTTGACATCGACCGAACAATTTCAAGCACTCGCGCTTCCTCGCACGTTGCTGCGGCGCGACCGTCGCCGGTACGCGAGCCCGTCGAATGCCCCGAATTCACGGAGATTGAGGGGAGAAATACACCGCATACGCCGCGACATCATAGCGCTGGCACGGCCATTGCTTTAAGAGAGCCGCGCCGCGATGTTCAAACGCCGGCGCAAAAAAATCAATCAACAGGAGACATCATGTCGGAGCTTTCAAGCCTCGGGTACGTCGTTTTCAAAGTCAGTGACCTTGTGCGCTGGGAGGATTTCGCCGTCGGCATTCTCGGCCTGATGCCCGGCCGCCGCACGCCTGGTTCGCTCGGCCTGCGGATGGACGAGCACGCCCAGCGCATCCTGCTCGAAGAAGGGCACGATGACGATATCGCCGCCGCCGGCTGGCAATTCGATACTCACGATGATCTGCTGGCCTACGTCGAGCGCCTCTCAGCCCGGCGCGTCGCGGTGCGCGAGGGTGACAGCGCACTCGCGGCCAGCCGGCAGGTGGAGCGCATTTTCGTCTGCGACGACCCCAACGGCTTCACACACGAGCTTTATTTCGGCCCGACTCACGCGCCCATTTCCACGCCCTTTCGCTCGCCGCTGCTCAAGGGGGCGGGCTTCGAGACCGGACGCCTTGGCATGGGCCACATTCTCCCGGTCGCGCGCGACTACGCGCAGTCCCTCGACTTTTACCGCAACGTATTGGGCCTGCGCGTGAGCGACACGATCCGTGACTCGCATAGCGTACCCGGCGCCACCGTCGACGCCACGTTCTTCCATACCCGTACGGGCCGCCATCATTCGCTCGCGACCATGGCCGCGCCGTTCCCGAAGCGCCTGCATCATGTGCTCGTGCAGGTCCAGGACATGGACGACGTCGGCATGGCCTACGATCGTTGCGTGAAAGCGGGCCTGCGAATCCACGCGGGCCTCGGCCACCATCCCAACGATCGCATGTTCTCGTTCTACGTGGAAACGCCGTCTGGTTTCGGCCTCGAATACGGCCATGGCGGCATCGTCATCGACGACGCCGCCTGGGAAGTGAAGAACTATAGCCAGCTCAGCGACTGGGGGCATCGCCCTCAACCGCCCGCCCGCTGAGCCTCAGTCGTTTTCCCCGCAATACACGTGCTTCATATAATTCGGATTACGAATCATGCAGATCGATACTCCTGCCTGCCCACCGCCCGTTCGAGGGGGGCATGCTTCGCCGGATGACTTCAGATACGCCATGCGCAGTCTCGCCGGCGGCGTCTGCGTGCTCACCTCGGAGCTGGACGGCATGCCGGTCGGCCTCACGGCCACCGCCGTCACCTCGCTGTGCGCCGATCCGCCCCGCCTGCTCGCGTGCGTCAACCGCAAGGTCTACGCACACACGGCCTTCGAGCAAACGCGCACGCTATGCGTGAACGTGCTGGCCGCCGAAGACACCGAAGTCGCCAGGCGCTTCGCCGGCATGGTGCCCGACGTGAGCGGCACGGAACGCTTCGCGCATGGCGCATGGCACGGCACGCCGCCCGCGCTTGCCGGTGCGCTTGCGAGCTTTGCCTGCCGCATCGTCGAGATCGTGCCGGCCCATTCCCATTCCATCCTGATCTGCGAAGTGGAGCGAGTCGCGACGAGCGACACGCTCGCCGCCCCGCTCGTCTATGCGCAGGGCCAATTCGGACAATTCACCCGCACGAACCCATAAACGGAGACAAGACATGAACGCCATCAATCAAGCTGAAACCCCCTGCGCGCCGGGCGTAACCGAACTGGTCGAACGCGCGCACGCCATGATTCCGGCCCTGCGCGCCAACGCCGCCGAAGTCGAAAAAGCCCGCAGCGTGCCGAAGGAAACGATCGACGCCTTCAAGGAGGCCGGCTTCTTCAAGATTCTCCAGCCGCGACGCTGGGGCGGATGGGAAATGGATCCCAGTGTGTTCTCGAAGGTATTGATGGAGCTGGGCCGCGGCTGCCCGTCAAGCGCCTGGAACATGATGATCCTGGGCGTGCATCAGTGGGAGTTCGGCCTCTTCGACGAGCGCGCGGGCAACGACATGTGGGCGGCGGACAACAGCGTGCTCGTCGCCTCGTCCTATGCACCGTTCGGGAAGTGCCGCAAGGTGGATGGCGGCTGGATGCTCAGCGGCGAGTGGAAGACCTCGAGCGGCTGCGACCACGCGCAGGGCGGCGCGATTCTCGGCGCGTTCGAACTCGATGACGAGGGCAACCGGCGCGATACCCGCTCGTTCCTCGTCTCGCGCGAAGACTACGACATCATCGACGACTGGTTCGTGGTCGGTCTCGCGGGCACGGGTAGCAAGAGCGTGCGCATCAAGGGTGAGGCCTTCATTCCCGATTACCGCTCGCACAGCGTCATCGACTACACGAAGACGGATCGTGAAACACCGTATCTGCATCCGTTCAATCAGGTGTTCTATGCATCGGTATCGTCGGTGATCATTGGCTTCGCGCGCGGCATGATCGACCTCTACATCGAACAGATGAAGCCGCGCCAGAACATCATGGGCCCTGCGGGCGCGGCCGCGCAGAACCCTTATGTGAAGGACAAACTCGGCAACGCCGCCCTGCTCGTGCGCTCGGCTCAGGCACGCCTCGCGCAGGTCTTCGAAGAGGCGTCGGCGTATGTGCAGCGCGGCGAACTGGTGCCGCTGCATGACCGCGTGTTCCACTTCCTCGAAATCCAGCGTTGCGGCAAGGACTGCCTCGACGCTTCGATGATGCTCTGGAAGAAGCTCAGCGCACGCGCGATCGGGCTCAACAACCCCGTGCAGTTGTGGATGCGCGCCATGCTCGTGGCCGCGAACCACATCACGCAGAACGAGGACGACAACGCGGGTGTGCTGGGCGGCTACCTGCTCGGCCAGGGCGTGCCGCCGTTCATCTACAACCTGCCCGAAGTGCCGGCGTGCCAGGAGCAAGCGGCGTGACGCTCGACACGACGACACTCGACGCGCTTGGCGAGCGCCTCTACACCGCATGGCGCGAGCGCAGCGCAATCGACCCGCTCACGCAGGCCCATGCGCAGATGACGCTTGAAGACGCCTATCGGGTGCAGCAACGCCTGATCGCACATCGCGTCGAGGGCGGCGAGCGCATCGTCGGTAAAAAGATCGGCGTGACGAGCGAGGCGGTCATGACGATGCTCGGCGTCGATCAGCCGGACTTCGGCCAGTTGCTCGACGGCATGATTCGCGACGATGGCGCGGCGATCGACAGCCGCGCGCTGATTCAGCCGAAAGCGGAAGGCGAGATCGCCTTTGTGCTTAAACGCGATCTGCGCGGTCCGGGCGTGAGTGCCGCCGACGTGATCGCCGCAACCGAAGGCGTGATGGCCTGCTTCGAGATCGTCGATTCGCGCATCCGCGACTGGAAGATCCGGATTCAGGACACCGTTGCCGACAACGCTTCATGCGGCCTGTTCGTGCTCGGCGATCGGCTCGTCGATCCGCGCGCGCTGGACATGCGCACCTGCGGCATGGTGCTCGAGAAGAACGGCGCGGTCGCGGCCACGGGTGCGGGCGCAGCGACGATGGGCTCGCCCGTCGTCGCGGTGGCGTGGCTCGCCAACATGCTCGGGCGCCTCGGCACGACGCTCGAGGCGGGCTCGGTGATTCTTTCGGGCGCGCTGGGCGCGATGGTGCCGGTCGTCGCGGGCGACAACCTGCGCGTGACGATCGGCGGCCTCGGCGGCTGCTCGATCCGCTTTGACTGAGGGCACGCCCCTCGACTTATCAACCTGCAACGGAACAACACAGGAGACTAGCCATGACTGCATGGACTGAAGCGAATACCAGCCGATTCGCGCAAATCGACGAAGGCGGGCTGAAGCTGCGCGTTCACTACAACGACGCGGGCACGGGCGACGCCGTCGTGATGCTGCACGGCTCGGGCGCGGGCGCCTCGGGCTGGAGCAATTTCCACCGCAACGTCGATGCCTTTGTCGACGCCGGCTATCGCGTGATCCTGCCGGACTGCCCCGGCTGGAGCAAGAGCGATCCGGTCGTCTGTGACAAGGGCTCGCGCGCCGTGCTCAACGCCACCTCGCTCAAGGGCCTGCTCGACGTGCTCGATATCGAACGCGTCCACGTGATCGGCAACTCGATGGGCGGCGGCAACGCCCTTGCGTTCGCACTCGCGTGGCCGGAACGCGTGGGCAAGCTCGTCATCATGGGCGGCGGCGGCGTGGGTCCGAGCCTGTTCCAGCCCATGCCGCTCGAAGGCATCAAGCTGCTCTACGGGCTCTACAAGGCGCCCACGATGGAGAACCTGCGCAAGATGCTCGACGTGTTCGTTTTCGACCCGTCCGCACTGACCGACGAACTCGTGCGCCAGCGCTTCGACAACATGATGGAGCACCGCGAGCACCTCGATAACTTCGTCAAAAGCGTCGAGGCCAACCCTGACTGGCTGCCCGATCTGAGCGGCCGCCTCAAGGAGATCAAGGCGCCGACGCTCGTGACCTGGGGCCGCGACGACCGCTTCGTCCCGCTCGACAGCGGCTTGCGCATGCTGTGGGGCCTTCAGAATGCCGAACTGCATGTGTTCAGCCGCTGCGGTCATTGGGCGCAATGGGAACACGCGGAGAAGTTCAACCGCCTCGTGCTGGACTTCCTCGCGCAGTAACGCACTGTGCGGGCGCGCCACGGTGCGCCCGCATCTCAGGTCTACGCGGCCATACGGTTCGCGCTGTCATTTTCACCTTCTTCGATCATCCCGGGAGGGATTCACCTTATCTATATCGTAGTCCGAATTATAAATATATCCGGAGATTTTTCCTGAGTCGCGCGTGCCACGAACGTCGCACACCCAGGCAGGAGACGAAAATATGTTGAAAACAAGCGTTTCATTAGCGTGCGCCGCAGCCAGCGGCTGCGCGCTATTATGTGTCCCCGCAGCCGCGCATGCCGAGGGCAGCGTCACACTCTACGGCATCGTCGACGGCAGCGTGCTCGTGACCAGCCGCACCCGCGACAGCGCGACGGGCCAAAACGACGGCGCGCGCGTTTCGGTCACGGACAGCGGCCTTTCGCCCTCGATGTTCGGGCTCGCCGGCAAGGAGGATCTCGGCGGCGGCCTCACAGCCGAATTCAAGCTCGAAAGCGGCGTGAACGTCGCGGACGGCGGCCTCAACAATTCAAATGGCAACCTGTTCGGCCGCCAGGCGTGGCTCGCGCTGCGCGGCGACTTCGGCGAGGTTAAAACCGGCCTTCAGTACTCGCCGTTCTTTCTCGCGCTCTACGATCTCGATCCACGAGGCTGCTCCCAGTTCGGCAGCAGCCTTGTGCCGTACCTCAATAACGTGGTGGGCACCGGCATCTTCAATGCCAACGCCTTGTCGTATTCGACGCCCGTTCTCGCCGGCTTCCAGGGGCGCGCCATGATCGGACTCGGCGGCGAGGCCGGGAATTTCAGTGCAGGGAGACAGTACTCGTTGAGTCTGCGATACGACAACGGAACGCTAGCCGCGCAAGCCGCGTTCTACGACGGCAACGGCGGCGGCACCGTCGCCACGCCGCTACCCACCACCGTGCCGTTCATAGGCCGCATGTTGGGCGCCTCGTACAAGATCGGCTCTTTGACGGCAAAGGCATCCTTCGCAAGCTACAAGGTGGCTGGCGGATTCAGCAGCAATGTCTATGGCGGCGGCCTCGATTATTTCGTGTTGCCGCAATTCGACGTGAATGGCGGCGCGTGGTTCACGAGCGATCGCAACGACACGGGCAATCACTCGATCCTGGCCGCCATCGGCGCGAATTATCTGCTCTCACGCGCGACCACGCTCTATGCGCAACTCGGCGTGGTCGACAACCACGGGGCCATGAACACGGGGCTCGACGTAGATGGGCGCGCCGTCGACAGCGCGCTGTACGGCGTCCATGGTACGACTGTGGGCGGCAACGTTGGTGTCCGGCACATCTTCTAAGCGAAGCACCGTCGCGCCCGTTCGGATGCCACCGCATCGGCGCGACGTCGTTTCGAGCCGCGCCGGGTTTCTGCCCGATTGAACCTGCTTGCGCAGGCGGCGTTATCCGGCGAGCGGCTTTTACGTCACATCGACCCAACGAGCATCTCCGCCACCTATGGTCATCTTGCTTCCCCCGCTTTGAATACTTCCAGGCGCGGTTGGGTTGGTCGCATGACTGGATGCGGACGTTGAGATAATTTTTATTATCATAATATCATAATTTTTTTGATAAACTCGTCGGTATGAAAATCGCCTGACGTCCTTCACTCCGCGCGTCATAGATACCAGAGCGGATCGCCGGCATCTCGCAGCCGTCGGGCCGAAAGCAGAAGATCAACGCCTCCGGTCCACTGCGGCACCGGATTGTGCATCGCCGCAGCCAAATCTGCGATGTTCTCTGCGCTCAGGTCGGTGTTGGGGCCAACGGTCGCTTGGGCAAGACCGTTGCGTGTATGCAAACCATTTCCCGTGACCAATTTGTTGTGCATGAGTTCGTGAAAGGCGAGCTTAGCGAGCAGGTCGGGTTCGAGCGACTTGGCATAAACCTCAGAGGCGGCCACAGTGACGCGACCGTTGGCGGTCTGGAACTGCGTATAACCCCAATGACTCACCGCTAGCGGATCGACTGGTTTTCCAAAAAAGCGCGACACGACTGAGTATTCGACAGGCGTGAAGTAAACCAGTAGATCAAGCGGCGTTGGCGTCGGCGCGGCCGGAATCCAGGCGACCAAAATCTTTTCGGCGGGACGCATCGCCCGGCCGACGCGATCGAAATAGCCCTGAAGCTGCTGATTCACCTTTAAATACAGGTCAGGCTTGCCGAGACACACAAGCGGATCGAGCAAGAATACGGTGGACATCGATCATCCTTCGACGGGCCGAGCCCGTCTCAATTCGTCCCGCAATGCGGCAGCCCGAGCCAAGTGACTACCAGGCTGATTTCGATGCGACGGTTCTCGCGCATTTGCTGTTCGTTTAGGGCATTAGCGTGGCGCGGTTTGGCGTTACCGATGCCGAATGCCAGGTAGCGAAAGGTCTTGGCATAATGCGCGCCGCATGATTGCGTAATCAATTCCTGGATCAAACTCTGTGCCGCCGCGGTCGCACGCTTCTGGCTGATATCAAGTTCGAACGAAGCGCGCTCTTGTAGCGGTTTGCGCAACGCCTTATCAGCATGGCCAACGATGATTGCCGCTGCCACCGGCTGGAGGGTAACCTGGCTTCTTGCAATAGCGATTACGGCGTCGCGGAGGATCCGCTGCTGCTCCGGTGCTAGCGTAGTGGGTCCCGTGGCGTATTCTGGAAATCCGGAGATTGTGAAATCGGGGTGCAGTGCCGTTTTGGCGAGCATCGCAAGGCTGTTGGTCGAGCGCAGTGACAGACAATCCATCCGCAACATAAAGGTACCCTCCGCCATGCCTTGAAGATCGCCCCCGCGCTTCCGTATGGCTTTTCGCTATGTCCTCTGTGGGCCTCCCCAAATAGCGAAGTCCAGTCAGCTTTGACTAATCGATCGAAGTGCCTTGTCGGTCGCTACATCATCGACACGCACCACCAGTGCATTGGTCGGAGAGTTCAGGTCCACGCCGACGATGTTACGGACCTTCTCGACGAAGAACGGGCTCGTGGACAACTTGAATTCTTTTGTGCGACGGGTTGCACACCGAACAAGTCGAAGTGGCGCGAAACGGGGATTTTGGCTATGCCAGTTTCCTACGTTGCTGCACGAACACCCCAGTGTGTCGAACTCGAGGCCGTTACACGCCGGACCTTGCTGAGCAACTCCGCAACCGCCTCATCGTCATGCGTACGGGGGCTGCCGAATTTCGCTTGAATGCTGAGACCAACCAAGCATTGCGCGGCGAGTCGCATTTTCCAATACGTCGCCACTGGCGGCATGCCTCTCCATCACTGTAGGCGACGCGAGACCTAGTGTCACACCTTTTTATGGTATAGAGCTCTCACAGAGAGCTTCTTGAGTTGAAACATTGGACACTGAGCTTTGGTTTATTACAGTGGTAGAGGCTTATCCTCGAACCCGTTGACTAAAAGAAGTTGATACCGCGTGGACAATGTCAGAAATGGTCTGTCCCGCAGACCTCCTTGAGGCAAACATCGAGGCCTCTGATCAACGGATTACGCGAAAAGTGATCGTCCGTGCCCCCATAGTGAAGTCAATTAAAGCTCCGCGTAGTTCGGGCGTTACTCGTTTCGATGACGATTTGATCCAATGACCGAAAAATCGGGCATCCGCGGCCGTGGGCTGTCGAGTCCACGCTCCCGGCATTCAATCGTTGCCTGAGCGCGCCACGGTCGGCAGAACTCATGCTGGAGAGACCACGTCGCAATACGCTCGGCGAACGTGCACTTGTCGCGTCACGCGCCGAATGAGGGGCACCAATGAAACAAATGCATTTCGCTGTGCACTCTCTACTGCTACATTGATCCCTGCATTCTCTCTCCCAGCAGTTCCTGATTTGTCAGCTCATAAGGTGACTCGTATGGCCTGGACGAACTGGAAGCTATGGTCTGGAAACGTCATTAATACGCGGGTAAGAGTACCGGCCAGCGGCATGGCTGCGTACGGCCCCTCCCACAATCCTTTGACGCTCGAAGCCGGTGCGATCGGCACGGTCGTCAACATCCTGCGTGAAGGCGCAGCAAAGCCGGACTACGTGAGATTCAAAGGCTCGCTCAACTATTCGCTGGCGGCAGAAATTTTATTCAGAAAGGTCGATAACTCCGAGTCTATGTGGAAACACTTCTTCATAACGCAGATGAAGAACGACGAATGCGTGGTGGTTATTCCTTATCCGCCACTTGACAAGCTCGAGATTGAATATGAGCCAAGGTGAAACTTCCCACTCAGCCCCGAGCCTCGCCACGAATTGCTTGTTCCCTGTGAGTCACTCTCCGGTTCAACTCATGCCACCAATCTCAATCATCATCCCCTGCTTCAACGCGACCTCGACCCTGCCGCGCACTCTCGAAAGCTGCATGATCCAGCCGGAGGCGGCTGAGATCATCGTCGTGGACGACGCCTCGACCGATGAATCAGCCGAGGTCGTCCGGCGCTACACGCAACGCGACGCCCGCATCGCGCTTTTACACATGCCCGTCAACGGCGGCTCCGCGCGCGCGCGCAACTGGGCAGCGTTGCACACGTCGCAGCCGGTGCTGGCCTTCGTCGACGCCGACGACGAGTATTTCCCCGGCGCGCTCGGCGCCGCCAACCAGTTTCTCAATCAAAATCCTGACGCCGCATCCGTTCGGCTCGATGTCGAATACGCTGGATTCCCCGAAGAAATCGTCAAGCACCCTGATTTCGAAAAATATGCGGCAACGCTCAGCAATACCATTCCGAGCAGTCTGATCATTCGGCGTGCCGTCTATCTCGCGATGGGCGGCTTCCCGATGGGCGAATTCTTTCGCCAACACGGCGGCTACGACGGCGCACTTTCCTGGGCTCTGTCGAGAATCTTCGGTAATCCAAGGCTCATCGACACGAAGCGCGTGCGTATGCACCATCACGCACGCAGCCACGCCACAGACTTCTTCAGGGTCAGCATGGGAATGCATACGCCGGACCCGCGCCACGTTCTCGAGTCAATCCGTCTCTCATCACAGTTCGTTGCGGCAACAGAATCGGCTATCAGGCAAATGGCCGAAATGAGCCGGCTCGGCACAGGCAACGCTAAAAGCTAGGGCTGCGGGTTCCGCACGCTTTGTTCCAGCCCACGCCTCACCTGGGCAATGTCCACGCCCCCCGCGCCCGGTAGATCCATGAGCGGCATATAAAGCGCAGGCGTATGCAGCAAGTAAGCCTGTAGTTCGTCTATCACGATGCGATCGCTCGGATCGTAGCCCATGCCCGCCAGTTCCTGGGTCAGCGCCGCACGCTCGGTGTAGCTCAACTGATGCCACCAGAAAGTGCGGCACGCATGCGCGTACGCGGGGTCGGAGAAATAGCGCCAGTGCCCCAATTCGTGGCTCAGGATCGCGGCGCGCACAGCCGGATCGATAACCTCACCCGCCGGACCCGTGCCAGTCGCCGGAATCGTGATGAGAAAATCGCGCGTCGAGGCGGCGCGCCACATGCCGTTCTCCTCGCGTATCAGCCTCCATCGCACCAGCGTGTCTTGCAGCGAACGTTCGCCGTCGGTGAGTCTCACGTGCTGGCGCCGCGCGACCTCGAAGAAGTTCGCGATCTGCGCGGTGCTGAAGTTGTTGCCGGCCGTGAGGCCGGCGGGATCCTCGCCAAAGCGTTTCGCGTTCACGGCCACCGCGTTCATGGTCACGACGCGGTCGCGCGGCATGTCGCGCCGCTCGGTCAACGCGACGATACGGGAGAACATGGCGCCCTGCACCGCGAGGCTCGGCGCGTGCATGACGTAGAGGCCCGGCTGGTCGGTGATCTCGAAGAGCTTCAACCTCGGTTGCTCGGGCAACGACGCTTCGAGTTGCGCGAGTGGCACGCGCTGCACGGCGAGCGCTGGCTCGCCGGACTCCTGCTGCGCGCCCTGCACCCCGGCCGACGGCAAGACGCCCACCCACGCACCGCAAAACACGCACGCCAGCACGAGACTGGCAGCGCGCACGCGCCTTCGGAAAACGGCAGTCATATGCGGCACTCATTCGGTCACTGTCAGGATCGTCACGCGGCGATTCTCGGGTGCCGCCGGGTTGCGCGCATTGAGCGGCTCAGTCGAGCCTTTTCCGATCGCGCTCAGGCGCTCGGGCGCAATACCGTCCTGTTGCGTGAGGTAATCCACCACCGCCTGCGCGCGCTCCTGGGACAGCGTCATGTTGGCGTCGGGGCTGCCGCGCGGGTCGGCGTGACCTTCCACGCGGAATTTGTAAGCGGCCAGTTTGTCGGATTGCAGCGCGCGCGCAACCTTGTCCAGCGCAGCGCGAGCGGAGTCCGTGAGCGTCGTCGAATTGGTCCCGAACGTGATCAGCATCTGCGCCGAAGGCGGCTTCGCCGGCCTTGCCGGTGAAGCCGCCGCGCCGGGCTTCTGGTTCGACAACACGAAGCCGCGGGTGAGCACGTCTCCTGTCGAGGCGGGCGGCGTGAGCGCATGGGTGATCGACTGCTCGTTGATGTCTTTTTCCTTCATCACGTCCGTCTGGGCGTAAGCCTCGCTCACCACCACGAGGATGCTGGAGAGGAGTGAGAGCGCGCACGCACGGCGCGAGGTCAAAAGCCGGGTTTGCATGAGGCCTGACATGGTTAATCTCCGATACGTCCGTTCCCGTTACGCTGCGCGCTCGCGCGCCGCAGCGGCACCACCGTTTGCCACGCCGCGTCTGCGCGATCGAGCAGATCCGCGAAACGCGGCCCATCCAGAAGGCCCGCGCCGATGCGCAGCGTCGCGGGCACCTCATCCGACCCCTCGGTCCACCACACGCTCGTGCCGGGCGCGATGCCTGCCGCGAGGGACGCGCCGAACGGCTCCCTGCTATCCGGTGCACGGGCGCACTCCATGCGCCACGGCGCCGCCTGCGCATCTGCCCTCACCTGCTGCATGCCGTTCAGCGCCACGAGGCTGGTGTCGAACGCTTCGAGCTGGAAATCCGCGGCAAGCGTGGAAAGCGCGAACTGGGCGGCCGTATCGAACCACGCCTGCGCCGCGTTCAGCCACGTGGCCAGCGCGTCGCCTTCGTATGCCATTGCAATCGTGAGCGGGAAATACCGCCCCACGCGATCCACACCCGGCATCAACACGCCCGCCCACGCGCTCGCACCGCACAGGCCCGGCGCAAGCACGAAATTCCACAGGGGCGCGTTCAGGTAGATCGGCAACCACTGCGGACCGAAGCACGCGCGCGCGTGCAGCATGCCGGCTTGCAGGCTGCGATCCCAAGGATCGACGAACGCCGCGGGCAGGCGCCGCGTCACGAAATCGCCATGCGTGCGGACCTTGCCGAAAAAACCAGGCGCGCTCATAGATGATCCGGACACCGAAACTGGTCGAGCACGCCTCGCCGGAACGGGTTCGTCACACTGCTCGCGTCGAGTTCGAGGTCGACGCGACGACCGTCCGAAACAAAGCTCATTCTGAACCGATCCGGCTGACCGGCCTGCTGAAGGTTCGCCGTGTCCATCAGATGCAGCAGCGCCCACGGTCCGTCCGCGTGCGGTGCGCTGCCGCCGCCGGGCGGCGTAAATTCGACATGGGCCTGGTTCGTGCCCTTGCCGCTTGGCCACTGGAAACCCATGCCCTCGGTCGCGCCTGGCTTCGCCACCCACTGCTGGCCGTCGATGTCGAGCGTAAACTGCGTAAGCGACGGGTCGATCGCAACCGGCTTGACCGTAAAGCGCACCGACACATCGCGACCGCCCGCGCGGAACAGCGCGTCGCGTATTTGTGCCGCGCGCTGGAACTGCAACAGCACATCGTCTGGAATGCCAATCGATTCCGAGCCCTGGCGCCAACGCCAGGTTGGACCCGACATGTCGACGTAGTTCTGCAAGTTCTTCTGGAAGAAGTCGTCGATCAATCCGCCCGGCGCGAGCAGGCGGCCGAAGTCATCGGGCGTGGCGTCGCGCGTCGAGGCGCGCACGAGCGGATAACGCCCATCCAGCGCCTGCTTGCAAAGTTGCCCGACATTGGCGAGCCACAGCGCGTTCAGCCGCGCGCGTTCTCCGCCCGCCATGAGTGCCGTCGCGCCCGTCGAGACGTCGCTTACGACAGCCGCAAGCGGCGCGGGCGCGCCCTGCGAGGCGAGCTTGAGCTTGCTGATCGCATCGGCGGGCGGCGGCGGGAGGCCCTGGCGGCGCGCCGTGTCGGCGGCCTGAAGGTAGGTGGCCGCGTCCTTGAGCGCCGCGAGCTGCGTATCGAGCGGAGATGGCCCCTGCGCGCCGGGCTTGCCGACGAGGTCGTGCAAGGGCTGAAAGTGCGCGTCAACCGGATTGATCTGCGCGGGCGCGGGCGCAGCGCCGCTGTCGTCGGGCTGATTGCCGAGCGCCGATTCGAGCCGCTTTTTCATCGCGTCGATCTTGCCGCCCAGCACCGCGCCGGCCTGCGCCGCGAGCGTGACGTCGCCGATGTTGCCGAGCGTGGTCTCCTGCGCGGCCGCAACCATCACCGCCCGCAGCGGCGAATCCGCGTTGCCCAACGCATAGGCCACGCGCGCGCCCTTGTCGATACCGTCGAACGGCACGACGTCGATGTCGCCAAGCAACGCATCCCACTCGCGGATGTACTCGTCGTAGTAGAGCTGCGTCATCGCGCTCTTCACGTCCTCGGCGGCCTGCGGCGTGAGCACCTGCTCGTCGCGGCCGAGCACCCAGTTGTCGCGCGCAATGTCGAGCACGGCGGCATCGCGCAGCGAGAGGAACTTGCGGTAGCCCGCACGCGTATAGGCCCCCGGCACGCCACGCGTGAGCGGCGCACCGCTCTTGCGCGCGAGTACGAGCGAGGCGTTCTGGCCGGCCGCACCCGCCACGCTGAAGCCCGCCAGCTTTTCGGCGTCCAGATCGCGCTTGACCCGGTTGAACATGCGCTGCGCGAGCGGCATCCTGGCGAGATTCGTGCGCGCCTGCGCGACCAGGTCCTTGTCGAGCGGCAGCGACGGGTCGAAGAATGCCGGCTCGAACAGCGCGGCCAGATGCCCGTCGATATCGTTGCGCTGCGCATCGGTGGCGTCGCGCAGCGGTCCGCGCTGCCAGTCCACGTCCGCCCACAGGCGCACTGCGTCGGCATCGTAGTGGGTCGGGTCGCCGAGCATCAGGTAAGCGCGCAGCACCTCGTACTGATAGTCCGGATTGTTCGCGTCGCCGCGCCGCAACTCCTCTTCCATGCGGCGCACGACGAGCGGCAAGAGCGTTTGCCGCAACAGCCGCCGGTACGCCGACTGCGCCTCGACACCGAGCTTGTCGCCTTGCCACAGCCCGACCCTCGAAAGCCACGGCACGCTCGCGTCGCGCTGCGCGTAGCCGCCCGGCAGGTCGCGCGCCGCGTTCAGGAGCGGCAGCAGCGAGAGCGGATTGTCGCTCGCCTGAGCCCCCTGGGCGAGCTGCTGCAACGACTTCGCCTGCTGATCCACGCGGCCGATATACGCAACGTTGCGCTGATAGCTGACGAAAAACGCCGCGAGCGCAAACACCGTTGCGAGCCCGATCACACCGAGCGCGATGCGCTGCATCCATGCCCGGCGCCGCTCGAGCCGGCGGTTCGTGCCCGCCAGGCCCTCCTCCTGGAAAATGACGTCGCGCAGGAGGCGCGTGATGAAATAGGCGCGCCCGGCCGCGGCATCGGGCAGCACGACCTGCGCCTGCAAACCGAGCGCGACGGCAACGGCGCTCATGACACGGTCGATCGGACGACCCTCTTGTGTGCCGCTCGTGAAATACACGCCGCGCAGCAACACTGGCTGCTCATAGCGCGACGAGCTGAACGCCTCGTTCAGGAATGTCTGGAGCACCCCCCGCAGTCCCGCGAACTGCTGTGGAAAGCCGTAGGCGAGCGCGCGCCGCCGCGTATCCGTTTCCTGCTGCATGCGACGGAGCACGCGCGCCTGCAAGCGCTTTTCGAGCGCGTCGAACTGCTCCGGGAACTGCGCGAGCACGTCGCCGGGCTGGCCATTTTCGTCGAGTGCAAACGTCACGCCCCACACCTGCTCGCGCTCGTCGCGTCCAAGATCGTCGAAGAACTCGACGAATCCCGCCAGCAGGTCGCACATCGTCACGACCACGTAGACGGGAAAACGCGTGCCAAGCCGCTCGTACAGTTCCTTCAGCCGTTCGTGCACGGCATTGGCCTGCAATGCGCGCTGTGTATCCGACAATTGCAGCAAGTCGTGCACCGACAATGCGACGATCACGCCGTTCAGGGGCCGGCGCGGCCGGTATTTACGCAGCAACTGCAAGAAGCCGCTCCACGCGGCCTGATCGGCGGCGGCGAAGCTGTCCTGTGTGGTGAAGCGGCCTGCCGTGTCGAGCAGCACGGCTTCGTCGGTGAACCACCAGTCACAGTTGCGCGTGCCGCCTACCCCGCCCACCACGTTCTTGCCCAGTTGGGCGGAGAGGGGAAACTTCAGCCCCGAATGCGTGAGCGCGGTGGTCTTGCCGGTGCCCGGCGCGCCGACGAACATGTACCACGGCAACTGGTACACGTACTGGCTGCCGAAGCGCCCCTTCACGCGCGACTTGCGCAGGATCGCCATGGCCTCTTCGAAGCGTTGCCGCAGCGCGGCGACGTCCGCATCCGACTCCTGTTTGCCGGGCGCTGCCTGATCCGCGCCTTGCGTCACCACGCGCGTAAACGTGACATTGGCGAGCCGCGCGCGCAGCCAGCGCGCGACCCAGTACAGCGCCCACAGCAGAAACAGGGCGGCGACCACGATCCAGCGGCTCGTGGCCGATTCGAGCGGCGCGCTGCCCGCCCACGCGAAGAGCGGCCCCTCGATCCACACGATCAGCGCCAGCGCGATCACGCCCAGCAGCGACAGCACGATCCGGCGCTTAAGCCAGTTGACGAGCCTTTTGATCATGGCCGAGCCCCCCGTTCTGTTCCGATCGGTGCGATCGTCATCACGATGCGGCTCCCGGCGCGAGAATCTCGACCTCCACGCGGCGATTGCGCGCGCGGTTGGCCGCCGAATCGTTCGGCGCCACCGGTTCGGTATCGCCGCGACCCTCCGCGCTGAAGCGCGCGGGCATGCCCGTGCGGGCGGCGAGCAGGTCCTTCACCGTTTGCGCGCGCGCCTGCGAGAGGTGCCAGTTCGACGGGAAGCGCGCCGACATGAGCCGTTGATTGTCGGTATGCCCCGTCACGACCACGTTGCCTGTCACGGACTTCAGTGCGTCGCCAATGCGCTGCATGAGCGGCAGGTAGGTCGATGCAAGCTCGGCACTGCCCGAAGCGAAGAGTCCGTCGCCATTGATCGTGACGATCGTGCGGTCCGGCTTCTCGGTCACGGTCACGAGACCCTGGGCGATCTCGGGCGCGAGGAACTGCGAGAGCCTGGGCGCCAGCTTCGGCGCGGCCTCGATCTTCGCCGCGAGCACCGGCGGGGGCGCGACACGAACGCCATGGAGCGCCTCGAACACCATATCGGAAGCATCGTTCAGCCGGAACGCGAGCACGAGATGGACGACCACGAGCAGCACGCATGCCACGGCCGCCGCGACCCATAGCGGCACGAGTTGCAGGAGCGGCTTGCGTTCGGACTTCACGGGCTGCCATTGCGGCGAGAGGTCGCGCTCGGCTGCGCCGCGCTGCGCGCGGATCATCTGTTCGAGCCGTTCGCGCACCGCGTCGAGCTGCGTGCGCCCGCCGTCGATGAGCCGGTAGCGCCCTTCGAAACCGAGGCCCAGCATCACGTACATCAGTTCGAGCACGTCGATGTTCGCGGCCGGATTCTGTGCGAGGCGCTGCAAGATCAGGAAGAAGCGCTCGCCGCCCGACGCCTCGTTGTGGAAGGTCACGAGCAGGCTGTGGCTCGCCCATGCACCGGCCCCCCACGGCGTGCTCGCGATCGCTTCGTCGAGGAACGTGCAGAGGCAGTAGCGCGAAGCGCCAAGTTTCTCGTCGTCGTAGCCGCTTGCGCGACCCTGTGTCTCGAAGACGCGGATCATCTGAATCAGTTGCGTGCGCAACTGCTCGAGATCCGGGTGAGTCGGCAGGTGGCGCAGCGGCAGCGCGAGATCGATGAGCGGATTGGCGGCGCGCAAAAGCGGATTGAGGCCGCCCGCGCCGGCCGGAATGGGCGCGACCGCCGACGCCGCAGCCACAAAGGCGGCGCGAGCGCCGCCGGGCGTCGGGATCAGTATCGTGGCGCCGGGATCTTCACCGGCGCCACGCGATTCATCTTGGACCACGATGCACGTCCTCCTCAATCGGTGGCGTGGCCGCGCGCGAGGCGTCAGCGGCGGATCGCCCAGAATTCCATCGCGAGGCCCGGAAACTCACCCGCGACGTGCAGCGCCATGCCCGCCGACGTCGCGAACTGCTTCCACAGTTCGTTGCCGCGATCGAGTTCGAAATAGGTGAAGCCCGCGTGAAACGGCAACTGGCGCGGCGCCACGGGCAGCACCCGCAAGCCGATGCCCGGCAGTTGCAGGTTCACGAGGTCGCGGATGCGCTCGATGGGTCCGATCTTCACCTGAGGCGCGAAACCGGAAAGGATCGCTTCGGCGGGCATCTGCGCGCGCACGGCAAGCACGAACGTCGCCGCCGCGAAAAGGTTCTTGTCGGGCACGAGCGCGACACGCAGGCCGAACTTGCGTTCCTCGAGCGGGATCGGCACCGCATGCGGGTCCATCACCATGCTCAGCGATGCGCGCAGGTCATCGATCACGGGCGCGAATGTCTCCTTCAGGCGATCGTGGCGGTAGACGGGATAAGCGGGCGGCCGCTTGGTCTTCTGGCTAAAGGTGGCGAGTTCGCCCGCCAGTTGCACGACCACGCGATACAGCGCCTCGGGGTGGAGCCCTGTGATCGTCGAGAGATGCGCGGCAAGCGGTTCGTTGCGGTTGATGATTTCGAGCAACAGAAAGTCGGCCACTTCCGCGACGCCTGTCACGCCTGGCTGCACGAGCCGTGCCGCCAGCGCCTCGCCGCGCTGATGCAGCAGGCCCACGAGGTCGTCGGCGAACGCGGCGAGGCGCCGCGCCACGCGGTAGTCGAGGCACGGCGGGCTGTAGTCGGCTTCGAGCGTGATGCGGTTGTCGGGCTGGCGCTCGATCACGCGCGCCACGCCAAGCGTCGTATAGGCGTTGAGCACATCGGGCTCGAGCGCGAGGCGCACGCGCAGCTTGCCGATCTGCACGAGCGCCGGAATCGTGTTGGCGTCGTTGCTGTCGGCAACATCGATCTCCGTCCTGCGGTGACGGGCGAAGTTTTCCTCTGTCTCGCCATTCGCGGTTTCCGGCACACCGGGCCGGCGCACGGGCAGCGCAAGCGTCACGAGCTGGCCGCGTACGCCTTCCGGGATGTCCAGCGGTTCGGGCAGGTCATCGTCGGCGGGCAGGTTGAAGGGCGTACCGTCGGCGAAGACGCCCGAGCACGAGAGCAGCGCGAGCTTGCCTAGCTTGAGCGCCTGCTCGTCGATGTCGAGCGACGCGAAGCCCCACGCACACGGACGCAGGCCGCCCGCGCGGATTTCGAGCTGCGTTTGCAGATAGCGGTCATGTTGCTGCAAGTGCTGCGGTTGCAGGAACATACCCTCCGACCAGATGACTTTGCTGTTCCAGGACACGTTATTCCCGTATTCGTATGGGTCAGGTGGGATCCTTCTTCGACTTGGACGCCGCATCGCGCGCACGATGCATCGCTTCAACCTGCGCTTCGTAGGCCTCGTTGAACGCCTGGCCGAAGAGTTTCTGGAAATCCTCCTCGGCTTCGCGAACGATGCCCGCGCGCAATTCGACGAACCGGTCCCACAGCTTCGCCTTGCGGTTCGACAGCACGCGGTCCAGCACCCCCTGCTCGGCAAGCTGCGCTTCGAGCGCGGCCGGATCGAAGCGCGCGAGCACCTGGGCAAGCGCCGCGCGCATGCCCACGAGCACGGCGAGTTCATGCGACTCGATATCGACGAACGCGCGCGCAACCGCTTCGTCCGGCGGCAGGTAGCCGCTCGTGCGGCCCGTGAGCATCTGGGCGAGCGCACTGTCGACATCGGGAAAGAACTTCAGCGGGTTGTTGTCGCGCTCGACGATCACCGTCGTGCCGAGCCGCGCCTCGCGTTTGGTCATCGAACGCGCGCGCAGCACCGACATCGTGCCGCGCAGCGACTCGCGCAGCATCATGCCGGCGAGACGCGCGAAATCGGCGGCGGGCAGGTTCGGCGTGCGCGCAGGATCGAGGCCCAGGCCCTCGTAGAGCGCGGCGAGCACGCCTTCATCGATCCCGGACGCAAGCGGTCGGCCCTGGGACGACGGTTGAGGCGATGTGGCCGGCGCGGGCGGTTGCGCCGGGCTTTGGGCTGGTGCTTCGCGTGCGGCGGGGCTGGAAGCCGGGGCGCGATCCGGCTCGCCTTCGAGTGCCCGCTTGCCGAACACGTCGGCGGCTTCAGGCGGACCCGAGTCCAGCTTCACGCGTGCTTGCGCAGGCGCCGCGCTCGGGACCACCGGCACGACCGGCGAGAACAGATCGTCGAACGGCGTAGCCCCACCAGGGACGGGATCGCCCAGCAGCCCCGCCGGCAAGCCCGTGGGCCCGCCAGGCGCCGGGATCGCAGCGCCCGTGAACGGCGCGGCGAACGGATCGAGCGGCGGCGCGGCCGCTGGCGTCACCGGTGCCGCAATACGCGCATGCACGACCGAAGGCAACGCGGCCTGGCCAGTCGGCGAGAATGGCCCTGGCGTTTGCGCGGTGCCGCCCGACGACTCCCACTGCGCCAGCGCATCGGCCAGCGGATCGTAGTTGGCGGGAATACCGCCGGCCGCGTGTGCCGAAGCCGGCGATGCAGTCAGCGTAGGCGGCGCGAATGCCTGCAACTCGGGCGAAACATGATCGCTCTCCGACCCCGCGAAGCCGGGCCTCGCCGCAATGCGCTCGCTCGCGCCGAAGCTCGCCTGGCCGAGCGCGTCGAGTCCGCCCATGCCCGCCGCGCCAAGAGGGCTACCTGGCAGGCCCGCGTCCGGCGCGCTTAGTGCCGCGCCGCCGAGCACCTGTGCCGTGGCGAGCGGATCGCGCCCGAACGGCCGCGCGTCGCCAGGCATGCCGCCTTCGACGAGCGCCACTTCAATGAGGTACGCGCCAATCATCAACTGGTCGCCATGCGTGAGCCGCGCTTCACGGGTGCCCCCCAACGCACGCCGGTTCAACACACTGGGATTCGCACCAAGATCGCACAACAGATAGTCGCCGCCGCGGCATTCCACGCGCGCGTGGACGCGCGAAATCGCGCGCTGCTGGTCGGGCAGCACGAGTGTGCAGGTGGTCGCGCGGCCGATCGTGCCGCCGTCCGGGCCAAAGCGCACCGTGATCGGCTCGGCAAGCGGCTCGTCGTTGTACTTCGCCACGCTTAGCGTGAGCAGCGGATTCGTGATTTGCATCCCCGTACCCTGGTTGCCGTATTGGCTCATTGGCGCCACGCCCTCTCTACGAGTCTACTTTCTTCGTGCCATCGTCGGCGTCCGTGGGATCGACGGGCGCGGTGGGCGACGCCCCCGCTCCCGAGCCGGCGGAGCCCCCCGAGTTCAACTGGATCGGCGTGCCCTGTACAGAAACGGGTCCGGGCTCGATTACCACGAACGCGCCGCCCACCTTGAGCGTGATGCCCGTCTGGGCTTCGATCACGATCGACCCGCTGGCCGCGAGGTGAATGTTGCCGGTCACGGAAAGCGCGTAGTTGCCGCTCACCTGCTCCTGCTGATCTCCCTTGACGGTCAGCGACGCGTTGCCGTCCACCTGCGCGTTCTGATTGCCGACCACGTGATCGTGACGGTTGCCGCCGACCGAGACGTGTTCGTCCACCTTCACCTTGAGATGGCGGTCGTTGCCTATATTCATCAGCGAGTCGTTGATCACCCACGTTTCGTGATCTTTCTGGGCGTGAAAGAACAATTGCTCGTTGCCCTTGGCGTCCTTGAAGCGCACTTCGTTGTAGCCGCCGCCGCCCGTCGTGCTGTTGCTCTTGATCGTCGAGACCGCCGAATCGTCGGGCAGCTTGTAGGGCGGCATGAGACTCGCGTTGTACACGCTGCCCGTCACGACCGGCTGGTCCGGGTCGCCCTCGATGAATTCCACGAGCACTTCGTGGCCGATGCGCGGCAGGAAGAACGCCCCCCACTGGTTGCCGGCCCAACCCTGCGCCACGCGCACCCAGCAGCGGTTCATGTCCGATTTCGTCGGCGACGCCGGCATCAGTTGCTCCCAATGGAACGCCACCTTGATACGGCCATACGAGTCGGTCGTGATCTCGGCCCCGCTCTCTCCCACCACGACCGCCGTTTGCGGACCGCTCGCCACCGCGCGTGGCGTCGTGCGCGCCGAGCGGAACTGATTCGACTTGCGCAACGCCGTAAAGGCGCAGTCGAACAAAGCGGGTTGCGCGCCGGCCGCGAAGGTCGAGACATAGGTGTCCGAATTGATCTCGTAGCTCGCGCTCACCACGAGATAGCTGTCGTTCTGCGCATCGGAGGGATGGCCGTTCAGCCGGAACAGGCCGCCGGGCCAGACGCCGCGCGCAGTCGAGCGCCCCTCGACGATCTCGTTGCGCGACTGGTGAATCTCGGCGCCCACGCGCGCGTAGCGGTCGCCCTCGCTCGCCTCCGTATAGCCCGACAAATGCTCCTGCCCTGTGTAGCTCGCCGGATCGTAGGGCTGCGTGCGCGTCGCGCGCGACTTGAGCCCCTGGTGGAGGCTCGCAGACGGCTTCTGGAAGTCGTAGTCGTTCGTCTCGTAGAACCCGGTTTGCAGTTCGCCGCCGAGACGCCAGTGGTAAATGCACTCGCGCTCCTTCCACGCGGTTTCGGCCGGGTCATAGGCGATCGCATCATAGTGCGAAATGGGCGTGTGCACGTCGCCGGAGTCGGCCAGCACCATCGTGTGCTTGCCGCTTTCGTGCTCGAAGTAGTAATAGATGCCCTCGTGCTCCATGAGCCGGCTCACGAACGCGAAATCGGTCTCGCGATACTGTGCGCAATGCTCGCGTTTCGGATAGGTCGTCGTGCAGCGGTTGACCATGTCGACCTGGTACTCGTCAAGGACCGTCTTGACGATGTCCGTCACCGTCATTTCGTGAAAGAAACGGTAGTGCGAGCCTCGTGTCAGCAGCCAAAGCCGTGGCCGCACGATCGCTTCGTAGCGGCTCATACTGCCGTAGATGCCCTTGCCCGCCGAGGACATGCGAAACATCGTGACGATCCCGTTGAATTCGCGCGTGGGCCCCGATGGCAGCGTCAGCTCCACCGACAGGTCCTGCCCGAGCATCTCGCCGGGCGTGAGGCCGCCCGACAGGCAAAGCAGGTCCAGGCGGTACTCGCTCAGACGTCCGAGCTCATCGCCACCCACCATGCGCAGCAGCATGAGTTCGGCGCTCGCGCCTGAGCATTTGACAGTGACATGACGGTCTGCGGGCATATCAGGGAATCATGGTTTTCACGGTGGCGGGATTGACGATCGTGACGACGCCCCCCCAGTTGCACATGCAGGTCGACACGTTGTCGAGGGAAGGCTGATTGCCGAGTAAAACGGTGGGCGCGCCGGGCGCCCACGGCGAGTACGTCGCCGGGATGCAGGGCTGCGGCGTGAGCACGCCCATCGCCGCCGCGGTGGCCGCCGCTACCTGAGGATTGGCGGGCGACGTGCAGACGCCGAACGGCATGATGTTGACCATCGGAATATGGTCCATGATGTTCGCGGCGGGCGGCCCCTCGCCCATGACTTCGTTCACCGGCAGGACGACGAGGCTCGACGGCGCCACACCGAAAGAGCACTGAAGCGTCGCCCCCATGCTGACCTGTTGCGGCATCTCTATCCTCCTTCACGCAAGTTTCGCGGCAAGCGCCGCGGGTTCAGTCGAACGTATAGGTGAACTCGCCTTCGTGAGCGCCAACCTGCACCTTCTTCACCGCCTCGCCGCGCATCATGCGCGTGAGGAACTCGGTTGAAACGCGCGGCAACAACGTGTTCGTGAGAATCGCGTCGATCATGCGGCCGCCGCTCTCGAGTTCCGTGCAGCGGCTTGCAATCAGTTTGACGACGTCCTCGTCGTAGACGAACGGCACCTTGTGCGAGAGGCGCAGCCGCTTTTCGATGCGCCCGAGCTGTAGCCGGATGATCGCGCCCAGCATCTCGTCCGAGAGCGGGTAATACGGAATCGTCACGACGCGGCCGAGCAGCGCCGGCGGGAATACCTTCAAGAGCGGGTCGCGCAACGCCTTGGCGATCCCCTCCGGACCGGGCATCAGTTCGGGATCCTTGCAAAGATTCGTGATGAGGTCGGTGCCCGCATTGGTCGTGAGCAGGATGAGCGTGTTCTTGAAGTCGATCACGCGGCCTTCGCCGTCCTCCATCCAGCCCTTGTCGAACACCTGGAAGAAGATTTCGTGCACGTCCGGGTGCGCCTTCTCCACCTCGTCGAGCAGCACGACGCTGTACGGGCGGCGACGCACGGCCTCGGTGAGCACACCGCCCTCGCCATAGCCGACGTATCCGGGCGGCGCGCCCTTGAGCGACGACACGGTATGCGCCTCCTGATACTCGCTCATGTTGATCGTGATGACATTCTGTTCGCCGCCATAGAGCACTTCGGCGAGCGCGAGCGCGGTCTCGGTTTTGCCGACCCCCGACGTGCCCGCAAGCAGGAACACGCCGATCGGCTTGTTCGGATTATCGAGGCCCGCGCGCGAGGTCTGGATACGCCGCGCGATCATCTCGGTCGCATGGCCCTGGCCGATGATGCGGCGGTTCAGGTTCTCCGCCAGCTTCAGCACGTTTTCGATCTCGTTGCGCACCATGCGCCCCACGGGAATGCCGGTCCAGTCCTGTACCACCGAGGCCACAGCCTGACGATCGACGGTCGGCAGAATCAGCGGATCCTCGCCCTGGTGGCTCGCCAGCGCCGACTGGAGTTCGCGCAGTTCGGCTCGCAACGCTTCGGCATCGGGCCCGGCGTCCGCCTGGGCTTCGACACCCGCCTGCGCCTTGTCGTCCGCGCGACCCTCCACCTTGCCGGTCTGCTCGCGCAACTGGGCCCGCAACGCCAGGATGCGGGACACGAGCCCCTTCTCCTTCTCCCAGCGCGTTTCGAGCTCCGCAAGACGGGCGCGCTCGGCTAGCAGTTTTTCGGCGGCCGCGGACTCGCGCTCCGCCGTCTCGATGCCCACGGCCTTCTCGCGCGCGATGATCCCGAGCTCCGTTTCGAGCGCGCCGATGCGCTTGCGTGCGTCATCGACCGAAGGCGGCGTGGCGTGCTGGCTCACGGCCACGCGCGCGCACGCCGTGTCGAGCAGGCTCACCGACTTGTCGGGCAACTGGCGCGCCGGAATATAGCGGTGCGAAAGACGCACGGCGGCTTCGAGCGCTTCGTCGAGCACCTGCACCTTGTGATGCTGCTCCATCGTCGAGGTGATGCCGCGCATCATGCGGATCGCCTTTTCTTCGTCGGGCTCGGGCACCTGGACGACCTGAAAGCGCCGCGTGAGGGCCGGGTCCTTTTCGATGTGCTTCTTGTACTCGGCCCACGTCGTGGCGGCCACGGTGCGCAGCGTGCCGCGCGCGAGCGCGGGCTTGAGCAGGTTCGCGGCGTCGCCAGTGCCCGCCGCACCGCCCGCGCCCACGAGCGTATGCGCTTCGTCGATGAAGAGGATCACCGGTTTTTCCGAGGCCTGCACCTCCTCGATCACCTGGCGCAGCCGGTTCTCAAACTCGCCTTTCATGCTCGCGCCCGCCTGGAGCAAGCCAACGTCGAGCGTGCGCAACTGCACGTCGCGCAGCGTCGGCGGCACGTCGCCCGCCACGATGCGCTGCGCGAAGCCCTCCACCACGGCCGTCTTGCCGACGCCGGCCTCGCCCGTGAGAATCGGGTTGTTCTGGCGGCGGCGCATGAGGATGTCCACGACCTGGCGGATTTCCTCGTCGCGGCCCACGATCGGGTCGAGCTTGCCGTTGCGCGCCTGCTCCGTGAGATCGGTCGTGTAGCGGCGCAGCGCCTCCTGCTTTCCCATCGCGGCGGGCGGCACCGTACCGTCGGCTTCGGCGCCTTCCGGCGTGCTGGCGCGGAATCCATCGTTCGCGCTCATGGCCGCTTCCGGGGAGTCGCCGAGCAGCGTGTCGAACTCGTCGCACAGTGTTTCGAGCTTCACCTGCTCGAACTGCCGCGAAATGCCATAAAGCGCGTTGCGCAACGACGGCGTTTTGAGCAGCCCCACCACGAGATGCCCGGTGCGCACCTGCGACTCGCGGAACATGAGCGAGCCGAACACCCACCCGCGCTCCACGGCCTCCTCCACCTGCGAGGAAATGTCGAGCGACGACGCCCCGCGCGGCAGGCGGTCGAGCGCCTCGGTCAGGTCACGCGCGAGCCGGGCCGGGTCCATCCCGAAGTGGCGCACGACGCGATGCAAGTCCGAGTCCTGCAATTGCAGGATCTGGTGGAACCAGTGCGCAAGCTCGATATAGGGATTCCCGCGCAGGCGGCAAAACGTATTCGCGCTTTCCAGCGCGCGAAAGCCCAGTTTGTTGAGCTTGCCAAAGAGCGCAGCGCGTTTGATTTCGGCCATGGCTTCAGTCTCCCGAAGGGGTGTCGCGCACGACGGCGCGCTGCGCGACGCTTGCCGGATTGAGCTTCAGTTGGCGCTGGTCGCCGCTGGCAGCGCCGCTCAACAACCAGCTCGTGTAGCCGAGCCGGGCATGCATGCCCAGCTTCAGGCGCGGCACGTCGGCTTGCCGCAATTGCAGATTCACATCCCAGTCGAGTCCGTCGTGGACGTAGTTGCGCACCCAGTCCACCAGGCGCACAAGACTGTCTGCGCCAGGCAGGAAACGTTCATAGTCGGCGATCGAGAGCGGCCCGAAGACGATACGGAACTTGTGTTGCGCGTCCCACGTTCGCGCGCCCAGCAATGTCGAGACGCCCAGCGCCGCGCCGTCGCCCGAACCGAGCCGCGTGAGCGATTCCCGCGGCAGCGGCATCCAGTGACCGACCCACTGCTCGATCTCCACGGGCAGCCGGAAAAAGCGCGAGAGAATCAGCTTGAGCCCCGCGGCCGGTCTCGTGGGCATGGAAAGCAAGCCGGCAAAATGCAGCTTCGCGAAGTCGGGCACCGTGTCGCGCTCGCGCAGCGAAGTTTCGCCGAGGCCGAAGGTCGTACCCACATACATCGAGAAGCGATCGCGCCCAGGCCGCTCGAGACTCACCGCCGGCTGGGTGTTGGCCCATGCGCGGTAAAAGAGGCTCACCATACGGTGCTGGAACAGGTCGAGGAAACGGGCGAACGTGGGGTCGTCGGCGTTGCGCTCGCGATCGCGGATATATTCGGTCAAATGGGTCGGCAGCGCGCCGTGCGGACCCAGCAGGCCGAAAAAGTTCACCGCCAGTTGGGGCGCTCGCCCCGCCTCGCCCTGCTTGAACGCACCGAGCGTCGTGGGATAGAACACGAGTTCAGGCCGTTGGGTGAACCGGACGGCGTCATCGCGCGGCAACAGGGACTCGCCCACGCGCGGCTGCTGTGGCCACGCGTTCTCAACCAGCCGCACCGCCTGGAAAAAGTCGAAGCGCCAGGACTCGTCTTCGAGCAGACGCAGCACGTTCACAGAGTCGAGCATCGCCCCGCCCTCGCCGGCCAGCGCATGATCTCGCCACGCGTCGTGGTCCTCACCACCGTTTCCGTGAACGAATTGATCGACACGTAGAGCGCAAAATAACGCGCGAGCACCGCGCCGAGCACGAAGGCGCCCGCGCCCTCGAAAGCCGCCTCGTCGAACGTCACGCATACCTGCTGGCCCCGCCCGAATACGATCGGCCCGGCCACGGGCAACCGCCGCGTGATCGCCTTGGCCTCGACCGAGCGCACGCCTTCGATCTGGCGCTGCGCGGGCACATCGTCGACGGCGCAATAGAGTCCGAGCAGGTCGCGCAGCGCGCGGGCGCCCGTCACGGCGTCGGAATCGAGCAGTGAGCCGTAATTCAGCGAAAGATGGCTGAGCAGGCGCCACGCCACGGCACCGTGCGCGAACGACGGCAGAGGGCGGCTCGGCCCGCTCACACAGCGCACGCTCTCCACCGGCGCCTCGACCGAGAGCGTGAAATCCGAGGCCCCCGTGCCCGTCGAAAGCGTGAGCGGCAAATCGCGGTTCGTGCAAAGCACCTTGAGGGCGAGTTGGCGCAAGTCGCCGCGAAACGGCGCGTTGGCGGCATCGACCAGGGCAATGAACGTCTCGCTGCCCAGGTAGCTCGTGCGCTGGCCGCGCTCGCGCTGGCGCGACGACTGGAGCCGGCGCTCGCGCCGCAACTGGTAGAAGGCCTCGCCGCCATAGCCGGCGCCCAGGTCCCGCGCGTAGTAGAACGGCTCGAAGCGCTGCTCCTCGTTCGATCCCGCGCTATAGCCGGTCACGTCCTCGATGCCGTAGATCTCGAAGTCGAGCGGCCGGGTACGGTCGGCTATCACCTGATATTCGAACTGCGTTGGATTGAGCGCGATACGATCGGTGCGGCGCGGAAACAGGTTGACGGCAGGCGTGCAGTAGAGCGAGAAGTTCGAGGCGTCGAGCGTCTGTTCGAGCAGTGGATCCGCACGGTTGAGGAGCACGACGATTTCCACCTCATTCGCGGCGCACTGGCGCAATGCGGGCAGCAGACCCTCGATGCCGACGAACAAAAAGCGCTGCGCGAAAGCAAAATACTCCTGTAGCAGCCGGAAGCCCTGGAACGACTGGCGACCCACCGGCAACAGCGCTTCGTCGTCCTCGAAGCCGAGCGGCCGCACCGCGTTGGCGGGCAGCAGGCGATGCCACGTTGCCGGGCGTGACGCGGGCATGACCACGACGCCCACCGTCGAGGCAAGCAGCCTCTCGTAAATGCGCGTAGGCAACGCGTCGGCCCCGCGCAGATAGAGCGAAAGCCGGTCGAGCCGAAGCTGGTTGAACTTCAGCCCCGCCGTCGTGCGCAGGCGCAAACGCACGCCCGCTTTCACCCCGGCGGGAAGCGCGATGTCCGCGCCGCCAAGTGCGCCCGCATAGGTGAAGAACTTCGCTTCGGCAATTTCAACGGGCCACAACGTCAGCGCGTGCGCCGTGCGGTATTCGCAACGCGTGGAGCCGTTCTTGTCGAGCACGGCGTGCAACGCGCTGCCGCGCGGCACCGTCACGCCTGCCGCCAGCGCGGGATGCGCAAGCTCCGGCTGGAGGCGCACGATGGCCATCGAAGGTGTCGGCGCGAGATAGTGCGGGTAGATCAGCTCGGTCAGGTGCTGCGTGAAGCGCGGAAATTCTGCGTCGATCTTCAGTTGCACGCGTGCCGCAAGAAAGCTGAAGCCTTCGAGCAGCCTTTCGACATAAGGGTCGGCGCATTCGAGGCCCTCCATGCCGAGGCGTGCGGCGACCTTCGGGAACTCGCGGGCGAACTCGGCACCCATTTCGCGCAAATGGGTCAGCTCCTGGTTGTAGTAACGGATCAGGTCGGGATTCATGGTTTCTGGCGCGGCGCGCTTTCGTCGATCACGCGGACCTCGCCCGCTTCGAGGTCCAGCTCGGTGCGAAAATAGAGCCGCTCGGGATACGGCTGCGCCCACAGGTCGCCTTCGATCACGAACGCCACCGTGTTGTGACGCCCCGTTGTCTCCTCCTCCAGAATCGCGCTCACCCGCACGGTGTCGCGGCGGATACGCGGCTCGAACGTGATGATCACGTCGCGGATCATGCGCTCGAGCAAAGCGATGTCCATGCCCGAAGCGGTCTTGCCCGCGATGTCGGGCAAACCGAAATTGACCACCGACGCCGCGACAGCAGGGTACGCCGAGAGATCCTGCACCGTGCCGAGCCCACTCGCATTGAGCAGCCATGCAAGATCGCGCTGCACGCCCTGGCGCAGCGCGCGCATGGAGAGCACACGCCGCTCGCGGGTCTCCTGTTTCGCCTCGCGCTCCAGATCGGTCAGTCGATCGAGCAGCGCGGGTTGCAGGCGGTCGCGGCCCGTCAGCTCAGCCATGATCGGGCTCGGCGTCGGCGGCGGGCGTCTCGACCTTGAGCTCGACCGTGCGAACGTCGAAGAGTGCATAGTCGTTCGCGTCGGTCGTGAACATGCGTTGGCCGAGCGGGCGCGCCTCGTCAACGTCGCCACCGGCGGCGCCCGTCCATTCGGTCGAGCGCGCGAGTGCGAGCGCGCTGTCCCCGGCTTCGAGCGTGCCCGGATAGCGCACCGGAATGAGGCCCGCGGCCTGGCCGTCGTTGGACCAGGTGAACACCGCGGGCATCCACACGCGATCGCGCAGGTCGGCGGGCGGCTCGATTTCAATGCGGCGAATCCGCTCGAAGGGAATCCAGTAGTAGCGGCCCGCGAGGATCACTTCGAGTGCCGGACCAACCCGGCTGTCCGCGTCGGCAATCCATTCGAACGCCTCGCCGTTGAGCGCACCGGCCGTGGGCGCGGCCTGCTCCAGCGCGTTCGCGCGGCAAGCAGCGGCGGCCTTGACGTCTCCCGCTCCCTCCAGGCGCAGCGCTTCGATCAGGAGTGCGAGCCATGCAGTCGGCTCGCCGAAGATCAGCGGGGCGCGCCGGCCCTTGAAGACGTCTTCGCGCAGCGCCTCGCATTGGAGCGCGTCGCGATAAATCTGCACCATCGCGAGCGCACCCGCATCGAGGTCTCCCGCAACGTTCAGTTGTGTGAGCGCCCGGTCCCATGCGCCCTGGATGGCGAGTAGCTGGAACAGGAACACGCGATACGACGCGTTGGCCGGATCGTTGCGGACCTGCTGCTGCAACTGCTTCAGGCAAGCGTCGAGATCGCCTTCGCGCAAGCTCTCTTCTGCTGTCATTGTATGTAGGCTCCGTCAAGCCGGACCCGGGCGCCGCACCGGGAAATGCCGGTCAAAGCACCCGCGCGGTGCGCCCCCTGGCGCGCGCCGCGCGGGTGCCGGTACTGCACCACATGCGTCAGTCGGCGGCGTTTGTCGCGATGTTCCACTTCGTCTCGACGACGCCCCCTTCCTTCTGTCCCTTCGCGCTCTGCGGCTGGTACTCGACGTGGTATTTCTCGAAGTTAAGCGTGACGTGCTCGGTAAAGCGGTCCTCGCCGCCCGAACCGCCCTCGCTGATCGACGAAATGATCACGGTGGTGAACGTGATCTTGAAGTATTCGAGCGGGTTGTCCCCGCCGGCCTTGCGCACCGTGAGCACGACCGTGTCGAAATGCTTGCCGTCCGCGCACTTGCCCATCAGGATCGGCGATGCTTTGTCGAGATACTTCGTGATCGACAAATCCTGCACGTTGACCTTGCCGGCACCTCCGCCCGTCCCCATGTGCATCGTGCCGGATTGCGACATGCCCCAGCTCCATGCAAGCACGTCGATTTCGTCCTTGTGCGTCTTGTCCTGCGACTCGCCCTTCACGTCGCCGATCTTGATGAAAATATCAACAGCCATGTTTATTCTCCACTCAGAAAGTACGCGTTAAGCCGCCTTCGCGGACGGCAGCTTGGACACCAGCCGCAACGAGACCGTGAGTCCCTCGAGCTGGTAGTGCGGGCGAAGGAAGAATTTGGACGTGTAGTACCCGGGATTGCCCTCGACTTCCTCAATCACGACTTCTGCGGCGGCGAGTGGCCGGCGCGACTTCGACTCTTCAGTCGAGTGCGCCGGGTCGCCGTCAACGTACTGCAATATCCAGTTCTGCAACCAGCGCTGCATGTCATCCTTCTCCTTGAAACTGCCGACCTTGTCGCGCACGATGCACTTCAAGTAGTGCGCGAAACGGCTGCAAGCAAAGAGGTAAGGCAAACGCGCGGCGAGATTGGCATTCGCGGTGGCGTCGGGGTCGTCGTACTCCGCGGGTTTGTGCAGGGACTGGGCGCCGATGAACGCGGCGAAATCGGAATTCTTCTTGTGGATGAGCGGCATGAAGCCGTTCTTCGCGAGTTCGGCCTCGCGCCGGTCGCTGATCGCGATCTCGGTCGGGCATTTCATGTCCACGCCGCCGTCATCGGTCGGGAACGCATGCACGGGCAGGTTCTCCACCGCGCCGCCCGACTCGATGCCGCGAATGCGCGAGCACCAGCCATACTGCTTGAACGAGCGATTGATGTTGGCCGCCATGGCGTACGCCGCGTTGGCCCACGCGTACTTGCTGCTGTCCGCGCCGGCCGTGTCCTCTTCGAACGCGAATTCATCGACGGGATTCGTCTTCGCGCCATAAGGCGCGCGGGCGAGGAAGCGCGGCATGGCGAGGCCGATATAGCGCGCGTCCTCCGACTCGCGCAGCGAGCGCCAGGCGGCGTGCTCCGGCGTCTGGAAGATCTTCGTGAGGTCGCGCGGATTCGCGAGTTCCTGCCACGAGTCCATGAGCATCACGGCAGGGTCGGCACCGGCGATAAAAGGGGCATGCGCCGCCGCAGCGATCTTCGCGATCTGCGTGAGCAGGTCGACGTCCGGCCCGCTGTTGTCGAAATAGCTGTCCATCACCAGCGCGCCATAGGGCTCGCCGCCGAACTGGCCGTACTCCTCCTCATAGAGCTTCTTGAAGATCGGGCTCTGGTCCCACGGGGTGCCCTTGTACTTCTTGAGTGTCTTGTACAAGTCGGCTTTCGACACGTTCATCACGCGAATCTTGAGCGTCTCGTCGGTCTCGGTGTTGTTCACCAGATAGTGCAAACCGCGCCATGCGCTCTCGAGCTTCTGGAACGGCTCGGCGTGAATGATGAGGTTCACCTGGGCGGTGAGCTTTGCGTCGATCGCCGCGATCATCGACTCGATGGTCGCGAGCACGTCGCCCGAAACGACAGCGGTGCCGCGCAGCGCTTCTTCCGCCAGCGTGCGCACAGCCGTTTCCACGGCTTCCTTCGCTTTGTCGCTGCGAGGCTTGAATTCCTTTTCCAGCAGGCTCGCAAATTCGCCGGCTTCGAGCATCTCGCCCGCCTGCTGCTGCGACTCCTGCCCCTGTGTGCTGGGTTCGGCCATGTCAGACTCCCTCTCGTAGACGGTCATTCCTTCGGCTTGGGTGCGGACGCCAGCGCCTGGAGGAGCGTGGGATCCTTCAGGAGCTTCTGGATCAGTTCCTCGGCGCCAGTCTTGCCGTCCATGTAGGTCAGCAGGTTCTGCAACTGACCGCGCGCCTCGAGCAGCTTCGCGAGCGAGTCGACCTTGCGCGCGACCGCGGCCGGCGAAAAGTCGTCCATGCTCTCGAAGGTCATTTCGACCGGGAGGTTGCCCTCACCCGTCAGCACGTTCGGCACCTGCACGGCAACGCGCGGCTTCATCGACTTCAGGCGCTCGTCGAAATTGTCGACGTCGATTTCCAGAAACTTGCGCTCGGCCACCGGGGCAAGCGGGTCGGCCGGCTGCCCGGACAGGTCGGCCATCACGCCCATCACAAACGGCAAGTGCACCTTCTTTTCCGACCCGTACACCTCGACGTCGTATTCGATCTGCACGCGCGGCGCCCGGTTGCGTGCGATGAACTTCTGGCTGCTCTCTTTCGCCACGGCAATTCCCCTCATCGATGCCGTGCCGACGCAGCGTCACTGCCGCGCGCCCACGGCGTTGCTGAACCTACCGGTCCTACTCGCTTTCCGTACCGCCGATCGTGCGCGCCTGCGCGAGTCCATCGGGCGCGAGATCCTCGAGAATCTCCATGAAGCTCTTGTCGACGAGCCGCCGTGCGCGAAGCAAAAGCAGAGGAAGCGGGCTGGATGGCTCGTTTCGTTCGTAATACTTACAGATCTTGTCGATAGCGCGTACGACATCCTCGCGCGACGATATTTCACCGGGCGGCGCGGCAGGAACGGAAGCGGCCGCCATTGCCGCGGTGCTCACAGCCGCGCCGTCGGCAGCGGCCCCCTCGCCATCGGGCGGCACGCCCGCGTGCGCCACGCGTTCGCCTAGAAACGCAGCGGCCTGGCGCAAGGGACGTACGAGCGCGTCGAGATCGATCGAGCGCGCGGCACCCACCCGCTCGGTGACGAGCGTTTCGATCCGTGTCGTACTCTGCAACGCGGATTCCAGCGCCGCATGGACCTCGCGCGCGTTTTCACCGGCGTCGGCAATGGCCGCTTCGATCGAGGCGAGGGACGGCACCGACACGCCGCTCGGCGGCGTCACCGTGCCGCAGACGTATTCGAGGTCGCGCAGCGTGACAGTGCCGTGTGCGCGCGAGAGCGCCAGCGGCGCGTCGCGCAGGTCGGCGAGCGTGCCGGTCTGGTCGACCAGCGCGGTGAGCGCGTTGATGCGCGCGGTAGGATCGTTGTCGTCGTCGGCATCGAGGCGCGGATAAACATGATCCCAATGCTGATCCAGCATGCCCCCGATCAGTGCGAGTGCCTCGGCAAAGGCGATATAGCCGTCGCGGTTGAGCAGCGCGCGCGCGAGATACCCGGCCACACGCAGGTCGCGGCTCTTGCCGAGCAGGCTGAGCGCAAGCGCGTTGGCCTGCTTCCAGTCGGGCGGCACCGCATCAACTACGGTATCGCCAAACTGCACGTCGGGCTTGCCGCTGACCACGCGTTCGAGTTCCAGAAATTCCGGGTCGTATTCGACGTCTTCCCCGCATGGCAGCTCGGGCGACATTTCCGCGAGCAATGCCCCAGCATCTAGCGTGGCCATGGTCTGGTGGTCTTTGGTTGGTGGGTCGTCGTTCACGTGCCGCGCAACGGATCAGGCGTCGGTGACACGGCTATTCACGGCCGGATGCGCAGTGCTGGCGCAGTGCTGGATATGGCAGGCAAACGAGCGTGGCGCTTTTATTACACGAGTCGTTGCGTAGTCCCGTTCCTTCGCGCATGCGATGACGCTATCCCCAAGATCCGCTACCAGAATAGCACGTCACCGCCAAAAAAAAAGATCACTTCACCTCACTTGATGCCGTTCCTCCGACTTTTATTATTCAAATGTACTCAGGATGTTTTTAAATATTGATCGGCAATTTTTCGACGCATGACGGGCGATGAAAAAGCATGTCTTCATGCGAAATCTTGATGCATCGGAATCCTGCATACCGACACATCATGACAATACTTTCAGTCGAAGAAAACATCTTCTTTACAAGGGTTAACGATCGTATACGAACGCTTAAAAATCGCGCGAAGTTTGAGAACGATACTTCACCATGACGAGACATCCCGCCTGTGCACCATGGCGCCTGTTACGTGCGCAATCCCACATAGAATTTAATGCAGTTCGGATAATGTTTTTGAGCGTTGCAGCACGAATTAGTAGCCGATCTTTTATGTGGATGCGTAATAGAGCCGGATAACGGTTTATAAAATTTCACCGCTCTTCTTTCTTGTCATAAACACGCTCTGCTAATAGACTCGATTTGCAGGTCGAGCGATCCACGCATACGAAGTACACACGTCGCGGACATGCAGTCGATGTCAGGTCATGGCGGCACAATCCACCGCACCGGGTTGGCGCACGCCTGTGCCGTCCCATGTTGCGTACTGTCGCAAACCGCGCAGTCGTCGCGGTGCACGGAGCAAACGGCCGGCCGTCATCGTGCGAGGGAACACGTGGCAAATACCGAAAGCGCAGCGCTCGCAGAAGCGGTAGAGGAAACGCGCGGCTTGCCGGATCTATGGCAACGCCGAACCTGCCTCACGCGAGACGAAATGGCTTCGCTCTATGCGATCGTGCGCCGGGCGCTAACCAGCTATCATCCTTTCGAATTGCAGGCTCTGGGTGAGGACAAGGAAGAACTCGTTTCCCAGTTCCTGTTCTTCAAGGTCTTCCGGCTCGAGGCACCGGCTGCGGAACCCACGTTCCCGGCGCACAGCGCGCCTTCCAGCAGCCACGCCGTTTGCAGCTACTTCAGGCGCTATTTGATCGACTGCCTGCGCAGCGCAAGCCACCGGCGCAACGTGTCGATCGACGAAGACGACGTCAAACTCGAGATCGACCGGCAGACCGCGCTGCAAGCCGACCCGGTCGGCACGGCACTGTTCCAGCACGGCCACGACGAAGCGTCGATACGCGATGCGGCCGCACAGTTCATCGACGACCTCGACGAGTCGGACCGCCTGGTGCTCGCTGGCAGCCTGGGCTGGCTATCGGACGAGAAAGGCGGCCTTTCGCGGGTGGCCGCGCGCTACCAGATCGCCTCATATCACTACCGCGCCCGCAAACTGGGCGTGACGCTGCGCAAAGGTTCGGTGCCCACCGACTTTGCACGCACTGGCATAGGGCGCTGGATCGAGCAGACACTCGGCATCGAAATCAGCGCGGACAACCGGCTTGCCATCCTTGCGGTGTTCGGCATTCTCGCCGAGCAGTCGTACGTGCGATGCGACATCGAAATGAATCAATAGTCCGGATAACGCACGAACGAGGACGGGAGGCACACGTGCAACTGGCCTTCGCAAGCCTGACCGACAGGGGCGGACGGCAACGCAACGAAGACTCGCTCGGCGAATTCTCGAGCGAACGCCTGTTTTATTGCGTAGTTGCAGACGGCGCGGGCGGCCACGGCGGCGGCGACAAGGCTTCGGCGATCGTGGTCGACACCGTGCTGGCCGACCTGCGCTATTTGACGATGGCCGAATTGCCGCCCTCGGGCGAACGGCTCGCCGCCGCGCTCGCGCATGCGAACGACAATATCGTCGAAGAGCAGTCGCACGGGCCGCCTCACCTGCGCGAAATGCGCTCGACGGCGACGCTGCTCGCCATAGATCGCGAGCGGCGGACTGCCGCGTGGGCGCATTGCGGCGACACCCGGCTCTATTGCTTTCGAGCGGGTTGCATCGAAGCGCAGACGCGCGACCACAGCATGGTGCAGGAAATGGTGGACGCAAGACTCCTCAGCGCCGATGCGGCGCGCCATCATCCACGGCGCAACTTGCTGTATTCGGCACTTGGCACACTGGAGGGCCTGAACGTTACGGCGCGCCCCGGGACTTTCGGGTTGCAGGCACGCGACGCGTTTCTCATCTGCACCGATGGCTTTTGGGAATACGTGGACGAGGACACCATGCTCGCGGCGCTCAGCCAGGCCGCGAGCCCTCGTGCCTGGCTTGACGCGCTCGCCGCACACGTGCGCGCGCTCGCAAAGCCGGGCAACGACAACTTCAGCGCGAGCGCGGTGTGGGTGGCCGGCGATACGGCTGGCGAGATGACGCTCGCCACACGGGCCGAGCCAGGCGCGGAAAAACAGAAAGTCAGCGTTACTGACGATGAAGCGACGATCATGCAACCCGTAAGGAAAGCGGACGCTTAAGGCCGCGGCAAGGCTGCGGCGATTACGCCGAACGCGCCGAACGCGAAAACGCCGCTTGATTCTTCATTTGCGGAGCAAAACCGTGTGCCCCGACAACACGCCACCGGGCGGGTGCACGAGACACACCACCGCCCGGATACTGCCTGTTGCCGTCATCATCAGTATCGGTAAGCTCGGACAGGGCAAGATCCCACAGTGCAAACCGAAAGCGAACATCAAACTCAACGCTTCAGAAGTCCCCACACCCATGTTGCCCGTTAAGCAGCATGCAACTGTTCAGATTGGGTTGCGAGCGCACGCGCTTCCACTCCACCGCGAGCAGGTCCTGGTTCTCTCCGGGCGGCGCGGTGGTAAAGAGCGGCTGGTTCGAGCCCACGCAAATGTTCGTACCCTGAAGGTTGTTCTCGTAGACGAAGGTCTTCTCGCTCGGTCCGAAGAAAGACTGCAAGCCGCTCACAGCGAGAGGCAAGTCAGGCGCATACGTGGGCTGCGGCACAACCACGTTCAACGTGCCCGGCTGTTCGATCACGATGTAACCCACGCCTGAAAGAAACGAAGGATCGATCGCGTACTGGCCGGGCAGCGAACCTGAATTCGCGCTCGTCGAGAGCGTGCCCGACAATGCGCCAGCGGCCGTGTCGCCGTTGATGAGCCCGCTCGTCGTATACGTGAAGTTCGGGTTCGGCGCGCCCCACACTCGCGTCACGCCGTTCGCGGTTACGGTCACGGTGGGCCGCGCGACATAGACGAAGTGGTCGCCCGTGAGCGGCACGGTGCCGCCCCATACGCAGCCGGCTCCGAAACTACAGCCGTAGAAGTTAGGCTGCAACGTGTTGGGCTGCACGTTGCCGCGCGTTTCCCCAACCCAGGTGGACGCCCAGATGCGCCAGCCATTATTCGCGCTCACGGAACCGGTACCGTTGTCGGTGAACACCCCGTTCTCCATCACGAGATCGATCGTGCCGCCCGCGCTCAGGTTCGTGTTGGCGCCGCCCGTCGGACCGCCTGCCGATGCCGCGCCGCCGCCAAGGCCGATACCACCCGTTGCAGCCTGAGCGAGCAGGTTGCCGGTGAGGTTCGAGTTGGTCGCGTCGATCGTGGCCGCCGTGTTCGACGCCGCATCGAACGAATGGCTCACGATCGGGCCAATCACAAAGCTCGTCGAGTTCAGGAAGTTCACGTTGCCGACGTTGAGCATGGCGAGCACGCCCACGTTGTTCTCCGGGTCGTTCAGCGTGAAAGTGCCTGGGCCGTCGAGCAGCAACCCCGCCGCCTGAATGCCGCCGGGGTCCGTGACCGCGCCCGCCGAAGCCAGCGTGAGCGTGTTGGCGCCAAGCGAAATACCGTAGAGCAGTTGAATGCCCTGGCTGCCTGCGCCCAAATTCATGAGCGTGAGATTCTCGTTCATGCTGGGCTTGGTCAGCGAGGTGCACGAGCTAGACGAGGCGCATACGCCACTCACCGTGATGAGTCCCGTTTGCGTGCTGGAGCCGAGCACGAATGTCGAGAAGCCGCTGAACAGTGAGAACGCCGTCGCGTCGATGCTCAGGCCTGGCGCACCCGTGCCGAACAGCGTGATCGGTGTGCCGTCCAGCGCAGTGAAGTTGAAAGTCGACGGGTTGACGCTCGCGGGCATCAGTGCGAGCGTGCCGTCGTTCGCCGTGATGGTCGCGCCGTCGTTCACGAAGCTGGACGTGGTGCCGTCGTTGGCGGCGCGCAGGGCGAGTGTGCCGTTGGTGCCGGCATTGACCTTCACGGGGCCGGATGCGTAAGTGAACGTACTCGGCACAGGCGCGGCGCCGAAGGCGAGGCCGGCATCGGCCGTGTTGGTCGAACCCGCGATCGAAATCGTGGTGTTGGGCGCCGTGGCGGAGATCGTGCCGTTGTAGATGAGCGTGCCGTAGTCGTACTGGGTGCCGCCATTGGTCGGGCTCGTTGCCACGCCGCGAATGTCGATGGTGCCGGCGTTGCTGGAGGTGATCGTCGAGCCGCCGGCGACCAGCACGCCTTGGGCGTTGGAGCCGAAGCCGCTGCCGTCGATCTTGAGCGAGCCGCTGCCCGTTGTGATCGTGGTGGGCGTCGTGACCGTGCCGGAATTGCCGCTACCCGAATCGGACGCGAGGCTCGTGAGCACTACGCCGTCAGAGGACAGGCCGCTCGTAGGTGTACCCGTTGTGTTGCCCGTAAGAGCGATCGCGCCACCGGTCGATGTGATGGCGGCGCCGGTCAGATCGACGGCGACGCTTCCTTCAGTTGTGGCAGGCACGTTGCCCGTCAACGAAATCGCGCCGTTGCTGGTCTGGATTGTCGGCTGAACGGTGGTCGTGCCATTCGTTCCGGACACACTGTAACCGCTCCCGATGTTCAAGCCGTAGGCCAAAGTCGTCGCGCCGACAACCGTGCCGTTCAACGTCACAGTGCCGCTGGTGGTCAGAATCGAACTGCCGGACAGCGTGGCACCGTATCCGCCCGATTGCGACTGCCCCGGAGTAATGTTCACGGTGCCGCCGATCAGAACATTGCCTGCCCCCGAGTTGATGAGCGTGTCACCGAGATCGACCCCAGTGGCGCTTTCCGTGACGTTCGCCGTTCCGGTCAACGTGACATCGCCGCCGGCTGTCGTCAGGCTGGAATCGCTGAGGATGACACCGAGCCCGGACCCGCCGGTCTGTGTGCCTGTGATACCGATGGCGCCGCTGCCGCTGGTCAAAGTTGTATCACCGAGGTTGACACCGTAGCCGGACAGGGCAGTCGTCGTCCCCGTGATATTGATGCCGCCATTGCCACCGGCGGTGAGTGCTACAGTCGAATTCGAATTCAGCGGCCCGATCACCACGGCTTGCGCGGCACCACTCGTCGCAGAAGTCGTCGCTGTTCCGTTCACGTTGATCGTGCCGCCATCTGTGCTCAAGCCGCCACCAGACATGACGACGCCCTCGGCAACGTAAGTTGACGATACCGAGCCAGTCAGGCCGATTGCACCCGCACCTGTCTGGATACTGGTGCCGGAAAGGCTCACGCCAATCGCCTCCAAGCCATTCGTCGTGGCGGTCGGCGTCATGCCGGTCACTTGAACATTGCCCGATTGGCCGTTAAGCGTCGCCGAGTTGATCGTCACGCCATACGCGAACCCCGTCGTGTTGGTCGCGGTACCCGTTATGCCGATCGTCCCGGCGCCGGTCGCGCTGAATGCCGCGTTGCCGGTCGGGCTGGGCTGGCTGCTCACGTAGTCGCCCTGTACGTCGACTCCGTAGTTCGTGCTTGTGCCCGCCGCCGTCGATACGCCGGTAAGCGTGATTGATCCGCCTCCGGCGTGCACGCCGCTCTGCGAAAGCGAGACACCCGTACCGGAGCCCGTCGCGGTGCCGGTCAATGTCGTGTTGCCGGCGCCAGTCACAATCAGCGAGTCGCTCAACGCGACACCGTCCGCGGCGCCATTGCCCGTGAGCGTCACGGCCCCGCCGGTGTTGCTGATCGTGGACGCATTGACCAGGATGCCCGTCACAGCGGTCGATCCGGAAGCGGTGCTGGTCAGCCCGATCGCCCCGCCGTTGGCAGAGATGGATGTCTTCGCGAGCTGGATCCCAACGCCCGGCCCGTTTTGCATCGTGCCTGTGAGCGTGACTGCGCCGGTGCCGGTCACATCGATGGCGGGCGCGCCGCCGGGGCCCACGCTTGAGATCGAGATGCCGTCGTAGATGGACGGCGAGGTGGCCGTACTGGCATCGCCGGTTCCGGTCAATGTGACAATTCCATTTCCAGTGCTAATTGAACTCTGATTGAACGTAATGCCGTTGCCGTCATAGAGCGACGTTCCCGTGATTGTCACGTTGCCCCCCGCCGCATTGATCGACGAAGATCCGAGAACGACGCCATCGCCGGATTCGTTCGTCCCGGTGATACTCACCGTGCCACCCTGTGTGTTGAGGGTCGAGTTCTGGATGTTGACCGGAGCGCCGTTGCTATTCGAATCGTTGATCGTGAACGTGCCGCCGTTGGTGTTGAACGTCGTGTTGATAGTTCTCACGCCATAGAGAGTCGTCCTTCCACCCACCCTGGCATCGAGCGTGACGTTCAGCGGGCCGGTGCCGGGCGCCGCACCGATCGTGATGTTACCGCCAGCTTGACCATTCGCGTTGAAGTCGACATTGACATCGCCAGCAGCCTTGAGCGTCAGCGCCGTCGCGCCGCTCGCTGTGCTCTCGATGGGTGTGTCCACGTAGATAGAGCCCGAAGACGTCTGCGCAGTAAAGTTTCCGGCTAACGACATCGTTGCAGCCGAACCGATGTTAGTGAACGTTCCAGACGCCGCGTTGAAGCTGTTTATGTTCGAGGCAGAGAGCGTCAATGCCTGCGAGTCAAAGAAGTCCACGGTGCCCGTTCCGTAGGCGGACAACGTGCCGATCGCGTTCCCGGTGTTGTTCAACGTGAAGGGGCCCACTCCGGCGAGCTTCAGCGCCGCTGCCTCGATCGTGCCGTACTCGCTGACCTGTCCTCCCGAAATCAGCGTCAACGTGTTGCCAGGCATTACTGTGTTACCGATGAGCGAGATGCCCGAACTGCCCGTAGGGTCGGTCTCGAGCGTCACGTTCGTAGGAAACGAGGCTGAATAGACAGAGATGGGACCGGTTTGCGTCGAGCTGCCGATCACCACAGACCCGAAGCGCGAGAACAGGCCCATCGCGATGGGGTTGATGCTGAAACCCTCTGTATCGATGTTGACGTTGATCGATGTCGCGTCCGAATTACTAATGCTGAAGTCGGAGTTGACGACACCCGGCAAGAGAATGAGCGTTCCGCCGCCAGTCGTACTCTGAACCGCCCCGTAAACCTCGAAGCTGTTAGCACTGTTGTTGTTGGCCGCCCTGATAATCAGCGTGCCATTATGCCCCGGAGAAAGATCCGGGTTGCCGGCCTGCTGGTTCCCCACAATGCTCGACACCACGACGCCTGGGCTCACCGAGTTGGTCGACCCGGCAATCGAAATTGTCCCACCGCCCGCCACCTTCAGGGAAACCGAATTACCGATCACCACGCCCTGATCGCCCACGCCAAGAGGGGTGACTGTGCGGCTGCCGAGCATTTGTCCTCGAATGTCGATCGGTCCCGTGTCGGTCAGAATCTGCGTAGCCTGGTCGACGTCCACACCGGAGACCTGATATTTCGCCGTACCAGTCGAATCGGAACCGATACCGTAAAGTCGAACTGCCCCGGATTCCGTCGACAGACTCGACAGGCCGTTCGTAGGGGAGCGCCCTGTCGTCAGCGGTGTCGTCGAAGAAATGTACACCCCGTTCACGGGGCCAGCGGCACCACTGCCCAGGTTGCCCTCGATTTCAATATCGCCGGTCGAGGTGTTGAGCGTTGAGGCGTAGATGCCTACCGCGCTCAGATCGATGCGGCCGCCAAACGCAGCTGCGCTCGTTGCCTGCCCGTGAATCGTGATCGACCCGCTCGGCTGGCCGGCTGTTAGAGCGCGCGCGTCGATATCGGCGTTCAAAATCTGCACGGATGCCCCGTCGAAGGTCGTCGGTTGTCCCGCCGTGGTGCCTATGGTGATGTCGCCACCGTTCGAGGACAGCTCTACCCGTCCGTTCGAGGCGCCATTCAAAGAAATGATCTTGCCGCTCGTCGCATTGCCCACATTCGCGTCGAGCTCAATGCGCAGTGCCCCCGAAGTCGACGAGATGCTCGTCACATAGCCAATCGAAACCCCAGTTGGCTGGTAGCCTAGCGTGATCGAGCCTCCCGCACTCAACGTCAGCGTGGCATCGCCGCCACCTGTCTTTGCAATATTGACGCCCTGGTCGACGTTAATGTTCCCATCCGGCGTCGACACCTTCACCGACGTGCCGCCGGTCAGTTGTAAAGATATCTGTGTATCGGAGATGGGCACGTCCGTCGGACCGAACAACATGACGTTGCCACTCAAGCTGCCGTCGCCTCCCCCGCCGTCACACCCCGAAGCCGAAGCGCAAATTTCGGCGTCAGTGGGATCCAGCAGCCATTGCCCGCCCTTGCCGTTCGCCGCAGAGGCATTAATCGTCGCGCCAGTCACGTCGAGCGTTCCGCCCGACGTCTCGATCAACCCGCCATCGCCCCCCTGCGGACCGCCTTGCGCGCTCAACGTGCCATACAACCGCGCCGCCGTCGTCCCGTAGGCAACAATATGCCCGCCATTCCCGTTCGCAAGCGCATCGGCATGAATCTGCGCCGTGGGATCCATCCACACCGCGTTCGCGTCACGAATGGTCGGATCCTGCCCCGCCGCCCCGCCTCCAAAGCGCACAGCGCCCCCGCCCGCCGCCCCGCTCGCATTCACATTCGCCCCCGCGAGGAGCGCGACGTCATACCCCGTCACATCCACCTGCCCGCCTTTAAGCCCCGCGCCGCCCGAAGCGTCGAGCGTGCCGGAAACGAGCGTCACGCCATTGCTGCCGCCGTCCAGAATGATGTGTCCGTCACGCTCGGCAAGACTCTGTGCTCGCACGATGCCCTGCTGGTTGATGACCGTATCCGCGAGCGCCTGCGCCGTTTGCGCGCTCATCACCACCGTGCCGCCGTCCGCGGCCAGCGTGCCGGTGTTGCCCAGCAGCGCGTTCGCAGTCCCCGCGTTGATCTTGATCGTCGTGAGCCCGTCACCGGCGAAGTCGAGTGTGATGTCGCCACCCGCCCCCATCGCCACGGTGCCGAGCCTGGCCGCCACGGTGCCGCTGTTGGTCACCGTGCCGCCCAGCAGCGCAATGGTGCCGCCGTCGGCCGCCGTGATCGTGCCGGCGTTGGTCACGGCAGCCGGCGCTTTGCCGACGAAGTGGAAATTACCCGCAAGGAAGTCCGCATTCGAAATGCCGAGCGTGGAAGCGACAAGCGAACCCACGTTGACCGATGATCCCGGCGAGAAGATCACGCCAGCCGGATTCACGAGGAGAACCTTGCCATTCGCGCGCAGGCTGCCCGCGATCGTGCTCGGATCGTTGCCCATCACGCGGTTGAGCAGCGCCGCTTGAGCCGATGGCTGCGCGATGTTCACGGATTCGCCCGTGGCAATCGAAAACGTGTTCCAGTTGACGATGGCGTTTGGCGTGCTCTGCGTGATGTTCATCTGCGACGATGAGGGCGTGCTCACCGTCACGCCGCCCGCCACCACCTGCGCACCGGTCGGATTGGCGAACAGCAACGGCGCGTAGGCCGCCTCGAACAGCGCGGCCGCGACGCTCGCGATCGCCTTCACTTGCAGCGGCCGCACGGTGCACGCCGGCTGCGTTCTGCCACGCTTGTTCATACCGCACCCCTCGCGCCGGTTCGCGCCCGGCACCATTGCGAAACGTGGTCCGCGCCTCGCGGCCGGACCGTGCATGACGCCAGCGGCGTCAGAACGTCTTCGTCAACTGCATGTAGAACGTGGGCAGCTTGTCGTTGCCGGTGGTGTCGGGCGACGTCGTGCGCCACGCCACCGTGCCCTGCCAAGAAAATCCGTACGGCAGCGAAACATACGCACCGATGCCCGCGCCGCTCCTCGTGATGTTGTTCGGCCCCTGGTTAGGACGCGGATTCGCGTTGTACCAGCCCGTGCCGAAGTCGAAGAACGTGAAGGCCGTGATCTGCGGCGTGAACGCGTAGCGCAACTCCGCAGTGGCGACGAAGCCTTCGTCGACCAATCCTTCGGAGGGCGAATAAGCACGCACCGCATGCGGGCCGCCCAGCAGGAACCGCGACGAATTGTCGAGCGTCGTCGCCGCCCACTGTCCCGAGAAGCCGAAGAAGAGGCTCATCTTCTCGGTCACTGCGTTCAGGCGGTTCGCAAAGAACGTCGCACGCACCTCGTTGCCCGCCGTATTGCGCCCGTACTGCGACTGGTCGATCAGGTAGTTCGCTTCGTCCTTGAAATGCAGGCTGCCGATGAGCAGCGCGACGTCCGCGCTATTGAAGCCGCCGCCGAACAGCGTGTCGCGGCTCTCATAGGTGAGCCCGAGGCTGCCTTCCACCATCGAGCGCCGGTTGTGGTCATCGACCACGCCGATGTTGTCCGAGAGGTCGCGATACTCGAAGTTGGCGCGGCCCAGCAGGTTCTGGTTGCGCGTGCGCAGGATCGGATGCGTGACGGTGAGATCGGCGACGGTCGCGTCGCCGGTCGCGTCGAGCGATGAGTACTCCTTACCGAGCGTGTAGTTCATGCGCGCCAGGGCCACGCCCACGCGCGTGCCGTAAGCGTTCACGGGCGCCTCGTAGCCAACGCGCCCGTAGGCGGTGTCGAGCCGCTCCGCACCGAGAATGCGCAAGTCGAGGTTGTCGCCAATGCCGAACGGCGAGTTCAGCCGCGCGAGCGCGCCGAGCCGCCAGGTGCCGCTCGTCGAGGCGCCGTAGTTGTCGAGGTCGGCGGCCATGGTCCAGCGCTTCGCCGGCGCGACGTTGATCGTGAGATCGACGGTGCCGGGCTCGTTGCCCGCCTCCACCGACGAGGTCACCGTAATGCCCGGCAAATCGGAAAGCAGCAGCATGGTGCGCTCGAGCACCTGCTCCTGCAACGGCGCGCCCACGGGAATCTGCTCCACGCGCTCGCGCAGGAGCGACTCCTTGATCGGCGTGCCGGCGGCCACGTCGAGCCGCACGTGACCGACGCGCCCTTCGAGCACACTGAGTTGCACGTCGCCCGAGGTCACGTCCTGTTGCGGAATCACCACCTGTGCGAGCACGTAGCCGCGGTCGCGATAGACCTGGGTGATGCGTGCGGCAATGGCCTGCAAATCCGCGAAGCTCGTCGGCTGCCCGATCTTGTCGCGCACAGGGGCGAGCAACTCGTCGGTGGGGATCGTGTCGTTGCCCTTGAGCGTGAGGGACTTGAGCACGAACGTCGGGCCGCCCGGCTGCGCCGTCTCGCCCGGAGCCTGTGGCACCGCGGGCAACGCGTTCTGGCCCCCCAGCGGTTCCGGGCGCGTCTCGCGCGGCTGGGTCTGGTTCAGGATGGTGCCCGAGTTCGGCGGCAAGGCCTGGTTGAGTATGGCGCCCGCGTTCGGCGGCGGCGTCTGGCCCCAAGCCAGCGCGCTACTAGCCGACACGAAGGCGGCAATCGTTCGGAGTCCTGTTCTCATGTTATATTCCGCGAGCGATGCTCAAACGCCAGCCACCCATCAGGTCGAATGGTGCCCAGAAGAACGGATGCGCAAAACGCGGCTCTTTCATCACGGCGAGTTGTGCGGCGCGCATCGCGTCAATGGCTTCTTTGCCTTGCGACAGTTGCGAATAGAAGGTGCGCATGGTGATCGCCGTAGACTCGTCGGCAACCGGCCACATCGAAACGATCAGGCTCGTCGCGCCCGCGTAAAAGAACGCCCGCGTGAAGCCGAGGATTTCATCGCCGCTCGCAATGCGCCCCAGCCCCGTCTCGCACGCGGAGAGCGTGACGAGCGAGACATTGTTGAGCTTGAGGTTGTACACGTCGAGTGCGAGCAGCGAGTCAGGGCCGTCCGCCGGCTGGTTCGCCGGCGCGAGCAGGATGCGCGAATGGAGCGGGTCGATCGTGTCGGCTTCGGCGTGCGTGGCCACGTGCAGCACGCGGCCCGCCGGCGCGCTTTCGCGGAACTGCGCGCGCGTGGCCGCGCTTTGCAGGAACAGCGCTTTCGAGGCGAACAGCGGCGCGATGCCCTCCACCTCGGCCTGCGCACCCGGCAGCGCGAACTGTGGCGCGATTTGCGGGTTGCCGAACGCCACCAGGTTGCTCGCCACCTGCTGGCGCCGCGCCTCCAGTTGCAAGGCGATGCTCGCCGAAGGTTCGAGCGCGATGGCGTGCTGCTCGATCAGAAAGCCGTTCGGGCCGTGCAGCGCCTGGAACGGCAGATAATGCAGCGGGCCGTGCGGCACGATGACGAGTCGCTCGTCGGAACGCAGCGCGAGCGGTGCGATCAACAACTGGTAAAGCTTGTCGCCGTAGGTGATTGCGGCAGGCCGGCGGTGCACGATCGCATTGCGCACGTCGGTCACGGCAGAGTCGATATCGGCGCGCGCAAGCGGCAGCGTATGGCCCGAGAGGCCGTCCTTGCGGATCACCCACACCACGAGCGTCTTCGGCAGGCTGTGATACTCGACGATCGCCTCGTTCGGCTTTAATGCGTCGCGCACCGCCTGCAACGTAGGCACCATGCCATTCAACTGCTGGTTGTCCACGCCCGTTTCGACGCGGTTGCGCACGACGTCGAGCAGCGCGCGCGCACGGCTGCGCTCGGAGAGGTTCCAGGCGGCTTCGTAGTCGCCGGCATCGACGGTGAGCGCGATGGCTTCCTCGAAAACGCCTTGCGTATCGCCGAAAAGCCCTGTCTTGAACTCGTCGCTGCGAAAGCGCGCGCGGATCTTTTCCGAGTCGTCCACGGCCTGCAAAAAGGCTTGCCGCGCGTGCTCTTTGTCGCCGAGCGCGAGATACGCGCGGCCAATGCCCTCGTGCACCCAGAGGTTGTCGTAGTTCGCGTCGCTCGTCGCGCCCCCGGCGAGCTGCGCCTGGTAGACCTTGAGCGCCTCGGCGGGCTTGCCTTCCGCGAGCAGCAACTTGCCTTCGATACGGCCATACGCGGGCGCAAGGTCTGCGCTGGGCGGCGGGCTCGCGGCCTCCAGCGTTTGCCGTGCGGCGGCCGTGTCGCCAATGGCGATCTGCGCGTTCGCGATCGACAGTTGCACGAAAGGCCGGTAGCGCGGCGAGGCGGTCAGCATCGCTTCGTCGTAGGCGGCGAGCGCGCCCGGTGCATCGCCACGGCGCAGGGCCACGTCGCCGAGCACCTTGTTTGCGGGAGCGAAGACCTGTTCGGGCGCCTTGGGATGCGAGGCGAGCGCCTGCTGTGCGTACTTCTGCGCGTCTTCGAGGTCGCCGGCATAGCTGTATGCGATCGCGAGATCGCGCTTGGAGAGCGCGGCGAGGTCGGCGTTATCGGTACGCTCGGCGACAACGAGCGCGCGCGCCGCCGCGTTGATGCTGTCACGGAAATCGCCGCGCTCGGCCGCCGCCACGGACATGCTGCAATATTCGTAAGCCGGCAGTTCGACGCGGTCGCGTGAAAGCAGCAAGCGGCCTTCGTCGGTGAGCGATTGCAGCGTTTCGGCATCGCGCTCGCGTGCGGCGGCTTCGCGAAAGCCCTGCGATTCTGGAGCGAGACCGGGCGCGGCGGCGCCAGCGTCGCTGGCAGTCCCGGCGGCCTGCGCCGTGGACGGCAAGAGCAACAAGCCAGGCGCGCTAGCCAGCGCGCAGCAGGCGCCAAGGCGCAGCACCCCGCGCCGGATGGCTGACACCCCTCGCGCCGCGCGCGCGCAACGGGCGCTCGCGCGCAGCACGACCGTGTACCTACCCGCCACATCGAATTGAATTTTTTTCACTTCGGGCATCCTGCTGGACACTTGCGCGGGCGAGTCCGGTGCGATATCCGCACCGGGCCGTTTCAAAGACATAGACGAGCAAGCCCGCGAAATTTTGAAATCCCGATGGGTGCCCCCGACAAAATGCCTGTCCAGCTGCTACGCTTTCAAAAATCCACCGGTTCGTTCGTCTTGCAGACAAGGGTGCGCGCGCACGCGGGCGAGGCGCACGCCACGCTCTGCACACGGCGCGATGACGCGCAAGGCCATGCCCACGGAGCGAAGCCAGATGAACAGCCCTGACGACAAGACGTTGATCGTGTCCGCACCGGCCGGACAGGACGACGCGCGCGCGGCTGAAGGGGGCCGCGCATCGGCTCAGGCACCGCAGCGCGACAGCCCGGACGAAACCGCCGGAACGCCGATCCCCGAGGACGACGCCACTCGCCTCGTGCCGCGCCTGCAAACGCAGGTCGCCGCTACGCCGGCCACCCAGACCACACAGGCCGGCAGCGCCGAAGCCGGCGCACATGAGGCGCTGCCGGTCGGCACGGTGATCGCGGAGTTCGAGATCGTCGGGCTCATTGGCGAAGGCGGCTTCGGCATCGTCTATCTCGCATGGGACACCTTGCTGCGGCGCCACGTGGCGCTCAAGGAGTACATTCCGGCGTCCCTCGCCACCCGCGCCGCCAATGCGAGCAACGTGACGGTGCGCTCGCAACGCCATGAAGAAACCTTCCGCGCGGGCCTGAAAAGCTTCATCAACGAAGCCCGCTTGCTCGCGCAGTTCGACCATCACTCGCTCGTGAAGGTCTACCGGTTCTGGGAAGCGAACGGCACCGCTTACATGGTGATGCCGTATTACGAAGGCCTGACGCTCAAGGAAGCGCTGCGCCAGATGTCCACGCCGCCCGGTGAGCCGTGGCTGCGAGCGCTGCTCGCACCGCTGCTCGAAGCGCTCGGCGTGCTGCACGCGGCGCAGTGCTACCACCGCGACATCGCCCCCGACAACATCATGCTGCTCAAGGGCAGCCAGCGGCCACTGCTGCTCGACTTCGGCGCGGCGCGCCGCGTGATCGGCGACATGACGCAGGCGCTCACCGTCATCCTCAAGCCGGGCTACGCGCCTGTCGAGCAATACGCGGAAGTCCCCTCGATGAAACAGGGGCCGTGGACCGACATTTACGCGCTCGCGGCGGTCGTGTACTGCGCCATCAAAGGCGCGACTCCACCGGCCTCAGTCGGGAGATTGATGAGCGACAGCTACGTGCCCCTCGCGACTGTCGCGGCGGACCGTTACAGCGAGCGCTTTTTGCGCGCAATCGACCACGCCTTGGCCGTGCGGCCCGAGGATCGTCCGCAGGATGTGCAGGCGCTCGCGGCGGAGTTGGGCATTGCGCTGGGCGATGGAGCGAATGCGCCGCCGTTCGACGATGACGAGACGGGCACGGCGTTGCGGGCGCAATCGAGTGGCACCGCGCAGCGTGCCAGCACCCCCGTTGCGCCGCCTGGCGAGAACCGCGCGCCGGCTTCGCACAGTGCGGCACGCACGCTCCCCCCCGGTCGCGCATCCAACGCGGCGACGGCGGCCGCTGCGGGCGGCAAGGGCAGCAAGCGCGGCGGCACGATCGCCGCCGTGGGGGCGGGCGTCGCGATCATTGCGGCAATCGGCGCGTGGTTCGCACTGCGGCCTTCGGGCGCGCCGCCTGCCGCCTCGACCCAGGCGAGCGCCACAACCGCCACGCCCGCCGCCACCGCGCCCGCAGCGCCGGCAAGCGCCACCGCCGAACTGCCACCCGTGCCGCCGCCAGCGGCCACGGCAAGCACCCCGGCAGGGACAGCCGCACTGGCTCCGGTTGCCCCTCCGGCCGCTAGCGCACCGCCAACCGAAGCCGCTGCCGCGCCGCCCTTGCCCCCCTTCACGCCGTCCGGCGAATTTGAACGCATCGTCGCGATGAGTGATCCGTCGATCCGCGTGACGACGAAGCTGCACAGCACCAGGGCGCGCATCAAGAAGGACTTCCTGCAATTCCAGGTGACGAGCAACCGCGCGGGCCATGTCTATGCGTTCATGGTCGATCCGCAGGGCGAATATCTGATGCTGCTGCCGAACCAGCGCGACAAGGCGAACGGTATCGCGGCGGGCCAAACGCTCACGCTGCCACGTGCGAGCTGGCCGATGCTCGCAGACGCGCCGGCCGGCCCGATTCATTTCCTCGTGCTCGTCTCGCCCGAGCCACGCGACTTCGCCGACGCCGGACTGCGGCAGGGCGATGTCTTTGCAGACATCCCGGCGAGTGCGCAAGCGCAGGCCGCCGCGCGGCGCACGGGCAGCGACTCGCCGTTCGCAGGCAAGGCTCGCTGCGCGCCCGGCGCGTCGACCTGCAACGACGCTTACGGCGCGGCGACGTTCCAGATTGACGTGGTAGGTAACGGCGCCGGGCAATAGCCCGTCTTCGTGTCGTCTTTCATGCGGCTGAGACTCTGGAGGCCGGAATGAACAAACCTCTCTTCGTGTTCGCCGCGGCTGTATGGCTTGCCGGTTGCGCGGGGGACAATCCCGGCAGTTCCGTAGTGATCGGACCGGCGGCGCGGCCAAACGCGCAAAGTACGGGTGTCACGGCGCAAACCGCATCGACGGGAGCAACACAGGTTGCGGCGCCATCGAGCGGCGCACCCGGAGCCGCCGCCGCGGGCATCGTGTCGAACGCCGCCACGTCTGCCCCGCCAGGCCCCGCACTCTTGCCTTCGCCGGTCGCGTCCGCCGCGCCGTCCACAGCGCCGTCCACAGCATTGGCAGCCGCGTTCGGTACGCGCCATGCCTTCTACCAGCCCGCCCGCTTCGCTGACCTGCCGGGCTGGAGCAGCGACGACCTGGGCGGCTCGCTCGACGCCTTCCGCCGCGGCTGCGGTGTGGTCGGCGCACGCAGCGGCTGGGCCACGCCTTGCACGGCCGCGCGGTCGGTCGACGCGAATAACCCCACCGCGATCCGCCGCTTTTTCGAAACGTACTTCGACCTCTATCAGATCACCAGCGCCGAGCGCAGCCCCGACGGCACCATGACCGGCTATTACGAGCCATTGCTGAACGGCAGCAAACAGTACGGCGGCGCTTATGTGTACCCCGTCTACGGCGTTCCCGAAGACATGCTCTACCTCGACGCCCGGCGCCTGAACGGCAAAGCGCGCGGCAGCGTCACCGCGGCGCGTATCGAAGGGCGGGCGGTCATTGCGCTCCAGGACGCTCCGCCGGCTGCGCCTTCCGGTGTAAAGGGCGTCTACGCGCTCGACCTGCGCGACAGCGTGCCCGACATTCGCGACAAGAAAATCCGGCTGCGGCTGGATGGCAACCGCATCGTGCCGTACTACACGCGCGCTGAGATTGAACGCGGCGCGGCTCGCGCGCCGGTGTTGGCGTGGGTTGACGACCCCGTCATGCTGTATTCGATGCAGATGCAGGGCTCGGGCAAGATCCGCATGCGCGACGGGACGATTCGCCGTTTTGCGTATGCAGAGCAGAACGGCCGGCCGTTCCTGCCACCCATCGCGCATGCTGGACAAACCGGCGGCCATCGACTGATAGTCCGTGGACTCGACGTCGATATCGACGTTACCGACGACGACAACCCCATCACGCTCGCCGACGCCAACGGTGCGCATCCGTCCGACAACGGCGGCGGCCCGACACCCTCGGCAAGCTCGAACGACAACGAAGACGACCAGCCCGTCTCGCCGCTGCTGCGCGGTTTCAAGCTCGCCGCCGCAACACCTTCGAGCACCGGCTCGGCGGGGCCCGCCACGGCGAGCGCGCCGCGGCCCGCGAACAAGAGTGCGACAGCAGCAGCAACGGGCGGCGCGTCATCGAGCCCCGGCGCGGACATTGCAACGGCGCTGGGCGCGGGTGCGCCGGTCAAACACAGCTTCGCGACCTCGGACCCGAGCTACGTCTTTTTCCGCCCGATTCCCGACTCGCCTAACGGCCCGACGGGGGCGCTCGGCGTGCCGCTATCGGCGGGCCGGTCGGTGGCGGTCGACCCGCGTACGACCCCGCTCGGTTCGCCGGTGTTCGTTGCAACGCGCGACGATCCGCAAACGCCCGGTGCCGTAAACCGGCTGATGATGGCGCAGGACTCGGGCGGTGCAATTCAGGGCGCGGTGCGCGCTGACTATTTCTATGGCTTCGGTCAGGCGGCGCAGAGCGCGGCGAGTCGCACGAAGGAACATTTGCGCATGTGGCTGCTGCTGCCGAAGGGGTTGCATGTGGCAGCGCAGGAAACGGCGACGAAAACGCGAGGGATGGCGGCGCCTGCGACGGCGGATTGTCTGGTTGCTGATTCGCAGTTTTGCGTGGATGACAGTTCGCCTTGAGGGCAGTGGCACAAAACACGTTGAGGCGGAGTATGTTGCGCGAACTCGGGCACGCGGGCTTAAGCATACAGAAATGCGGGCAACCTCCGAATTCAACCTGCGCACAACAACCGCAATCGACACATTGCGTTTCACGAACTTCAGTCCCGGCCGGTCGCACAAATCCAGTTGGCCTTGGTCAGAAGTTTTTCCATGCGAGGAAGCGTGACCTCGAATGCGCCCGATCGAATATTTGCTCGGGCAACGGTATATACCAAAACGAAATTTTAGGCTTGCAACGGACGCCAAGTCGACCCAATCGTCGTTCGACGTGAATTGGACAGGCTTGCTACTTCAGGAGAGTGCACATGGCTAACTTTCAGAAAGTGCCAAATGATCATGCAACCAGGCTTGACACAGGTGCCGGACGTCTAGTCCTCATGCTGGAGGAGAAAGTCAAAATCGATCTGTACGGCGGCGGGCCAAATGGTGAAGATTTAGTCGTCGACCTGAACGACACATCCATCGGATCGGTCTCTGAAAAGCCCGTTAAACGTAACGCACACCTGCTTACTTACGAGATCCAAGGCTTGAAATCGGGAAACGCGATGCTGGAGGCACGCCTGTTTAGTCAAGCTCCAGAGAGCTACGCAGCACGGAGAAAACTGTGGTTCACCATGCCGGTTTGGGCGTACATCCAGGTCTCCGTTATGGGCGCCGAATATCGCCAGCGAGACGGGCTTTGGGGAAATCTGAAATATGGCTCGATCAACCCCAAATGGAAAGACGTCAAATGGACCAACATGGCCCAGGCCGGTTGCGGGCCCACCAGTCTCTCCATCGTCATGGATTATCTTATTCGGCTGGACTCTCCTTACCGGAATCTTCCGGCGAGTTTCCCTGGCCTAGACCCGAAGGAGGCAATGCAATACACCTCAGAATACGGCAGAGCCGCGGATAAAAAGGGCGAACCTAGCGGCACCTCTGGCACGGTGATGATTGAGAACATCAGAAAATATTGGCCCGATTACGAGGGCGCGAAGGTTGCCTCGGTTGACGCAGCCGCAACCCTTCTTCGACAGGGAAATCCACTCGTGTTCTTATGTAAAAATTGCAGCACGTATCGCTATGACGAAAAAGGCCACAAATTGCCAAAAATGTGGCCGGGACACTTCATGGTTTTGCTCGGCGTAGAACAAGGCGACAAAACTTTTTGGATAACAGATCCGTCATCACAACATCACAAATACATCGACAAAGAAGAACTTAAAAAAACTACCATATGGCATATATACAAAAGACCCGGTGCCCGCGTTAAACCGTGACCCAAACCATTCGAGGCTCAGACACTCGCCCTGAATGCGCCGATGAAGCCTTCATCGCCGCCGCGCTGTCTTGTCGGAATCGCAAAGCGCCAAGGCGGTTTCAGTCTGTCCCGTAGCGCTGGATGCCTTGCTCAATCTGCTCCTGGCATTTCTCAATCTTGTTAGGCGTGAAATTTTGATCGCGGCTGTCGATTTCCTTGAACTTGCTGCTGTCGACAGCCCTGATCACTTGCATAAAGAGCTTCAGGTCGCGACAGATCATCACGAAGCGCCGACATACGTTGCGGATGCCGGCACCATTGCCGCGTCCGAACTCGGCAATCGGCTTGAAGCCCGGCGCAGTGCGCTCCAGTTTGCCACATCAGTTCGAGATTGCGCTGGCACTCCAGAGCGTGTGAGGCACTTCTGTTCAAACCTGGCAACCTGGAGGGATGAACGACCGCAAGCCCTACCCGACGGATGTATCGGATGAGGAGTGGAGCTTCGCAACTCCATACCGGATCTTGACGAGCGAAGACGCTCCGCAGCGCCGATAGGAATTGCGCGAGATGTTTAACGCGCTGCGCTGGATGGCGCGAGCCGTAACATCGTGGCGCATGCTGCCGACCAATTTTCCGCCGTGGGAGATGGTCTATCAGCAAACATAACGCTGGTTACACGCAGGTTGCTTCGAGGCCATGGTCAATGATCTGCGCTCGATCATCCGGGTCGCGCAGGAACGACAGGGTCAGCCCAGTGCGGCTATTCTCGATGGCCGCACGTTGCAGTCCACATGCGAAAGCGGGCAGCGCGCAGGTTATGACGGGCACAAGCGCAAGCGGGGCAGCAAAGTTCACATGGCTGTCAGGTTCAGCACGTAGCCGGCCAGACGGTGACACTCGCCTTTGCAGACCAGGGCTATACGGGCGACACCGCCGCTCATGCTGCACGCGATGAAGGCATGGCATTGCAGGTCATCAAACTGCCCGAGGCGAAGAAGGGCTTTGTGCTGCTGCCCCGCCGCTGGGTGGTCGAGCGCAGCTTCGGCTGGCGCGAGACAAACGCCTGCGCCGTCACCCTGTTGACCGGGGTCGTGCGCCGGGAACCGGCGTTTGCTGCGCATAACCTCGTAGACAGTTAGTTGCCCCCCTTTCCGGACGGGAACGGACGAATCCACCGCTGCGCCACGAAGATTGATACCTTGAGGTGCTAAACGGGTTCTCGCGCCCGACCACGCGAGTGCGGCGATACGCGCCGGGCAAGGACGCGCCGCAGGGGATTCCGTCGCCCGGTGGGCGGCCCTACCGGTTCTTCGACGCAACACGGGAGGTGCGCTTCCTGCACCGCATGCTCATTGAGGCCGTGAGGACCGGGTTGCCACGCAAGCGGCACTGGCCAGCGGATTCGACACCGCGTTTGAGCCGTCGAACGAGGAACTCCACGTGCCCAGCCTCGACCACGGAGCGGCCATTTGAATGGCGGCTTCACGTTGGATCTGCCAATCCCGCTGGCGCTTCTCACTTGGACCTCGTTTCGTGAAATGAAGATCGAAGCCCGCGACCTTCGCCCGCGAGAGGTCGTCGCTTTGGCCCAGTGGTTCATCAAGCGTCATGTTCGCTCGCGGCGAAGCGCCAACGGCCGGGATCCGTGACGCGATACTTGCATTCCGGTTATCCGTGCGTTAAGTTCGTCAGCGCTCGCTGAATCCGGGGTGCGGGTAAAGCGGCGGACACGCGCCGCGCACAGATTCTGACGCCTGGTGGACACAATAATGAACGACTCGAACCGACCGCCGGCCACCGCACTCACAACGAATATCACCTTGCGACCGGACATGGGACCGCCGTTTGCGGCCTGGCAAGCGAAATTTACGCATGCCGCCGCTCAGGCCCAAGGCTTTCTGGCGCTCGATATCGCGCCGGCCTTCGCGGGTTCCGCTGACTGGCGCATCATTCAACGCTTTCGTTCGCCCGAGGCGCTGAGGGCGTGGCAGGACGCGCCCCAGCGGGCGCAGCTGATCGCGGACCTCGCGCCGATGCGCGACCCGCATGTCACGGCGACCGCGCACGACACGCTCCATTCGTTCGATCCGCTCTCCTGTGTCACGGAAGTCATTACCACGGTGGTGGAACCGGGCAAGGAAATCATCTTCCGGACGTGGGCGGAAACCATTCAGTCGAGCCAGTCGTCGTTCCCCGGTTATATGGGGACGCTGGTTCAGGCTCCGGTATCGGAGGCATCGCAGTACTGGACCACGCTGGTGCGTTTTTCCAGTCCCGACGAACTCGATGCATGGCTCGGTTCGAGCGAACGCAAGCAGTTGTTACAACGCGTCGAACCGCATGTCGCCAGCTGGAAGAGTTACCGGATGCCAAGTCCGTTCGCCGGCTGGTTCCCGGCGGCCGGAGACAAGCCGCCGCCCGCCTGGAAGCAGACCGCCCTCGTTCTGCTCGTACTCTTCCCCGTGGTGATGCTGGAAATACGCTTCCTGAGTCCGCTGCTCGCGGGACAACATGTTGCGATCGCGACGTTCATTGGCAACGCCATCAGCGTATCGCTCGTATCGTGGCCGCTGATGAAGATCGCGGTGGCGGCCATGGGCTGGTGGCTGCGGCCGTCGCCCGCCAGACGCAGTCAACTCGAGGCGCTCGGGGCTTGCACCATGCTGGCGCTGTATCTCATCGAACTGGCGGTTTTCATGCTCGCATTCTGAAGCGTGATGGCGCTCAACATCGGCGGCGGGCACCGAGGTTATCGCTGCCGCCTACACGGAGGGTGAAGGAATGACGGACGACGACAAGAAATTCATGGCACGGGCAATCGAGCTATCGGAGAAGACCGCTCTGATCGACAGCGCCGGCGGGGTGTTCGGCACGGTGATCGTGCAGGACGGCAAGATTATCGGTGAGGGCCGTAATCGCGTGGTCGCGGAGAACGATCCGACCTGGCATGGCGAGATCGAGGCGATCCGCAATGCATGCAAGGCCACCGGAAGTTTCAAGCTGCGTAACGCGACCCTCTACACCAGCGCGGAACCTTGTCCGATGTGCATGGCCGCGGCGTACTGGGCCGGGATCGAGCATATTTTCTATGCGTCGACCAACGAGGATGCGCTCGAATACGGTGATTTCGACGACAGCATGATTTACGGCGAGATCCGCAAGCCGATGGCGGAGCGCTCGATTCCGAGTCAGCAGATCATGCGCGCGGAAGCGGTCGAGGTGTGGAAGAAATACAAGAACAAGGCGGACCGGGTGCCTTATTGAGCGCGGCCTGACTCGCACCTGCCAGGCTGGCGCAGGCGCAGCCTGTCGCGAAGGGTGACTCGCGGCTCTGGCTGAGCGCGTCCGAGCCCTGCGTTCAGTGAGCCCGCTTCTGCCCCGCCACCGGAGTCCGGTCATAGCCAGGACTCCCGTGGCGGGCGGAATGCCCGGCTGGAAGTCGCTTTCCGGGAGGGCGACGATCAGGTTGGTGCGCCGCTTCACATTGAAGCGCGCTAGCAGGTCAGCTATTTGCGGACCGCGATGTCCTCCAGACTCATGTGCCCGGCGATCGCCCTGGTCGGCAGAAAACGAGTCATCCACGCGAAGACTCGAACGCTCCCGGCGCGAGCGTCAGATCCGCTGCCGTGCCGATCTTCTGTTCGCCTGCGGCGGGCACCGCGGCCGTTGGCGGTGCCCGCGCGGTCATCGCGCGCCTGATGTGATCGATGCTCGACGCCGGCAGAAGCACGCCGCCGGCTAACATCGCGCTGATCGCCGCGTGCAGCGCTTCGTTTCATGCCGACTTCGGCACGTCAGCCATCGCACACAGTTCCACGCACCGTTTGAGCGTTTCTCCCCGCTCGTGCGCCGACGCCACGATGACGGCAAGAGAGGAACGGGACACGTGCGCGTCGCGGGGCGAAGCGAAGCGCGAGATGCTATCGCGCAGAAACACACCCCACCAGCGCGAATGCGGCGCACTGCGCGTAAATGCTTCGAGGCTGTCGAGGTCGAGCCACTACTGGCGGATGCCCACATGAATCCGGGGCGGTCTTCCGGACTACATTCTCAGTGCGCCCGCCAGCTCGAGCAGGGAGCACGACATCGCCCGTTGATGTCGATCTACCCCGTGCGGAGACTATGGCAGGTAGCAAGCTGGAACGGTCATTCGCATGACGTCTCGGCTGACAAGTTGTCTTCAGGTTTGTCCAACGCCTGCCCGCACGCGCAGTCATGCGCTTGCGAGTCCGTGGACATGGGCAGGCGTCGAACAAACCTCAAGACCGGGTATCGAGCGCCCGCCGATGTCGACAACATCTTTCCACGCGATTCCCATCGTGACAGTCAAAGCTCGCCATCCTCGTGTGGTGAAAATGTCGAAGCGAGTCAGCCGTATTTTTGAAATGTATTTTTTGGCGGGCATCATAGGGCAACGAGCTTTGAATCAGGTCGGCAGCCAAACGGGGGGCATGTCATGGACAGCGCGCTGCTTTGGGCGGCAATCCCTCACAACAGTGACGGGGTCGTGTTCCAGGTTCGCGTGATTCGCGGACTTCAACGTTTTCATATTCCACGCCGGACGCTTGAGGAGACATTCGGCCTGGCTCGTCATGCATCGGATGCAGGGCAACTCGAACTCTTCTATCAGCACAGGCCTCACATCCTGAGGTGGGCCGTACGGAAACGTCCGATTGCGGGTGCTGACACCGCTGCACTTCTGACTGCCGATTTCCCCACTGTTATGGAAGTGGAACGGGACGCGACGGCGCATCTGCCGCAAACGCCCTGGTTTCTTGCCTTGAAGTGAAGGGCTTTTGATGAAAACGGTCGCTCATGTCCGTCGGGAATGCCAGGTCGAGGGACCGCTTCTCGCGTCAAAGCGATCCTTCATCCATGTCATCGTCAAACGGCACGGGTCATCTCGAACGCGTCAGCGGCCCTTACCGTATCCAGTGCCTCGCGCAACAGCGCGATCTTGCCGTCGCGCGCCACGAGCCGACCGGCGTACATCTGCCGATAGACTTTCCCGGTCGACGGCACGAGCGCTTCAACCTCATATTCTGCGAAGACCTGCTCTGGTGTTTCGATCAGAAAGTACACGTTTTTAAACGCGAAATCCGGCACTTTCGCAAGCAGTGAAGCGATAAAACCTTCGATCGCTTCCGGCCCCTGCGCGCGGGCGTCGATGCCGAGCGATTTCAGATACGGCAGTTCCAGCACGCCATCGTCGGCGAATAATGCGGCAGCCGCACGCGGGTCGCGAATCGATTCGAGGTAAGCAGCAAGCAGTTGTCTGGCGTTGTTCATGAGCGGCTCGATATCAGTGTCAATAGGTGCGTGTTATTGCAGACGCGTCTTCAATGCCGTCGCCATCTGCTGCATGGCCGCGCGCGTCGGGGCGTCGGTGGCGAGCACATTGAGCAGGCCGAAGTCGTGGATCGTGCCTTTGTACTGCGTCGTCGTCACATCGTTGCCGGCCTGGTCAAGCCGATGTCCGTAGGCCTCGCCTTCGTCGCGCAGCACGTCGAACTGCGCGATCTGAATGAGCGCGGGCGGCAGGCCCCGCAACTCGTCGAGCGTGGCGCGCAGCGGCGATGCATAGCGCTGGTTGCGCTCGCCTGCGTCGGTCGTGTACGCGTTCCAGAACCACTTCATCATGTCGCGGCTCAGGAAGTAGCCGTTTTCGAAAGTGTCGTAGGAGGCGTTGTCGAATGCGTGGTCCGTCACCGGCCACATGAGGCCCTGGAAGCGGATCGCCGGGCCATCGCGGTCCTTCGCCATCTGGCTGACGACGGCGGCCATATTGCCGCCCACGCTGTTGCCCACCACCGCGAGCCGCGTGCCATCGACGCCGATTTCCTCGCCATGCGCGGCGACCCACTTCGTTGCGGCATAGGCCTCGTTGATCGCGACCGGATAGCGCGCTTCGGGCGAAGGCGTGTATTCGACGAACACGGCCGCGGCGCCCGACTGCACGACGAGGTCACGCACGAGACGCTCATGCGTCGGGTAGTCGCCGAGAATCCAGCCGCCGCCGTGGAAGAACATGAACACGGGCAGCACGCCGCGCGCATGCTGCGGCTTGACGATGACGAGCGGCACGCTCAGACCATCCTGCTCGATCGTGCGGCGCGTGACGTCGATGCCCGAAACGTCGACCTCGACGCTGCGCTGCGCGCCCGCCAGGACTTCGCGCGCTTCGGCAGGCGTGAGCGTTTCGATGGCCGGGCCGGTGCCGCTGTTGAGCGCATCGAGGAAGGCGACGGTTGCGGTATCGGGCGTGTTCGGGTGGGTTTGCGTGTTCATCCTCATTCTTCCTTTCCGTGTGGGTGAGTGGCTGGCAACGTGATGTCATGCAGCCGATGGAAAGGAGAATACGGATCGGGAGATATTAACGAAATAGAAGTGTTTGAAACCTATCATTGCATAAATGCAATGATAGGTCGTCGGTTTGTCCAGCGCGTCACTTCGGCCATCGCCACGTCGGATCGGAAAGATGCTCGGCGAAGTAATCGGACAGCGCCGCCACCTTCGCAGGCCGCGCGCGCGCCGACGGCGTGACGAAGTAAAGACCGCCCTTTGTCAGCGACCAGTCGGTGAGGATCGCTTCGAGGCGGCCATTGGCCAGATATTCGCCCGCGATGAACTCGGGCAGCTCGGCAATCGCGAGGCCATCAAGCAGCGTGGGCAGCAACGCATCGGAATTCGTCACGCGCAGCGGACCGGTGGGCATCACCGGCTCCTCCTCGCCCGCGTCGTTCCTGAAGCGCCAGACATCGCTACGCGCGCGATACGCGTACGAGAGACATGGCCGATCCACCAGTTCGCGCGGATGCGCTGGGCGCCCTTCGCGCGCCAGGTATTCCGGCGACGCCACCACGTATTGCGTCACCGCACACAGCCGCCGCGCCACCAGCGACGAATCGGGCAGCGCGGCAATACGCAGCGCGGCGTCGAAGCCATCGGCGACCAGATCGACCGACGCATCCGATAGATGCAGGTCGATCGACACTTCCGGATACGCGCGGAAGAAACCCGGCAGCAGCGGCGCGACCCAGCGCAGCCCGAACGACATCGGCACGGCCAGGCGCACCAGCCCGCGCGGCTGTACCGACATTTCGCGCGCGGCGCTTTCCGCCTCCTCGGCCTGCCGGTAGATCTCGCCGGCCTTCTCACAGATCGTGCGACCGAACTCGGTCAGCGACAGCTGGCGCGACGTGCGGTTGAAAAGCCGCGCGCCCAGCCGGTCCTCAAGCCGGGCCACGCCGCGCGAGACCGTCGCCACCGACACGCCCATCGCGCGCGCCGCCGCCGCGAACGATCCCTCCTCGGCGACCTTCGCGAACATCGCGAGTCCTTCGAAATCAGGCAGCTTCGCCATTACCCCTCATCTTTTCATTTATGCAACGTTAGGTTTCAATCAATTCTATTTCGAAACGACCGGACCGTCGATATTCTTCTCACATCGCAGCACGCAACACCGAACCAGCCAACCCCCACTTCCACTGAACGAACCGAAAGGAGCCATACCATGGCACGCAAACTCGACAACAAGATCGCACTCGTCACCGGCGCAACCAGCGGCATCGGCCTCGCCACCGCCCAGCGCTTCGCCGCCGAAGGCGCGCATGTCTACCTCACAGGCCGCCGTCAGGCCGAACTCGATGCCGCCGTGAAGAGCATCCGCGAAACGGGCGGCCAGGCGAGCGGCGTGCGCGTCGATTCCACGAAGCTGAACGAGCTCGACGCGCTGTATGCGCAGATCAAGGAAGAACAGGGCCGACTGGACGTGCTGTTCGCCAACGCAGGCGGCGGGTCGATGCTGCCGTTCGGCAACATCACCGAAGAACACTTCGACGACACCTTCAATCGCAACGTGAAGGGCGTGCTGTTCACGGTGCAAAAGGCGCTGCCGCTGCTGGCCAGGGGCGCATCGGTGATTCTCACGGGTTCGACGGCAGGCAGCGCGGGCACGGCGGCGTTCAGCGTGTACTCGGCTTCGAAGGCTGCGGTGCGCTCGTTCGCACGCAACTGGATTCTCGACCTCAAGGACCGCCAGATCCGCGTGAACACGATCAGCCCGGGCGCGACCCGCACGCCCGGTCTGCTCGACCTGGCCGGTGACGACGCCGCCCAGCGCCAGGGTCTCGCCGACTACCTGGCCGCACAGATCCCGATGGGACGTCTGGGCGAACCGGGCGAAATCGCGAGCGCCGCGCTGTTCCTCGCATCGGACGATGCGAGCTTCGTGAACGGCATCGAACTGTTCGTCGATGGCGGCCAGCAGCAGATCTGAACGTGGGCATGGGCGCACGGATGGGGACCTTCACATCCGTGCGCCCGAACGGACTTTCATCATGATCGAACATCGCCCTTTTCATTCGCTCGGGCGCAATCGCGCGCGGCTGGTCGCCGATTCCGTGCAGACGATGAGTGCGGGCGCAACGATCCATCACGCCGGGGGCAATGACGGAAATGAGCCAGCGCCGCTATTCCGGCCAGGGTTGCGCCCGCGCACTCATGGCGGCACACCGCGCTGGGCGACGTGCGTCTGCTCGCGCAAATGTCGCGAAGGCCGCTTCGTCGCGCCTGCGAGCGGCGATGCTCAAGATATGCGCGCAGGCGCGCTGTCCATCCGTGCCGACGAACGCGTGCGCCGTCGCCACACTGCGCGAAGGCACGACAATAAAGCACGTGTTGCCGATGCCCGGCTCAGCGTAGCTTGTTGCGGATCACGGGCGGCTCGACGTGGGACCTATCCAGTTTGCGCCGCGCGACGGCGTAGCCGTCCGGGCAGAAGCACAGCTAAATTTGAGGGCGCAAGGCGATACGGATGTGGTGATCGTCGAACGCTTGGGCCAGGGCAAATGGGCCTTCTCGATGCGTGCGGCTGTCTTCGGTCATGAAGTACCCTTCATTTGGCACGCAGACCCGTCATTCCGGTATCGGCTGCGCCCCTGGAAACAGCCAGTCAATCCGCCGATCTGATACAAATTTTGGGGCACGGTGCGCAGTTGCGTGTATTCGAACCCGTGACGCCCCAAGCCAGGCTTGCGCCTGGCCGCCGCTTTGCGCGGGGCCAGGCAAGGGACATAGCGAGACCCTGTCGCATCCCTTCGTCTGCCGAATGGCGCGCGCGGTGAAACAGTTACAAGATAAGTATTGACGCGGGTCTACCCGGCGGGTAACGTGCAGCTCGAAGTTCAAGAAGTTCGATTGCTGTTCATCAATTGCTCGCTCCTCTGCGGTATTCGTTGTCCTCTCCCTCCTTGAAGCTTCACGCGCTCTTTAACAGAGCAAATCTTCGTTTTTTCTCTCAAGGATTCTTCATGGATACCGGCACCGTTAAGTGGTTCAACGACAGCAAAGGCTTCGGCTTCATCACCCCGGACAAGGGCGGCGACGACCTGTTCGCTCATTTCTCCGAAATCAAGAGCGACGGCTTCAAGACGCTGGCTGAAAATCAGAAGGTGAGCTTCGATACGAAACAAGGCCCGAAGGGTCTGCAAGCAGCTAACATCAAGCCGCTGTAACGTTTCAGGGACCCGGCATCGCACGCCGGGTTGCAGCGACACCCTCGCGGAGCTTTGTCTCCCAAAGTTGGCGTGATTACCCTTAGCTGCACCGGTTTATTCAGCAGCTAACCAAGCGCCATACGCCTCGTTGCGCCCCATTCCCTCCTCAGGCTTTAACGCCATTTCTCGCCTTTCGACTTTCTCGTAAGCCGGAGCAAATGGCTTTGGATCGACGCACCCGTGCACTTTTCGCACGGCACGTGCGCACTCAAATATCATTAAAATTAAAATGCGAAACACAAATATTCAACAATACAACGGCTATGCCGTCCAATCCTCGGCACATCGTTTGCCCGACGGGAGCTATTCATCCAACCTGCTGCTCGAACGCATCGATAGCGCGCGCACCGAAGGCCGCTACTGGTTCTATTCGCTCGATTATTTCAAGAGTGAAGAGCAGGCGTTGCGGCACTCAAGCCAGTGGGCACGCAATTGGGTCGACACGCGCGGTTAAAGACGACGCAACGGCCTGGAACACCCAACGCACCAGAGGCACCCCGGCGGGTGCAACCAAACGCGCCCAGGCACCCAGGCATTACCCAGGCACCTTAGTCGCCAGGCACATGGCGGCCTTCGGTTACAATGCGGAAGTCGCTTGATTCGCATAGTGCCGAGAAGACGTGTCCTGGTTAGGCGCGAATTTTCCTTTGATTGATAGTCCAGCGCGGCCTGCGTTATCCGTGCTCGCCGGACTGCACGCCCCGACTCGCACCAGAGCGGTCTTGCGAGCCGCCGCGTCTGACCATTCTTCCCCGCGCACCTGATTCACCGCCCGGACAAGGCGATGTCAGGACGCAAGGGCCGCCAAGCAATTTTCGTGCTTCCACCACTGCACGAGCGCCTGTCCATCAACGCTCGCAGCTTCTTCCTCCATCCAGCCCTCGAGCCCGTGTCGGCCAATTGATCAGGAACCTTGAATGGCCAAAGAAGAACTGCTGGAACTCGACGTTATCGTCGACGAAGCGCTGCCAGACAGCCGCTACCGCGTGCCGCTCGACAATGGCGTGGTGCCAGGGGCGTATGCGTCCGGTCGAATCCGCAAGAATCACATTCGCATCCTTGCGGGCGACCGGGTAACGCTAGAACTTTCGGTGTACGACCCGACGAAAGGACGAATCAATTTTCGACAAAAGGATGAACGCAGCGACGGCGCAACGCAAAGAACCGCCTTTCGCCGTCGTTGATGCCACGATACGTGACAGTCGGCCGTGATCCTCACCTGGACCACGACGCTGCGTGCACATCCACCTCTCCATTCGGCATTGCTGCCGGATCCCAACCAAGGAAAAAATTGACTACCGTAATTCTGAAACCCGACGAGCCCGTAGATGTTGCATTGCGCCGTTTCCGTCGCGCGATCGAGCGCAACGGCCTGATTCCGGAACTTCGTGCCCGGACCGCCTATGAAAAACCTACTACAGAGCGTAAGCGCAAAAAGGCAGCCGCAGTGGCACGCCTGCGCAAGCAGATCAAACGGTCGTTGCCGCCGAAAAAGCGGTATTGACCCGGAATTAACCGGGCAGCCATGCTGAAAGGCACGTCTGCTGCCCAGCCGGGCGTCTCACGTAAGCTCCGCATGAGGAGCCGGTTCTGATCCAGGCCGAGTGGCCGATTGTGTTCGCATAACGGCCACGCGACTTTCTGCGATCGATAGACCGCTCAAGGTCGACTAGAGCCGCCATTTACCGCTACGTTCGCTGGCCCCGCAGCCGGTACGCCCAGCGCGCCTGGGCCTGCCTTGCTTTGTGGCCGGTGCGCACCGCACAGCGCGAGCGGCCCAGAAAAGAGACAGCCCTGTGCTTCCGGTCGGCTATCATGCCAATCCTCTCCGAAGTAGCTCCTTATGATTTCCGTCCGTAATGTCACGCTGCGCCGCGGCGTTAATGTCGTGCTCGACCGCGCGTCCGTCACCTTCACCCCCGGCGAAAAGATCGGTCTTGTCGGCCGCAATGGCGCCGGCAAGTCGTCCTTCTTCGGCCTTCTCAACGGCAAGCTGCACGAAGATAGCGGCGAATTCTCGATTCCCCCTGCCTGGAAGATGGGCCAGGTCGCGCAGGAGATGCCGGAGACGGAACAGGGCGCGACCGACTTCGTAGTCGAAGGTGACACCGTGCTGCTCGCCGCGCAGGCGGAAGTCGCCGCCGCCGAGGCCAGCGACGACGGCATGCGCATGGCGCACGCCTACATGGCCCTGCACGACGCCGGCGCACACGATGCCCCCGCACGTGCCCAGGCGCTGATTCAGGGACTTGGCTTTACGGCCGCGCAGCTTGACCAGCCGGTCAACAGTTTCTCCGGCGGCTGGCGCATGCGACTGCAACTGGCGCGCGCGCTGATGTGCCCGTCCGACCTGCTGCTGCTCGACGAACCGACCAATCACCTCGACCTCGACGCGCTGGTCTGGCTGGAAGCCTGGCTCAAGCGCTATCAAGGAACCCTGGTCGTGATCAGCCACGACCGCGAATTCCTCGACGCGGTGACGCAGGTGACGGTGCATGTCGACAACGCCAAGCTCGTCCGTTATGGCGGCAACTACAGCAAGTTCGAAGACATGCGCGCTGAGCAGCTCGTGTTGCAGCAGGCCGCAATGGCCAGGCAGGCGGACAAGATCGCCCACCTCCAGAAGTTCATCGACCGGTTCAAGGCCAAGGCCTCGAAGGCAAAACAGGCGCAGAGCCGGGTCAAGGCGCTCGAGCGCATGGAGAAGATCGCACCGGTGCTTGCCGATGCAGAGTTCAACTTCGAGTTCAGGGAGCCCCTCAACGTCCCGAACCCGCTGTTGTCGATGCTGGACGCGAGCTTCGGCTACCCCGCGCCGACCGGCGCAGTGCCGGGCACGCCGCCCACGGTCATCGTGCGGGGAATCAACCGCTCCGTGCTGGCCGGGCAGCGCATCGGCATTCTCGGTGCCAACGGCCAGGGCAAGTCCACGCTGGTGAAGACGGTGGCGCACGCCCTGGCGCCGATTGCTGGGGAAATCAGTGAAGGCAAGGGCCTGAACATCGGCTACTTCGCGCAGCAGGAACTCGACGTGCTGCGTCCGCTCGACACGCCGATGGAACACATGATCCGCCTTGCCAGGGACACGCCGCCGCACATGCGCGCGCCCGGCCAGAGTGGCACCGAACAATCGCTTCGCACGTTCCTTGGCACTTTCAACTTCAGCGGCGACATGGTCCATCAGCCGGTTAGCACGATGAGCGGCGGCGAAAAGGCGCGGCTCGTGTTGTGCATGATCGTGTGGCAACGCCCCAACCTGCTGCTGCTCGACGAGCCTACCAACCACCTTGACCTGGCCACACGCGAGGCGCTGGCTATGGCGCTCAACGAATTCGAAGGCACGGTGATGCTGGTCAGTCACGACCGGGCCCTGCTGCGCGCCGTATGTGACGAGTTCTGGCTGGTCACCAAGGGCGGCGTCGAGCCCTTCGACGGCGATCTGGACGATTACCAGCAATTCCTGCGCGACGAGGCTCGTCGCATGCGCGAGCAGGCCGCCGCAGAGCAGTAGCGCATCGCCTGAGAGACTCCCTGGCGGGCGGCCGGTGTTGCCTGGGAGGCGCAGCGCGCGCTTTCGCCAGGGACTCCGGTAATCGTGCGGACAAGCGCGCTCCGACGCAAGACATCGACCAGGACGTGCCGCTCGTCCTGGCGGCTGGTGCGACACTCGACAGCAAGCGCCGCCCTGCTGACCGGACCGCCGCGTGCCAATCGCGCCCGTCGCGTTCGTGAACGTAGCGCTCGCCTGCGAAAACGCGCCGACCACCCGCAGCTCTCCACAGCGACGGGCAAAACCGTTCAGAACATAGAAGCGGTGGCACGTCCCGGGGCAAGGCGCCAGCCGGCGCGGGAGGCGTTTAAACAAAAGCCGACGCGCGAGCGAAGCACCACGGTGGTCGTTATTGCAGATCGTGGCCTTTTGACAGGCTCCGCTTGCGCGGAACCGCTACCCGTCTTTTATCTGGTCGTCTGCGATCCGGCCCGCATCACTTGTGACGCTCAGCGTCGGGACCCGGTACGGGGATCGTCCACTCATCCACCGCTTTCCCCGCCTCGGGTTCGCGCTCTTGCCGAAGCGCCAGGATGCGACCCTGAGCGACAACCACTTTGAGGTCGAGTCTCACGCCTTTCCGGAAGTGGAACAAATAAGCCGTGAAGGAGGCTGTGTTGCTGGCAAGGTAATCGTCACTCAGAAACTGTCGGCGCGCGACAAGTCCATCGCTTGCCACCCAGTAATCGGCCATGGCGCAATCGAGCGACTTTGTCTGCCACTGCTTTCTCGGCAGGTCTTCGGGGAACGGCTCGAAATCCTGAGAAAACTCGAATGTGTCGTTCATCCTCGAGCGCCGCTTCGCTGGTGTTCGCGTCGACCAAGGGTAGCACGCTCTCATCAGTCTCCAGGTTGGAACCGCAAAACTGGTTGGGGGCGCTTGCGCGCCGCAGTTTGCCCGTCGCTGGAATATGCGGGACAGGACCGCACCAGAATCCGCAAGTTGCAGTGGAAGTCGAGAGAAGGTGCGCTAAAGAATGGTGCATTCCTCACCAACGGATTGCTCACCATGAAAATGGAAAGCTGGGTTGGAACCATCGAACGGGAATGGCAGCCGTTGCGCTGGCCGATAGTGCACGGCTCGGGCGGGGCATGCCGGTTGACGTGGGGCACAAGGCGTCGGCGCACGATCCTGGGCTCTTCAGGGAAAGCATGTGGGGTACAAACGACAGCAGCGCTGTTCCGGACCGGATAGCGCCGTCTGGAAACGCTGCGTTGAAGCCGGTTTCGGGCAGCCACCAGCCCACGCCAGAATGGTGACCGAGACCGGGCTTTCGCGCGTGGCCAGGGACGAATCCGCAACGCGGCCCATGGTTCTGCGACTCTTCTCGAGCGCCTTCCCGGCTCCATTTCAGAATCCGCCTGAATGTCTGCACCGTGGCAAGGTCTCCGGAAGCCGAAACTTGTGCTGTCCGTGGACCTGCTTATTGGCAGGTATTATCCCGGCGTGGTAAAAAAGTCGTCCTTGCGGGTGATCGCTTCCATGCGATGCGGTATTCTCGCAATTTCAGGTTTCAACATCGACAGGATTCAAAAAATGGCAACTGGCACAGTGAAATGGTTCAACGATGCGAAAGGCTTTGGCTTCATCACCCCGGATGACGGCGGTGAAGACCTGTTCGCCCACTTTTCCGAAATCAAGACTGAAGGCTTCAAGTCACTACAGGAAAACCAGAAGGTAAGCTTCGACGTGAAGATGGGGCCGAAGGGCAAGCAGGCTGCAAATATCAAGCCAGTCTGACCGGCGCGCGTCGCATCCAGCTGTGTGGCCCGTTCTGCGGGCCAGTTTTTCTTGTGCCCTGCGCGTCAATCTTCGATGAAACGATGGGCATCCGTCGCATGCGCGGGCAATGCTGTTTGCGCGTCAACAGCAGGTTTGTGCAAAACACGATGTCCTGAGGCGCCCTCCTCGCGACATCGATCGATTCTCCGGATAATCGCTGATAGCGCGACAGGCGTTTCGCCTGCCCGCCAGGTTACGCAATGAGCGACTGTTCTGTCTGTGGGAACGCCGGTGTCTGGTGATAGTTTCCGTTCCCGTCGAGGCGCTGCCGCGCCGACAACCAGCAGGCCCCGGCAATGATCGGCGAATCGCGCATTGCGGTAGCGTTGATGCCGCGCTTTCAGCTACGCCGCCCGGACGCATCATCGCCCGGCACAACAGCGGATATCCTGTGAAGGAAAGCAGTTGAACTCCGCGCCGGCAACAACGCTGCCCTCGAAGAATCGACATCTCCGACCAGAAGCACTACGATCAAAAACATGCCACGACGCCATGGCAAGTGCTTGTCGCAAAGTAATTCTCTGAGGATTGGCACTAACCGTGCCAGACTGCTCCATCGATGTCGTGGTCCATAGCACCTCGCGACGCATGCATGGTGAGCCGGTGCCGTCTCGCGCAAGAAAGCCGTGGCCGGGACGCCGTCCGCCGCGTTGCCTGTTTGAATCGGGTGAGGAGGCAAGCGCCGGAAATGCGTGGCGCTATCCTCAGTGGATGCCCGTCGATGCCACCACCCATTGGATCGACGCCGGGAGCCGTGCTTTCAGGGGAATCGCAATGACGACGACTGAGTCACTTCTGACGTTGGCCGAATATCTCGAACTGTCCCTGAACGCCGGCGGTAGCGTGATCATGATGCAGAAGTGCAATGACGTCTGTGCCGTGTACGTTGGCGACGCCAGGCGAGATCAGGATCGCCTGAGATATCACGGGAACATTGCCGCAACCCTGGCCGAAGAGATCCTTGAGCAAACCCACGCTGGGCGAAACCGGCTGGAGATCGGCGGACAGCTATATCGTTTTATCCGGAGCTTCAAGCATTTTGAGGATCGCGGTGCGGTCGTTTTCGCGCCGTCGTGACACCGGGGGCACGACGATTTCGGGAACCGTAAATCTGACGTTTCTGGGTCTGTTGCGTATTCCCAAATACTGAAAATCCTGATCAAGGACTTGTCAGGCGAAGTACGTTGCGCTCGAATAAGATCGGGTGGTTGACCTGACGGTCGACGGCGGCCAGGGTTATCAGCGGGTCCTGCAAGACCTCGCCCCATGTGTCGGTACGCCGTTTCAGTTTCTCGTCGATGCAGTGGGCGCGGAAAAGGATGATCGTACAAAGAATCCGCCACGCTGCTGGGCGAGCATTCGCCCTCTGGGAACGATTCACTTACGCGTTCGCGCCTGCAAAAACAGGAGCACTCGAACGGCGCTTACGGGTCGACGGGCGCACATCGCGCTGGTATGCGTCAACTGGTGGGTTACGGCCGAGGCCGTGTAAAAACGCGCAGAACGGCCCACCGGTGATGCCCGGTTGGGAGCGCAGTTGAGTTAGGCCGAGACGCAGGCAGGTGGCGTGA